>JBBQGM010000006.1:0-95697 GCA_038322995.1 Pyrinomonadales bacterium
ATTTAACATTTTTGCGTATTGCTTTTTTCGTTTTGGTTTTTTAAAACAAACCTCTTTTTTATAACCCCAAACCACAAACCCGCATTCCGTAATCATAAAGATGGCAAAAGAAGATTACTACAAAGTCCTCGGCATAGAACGCACGGCGAAGCCGGAAGAAATCAAGAAGGCGTACCGCAGGCTGGCGCGCAAGCATCATCCGGACGTGAACCCGGGCGACAAGGCGGCCGAAGAACGCTTCAAGTTGATCACCGAGGCGCACGACGTTTTGTCCGACCCGAAGAAGCGGGGCGTCTATGATCGCTTCGGGCAGTATTCGGACAACCTCGCCGAGGCGGCGGCGCGCGGGGCTTATCCCGGCGCGGGCGCTGGAGGTGCGGGCAGCGGGCGCAACGCACCGTTCGACTTCACCGGCTTCGATTGGGGCAACGCAAGTACGACGAGCGGCCCAACTGCCGGTGCGAGTGGCGGATCGAGTTTCCGCGACATCTTTGCCGACCTGTTTAGCGGTGGGAAGAGTGAGCGCGAGGTGCCACGCCCGGCACCGCAGCGTGGAGCCGATATAGAGATGCCGCTCGCGCTCTCGTTCGAGGATGCGATCAACGGCCTGACCGCGAACATCACGGTCAATCGCTCCGAGCAATGTTCGCGCTGCAACGGCGCGGGCGACACGGGCGGCGCGCCCATCACCTGTCCGACGTGCAAAGGCGCGGGTCAAGTGCAACGCGCGGGCGGACGTTTGCGGTTCGCGCAGGAGTGTCCCGATTGCGGTGGCGCGGGCAAGCGCCGGCCGCCGTGCCCGGTCTGTCATGGTCAAGGTACAGTGCCGAAGAGTGAGCCGGTGAAGGTGCGCATACCGGCGGGCGTGGATACAGGCTCGCGCGTGAGCGTGAAGGGCAAAGGACAAGGCGGGCGTATGGGTGGGCCGCCGGGTGATCTGATCATCATCACAAATGTGGGGCCGCATGCATACTTCAAACGCAAGGGCGATAACATCTACGTGACCGTGCCGTTGACCGTGCCCGAAGCTGCGCTCGGCGCGCGGATCGAAGTGCCGACCGTCGCGGGCAAGGCGCAACTGCGCGTCCCGCCCGGCACGCAGTCCGGGCAAAAGTTTCGTCTGCGTGAACGCGGCGCACCCAGTTTGCGTAACCCGCAAGCGCGCGGCGATCAGTTCGTCGAAGTGCAGGTCACACTGCCGAAAATTATCTCGGAAGAGACGAAAGAACTCTTAAAACGCTACGCGCAACTCAACGCCGACAACCCGCGCGTGGCAATGGGACTGGAGTAATTTTAGATTTGCGATTGAAAGCACCGGCCGGATCACGTAAAGCGCAAATCTAAAATCTAAACTCTTATGAAGCGTAAAGGACGCACATATACGATCAGCGCGGTGGCGACGCAGTACGAGATTCACCCGCAGACTTTGCGGCTCTACGAGCGCGAGGGGCTGTTAGCACCGTCGCGTTCCGAGGGCAACACGCGCCTGTACACGGACGCCGATCTCGAACGGCTCGAAGTGATCCTTAGTTTGACGCGCGACTTGGGCGTTAACCTCGCGGGCGTCGAGATCATCCTCAACATGCGCGAGAAGATGGACGCGATGCAGCGCGAGTTCGAGCGTTTCTTCGCTTACCTGCAACAGCACACAGAAGAGTTCTCTCAATTCACCGACCTGCCCAAACCTGCCGAGGGCGCGCTCGTGCGCGTCACGCGCACCGCCACCATCCTCCGCCGCCGTTCATCGAATTAGTCCGCTTGCGCTGTCGGCGCGTGCTGCTGCCGGCACACTTAAAGCCGCTCGCAGTTGCTAAAGAATGCTTGTCTATGTCTGCGGCGGGTGCTATAAAGTGCACACCTTGTCAGCAGATTGGCTGACGCTTGCGCCTCATGCCTTGCAACCGCGCAGTGTCAGCGCATCACTTAACTTTCAGCGTACTCAGGTTGGTTAGCGTAGCTGCTTAATTTCGCTTACGCTTGCGCGTCTTCACCACACGCGCAGGCTCTGGCGCAGGTTCTCACCATCATTAAGGAGTAACAGATCATGCACTGCCTCATGAGCACACGTACACGCGAGCTTTCTTTTCACCTCTGCGCCGTCGCACTGTGCCTCTTGTCTGCTTGCGGCGTGGCCCGCGCCCAAGACCTCGACGATGTCACGATCAGCGGTCAGGTCATGGATCAGACCGGCGCGCTCATCCCCGGCGCGAACGTAATCGCCTTGCTCACCACTACGAACGTCACCCGTACTGTTGTGACCGACGCCGCCGGCCGTTACCGGCTAGTCGAACTTGCGCCGGGCGCGTACACCGTCAGCGCGACGAGTCAGGGCTTCGCCGTCGCGGCCCGCACCGGGCTGGTGGCCGTTGCTGGCCAAAACGTGCGGCTCGACTTTGTGCTGTGGCCGGCGGGCGTGACCGCCGAGCAGACAATCGTCAGCGACGCGGACGCAGGCGCGTTGGACACGACCCGCACCGTCGTCGGCGGCACGATCACGCGCGAGGAGGTCGAGAGTTTGCCCATCGTCGCACGCGCGCCGCTCGACCTCGTCCTTACGCTGCCGGGCGTGACCGAAGAACCGCTCTCGACGCGCGACGCGGCCGAGGATCGCAGTCGCTTCGCGCGCACCGCGCCAGAAGAGGCCGGCACGTTCGCGCTCGCAGGCGGCGCGGCTTACTCGAACAACTTCACGATTGACGGTCTCGACAACAACGACGACCGCGCCGCTCGCGAACGTTTTCAACCATCGCTCGAAGCGGTGGCGGAAGTGCAGGTCATCACGAATCAATTCTCCGCCGAATACGGCCGCGCCTCCGGCGGCCGCATCAACTTACGCACGCGCACCGGCGCAAAAGATTTGCACGGGCGCGCGTTCGATTTCTTTCGCGACGAAGCCCTCAACGCCAACAGTTTTTTCAACAATGCGCGCGGCCTGAAACGGCTGCCGTTGCAACAACACAATCCCGGCTTCACGCTCGGCGGCCCGCTCGCGGTCAAACAACTTTTCGGCGCGCACGCTGCGCGCGCCCCGCGCAGTTTTTTCTTTACCGCTTACGAGTACAACACGCTGCTCGACACGACGCTGATCGATACGCTTGTGCCCGTGCAAACTAACCCGCGCTTCCCGCTCCCGTCGCCTACTACGCTCGCGGGTCGCCGCCCTGAAAGTTCCATCACCGCGCCGAATCAACCGGCCGAACTCGCGCCTTACGTGGTGCCCGTCAGTACGCCCTTGCGCGCGCACACGCTGACCGTGCGGCTCGACCACAACTTCACGGCCGCGCACAATGGCGCGCTGCTCTGGCAACTTGGCCGCTCGCGCAACCTGCGCCAGTTCGGCGGCGGCGCACGGCTCGCGGACGCCCTGCAAGGCCGCACGCGCGACACCGACGCGCTCGCCTATTCCGACAACTTCGTCTTCTCCGCCCGCGCGGTCAACCAACTTCGCGCGCAAATCTCGCGCCTCACACCGGCCGTCAAAACACGCGCGATGGACGCGCGCCCCGTCGTGCTGCTCACGCTGGCCGATCCGTTACCTGACGCCGACCCGGCGAATCGTTCGGGCACACTCGTCGCCGGTTCGTCCACCACCGGCGCGAGCGACCGGCGCGAAGCGCGCTGGCAATTGCAGGACGCGCTCACGCTTGTCGGCGGCCCGCACAGTCTCAAACTCGGCGGCGACCTACAGCGCATCCGCTCGACGTTTATCGATCTGGCCGACGTCACCGGCACGTACAACTTCGCCAGCGCCAGCGACTTTCTCGCTAACACGCCCAATCGCTTCCGCCAACGCTTCAACACCGAGTCAACGCAACAGAACACATACGCGGGTCTCTTCGCGCAAGACGAATGGCGCGTGCGGCCAAATTTAGTCTTGAGTTTCGGCCTACGCTACGAGCGCGAGACGATCCTACGAGATCATAACAACTTTGCGCCGCGGCTTGCGCTCGCCTACGATCCGCGCGGCACAGGCCAGATGGTCGTGCGGCTCGGCGCGGGCGTCTTCTACAACCGTGTCCTGCTCCGCACCATTGACGACTTCACGCTCGGTCAAGCGCGCGTCCTCTTCGACACAAACGCGCTCATTGATCCCACCACCGGCCGCGCCCTGACCGACGCCCAACGCCGCGCCTTTATCGCCGCGCATCTGAGTTTCCCGCAGCCGCTCAACGCTGCCAGCCCCGTCGTCCAACAGTTCGGCACAGTGGAGACCAATTTCGCGCGGCGGCTTGATCCCGCTTTGCGCATTCCTGAAAGCTATCAGGCGAACGTCGGCTTCGAGCGCGCGCTCGGGCGCGGCTTCGTCCTTGAGGCCAACTACACGTTCAACCGCACCGCGCATCTCTGGCGCGAGTTCAACGCGAATGCCCCGCGTCTGCCACGCGGCTACGCCAATTTCACGGCCTACCTGTCCACGCGCGACTTCGCCAACTTCCGCGACTTGACCGGCACGCGTCCGCTCTACAACGCTGCCGCCGCTGGCGAGCTTGTGCGCTTCAACCTTGCGCCCTTCGATCCGAACAACACGGACGCGATCACACGCATGAACGAAGCGAGCGTGCCCGTCACAATTTTTAATCTCAACAGCATCAACTCAACGACCACGCTCAACGCCGCGCTCGCCGCGCTGAACGATCTGCGGCCCGAGCCGGCGCGCACAGAGATTGAGCAGTTGGCCGCAATCGGCAACAGCTTTTATCACGGCTTCACTGTTGAAGCGCGCCGTCGCTTCGGCCAAGTGACCGGCAACTTCGCGCTCTCGCTGCGCGCCGCCTACACCTTGTCGCGCCTGCTTGACGACGGCATCGTCAACACGTCCGACGCGCTGCGCCCTGGCGACTTTCGCGCTGAGCGGGCGCGTAGTCTGCTCGACCGTCGCCACCGTTTCGTGCTGTCCGGCGTCTGCGCTCTGCCACCCGCGCTCATGCGCCTGCGCCTCGCGCCCATCCTGCGGCTCGCGTCGGGCGCGCCCTTCAATCTCTCGCTTGGCGTAGATCGCAATCTTGACGACGTGGACAACGACCGGCCCGTCTTCAACGGTGATCCGCATCTGCTCCACGCCCGCCAAAGCAACGAACCGCTGGCCCCGGCCTTGCTCGCCGCACTGTCGCTGCCGACCATCGGCCAATCCGGCAACCTGCCGCGCAACGCCGGCCTCGGCCCCGCGCTCTTTCTCTTCGACCTCAATCTCACGCGCGAGTTTCGCCTGCGCGAGCATCTGCGGCTGCGCCCGTCAGTTGAATTCGACAACGTGCTCAACAAGACGGTCTTTACTTTCGGCGCAGAGTTTATAAACTTCAACTCATTGCGCCCGAACGCGCCGGCCGAACAGCGCCAATCGTTCGCTGATTCGTTCCTCGTGCCCACGCGCACGTTGCGCCCGCGCAGCGTCAGACTTGGCGTGCGCTTCGATTTCTGACGCAACTGCGCCATCACAAAAACACGAAACACGAAGAGTCGCAAGCATGCTCTTCGTGGCCTTCATGTCTTGGTGGTTGATTACTTAGCCGGTGTGTGTATCCAGAAAGGCTTCGAGGACGCGCGGGTCAAACTGTTTGCCGGCGTGGGCGCGCAGTTCCGTGACTGCGGCGGCGTGTGTGAGCGGCCGGTTGTAGGGGCGTTCGGCGACCATCGCGTCGTAGGTGTCGGCGACCTGCACGATGCGCGCCATGAGCGGGATGTCCGCGCCGCCGAGTTGGTGTGGATAGCCGCGCCCGTCCCAGCGTTCGTGATGGTGTTGGGTGCGGACGCGCAACTCAGTCGGCAAGTTGAAATAAGAGGCCAGGAGCGAGCCGAACGAAGGATGCAAGTTTAGGATGCGCTTTTCGATGCGGGTCGGGCGACGCGGACGATTCAAGATCGCTTCGGGCACGAACAGCTTGCCGATGTCGTGCAGCATCGCTGTCTGCGCGAGTTGGCGGAGGCGTGTGTCGTCGAAGCCGTAGGCGCGGCCCATCGGGCGGGCATAACGCACCACACGCACGCAATGTGCATAAGTAGAAGGCCGCGCCAATTTCAGGCGTTGAATCAACGCGGGCGCACCGTCGCGCTGATGGCGTTGCCCGGCAGCTTTCAGGCGGGCGCACAGGCGTTGCAGATGACCGGCCCAACCGCAGTCGAGTAAGCGGACGGTGGCGGCGACATCGGCGTTCAAACAAAGCTCCTCTTGCATGCTTACGCTCTCCTCCGGGTCTGTAGTTTGCTCGCAGCCCGCGCATTGTCCTCGTTCGTGACCAGACAAGCTGCGCGCTCGGCGAGCGTAGCTCAAAGCTAAACCATCGGGGTTTAGCAGTCACCGTTTTGGGGGTTGGTTACTTGCACCCGTGTAACTGCATGCGACGTGCCATGTTTCCTCGCTGCAACACGCTGGCAGACGTGGGGCGACGCAGGCCCGTTGCCGGCGCACAGCATAAAACTTAACACGCTTATGCACTAGCTTTGTGGTGCTTGAGTTGCGACAGCGCGTTACGTCGCGGGCAAGTTTGGTCGTTAGTACGTTACCGCACCACACATTGCGCCGGACGCACAGAGTCATACTAAATCGTGTTGCCGCATGGACGTTTTTGTTGCCGCGCCGGGCGATGCACAGGTCGTATGCTAAACTCGCAACGCGGCCGGGACAGACTCCAACACGAGCGAAACTGATGGCGGACGTGCAGGCAGACAAGACTTATAACGAGGCGGTCGAGACGGCGCTGCTCGACGTTGAGCTGTTCCTCAAATATCAAGCTCCGCAACGCGCGCTCGCGCGGCTGCAAGAGGCGCTCAGACAACACCCACACTCGCTCAAGTTGCGTGAGAAACTGCGCGAGGTCGCGCAAACGAACCAGCAACCGGAGGAAGCCGCGCGCCAGTGTCTCGCGCTCGTCGAGCTTTACCTCACGCGCGAAGATCACGACTCGGCGCACGAGCGCCTACTTGAAGCCAAACAACTCGATGCCCGCGTCAACATCGCCGCCGGGCTTGAAGCGATCCGCCGCGCTCGCCGCCCCGATTTGCAACCGGCCGCGACGGCCGGGCCTGCACAACCGGCGCGCGCTGTCACCTTTGCTGGCGACCTGGCCGTCATCAGCATCTTCGACGCCGTCCAGGTGCTTGAGAACGCGCGCTTGACCGGCGCGCTCGTCGTCAGCAGCAGCGAAGCATTAAGCCGCGTACACTTCAACGACGGGCGCATCGTCGGCGCGGAGAGCGGGCCCATCAGTGCGCACGCGGCCCTGCGCATTGCCCTCTCGCTCACCGACGGCGCATTCGACTTCGAGCGCGCCGCCCAACCCTTCCCCATCACCATCCAAGCCCACAGCAACACCAACCTGCTGCTTGACACGTTGCGCGAACTGGACGAAGAAAAAATGTGACGGAAAATAGTGGGCAATTGCGCGGGCAAAAGTTGTGCGCCCAACTTTTGCCCGCGCATATGAGTTGAATCAAGCTGTGCGCTTACCGGCAACACGAGTTGTTAGCCCATGTGCGCCGGTTACCTACAGGACTTCACTTTATTTCTATCGTCCATTGTTTTGTATTGATCGGCCAGTTGAGTACTTCGTGCTTCGTCTCGTTGTCCGTAACCACGATCCGCTGGAAAGGCTCGGTGTTTGGCTCGGGAGCGACAACGAACTTTGTCCCTGCTTGTGCAGTTTGTCCGTAGGAAGCGGGCAGGTGGATCGTGACCATCTGCGCGCCGCCGTCAAGGATAATAGGTTCCGGCATGTCTGTGTTCCTTTCAAGGTTGAGAGTTAAGTAGCTGGTCGAGTTGTTGACGTGCGTGCTGCACATCCAATCTTGCAAGATAGTCGTGATAAGCCTCCGCGCCCCATGTCTGCGATAGCTTGGCGAGCACGGTGTCGGCCTGGCTGGCGTATTCACGGCTCAACGTCGGATCGCCGGGCCGCGCCGCAGCGCGTGCGGCCAGCAACCATGCGCGCCACTCCGAGTCTTGTTGCCCGGAGCGCGCGAAGCTGGCTTGCGCCTGCAACGTGGTGGCCAATGCGCGTTGCGCTTCGCCGTTCGCAAGCAACGCCTCGGCGCGGGCGAGTAATGCGCCGGAGAGTAGTTGCGGGTCGCCCGTCTGTGCGGCCAGGTCAACGGCTGCTTCACACTGAAGCGTGCCTGCGCGTGGCTCGGCGGAACGGGCCAGGGCCAAGCCAAGTGTTGACTTGGCCTGCACGGCTGTGTCCAGCAATTGTGTGCCGGCTAAGGCGAGGGCTTGGCGACTGTCGTCTTTAGCGGCTTGAAAATGCCAGAGGCTTAGTTCCATCCGGGCTTGGCTCAGTTTGCACTCAGCCGCTAACCCTTTATTGCCGCCGTTGGGCCGGTCGGCGATAGCGGCCGCTTGCGCGAGCGCCGTCCTAGCCTCTGCGTAACGACCTAACTGCCACAGCACATTGCCCCGATGCAACAGGGTATAGCCAAGCGAAAATTCGTCATGCAGCGATTGGTTGATCTGATAACTCGCGGCGAAATATTGGAGCGCCGCCGGATACTTTTCTTGCACGGCCAACACGCTGCCGATCTCCCCTTGTGAGAACGCCACCTGTGTCAGATCGCCCGCCTGTTGCGCAAGTTGTAGTTGCTCAGTAAACGTACGCAGCGCAGTTTCATAATCGCCCTTGGCGCTGTATAGGCGGCCGCGTAGGGTCAGTCCTTGCGTCAGGTATTTGCGATAGCCACCCTTGCGGTAGAAGGCCAGCGCCGGTTCGATGTAACGCAATGCTTCGTCTGTGTTGTGCTGCTGCTCGCGCAAGCTGCCGAGTTGCGTCAACGCCCACGCCTCGCTCTTATGCTCGTTGTTGCGGCTCGCAAACTCGCGGGCTTGCATGAAATACTGCTCCGCCTCAGCGTATTCGCCCCGCCGCAGAAACAGATTGCCGAGCCAGATGAGGCCTTCGGTGGCTTGATTCTCCATGCCGTCGGCCCTGGCTAATTGGATCGCCTGCGTCGCCTGCTGCTCCGCCTGCGCGGCTTGGCCTTCAGCCGCAGAGACGCTGCTGAGCACTAAGAGCACTCTGATCCGCTGGTACTGGTTCGCTGTCACCCCGATTAATTCGAGAGCCTTTTCCAACTGCGCGCGTGCTTCAGGGAGATGATATAAGGTCTTGAGGCCAAACCCACGCTGATACAACACCTCTGTCACGCCTTCGAGATTGCTCAACGTTGTGTAGAGCGCCTCCGCCTGTTGGAACGCAACTGCCGCGCGCTCTAACTGCTGTTGCCGACTATAGAGCACGCCCAGCCGGAGAAAAGCCGCGGCGTCTGACGGCGCAAGTCTGGTTACTTCTTCGTAGCTCGCAATCGCCTGCTCTAGCTCGTCGTTATTTTCGTAGGCGCGGCCCAAGTCGAGATAGACCTGCGCTTTTTCGTCGGCCGGCGCTTGCTGCGCGAGTTGCTGATAGCGCGCGATAGCCGGCGCAAAATCGCGCAGCACCGTGTCGGTGATCGCTTGCAGGTAGAGCGCCTCTGCCGGTTGCAGGCGGGCCGGCTCGCCCACGAGCGATCTGGCGCGCAGGATTTCATCTTTTGCTTTATCGGCATTGTCCAGTTCTATGTACGCTTCGGCCAGCCGCGCATGCGCCAGCGCGAACTCATCATCCGCCGCGACGGCCCGCGTCAACGCTTTGCTCGCCGCATAGTAGCTGCCGTCGTGCAGCGCGCGTGTGCCCGCGTTGTACCAGTAGAGGCAATCAGTTGTTGGGCGATGCAGCGTGGCCGGCGGCCGGTGCGGGACAAGCCGAAAGAATAATAGTGCGAGGGCGAGCGCCGCGAGCATAGTTGGAATGAGCACGCGCGCTTGCCGCACACTGATCGGGACAGTCAGTTTAGGCCAGATGGCTGAAGTGCGCGCTTTGTCCGGCAACGGTTTAGTCGGCAACCGGTCTTCGTGCGGTAAGTCGGCACAGACCATGCGCAGCGCATAGAGCAGTTCGCTCGCCGACTGATAGCGCCTGTCCGGTTCTTTCGCCAGTGCGATAAGGATGACCTGATCTAATTCCGGCGGCACATGCGGATTGAAGCGGGAAGGCGGGGGCGGCGCGACATGGATCACCTGCGCGCAAATCTCCATCGGGCTAGCACCGGCAAATGGCGGCTGGCCGCCGACGCATTCATATAGCACCACACCCAACGAGAACAGATCGCTGCGCACATCGACGGCTTCGCCCTTCGCCTGTTGCGGCGACATATAAGATGCTGTGCCGATGGCCAGACCGGGCGAAGAAAGTCGGCTTTGCGTTAGTTCGCCAACGGTTGCGCCGCTGCCTGGCATCAGTTTAGCCAGACCAAAATCCAGCACCTTCACTTGTCCGCGCGGGGTGAGCATGATGTTCTGCGGCTTGATGTCGCGGTGAACGATGTGGTTTGCGTGCGCCTCCGCCAGAGCCTCGGCCACTTGGATCACGATGGTCAGCGACTCAGCCACCGTCAGCGATTGACCTGCGAGTTTCGCGCCCAGCGTCTCGCCCTCGACGTACTGCATGACAATGAAATCGAAGTCGCCCTGCTGGCCGACTTCGTGGATGACGCAGATGTTCGGGTGATCGAGTTTGGCTGCCGCCTGCGCCTCTCTGATGAAACGCTTCTGTGCTTGCTCGTCGGCGGTTGCCCGGAGGTGCGGAAACTTGATGGCCACCTTGCGGCGGAGTGGACTTGTGTCCTCCGCCAGATAGACTTCCCCCATGCCGCCCCCGCCGAGCAATGCGACGATTTCGTAGTGACTGATACGTTGCCCGATTAGCGACCCGGACTGATCGGCCGCGAGCGACGCAGCCGCCAGCTTGATGGCCGGCGACTCGATGAAACTCCCCGCCCGCTCGGCGGAAGCGAGCAGCGAGACGACCTCTTGGCGCAGTGATTCATCGCCGGCGGAGGCTGCCTCGAGGAAGGCGGCCCGCCGCCGGGGTTCGACCTCCAGGGCGGCGTGGTATAGCTCACCGATCTGCCGGTAACGCTCAGGAGTCAATCGTCCTCCTCGTGGCTCACCTCGCGATGAAGCCAGGCTTTGGCCAAGCTCCAATCCCGCATAACCGTGCCCTCCGAGACATGCAGCACTTCGGCGGCTTCTGCAACGCTCAGTCCGCCGAAGAAGCGCAGTTCCACCACCTGACTCTGCCGCGCATCCAACGCGGCTAAAGCCTGCAACGCATCATCAAGCGCAACCAGATCAGCGCTGCCCTCAGGTGCGACCAACAACGCTTCATCCAGCGAGACCCGCCGGGCATCGCCGCCGTGTTTAAGGCTGTGCCGGCTGCGCGCGAAATCGACGAGAATGCGCCGCATCAACTGGGCCGAGACCGCAAAGAAGTGCGCGCGATTCTGCCAACGCACGTGGCTTGCATCAACGAGCCGCAGGTAAGCCTCGTTAACTAGCGCCGATGTTTGCAGCGTGTGGCCCGGGCGTTCATGCCCCATGTAACGATGCGCTAGGCGATGGAGTTCGTCATACACGAGCGGGGTCAGTTGTTCAAGGGCCGCCTGCTCACCCTGCCCCCACGCTAAGAGCAACTGCGTTATTTCTATCGGCGAGGGCTTCACCATCGGAACCTCCTTCTATAAGGACGTGCTTATCGGCAGGTGAGATGTCGGCAAGTTAGCACATCTGATGACCAACTTCCTATAGAGCCAATCCGGCGTGAAAAAGAATTTTCGCTTGCCTTAGCGTTTTCGGCTGCGCATTTCGCCTTAGTAGCTGAAGGCGACAATCAACTCAACGCCTGCCGACAGGGACAGAGGCTCAACATCTTCCCTGAGGCCGCTATAAGCGGCCGATAGAGACTGGCCGTAGGCGTGCCGGAAAACGCTTTGGCCGCCTTGCGGCTCCCGAATAACTAGGCACAGGAGGAATATCATGGAATGTGAATCACTCGAACGATATCTTGACCCGCCGCCACGCCTTGTGGCCGCCGCCGAGGCGCTGCCGCACCTCGGCGGCCTGACCATGGCCGCGTACCAGGGTGAATTGCCCGACGAAATTGAGTTGTACGAGGCGCAGCCGCTGAAAGACGCCTTCGACGATGTGACGGCGCAACGGATGTTGGAGCAAGTGCGCGAGCAGCCGCAGGTGCGCGAACGGCTCAACCGCAATTGCGTGCTGATCGGCATCAGCCGCCGGGGCGAAACGGCCAAAGGCGAAGAGCGCACCTATCTCGTCGTCGCCTACGACTACAGCGCCAACGTGGCGGTCGAGATCAGCCTCGACGCACACGGCGCGGTGCGCAAAATCAGCGACGAGCGCTACCAACCGCCGCCCATCGAAAGCGAGATCGAACGGGCCATCGCACTGGCGCGCCAAGATCAGCGCCTGACCACGAAGCTCGAAGGGTTGGTCGGCATGGCCATTCCTTTTGCCGGTGTCAACAATGAGTATGCGAATCGCCGCGTGCTTGAGGTTCTCTTCGGCTGTCGCGCCGAGCGGCTGCCCAAATATCGTGCGTTGGTTGATCTCGGAACGCAGAGCGTGTTGCACGCCGGCGAAACGTGTGCCTGTTGCGATCAGCATGAGGAGGTAAGATCATGAGCGAGTCAGGATTTGTTAGTTGGCCCAATTCGCGCACACCGCTCTGGCGCTTCGGCTATACCCTGGCCGACGCGCCGGACGCTGAGGGCATCGCTATTACCAATGCCACCTTCCGCGGTCGCAAGGTGCTGTACAAGGGCAGCCTGCCGTCTCTGCGCGTGCAGTACGACAGCCAGTGCGGCCCATATAAAGACCCTTTGAACTATAACAATGCGCACGCCATCTCCGGCGCGAAACGAGTGAAGGTGTACACGGTCTGGAGCGCCGGCCTGGCGGGCGTCGCCGTCGAGTCATTTCACACGATTGGCTCCTACAAGCTGACTGAGCGGTGGACGTTCTGGGCCGACGGGCGCATTACACCCCGGCTCTACAGCGCCGGGCTGCAGTGTAATATCAACCACCGCCACCATCCCTACTGGCGTCTCGACTTCGACATCGAAGGCGCATCGAATGACACTGTGTTTGAGTACAACACGACTACCCCGGACTTGGGCTGGGGGCCGGGCTGGCACGTCAAGCACAAAGAGATCACGCGCGTGAAGAACCCGGCGACACACCGTAGCTGGGCTGTGATGGACGTGAACACGACGCGCGGCTACCACATCGTCCCCGGCCCGAATGATGGCACGGCCGATGCCTTCGCCCCGCGCGACCTCTTTGTCATGCTGTACCATGCGTCGGAAGACAAACACGGGCAGCAGGGCACCGCCGCCGATGACAAACTCGCGGCTTACATCAACGGCGAGACCGTCGAGAAGGCCGATGTCGTGCTCTGGTATTGCGCCCATCTCGGGCACCATGCCGACCCGGCGCATGCGGACGAATACCACATGTCAGGTCCCACCCTCATTCCCTTCCGCTGGAACTGACACGAGCCACACACTCCGCTCATTCGCAGTGAAGTCAGCGCGAATGAGCGGAGCGTGTATAGCCAGATAGGAACTGTCGGGCGCGGCGTGTTGCCTTACCCCGGCGTCTTAATGCCGGGCGACAGATAGCTCCCGCCCGCGCGGCGCAAGAGCGCGGCAGCAGTTCGTTTTGCTCACCACCCCAATTTTTAATCTAATAGCACGCGCGCTTGCAGGGCTTCGGCGCGTTCGAGGGCGGCGAGCAGGCGCAGGAACTGTTGATAGTTGCGGCTACGTCCATGCACGCGGGTGCGTTCGGACTCAATGATGTCGTGGCGCAAGATGTGGTCGAGGAATTCGTAGTAGTCGGCAGTGGCGAGCAAGGGCAATTCGCGCGTGTAGCTGGTGGTGGCGGCGTCCCGCGCGGTGAAGCCGGTGAGCGCGTCGAAGAGGTGATCGGTGGTCAGGTGCGCGGCGGCGCGCGTCAGTTGAATCGGCAGGCGCAACTCGAAGAAGCGCAACCGCTCCGGCGTCGTCACCTGTCGCAGCGACTTCGCGCCTTCGCCATCAAACGGCGAGTCTTTGTCCAGTAGTACACGTAACAGGCGCGGTTGATCGTCCGTGTCAATCGTGTCGAGCGCGAGTTGCGCGCGGTCGGCCAGGAATTTCTCAAACTGCGCTTCAATCGGATAGGTAATACGTCCCAGACAACCGACCGCTTCGCCCTCGCCCGCCATCGCGCGTGGCAGCGCGGCGGGACAAGCGGCGCAAACTTCCGTCTCCACCTGCATGCGCTCAACCTCGTCGCTCGCGCGCTCGACGAAGCGCACTTTCTCGTCCGATGGCGCAACCGCCTCGCCCGTCGTCAGGCGCGTGTGCAAACTGCCCAGCCGCCCCCACGCGCGCAGGTGCTCCTCGGTGTAGCGCGCCCGCAGCACGCACGGGTATTCAACCGCAAACTCTAAAGACAAACCACCTCCGCCTATACCTCAAGAGAGCTACCGCCGCACACACGGAGGCGGCGCAGGCGTATAATAACAGACGTGTGCCGGCTGCGTTAGTTGCCGGTGTAAGACTATAGTTGCCCTTATTGCGGCTTAATTGCCGCATAATCAATTTAACCCGTGCGCTGAGAACGGAGTTCCCCTGTCATGGTTACTGCTACGTTAAAACTGCCGCCCGGCCCACGGCGCACGCGACCCGCCGGTGCTTTATTTGGCTTCCTCGCCTTTCGCCGCGACCCGCTCGGTTTTCTGCAACGCCTTGCGCGTGAGCATGGCGACATCGTTTTCTTTCGCATGGGGCCGCAGCAAGTTTACATGCTCAACCATCCCGACTTGATCAAGGACGTGCTCGTCACGCAGCAAGATTCGTTCGTCAAGGGCCGCGCATTGCAACGCGCAAAACGGCTGCTCGGCGAAGGCTTGTTGACGAGCGAGGGCCCGCACCATCGCCGCCAACGCCGGCTCGCGCAGCCCGCTTTTCATCGGCAGCGCATGGAGACCTACGGCACGGTGATGATCGACTACGCCGCCCGCGCCGCCCATGAGTGGCAAGCCGGGCAGACGCTCGACATCTCGCGCGAGATGATGCGCCTCACACTCGCCATCGTCGCTAAAACGTTGTTCGATGCCGATGTTGCGGCGGACAGCGATGATGTCGGCGCGGCGTTCGCGGAGATCATGGAATTGTTCCAACTGCTCATGCTGCCCTACTCGGAGTATCTGGAGAAACTGCCGCTCCCTGCCACGCGCAAGTTCGAGCGCGCCCGGGCGCGGCTCGACGCCGTTATCTATCGCATCATCGCCGCGCGCCGCCGCAGTGGGCGCGATCACGGCGACCTGCTCTCGATGCTCATCGCCGCGCAGGATGAAGAGGGCGACGGGCGCGGGATGAGCGATGAGCAACTGCGCGACGAACTAATGACCATCTTCCTCGCCGGACACGAGACCACCGCCAACGCTTTGACGTGGACGTGGTATCTGCTTGCGCAACACCCGGAGATTGAACAGAAGTTGCACGCGGAGTTGGCCGAGGTGCTGGGCGCGCGCCAACAGTTTTCCGTGACCGACTATCCGCGTCTGCGTTACACCGAGATGGTCGCGGCGGAAGCGATGCGGCTCTATCCGCCCGCGTGGGTGGTGGGCCGGCTCGCGGTCAAAGCTTTCGCGGCGCGCGATTACGTCATCCCGGCCGGCGCGCTCGTCTTGCTGAGCCAGTACGTCGTGCAACGCGACCCGCGCTTCTTCCCCGCGCCCGAACGCTTCGACCCCGAACGCTGGACGCCTGCCGCTCGCGAAGCGCGCCACCCTTACTCGTATTTCCCTTTCGGCGGCGGTGCGCGCCGCTGCATCGGCGAAGCCTTCGCGTGGCTGGAAGTCGTCCTGCTCGTCGCCACGCTGGCGCGCGAATGGCGGATGCGACTCGCGCCCGGTCAAGTTGTCACACCGCACCCGCGCATCACCCTGCGCCCGAAGAGCGGCATCCGTATGATCATGGAGCGCAGCTAAGACAGGCGGCGCGAATGCTGTGAGCCGGGCAGCGCGTCGCCTGTCTGATTTGTGCTTTCAGTCGATTCCTTTTAACCTTGCTCGCGCACGAGAGGATACAAAAGTGAAAGTTGACGAAGAACTAATCGCGCTGATGATCTGCCCGGCCTGTCAGGGCAAGGTCGAACTCAAACCGGACGGCAGCGGCATCAAGTGTGTCGCGTGCCGGCGCGTCTATCCGATCAAGGACGACATCCCCGCGATGCTCGTTGATCAAGCAACTATCGAGGACGAAGATCCGCCGCCCGCCGGTGGCAACGCCTGAAACCGCACGAGGCAACTGACCACCTAATGCGCCAGCGAGGTGGGCACGTCTAGCGTGCCCACCGCAGCCGTGAGGCACGCATGATGATAAGGCGCGGACGCTTCAGCTATCCTAAGCTGGCAGTTTGTGCCCCGTGCTATGATAATTGCTTCAAGCGTCAGCCTGCGGATAGGAGAGAAGTGATGAGCGCCACGCTACGCTGGACATCTCGTGATCTGGAAGCGTTGCCCGACGACGGGAAGCGCTACGAAATCGTAGACGGGGAGCTGTATATGTCCAGACAACCGCACTGGTATCATCAGGCTCTTTGCGGGCAGTTCTACGCGCTGTTGCAGGCTTGGAGCAAGCAGACCGGGGCGGGCCGCGCCAACCTCGCGCCGGGCGTGATCTTCGCCGACGACGAGGACGTAGCGCCGGACGTGGTCTGGATCAGCAGCGGGCGGCTGGCCTCCGCGCTCCGGCCTGACGGCAAGCTACACGCCGCGCCTGAGTTGGTCATCGAAGTGCTGTCGCCGGGCGGGCTGAACGAGCGGCGCGACCGCGAGGCGAAGTTGAAACTCTACAGCCGGCGCGGCGTCTCCGAATACTGGATCGTGGACTGGCGCACGCGCACGGTGGAAGTTTACCGGCGCGACACGGCGGCGCTCGAATTAAACGCCACGCTCTACGAACCCGACGCGCTGCACACGCCGCTCCTGCCCGACTTCAGTTGCCCCCTCGCCACGCTGTTCGAGGACATCCCGCGCGCCGCCGTTTAAGCACCTCTGCTACCCCTTTAATGCAGCCGCACGGCTGTGCTAAAACTATTCCGTCGCCCAAACCCAATGCCCCACGGCATCCGACCACAACCGTCCGCCGCCCCCAAGGGAGCAACCCTGATGCGCGCCTCCAACCCCCAACGCCTACACACATCGCATTCCGTCTCCCCCTTCATCCGCCGCAGCCTCTTACTCCTCCTGACCATCTCCATCCTAACTGCCCCGCTCGCCGCCCAAACCGACCAGGACACGAAGCGGGCGACGGCGGAAAGATTAGTTAATGAAGTTGGGCAACTGCGTAACGAGGGTTCAGAAGAATCTCTTCAACGAGCCATCCAAAAGCTTGCGGCGGCTCAGCCACTCTTCCATGCGCTAAACGATAGTTCAGGTGAAGCTCTTACACTTCTTGCTAGAGGATTCCTTTACGACGCGCTGGGTGAGAAGCAGAAAGCGCTGGACTACTACAATCAAGCCTTGCCGGTCTTTCGGGCCATCGGAGATCGCGGCGGTGAGGCGATGACGCTCGTAAACATCGCATATAGCGAACGTGAAATCGGCAAACTCGATGATGCGCTCGCGCACATTGAAGCATCCATCGCTATTCTCGAATCGCTCCGCACCAAAATCGGTAGTCAGGAATTGCGCTCATCCTTCTTCGCCACCGTGCAGGGCTACTATGAATTTTACATAGACCTGCTGATGCGTCTGCATAAGCAGCAGCCGACTGCGGGCTACGATGGCAAGGCGTTGCAAGCGAGTGAGCGAGCGCGGGCGCGCGGCTTGCTCGAATTACTGACAGAGGCGGGCGCGGACATCCGGCAGGGCGTTGACCCCAAGCTGGTCGAACGTGAACGCTCCTTACAGCAGCAACTCAATGCCAGAGCGCAACAGCAGATACAACTCCTGAGCGGCCCGCACACCCAAGCACAAGCCGCCGCCAGCGCCAAAGAGATCGAGCGCCTGACGACTGAGTTTCAGCAGGTCGAGACGCAGATTAGACAGACCAGCCCGCGTTACGCCGCCCTAACGCAACCGCAGCCTTTGACGCTCGCAGAGATTCAAACACAGGTGCTTGATGCCGATACGTTGCTGCTCGAATACGCGCTCGGCACAGACCACAGCTATCTATGGACGGTGACGCCGACTGCGATCACGAGTTATGAACTGCCGAAGCGCGCGGAGATTGAGATCGCCGCACGAGAGTTCTATGAGTCCGTGCATACATCTCCGCAAGAGGCAGCGAACGGCGCGGCGGCGAAGGATGATCTAGGCGGCGAGCGGCAGTGACAGCGACAGGCACAGGCGCAGTCTGCACAGAAGGCAGCGCGGTTGAGCCGGATGCTGCTTGCGCCCGTCGGCGCGTTGCTCGGCAAGAAGCGGTTGTTGATTGTGGCCGATGGCGCGCTGCAATACATCCCCTTCGCGGCGTTGCCTGTGCCGACCGACGCGAGTAACGCAGCCCAGACGCCGCTCATCGTCGCGCATGAGATCGTGAGTCTCCCGTCGGCTTCGACGCTCGCCGTGCTGCGGCGTGAGGCGGGTGAGCGCAAAGGCGCGACGAAGACGTTGGCGGTGTTGGCCGATCCAGTCTTCGAGCGTACAGACGAACGATTCAAGACAGGTGCGGGGCGGCCAGCAGTCAACACCAACGCACCGGCCGCGCCTGTGGGCGAGTCGCGCGGGTTAGGTTTAATAGCGGCGAAGGCCGCGCAGGAGTCGGGAGTGGCGACGACGGACTTGCGGATTAAGCGTCTGCCGGCCACGCGCCGCGAAGCCGACGCGATCAGCGCGCTCGCGCCGCCCGCCGCGCGGCTGGAAGCGCTCGACTTCGCGGCGAATCGTGCGGCGGCGACCAACCCGGCGTTGGCTGATTATCGCTTCGTGCATTTCGCGACGCACGGGCTGCTCGACAGCCAACATCCCGAACTGTCAGGCATTCTGCTCTCGATGTTCGACGAGCAGGGCACGCCGCAGGACGGGTTCTTGCGCGCACACGAAGTCTTCAACCTGAAGTTGAACGCGGACGTAGTGGTGCTATCAGCCTGTCAGACAGGACTCGGCAAAGAGGTCAAAGGCGAAGGTCTCGTCGGCCTCACGCGCGGCTTTATGTACGCGGGCGCGCCGCGTGTGGTCGTCAGTCTGTGGAGCGTGAACGACGCAGCGACGGCCGAGTTGATGACGCGCTTCTATCGCGGGATGTTGGGGGACAAGCTGCGGCCGGCGCAGGCGCTGCAAGCGGCACAGGTCTCGATGCTCAATGACAAGCGGTTCGCCGCGCCGTTCTACTGGGCCGCGTTCACGCTGCAAGGTGAGTGGCGCTAAAGCGAAACTTATGAGCTTGGGACACAACCCGGAAATTATCCACGAACCCACACGAACAAACACGAAGCAAGGCCAGTGAGTTTCGTGTGCTGTTTCGTGTGGTTTCGTGGATTAGCTTTTTGCTTCTGTGCCAATCTCGTAAGGACTGATTTAGGACTGATCTGCGACAGGCTTGATCGTGTAGAATTGCCCCGGTCTGCTTGTGCCTGAAACCGTATGAACTTGCTGACAGCAGAACGCGCGACCGAATTGCTCGCGCGCATACGTGAGCGCCGCATCGTCGTCTATGGCGACGTGATGCTCGACGAGTTTGTCTGGGGCGACGTGACGCGCATCTCGCCGGAAGCGCCCGTGCCCATCGTAGAGGTGCGGCGCGAGTCGGTGCGGCTCGGCGGCGCGGCGAACGTGCTGGCCAATCTCGTCGCGCTTGGCACGCGCGGCAGTTTGATCGGCGTGGTCGGGCGTGATCGAGCGAGCGAGTTATTCAACGCGCAACTGCGCGAAGTGAGCGCCGGCCGGGCCGAGGCCATGCTCATCACCGACGAGGCGCGCCCGACGACGCTCAAGACGCGCATCATCGCGCACAATCAACCCGTCGTGCGCACCGACCGCGAAACGCGCGCGCCCGTCGCCGCACAGATCGAAGAGCAACTAATCGCCGCGCTCATGGCGGCGCTCGCCGGAGCCGCTGCGCTCGTCGTCTCCGATTACGATAAGGGGGGCGTGACGCCGCGTGTGCTCGCGGAAATTTTGCCGCGAGCAATAGCCGCCGGGCTGCCGGTGTTGATTGATCCGAAGCTCCGCAACTTCGATGCGTACCGGCCCGCGACGCTCGTCACGCCGAACCATCACGAGGCGCTGCGACTAACGAACAGCGAAGACGATACTGACGCGGGCATGGTGCAGGCGGCGACGACGTTGCGGGCGCGCGTCAACTGTCAGGCGGTGCTGATTACGCGCGGCGAGCGCGGCATGATGTTGCTCGAAGGCGACGGCCCGCCGGTCTACGTGGCCACAGTCGCGCGCGAGGTTTACGACGTGACGGGGGCGGGCGACACCGTGATCGCCACGCTTGCCGCCGCGCTCGCCGTTGGTGCAACGCTCACAGAGGCCGCCACGCTCGCCAACCACGCCGCCGGCATCGTCGTCGGCAAACTCGGTACGGCCACGGCGAGCGCCGCCGAGTTAATTAACTCATTTCAAGTTTGAAGGATGAAGCGGGCGGCGCTGCGCAGGTTAGCCCGGCGGCCAGTTTAGCGCCCGCCCGCCAAGGACGTGCAGGTGCAGATGCATAACGGACTGGCCCGCGCCCGCGCCCGTGTTGATGATGGTGCGGAAGCCGCTCTCGCTCAAACCTTGCTCGTTGGCAACGCGCGCCGCGACGCGCAGCAGGTGGCCGAGGATGGCCTCGTCGCCGCGCCCCGCATCGTCGAGCGACTCGATGTGCTCGCGCGGAATCAGCAACACGTGGACGGGCGCTTGCGGATTGATGTCGCGGAAAGCGAGGCAGCGGTCGTCCTGAAACACGATGTCGGCGCGCACCTCGCCCGACACGACACGACAAAAGATGCAGTCCTGTGCAGCCATAAATTAAATGATGAATGATGAATGATGAGTGCGGAAAGACAGAAGGGTTTAACCCATCATTCATCATTCATCATTGCTTTCCTTTCATGCTTCCGATGGCATTAGCCCAAGTTCCGCTGGGGCCGGTAGTGAGGCCGTGACCGAGTCGCGCAGCCGCTCGATCTGTGCGCCGACAGCGCGCAGCTTCGCCTCGATCTTTTCGTAGCCGCGATCAATGTGATAGACGCGCTCAATGATAGTTTCCCCCTGCGCGACAAGACCGGCGAGGACGAGCGAAGCCGAGGCGCGCAGGTCGGACGCTTGCACGCGCGCACCTGTCAGGCGCGTCGGGCCTTCGACCATCGCCGTGTTCCCGTCAATGCGCAAACGCGCGCCCATGCGTTGCAACTCCGAAGCGTGCATGAAGCGATTCTCGAAAATCGTCTCGGTGATACGCGCCTGGCCCGCTGCCTGCGTCATCAAGGTCATGTACTGCGCTTGCATGTCGGTGGGAAAATGCGGATGCGGTTCGGTCACGATGTCCTGCGCCGTGAGCGCGCCCGCCGCACAACGCACGCGCAAGGTGCTTTGATTGACCTCTTCGATCTCGACGCCCGCCGTGCGCAGTTTCGCAATCACGATGGCCGAATGCTCCGGCCGGCAATCTTTCAACTCCAATTCGCCGGCCGTGATGGCGGCGGCGACGAGGAACGTGCCGGTCTCGATGCGGTCGGGGATGATCGTATGCTCGGCCGCGCCCAACGCTGCGACGCCCTCCACCGTGATCGTCGGCGAGCCTGCGCCGCGCACCCGCGCGCCCATGCGATTTAATAACTCGGCGAGGTCAACGATCTCCGGCTCGCGCGCCGCGTTGTGCATGACCGTTGTGCCTTCGGCGAGCGTTGCGGCCATCAACAAATTCTCTGTGCCCGTGACTGTCACCTTGTCGAAACCCAACTCCGCGCCTTGCAAGCGGCCGCCGCGCGGCGCACGCGCGACCACATAGCCCGCTTCGAGGCTGACCTCCGCGCCGAGCAGCTTCAACGCTTCGAGATGCAGATCAATCGGGCGCGTACCGATGGCGCAACCGCCGGGCAAACTCACCTTCGCCTTGCCGAAGCGTGCGAGCAGCGGCCCCAACACGAGTACCGACGCGCGCATCGTCTTGACGAGTTCATACGGCGCTTCAAACAACTCGATGTGCGCGGCCGTGATCTTGTGCGTGCGCAGTTCCGGCGTCAGCACGTGCGCGCCCAGGTCTTCGAGCAAACGCCGTTGCGTGATGAGGTCGCGCACGTAGGGCACGTTATGCAGCGTCACACTCTCGCCCGTTAAGAGCGCGGCGGCCATGCACGGCAACGCCGAATTCTTCGCGCCGCTAATCTGCACGCGCCCGTTAAGCGGCTGCCCGCCCGTGATGCGAAACTTGTCCATAAAAAGCAGCGGTCAGAGGTCAAAGGTTAGTGGTTAGTAAGGACAATTTCTGACCGATCGCTAACCCCTAAACGCTAACCTCTAAATTTGTGGCGGGATTCTAACACGGACATCAGGACGGGACTAGCCGATGGTCAAAACTGTACCGGCCTGAGCGCCGTTGAGACTGCCGGGGGCTGTCATTGCTTACGAGAGATGCGCGAGCCGGTTACGGGCCTTGCCGATCTGGCGTGCGATGCGGGCGGCTTCGGCGGCGAGCGCGTCGCGCCCGTGCGTGGCCGCTTCATCCGCCGCGAGTTTCAATTGGTAGAGCCTGTCTTGCTTGATCCGCTTAAGCCCAAACTCGACGGTGCGCAGTTCTTCTTTGAGCGCGAAGATGCGCGCCGTCAAGTCATGCGGATCGTCCGCGCCGTCGTGTGTAGCGCAGTATGACTGCAAGTTTTCGTCGCCGAGCAGCGTGTGCAGGCTGTCCACGTCACCTTCGCGGTAGGCGCGATTCGCCGCCGTCATGATCTCGTGCCGCCGCTGTGCCTCCGCTGCGCCCGCCGCCTTGTCTGGATGAAACAGCCGCGCGACCGACCAGAACAGTTTGCGCAGCGTCGTCGGGCCCGACGTTGCCCCGGTTGCTATCGCACCGATGGCCTCGCCCGGCGCTTCTGCCGCGCCGACGCCGAGCGTGCGCCGTTCGGCCGCTCGTAGCTCGCGCTCCACGTCGGCCAATTCAGCCAACTTGCTGCCGACGACTTGCGCGTAACGCGCTTTGAACGCGCGAAACTCCGCCTGTAAAGCGGCCAACTCAGCGCGCCGTTCGTCGAGCAGAATCTCTAGGCGCACGGACTCCTGTGCCGGATCGATTGGCTCAGGCTTGCTGACGGACAGTTGCAGACTAAGATTCGGCATAACGGCCTTATGGGGTTATCAGTGTAGCAAGATTGTGCGCGCCCGCTCACCCGCGCCGCTGTAACGCGACGACGCGCGGGATGCCTTGCAGGTCTCGATGAATATCAAGCAGCGTCCACACGTGCGGATCGATCAAGCCTGTGACAGCTTCGCGCTGACCGTAGCCGATCTCGATGAGCAGATGCCCCTCGGGCCGGAGGAACGGCGGCGTGTCCGCGAGCAGGCGACGAATCAGCGCGAGGCCGTCGCCGCCGGGCGTCAACGCGCCGCGCGGCTCGTAGTCGCGCACTTCGCGCTGCAAGCCGGGGAGGTCGGCTGCGGCCACATAAGGCGGATTGGACATGACCATGTCGAAGCGGGCCGGCGCGGCATCAAGCGCCGTGTAGCAGTCGGCGGCCATGAGTTGTAAGCGCGCTGCGACGTTGTGTCGGACGGCGTTGCATGCGGCCACGCCCAGCGCGACGGGCGTGATGTCCAGGCCGAGCGCGTGTGCATCGGTGCGCTCGTGCAGCATGGTGATGATGATGCAGCCTGAGCCTGTGCCCACGTCGCAGAGGCGCGGCGCGCGGGTGGCGCGCAACAGGTTGAGCGCGGTCTCGACGAGCAGTTCCGTTTCGGGACGCGGGATGAGTACGGCGGGCGTGACCGCAAACTCAAGGCCGTAAAATTCCTGCCGGCCCGTGATGTACTGCACCGGCTCGCCCAGCGCCCGCCGATCAACGTGCAAGCGAAACTGTATGAGCGCGTCGGGCGCAAGCACGTCGCCAGCGTGCGCGATGAGGAAGGCGTGGGCACAGTTGAGCGTGTGCAGCAGCAATATGTTGGCATCGCGGCGGGCATCGGCGCGGCTACCCACGTTGAGTTGCGCGGCAGCTTCACGCAACGCCCGCGCGATGGTCGTGCCGGGTGCTGGTGGTTGGCTCGTCATCGTTGTCGCGGTTATACTACGCGTACCGAAGCTGACGCGAACAATTTACGGATCGGCGCGCACGATTGACGCAATGACAGACATTTATTGGCGCGCCCTAACTGTACCGGGGAGGACGCGATGAAAGCGGAGTTATACATCACGGGTATGCACTGCGCGTCGTGCGCAGCGGACATCAAAGAGACGTTGGAGTTGACCGCCGGTGTCCGGCACGCCGACGTGACTTTCACCGGCCAGACCGCGCACGTCGAGTTTGATGAACAACTCGTGCAGCCACAGACGCTGATCAAACAGATTCAAGGCCTCGGCTATCAAGCAACCGTCGCCGCCGGGCCGCGGCAGCAGGCAGCCGACGCATAAGCAAGGGAGAACCGACGTGGCAGAACCGAACTCGCAAGCGTTGGATGACCAAGGCATGAGCACGCAAGCCGGGCGCGAACTATTGCGCCGCCTGCGCGACGAAGGCTGCAACGCCGACGACGCGCAACCGGCTCGCGTTCTTGGGCGGCCCGTCGAAGAAGTGCAGGCGTGGCTCGACGGCAGCACGCCCGTGGACGACGATCTGATCATGAAGGCTCGTGGCATCGCCCGCGAACGCAGCATCACGATTGAATAGCTGTTAGCTGTCAGCCATTTACCACGGACTTTTAAGCCAATCAGCTAACAGCTTTCCCATCATGAACGACAAAGTTATTCAGGCCACCGGCGCACTGCTCGCCTCATACACGACCGGCGACGTGAAGATTCATCATCTTGATCGCCGCCCGTTGCCAACGCACGCCGAGATCATTCGCGTGCTCATGACCTTGCACGAGCTACTATTCCCCGGTTACATCGGCGCGCAGGGGCTGACGGGCGCGGCCTTGCGCCTGCACGTCGAGACGCGCATGGCGTGGCTTTATGAGACGCTGACCGAGCAGATCAGTCGCGCCATCAATCACGGCAAAAGGATTGACGACGCCTGCGATGTGACGGAGCAAACCGCGATTGACTGCGCCGCCGCCTTCCTCGCCTCTTTACCCAAAGTCCGCGCCACCCTCGCCTCGGACGTGCAAGCGGCCTACGATGGTGATCCAGCGGCCACCTGCTTTGATGAGATCATTTTCAGCTATCCCGGTCTCTACGCCATCATGACCTACCGGCTCGCGCACGAACTACACGCGCTGCGCGTCCCGCTCATTCCGCGCATCATGACCGAGCACGCACATCAGCGCACCGGCATAGACATCCATCCCGGCACGCAAGTCGGCGCACGCTTCTTTATCGACCACGGCACCGGCGTCGTCATCGGCGGCACGGCCGTCATCGGCGCGAACGTCAAACTCTATCAGGGCGTCACGCTCGGCGCGTTCTCATTCGACAAAGACCATAACGGCGATCTCATCCGCAACACCAAACGCCACCCGACTATCGAAGACGACGTGGTTATCTACGCCGGCGCGACCATTCTTGGCGGCGACACAGTCATCGGCCACGGCGCGATCATCGGCGGCAACGTCTGGCTCACACATTCTGTTCCGCCCGGCACACATGTTCGCCAAGAGTCGCCCAACCTGCGGATCGTCACGCCGGATCAAGTCGCGTCCTGAAGCGCGCAGCGTAAATCGATGAAGTCAGTGCCTGCGCTTGACGATTTACGTTGCGCGCTTCATGATTTACGGAAAGCATTTCGCATTCGCACTTTCTGATCGATACAACGAACGCGAGTTTCGTTTCTCCCTTGTAGGGACTAGAACCCCCAAGTCTTGCGCAAAGACTTGGGGGTTCACTCATTAGAGAAACGAGTTAAACACGGTTTACCGGCAGAGGAGACCCCCCACCGTGATGAGCACATGGATGAAATGCCTGCTGTTATTCTTGTTGAACTGGCTGGACGCGCAATTGACGATCATCTGGGTGCGCGGCGGGCACGCCACCGAAGGCAACGGGCTGATGGGGCGCTTGCTCGAAGCGGGCAACGGGCCGTTCCTGCTGACTAAAATCTTCGTCGGCGCGGGCGTCGCTTACGTCCTCTATCGTTGGGCGCATCTGCCGATTGCGCAACGCGGGCTGAAGTTCGTGCTGGCGCTCTATATGGCGCTGATGTTTGTACATGCCGCCACGGGGCTATCCGCTTTAGACTCCAACCCGGACGTGCTGGCCTCGCTCACACACATCGCGCACAACCTGTCGCTCCTGCTCTTCTAAGCGCATCAGGTTAGCCGACCCACCGCTATCTGCATATTCACTGCTGACAGCCGCCGCCCTATGGCGATAGAATTACCTCGGCTGCGCGCTCGCGCGGGCGACGGCGACGGACACAACCGTCACACGCTGCCTGTGCATCTTAATCAGCGCACATGTTCCCGTGATTTCATCCAGAGGTAAAACGCCATGTATCGAATTTCGGCTCGCCAGATTTTGCTCATCGCACTCCTGTCCGCGCTCGTGGCGGCGGGCACAGTCCTCTGCTTCGACCATTACGGCACGCGCCTGCTGCAACCGACGGGCGGCGCGGCTTATAGCGAAGCGCCACCGGCGGGGATCACGAGTCCCGCCGTTGCGTCCGACGAACAAAACAACATCGAGGTCTATAAGACGCTCTCGCCCGGCGTCGTCTTCATCACTTCCACGTCGGTCACGCCCGGCGATATCTTCTTCGACGAACAGGAGCGCTCCGGCTCCGGCTCCGGCTCCGTCATCGACGCCCAGGGGCACATTCTGACCAACTATCACGTCATCGAAGGCGCGCAGAAGTTGTCCGTCTCGTTCGGCGGCGAAAAATCTTATCCGGCGCGCGTCGTCGGCGTTGACCCGGACACAGACCTCGCCGTGATCGAAGTCAGCGCCCCGCACGAACAATTGACCGTCGTGCCTTTCGGCGATTCCGACCGGCTCGTCGTCGGGCAGAAGGTGCTGGCCATCGGCAACCCGTTCGGGCTGTCGCGCACGCTCTCGACCGGTGTCATCTCCGGGCTGCAACGGCCCATCCGCGCCCGCAACAATCGCTTGATTGAAGGCGCGATCCAGACCGACGCCTCGATCAATCCCGGCAACTCCGGCGGCCCGTTGCTCGATTCATCGGGCCGCATGATCGGCATCAATTCGCAAATCCTTGCGCCGGCGGGCGGCTCGGTCGGCGTTGGTTTCGCTGTGCCCGTCAGCATCGCTAAGCGCGTCGTGCCGCAGTTGATCAAAACCGGCGCGGTCTTGCGGCCCAAACTCGGTATCTCGTCCTACGACGTGCGCAACCTGCAAGTACGTCTGCCCGTCACGGACGGCGTGATGATCTATCAACTCGATCCGAGCGGCGCGGCCGCGGCCGCCGGCTTGCACGGTGTCCAGCAGACCAACGACGGCGACATCATGCTCGGCGACATCATCACCGCGATTGACGGCGAGAAGGTCGGGGATAAAGATGATCTGTTCCGCGTCCTCGACAAGCATCAAGTCAACGACACGATCCAGATCGCCTTCCTACGCGATGGTCGCCGCAACACCATCCCCGTCCGCCTGACACCCGACCGACGCGCCGGAGTACGCCGGTAGCGGATGGAGTATTTTCGCAACACCGGCTATGGCTGGACATGCAAGCATTGTAGCGACGAACAAGAGCGCGCGGCCCCTCAGGGGCTGCGCGCTCGTTTTTTCAGCGAAGGCGAAGCGGAGGAGCGTGAGTTGAAGCTATCATCCGTTGCACTTGCGCGTTGGCGCGACGAGGCGCGGCAAACGCTGGTCTGCCCGCGTTGCGGCATTGCCGAGTCGGTGTCTGGCACATGCGGTACCTAAAGCGCAACATAGCAGATGGCGACAGACAGCAAATCGTCACCCACGAATTCACACGAAACAGCACAAATTAAAGCCAGACAATTCGTGCTGTTTCGTTCGTGTCGTTTCGTGTGAATTCGTGGATCAACTTTTTGTCTTTTGTGCCAAGCTCATAGGTTTCGATTTAGCAAACCGCAGTTGTTCAGCGCCACTCGCCTTGCAAGGTGAAGGCCGCCCAGTAGAAGGGGGCCGCGAACTTTTGCTCTTTGAGCATGGCGACCTGCGCCGCCTGTAGCGCGGCGGCGGGGCGCTGCCCATCTTGCAAGATGCCGCGATAAAAGCGCGTCATCAATTCCGCCGTGCCTTCATCGCTTACGCTCCAGAGACTAACCAACACACGCGGCGCACCCGCATACATAAAGCCGCGCGTCAATCCCACTAACCCTTCACCTTTGATCTCTTTACCCAGCCCTGTCTGACACGCGGAGAGCGTGACCAGATCAGCCGCGAGTTTTAGGTTATACACTTCATGCGCCCGTAAGAAACCATCTTGCGGCAACCCCTGCCCGTCATACATCGAAAGCAGGAGGCCGGAGAGTTCGGGATGCTGGCTGTCCAGGAAACCATGCGTGGCAAAATGCACGTAGCGATATGCGCCCAGGTCGGCACTGGTGACAGCGGCGCGGTTCGCCGCGAAATCGAAGACGTGCATCTGCTCGGCGGCCGGCACGAGCGTGAGTAGCTGTTCAGCCTCTTTGCGCGTGCCCGGCAGGCGCGGAATCTGTAGGCCCGCGCGGCCCGTATCGGTCGCCGCCTTGGCGACATTTAGTGCGAGACCGCGTTGCGCCTGCGCTGCATCGTTATTCGCACGCACATCCACATTCTTAACGGCGGCGAGGCGCGTGTCGCTCCGCATGAAGACGGGATCGGCCAGCACGGCCAAAGTCTTCGCGGCCGGTTTGCGCCCGGCCACCTCAGCGCGTAGCACGCCCAGCGTTGAAGCCGAGGGCAGGCTGACGATCTCGTGCTCGGTGATGAGCGGCCGGTAAGTTGGCGGGCCGCTGGTCTGTGCGGCGGGCAGCGGCAGCGCCGCGAACGGGATAAACTGTAGGGCACCGTCGGCGACGACGATAAGGCGCTTCTGGCCGAGTTGTGCGGCGACCGGCGCAAGCACCAGTTGGGCCAGGCGGGTGGCCGCTCCGGGCACACCGCTGCCGGTTGCTGCGGTTGCGGCTGGCGCTGTGCTGGCGGGGCGCAGACCGCGCTCGGCTGCGTTGCCGCTTGCGCTGCCAGTCCATTTGTGTGCGTCCGTCAGCACCGCATAAAACTCTCTGGCCGCCGCTTCAATGTCAGCGCTCTTGGCCAATTCGTAGCTCTTGATTGAGCCAGAGGTGACGACCCATAAATAGCTGTGCTCCCGACAGAGCGCATACTCCAACAACATCGTCTCGTCGTCGAGTAAGCCCTGCACCTCCGGTAAAGAAAGTGGCTGCGGTTGCGTGAGTGCCGCATAACGCGGACTGGTCTGCCGTATCTGCGCCTCAACCTGCTGGTACTCGCCCGTCAGCGCATCAAGTTGTTTAGCGATAGCCGCCGCCTCTTCCTCCGCATGCGGGCCGCTGCGGATGCTGATCTGCTTCCGCGCCGCTTCATTCAAGCTCTGCTGCAACGCACGCTCGCGTGCAAGCAACGTCGCATCGACGCCTTGCCGAATGTCGGCCCCGGCTTCGGCCAGCGCCTCAAGCAGCGAACGCGCCCGCGCCCGCTCGCTCGCCTGCAACGCCCGGCCGGCATAACCGGCCGCCGGTTTCTGCCCGTGCAGTTGCATCAACAACTCGATGTAAAACTCGTAATACTCATGCACGGAAGCGAAATAGGAGGAGCGCAACTCGCGGCTGGCGATCTGCGTGCGCAACGATTCGAGAATGGCGAGCGCGGCTTCGGCGTCGCGCAGGGCGGCTTCTGGTTGGTTGGTGCCCCGTTCGTTAAAAGCGATATTGAGGAGTGTCCGGGCTTCGCTGCTGCGGTCGCCGATGGCCTGATAAAGCGGCAGGATTTGCTGGTAGGTCTCAAGGGCTTCCTGCTGCTCGCCGATGGCGAGGAAGGCCGCGCCAACATTGCCGAGGATCAACGCTTCACCGCCCCGGTCGCCGACGGCGCGACTGAGCGGCAACGCCTGCTGATAATATTCCACGGCCTTCTGCAAATTATCCAAATCAGCATAGACTTGCCCGATCTGGTTGAGCGCGACGGCTTCGCTGCGGCGGTCGCCGACGGCCCGATAGAGCGGCAACGCCCGTGTGTAATAGTCGAGCGCCTGCTGCTTGTGCTCTGCCGAAAACGCGATGTCGCCCATGTTGGTGAGCGTCACCGCCTCCCCACCCTGATCACCGGCAGCATGATGCAGCGGTAAAGCCTGCGCAAAGTAACTTAGTGCCTTTTGGCTGTCGCCCAACTGAAAATAAAGCCCGCCCATGTTGTTGAGCGTTATCGCTTCACCTCTGCCATCCTGCACCGCCCGCAAGCGCGGCAGCGCCTGCCCGAACGCGTCGAGCGCCTTTTGCAGTTCGCCCAAATTCACATAGACGCTGCCCATGTTATTGAGTTCGACGGCTTCCCCGCCCCGGTCGCCAACAGCCGCGTAGAGCGGCAAGGCTTGCGCAAAATAAGCGAGCGCTTGCTGCGGCTCGCCCAGGTTGCTATAGAGCGTGCCGATGGAGTTCAACGCGTCGGCCTCTTCGGCTTTATCGTTGGCCGCGTGATAAAGCGGCACGGCGGCCGCGAACTTACTGATGGCCCGTTCCAGCGCCTCCTTCGTGCCTTCTTTAACCAACTGCGCGGCCTCGGCCGTCAATTTATCGGCCGCCACATGCTGCTTGTCCGGCCCGCGTTGCAGGGTGCGCGCGGCAGAGGCAGGCAGGCCGGCGAGCAGGCAGAGACCGCATAAGATCATCGTCAGCTTTTGCTTGCACCGATTCATAGCACTCCTTACAGTTTCTTTCGTTTACCTAAGCAAGCGGCGCAACTCGGCGATGCGCGTCTCCGGCGCACCGTAGCGGGCGCGGTAATCAGCGAAGCTGCATTTGATCACCTCGAACGCTTCGGCCCGGTCGTACACGTCGGCAATCGCCACGCGGCGCGGTGCATCCTGCGGCAGTTGCTTGTAGCTGAGAAAGTAGTGGCACAGGCGATCAATCATCCCGGCGGGCACGTCTGTGATGCTCGTCAACTGGCCGAACACAAGGTCGTCGGCCAGCACGGCGACGATCTTATCGTCCGCCTCTTCGCCATCGATCATGCGCAGACCGCCGATGGGTTTGACGCGCACTAGCAAGTCGGCGTGTGTGATCGTCTTTTCGGTCAACACGCAGATATCCATCGGGTCGCCATCGCCTCGGAGGCAGGTCAGGCTGGTGCGCGCTTCGCAAAACTTGGCGACCGCGTCGCCACAGAAAGTCTGCGGGATGAAGCCATATGGTGTCGGACAGAGCGACGAGAAACGCTGCGGGCGGTCGAGGCGTAGATGGCCGGTGCGTTTATCCAATTCGTACTTGACTGTGTCAGTCGGCACAAGCTCGATGTAAGCGTTGACGATCTCCGGCGCTTCCGCACCGGGCGCGATGCCGTGCCACGGGTGCGCTTGAAAGAGCAAGGCCAACAGGTCGGGTAATTTCTGATCGTCGGCGGGCGTAGGCGGCGTCTGCTCTTTATCAGCCATCGTTTGCCTCGTTGCGGTGTATCGGTGCGCGCCGGAGCGTTGTGCTAAAATCCGCGGCGCGGAGATTCTATGTCAGTCGCCAGCCACAGCACAGCGCAACTCGTCGCCGCGCCGGCGCGCGTCATCAGCGTGCGCTGGATCATCGGCGCGCGGGCCGATCTCGTCTGGTTCATCGGCTCGGTGGCCAGCAGCTATCTACTATTTTCGCTCTACGTCAGTGGTCTCGTGCCGCTTGTGCCGCTCGTGCTCACGTGGGCGGTGCTAATTGATGCGCCGCACGTCTTCGGCACGTTCTCGCGCACCTACTTCGACCGCGCCGAACGGCAAGCCCGCCCGCGCCTGCTCTGGTGGTCGCTCGCCTTCTTCGCCGTCGGGCCGCTGATGGTGCTGGCGCGTCTTGGTCTCGTCTTCTTCTTCCTCGCCGCCTTGTGGGCTTACTATCATCTCGTCAAACAGCACTACGGTTTCATGGTGCTCTACAAGAAGAAGAATAACGATCTCGCGCCCGCCGACAATGCGCTCGACCGCTTCTTTCTTTTAAGCACGCTCACCTATCCGTTTGTCGCTTTCATTCCCCGCGATGCGGAGACGATGACCAGAGTGCCGGCGGCGCTGCACGGCAGTTTGCACTATCTTGCTAACGCATTGCTCGTCGGCACGATCTTGCTCGCGCTCGGCTGGCTGGGGCGACAAATTCAACGCGCCTTGCAAGGGCAACCATTAAACCTGCCCAAATATCTGTTGTTCGCGGCGGCAATTCCGATGCACTGGCTCGTGCTGCTGACGCCGATGCCCAACAAGCCCGTCGCCATCGTTGCGATCCTGACGGTCTATCACAATCTGCAATATCACCGGCTCATCTGGTTTCACAATCAGAAGTATAGAAGCGCCGAGAGCCGAGATCGCCACGGCGCGGCGGCCGAGTTGATCAGCCGTCGCTTACTTTTCTATTTGGCCTTTGGCATCCTCTTCGGTCTCTCGTATCGCCTGCCGCGCTTCCTCGTCGAACAACACGGCGCGCAGACGTTTACCGTGCAACTCATCGCCGCTTTCTTCTGGGGCTACGCCTTCATCCATTATCACCTGGACGCGCACATCTGGCGCGTTCGCCGCGACCCGGCGGTCGGCCAAGCGTTGCGCATGGAGTGAGCGCCTCAGCGCCGGCCTAACCTGGCAAGCGTAGCGCACATGAGGAGGCGACATATGTTGTTCATGGTCATCGAGCGCTTCAAGGACGGCGACGCCGCGCCGGTCTATCGCCGCTTTCGGACGCAAGGCCGGATGTTGCCCGAAGGGCTGCGCTACGTGGACAGTTGGCCGGCGGCCGACCTCACGCACTGCTTTCAATTAATGGAGTGCGCCGACCCGCGCCTCTTCGCGCAATGGCTCGCACACTGGCAAGACTTGGCCGACTTTGAGATCGTCCCCGTCATCACGTCAAAGGAAGCAGCCGAGGGATTCACCCCATCGCTTTAATTGATCACTCCGCCTTAGCTGCGCACCACGCGCGCGTGACCGTGTGCCGGTAGGCAAACATCTTGCGCAGGCGCGGCTCGATCAGGACGGGCGCGGCGAGGCGGCCCAGCAGACTGAATGGTGGCTCATACTCGATCTCGTCCCGCAAGGTTGCGCCCTCGGCGTGCGGCGTGATGATGTGCCGGTGTCGCCAGGCGCGGAACGGCCCCTTGATTTGCACGTCTTCAAACATGCGCGGCGGATCATACGCGGTGTGGCGCGCGACCCAGCGCACGGGCACGAGCCCGAACAGGCGCGTCTCGATGATCGCCTCCGCGCCAACCTGCGCGATCCGGGCTGATTGCATAACGCGCGCACGCTCCCACGGCGGCGTCAGGCGTGCAAGCGCGTCCGGCAACTCGTGGAAGGCAAACACGCGCGCGGGCGGCGCGTGGATCACGCTTTCATGAATGAATGTGGCCATAGGTAGGTAAACAGAGCGGGCGCGCGCGGGTTATGTCTCTTGATGCTCTGTGCCGTCGTAAGCAAGCACGGTGCGCTCGCCGTCCACAATGGTCTCAAGATGGACGGTGCGGCCCCAGAGTCGTTGCACGTGCTCCAGCACTTTGCGGGCGTAAGTCTGATCAAGCTCCGCGCCCTCGTGCTGGTGCTTGAGGTATAGCTCGCGGTTGCCGTGGTAATCGCCATCGGCGACGACGATGTAGGGGAAACCGAAGTTGGTCATGTTGGCGACGAGTTGATCGCGCACGCGCGTCCAGCGTTTCTCCGTCACCGTCCATTCTTCCTCTTCGACCAATTCATAGACGAACAGATCAAGTTCCTCGCATAAATCTTCGGTTAAGTAGTTGCGAAGGAACGACACGTCGTTATCCAACTCGCGCACCTCGAACAGCTTCGCGCGCCCTTCGCCGCCCGCGCGCCCGAATTTCTCGCGCTCTTGTTGCGTCGGCTTGTCCCAACGGCGCTCGATGTCTTCGAGAATTTTGTAACCAAGATAATACGGATTCAACTGCCCCTTCTGCGGCGAGACCACGCCCGCGTGCAACTCCGCGAACTCAAGCAACTCCGTATCCGGCAGATCAAGCTCGCGCATGATGCGCGCATGCCAGAACGACGCCCAACCTTCGTTTAACGTCTTCGTCTGCATCTGCGGGACGAAGTATGCCATCTCTTCATGCACCATCGCCATCACGTCGCGCTGCCAATCGGCCAGCGTGGGCGCGTGGCGCATGATGTAATAGACAAGGTCTTTCTCCGGCAACGGTGCGGCCGGCGCGTCGTCGCTCAGTGGCTCAAGCAGCGCGGGCGGCTGGCCCATCAGCCACAGATCATCATAGCGACCTTCTTTCGGCGTTTGCGCGGCGCGTTGCCGGGCCAGTTCAAGCGGTGTGCGGTCGCGCTCGGACTTGATGAAGAAGTTCGGGTCGATGTGCTCTTCAATCGACAGCACGGCATCGAGGAACTGTTCGACGGTCTTGCGCCCGTACTTAAACTCGTAGCCAGTCATGCGTTGCGCGTGCGTGGAGACCGACTCGACCATGCGCCGGTTGGTCTTGGCGAAATAAGCGTTGTGCTTGAAGAAATCAACATGGCCGAGCACGTGCGCCATCACAAGTTTGTTCTGCACGGGGCTGTTGGTTTCCATCAGAAAACCGTAAGCGGGATTCGTGTTGATGACGACCTCATAGATTTTCGACAGCCCGAAGTCATACATCGTCTTCATCCGATGGTAAGCCTTGCCGAACGTCCAGTGCGAGTAGCGACCGGGCAGCGCGTAGCTGCCGATCTCGTACATCACGGTCGCTGGCACAAGCTCAAAGCGCGTCGGGAACGGGTCGAGGCCGAAGCGGCCGGCCACTTCCCAAATCTGTGCGAGCGCGCGTTCGAGGTCTTTGATCTCGCGGTCTGGCATGTTGCCTTATATCCTAGCCCGCTTGCCCCTTAAAGCTCAAGACAATTGCCCGGTGGAGCCATTTTGTCCAAAAAGTAGAAGGCCACATCCAAAATTTCGGACGCCACATGTGTGTGCGCCCTGCCGTTTCGCCCGATAACTTGCAATTTTGGGGCTTGATCCAATATGGAATATGGCTTGCTAGAATTGCTGTTCTCTCATGTAATGCTTAGCCCAGCTCTGTTCCTGACATAACATTTAGGTCACCCCTAAGGAGGTGTTAGCATGACATCCTACCAACAGGTAGTCCGCACCCTTGCCTGCTTATTCTTGCTCAGCATGATGTTCGTCGGCGCGGCCCAAGCACAAGTGACGACGGGCGACATTACCGGCCGCGTCGCCGACGCGCAAGGCAACCTCGTACCCAACGCCAGCGTGACGGCGCGCAACAAGGCGACGGGTCTCTCGCGCACAACCACATCGAACGAAGATGGCAACTATACGCTGGTGCAGTTGCCGGCGGGCACGTATGAAGTCTCGGTCGAAGCCAGAGGCTTCAGCAAGGCGCTGCTCAAAGATATGGAAGTGAACGTCGGCGCGACGCTGACGCAGAACTTCGATCTCAAGCCCGGCGAGGTGAGCGAGACGGTTGAAGTCTCGTCGGATGCCGCGCTCGTGCAGACGACCACGTCCGAGTTGGGCCGCAACATCACGCCGACCGAGGTGCGCGAGTTGCCGCTCATCAATCGCACCTTCGCCAGTCTCGCGATCATCGCGCCCGAAGCGCGCCCCGTCGGCAACTTCGATCCGACCAAGACGCGCGTCGGCAACATCGGTTTTAGCGGCGGCGACGGCCGCCAGTTGGACGTGAACGTGGACGGCGGCGACGACAAGGATAACGTCGTCGGCAGTCTGCTACAGAATTTCGCTTACGAATCAATTCAAGAGTTTCAGGTCTTGCAGCACCGTTGGACGGCCGAGAGCGGGCGTTCCGTCGGCGGCGTGGTGAACGTAGTCTCCAAGTCGGGCAGCAACGATCTGCACGGCTCAGGCTTCTTCACCTATCGCAACGAGAAACTGCGCGCCCGCGATTTCTTCGAGAAGCGGACAACTGATCCCAAGCCGAAGTTCAATCGCGAAGAGTTCGGCGGTTCCGTCGGCGGCCGGATCATCAAAGACAAACTCTTCTTCTTCGGCGCGGCCGAACGCTTCCGCGAGCGGCAGAATTTGCTCGTCAACCCCGCTCTGCTGCCGGAGATCGCCGCGATTCCGGGCGTGACTGCTTCGGCCACGATCCCGACACCCTATAACGACACGCTGATCACCGCGAAGATCGACAACCGCATCAGCGAGCGGCAGTCGATGTTCTACCGCTTCTCGTTTCAAAAGAACGACTCGCCCAACGATCAGTTCGATGAATCGCAGCCGGCCGATCTGACCGGCGGCAACACCAACAACAACAAGCTCTACAGCTTCGTCGTCAATCACAGCTACACGCTCAGCGCGACCAAGCTGAACCAGTTCACGTTCCAGTTCCAAAACTTCGTGAACGACATTCTGGGTGTGACCACGACGCCGAACATCCTGTTCCCCTCGGTGCAGACCGGCGCGAACGCGAATGTGCCGCAGGAGACTAAGGAGCGCAAGTTCCAGTTCCGCGACGACTTCTCCTTCCAGACCGGCAAGCATGGGATGAAGGTGGGCGTCAACTACATCCGCACCAAGCTCGACGGCTTCTTCTTCTTCGGCGCGAACGGCTACCAGATCACCTTCTTCGATGATCCGCTGACGATCCGCAACAACCGCACCCGTTACCCGCAGGGTTTCGGCACGCCGGGCGCAGTCAAAGAGATCGCGTTCAGCACCGGCGCGGGCGACACCAGCCAGCCGCCGTTCCATCAACTCGCCTTCTACGTGCAGGACGACTACAAGGTCACGCCGCACCTAACGCTCAATCTCGGCCTGCGCTGGGACGCCAACATCAATCTGCTCGTGCCGCAGACCAACAACCGCACGATGCAAATTCTGGGGCGATTGAATGATGCGCGGGCGCGGGCCATCGCCGGCGACGCGAATCGGCTCGCCCGCCGCACGCCGAGCTACCGCGAGTTTCAGCCGCGCGTCGGCTTCGCCTGGGACCCGAAGGGCGACGGGCGCACCGTCATACGCGGTGGCTACGGCATCTTCTACGATCAACTGTTCCAGAACCTGACGCTGTTCTCAACCCAACAGGCGAACCCGACCATCTACCAGACGGTGCTTGATCTGGTGAACGACTCGGTCGGCGTCGGCCAACTCGCCACCTTCCGCTTCGGCATTGATCCGTTGCCCGCCCCGCCCGCCAACTTCAACACGGCCAACCTTCAAGTCGGCGGCTTCGGGCGCATCAACGATCCGACGCTGCGCGATCCATACGTGCAGAAGTTCTCTATCGGCTTCGAGCATAATCTCGGCCGCAACTTCGTTCTGTCGAGCGACTACGTGCATACGCTCGGCTTGCACGAGAACCGCGTGCAGAACGTCAACCCGCGCATCCGCAGCATCTGCGATCCGAACTTCCCCGGCTCGACGCCCACGTCCGCGCGTTGTGTGCGCGGCGCAAGCACGCGCTTCTTCGATCAAGCCTTCGTCGCGGCGGGCTTAGGCGCGGGCCGGCTCGAACAGATCAACATGTTCACTTCGACCAACCGCTCGTTCTTCGACAGTTGGACGACCTCGCTGAAGTATCGCGGGCGCAAAGCGTTCTACACGGCCAGCTACGTGCTCTCTAGCTCGCGCTCGTGGGGCGGGCAGCCGCTCGCTTCCTATAGCGGCAACGGCATCTCGATTACGCCGGAGCAGCAGTTCCGGCCCGAAGAGTTCGGCCCCACCCGCATTGACGAGCGCCATCGCATCGTCATCAGCGGCGTCTTCAATCTGCCGGGCGGCATAGAGCTTGCGCCGATTGCGCAATTTGCTACCTCTCGTCCCTTTTCGGCGAATCTCGGCAGCGACGTGGACGGCGACGGGCGCAGCACGGTGGATCGCATCTGCGCGGGCGTCGATCCGGTCACGGTCTTGCAATCGGTCATCGCCGGCAACGGCGTGCCGGCCGCCGCCCGCGCCCTCGGCTGCACGCAGAGCAGGGTCAACAACGTGCGCTCAGGCTTCGTCGTCACGAACGGCCAGTTGCAAGAGCGTAGCGGGCGCTACTTCAACGTCGATCTGCGTGTGACCAAAATTTTCCCCGTGGGCGAGCACGTCAAGATCAAGCCCTACGCGAACTTCTTCAACCTGTTCAATACCGAGAATCTCTCGATTGGTTCACGGCTCGGGCTGAGCAGTGCCGCCTCGCGCACGTCCTTCTTACAGCCGACCACGCTCTTCGGGCCCGGCTTCGGGCCGCCGGTCGGTGTCCCATTCACGTTCCAGTTCGGCGCGCGGGTGGACTTCTAAGTTCAACTCCGTCGTCGTTCAGACTAAACAACACAGGCGCGCTGCCGGAAGCAGCGCGCCTGTTTCTTTATCACCTCAGATGTCTCACGCTTACGGTCTAGGCTTCGATGCCGCGCGTGCCGAAGAACTGTTTAAGCGCAGGGTACACATCCTCCTTGTCGTCAATGCGCACGCCAATGAAACGTTCCTTCTGTTTCAGTCGATCTTTGAAGATCGACAACAGCGCGCCCGACGAGCGGCGATAACCCGACGTGCCCTCTTCGCCGATCTCGCCGTAGCCGAACAGATTGCAGGTCGCGATCAGTTCGTCGGCCAATTTAACGGCCTCTTCGTTGTCCGAGTAATAGTTATCGCCGTCGGAGAAGTGGAACGGGTAGATGTTCCAATCGCGCGGATTGTAGCGGGCGCGGATCGTGTCGAGCGCGAGTTGATAAGCCGACGAGACGACCGTGCCGCCCGATTCGCCCTGCGTGAAGAACTGTTCTTCCGTCACCTCGCGCGCTTCCGTGTGATGCGAGATAAAAACGATCTCGACGTGGTCATACTTCGTGCGCAAAAATCTCACCATCCAGAAATAGAATGAGCGCGCAATATACTTTTTGAACTCGCCCATCGAGCCTGAGACATCCATCAACGCCAGCACGACCGCGTTCGATTCGTAGCGGTGCGCCTCTTCCCACGTCTTAAAGCGCAAATCTTCTTTCTTCACGTTAGCGAAGCGCGCCCGCCCCTGCTCGCGCGCATTGCGCCGGATGTTCTCTAAGATCATGCGGCGCTTGTCGAGATTGGCGAGCACGCCGGTGCGGCGAATTTCGTCGAAGCGCGTGGTCTTGGCCGGAATAGCTTTCTTGGCTTTCTCGGCGAGAAACGGCAGTTGCAAATCCTCAAAAATGAGCGCGGCCAATTCGTCTATGTTAATCTCAGCTTCGTAATACTCTGCGCCGCCGTCTTGCCCGGCCGGCCCCTGGCCCCCGCCCTTACCCGGTTGACTCTCGCGCCCCAGCACGTCGCCCACACGCGTCTTGCCGTCGCCCTGCCCGACCTGCTTGCGCTTGCGCTGATCAAACCGAAACTTATATTCATCAAGCGCGCGGATCGGCACTTTCACGCTCCGCTTCCCGTCCGACATGATGATCGCCTCATTCGACACAATCGAGCCGAGATTCTGACGAATCGCCTCGCGCACGCGCTCCTTGTGCCGCTCCTGATCAATGATGCCCTTGCGCTGCAAAGACCAATCGTTGCGCTGGATCGACATAGCAGAAACCTCGTAAATCGTGAATCGTGAATCGTGAATAGATCGACCATCTTCTATTCACGATTCACGATTTACTTTTCAGACAGAACTCCGCGACCAATGCCGTGAACTCCGGCGGGCATTCCTCTTGCGGCAGATGCCCGCAGTCGGGAAAGACGTGCAGCCGCGCATCCGGGATCAACCCCCGCAACATCTCGCCGTGCCTGAGCGGCGTATCCTCATCGTGCGCGCCCCAGACGAGCAGCGTGGGTTGTTGCAGCAGATGCGCCTCGCGCTCGACGCGCGTCGCGCTCCAATGCCTGAGCGTCCGCAGCATCGCGCGTTGTGTATCCGCCGCGCGCAGCGGCAAGTGGCGGCCCGCCACCTTCTGCTCCACGCGTTGGCGTTCCGCGCCCGCCGTGCGCCAGCGCCCCAGTTTGCGCCGCAGGAAGTAACGCAAATCCAGCAGCGGCGGCGACAGCACATCGCCCACCGCGCGCGTGGCGACAAGGCGCAGCATCGGATGCCGCTTTAAGTCGTCGTTGCAGACCGCACCCACCAACACCAAACGATCTACGCGCGCCGGCTGATCGAGCGCGACAAAGGTCGCGACCGCGCCGCCGTAAGAACTGCCGACAAGCGTCGCGCGCTCGATCCGCAACTCGTCCAACAGCCCCACGAGCATGCGCGCCTGCGCCGCAATCGTGTACTCGCCGTCCGCCGGCTTGTCCGAGAAGCCAAAGCCCACGAGGTCTGGCGCAATCACGCGAAAGCCCCGCTCCGCCAGCGGCACAAGCACATCACGCCACACGAAATTCGACGCGAGAAAACCATGAATCAACACCAGCGTGGGCGCATCCTCATCACCCGCCACCTGATAATGCACGCGCACGCCGTCCACTACCACGAACCGCGAACGGTCAGCATGGTGCAACCCGTCCGCATGCCGCTCCCAATCGAGCGCACGCGGGCGCACCAACCGATGCGCCGCCACCGCCGCGCCCGTCAACGCGAATCCACTTGCCAGCCAGTAACGTTTCTTCATGCGATCCTATGCTCTAGGTGGATTTGCCCTTGATGGTAAATGGAATGCGCTGGCCTGCGAGGGCTTCTAAAGCTGCCTCTGGCACTAAATGCTCACCCGAACGCATGACCCGCCCAGAGAAACGTCCGAGCAGAAAGACGAGCGCACGCTTCTCTGTCTCGCGGTCGGGGAATGTGATGGTTACCATAAATCGGCCTCCTCTTCGATAAGAGATTGTATCACTCACTTAGCATCTTCTTTTCTTAAGCCGGCGGCATAATCCGCCAGACCCTCTTCAGCCAGCGCACGATCCTCTACGGCAAACTCGGCATACAAAGCCGCCAACTGTGAATTATCAGCCACAGTCGGTCTACTGCGCGAACGATATTGCAGAAACGCCAGATACTCGGTGACCCTTTCAAATTCTGTCTCACTCAAGTTCTCAAGCTCTTCCAAAACCTGTTCTCTGATTGACATACCTTATCCTCCAAATTTAATCTTAAATTCCCCGTCAGCTTGCTGCGGGGTCGCCGAATAGAAAAGATGGGAGTCCAGAGGGAACGATGTTCCCTTTGGTCAAAGGCGGGGTTTAATACCCCGACTGCGAAGCAAGGCGTGCGGAGCGTTAGCGACGCCGCCGAAAATTTATTTCTTATTGTCTGCGCCGTAGAAGAATTGCTATTTGCTTAAAGCTCCTTAGTCTTACCAAGCTTTTGTATATCTTCGGCAGCTACCGTAAGCAGCGCAGTGCGGCGGCAATTGTCAGTGTATAAATCATCACTGTATGCATATACCAACCATTCTTCATTTAGTTTGAAGTTCATTCCACACATGCCTCCCGGTGATGAGATAGTAATAAACTCCCCTTTGACTCCCTTCCAGTATTTTTCCACCTTGAATTTAATAAGGCGTATGGCACTACTTTCCCTGTCCTTGATCTCAACAATCTCGCCAACAAAAACGGCTTTCGCCTTTCGCAACCCTTGACGCGGACTTTTTTTACCATCGCATTCACATGCACGTACGGCTGGTATGTTCAAACCAATCAAGCCTAACAAAGCAGATAGAAGCATTATTTGTTTCATGCTTTGCCTTTCATATGTTTAGTTTCACTGTGACGAGTTAGCCCGCGCCTTCCGAGTGGGAAAGGCGCGGGCGTTATTTATCATCGCCCTCTTTCGCCGTAATCAGCGCGAGAGCAGCGTGCCGACGTAGGTCAGGAGTTCGTTGGCGCAGACGGGGCAGTAGCCGCCGTCTTTGACGAGCCTGTCCACGACCTCGTTGATCCGGCGCAGTTGGTCTGGGTCGGGCGTCTTGGCGGAGGTCGTGATCTTCACCACGTCTTTCAGGTCAGCGAAAATCTTCCGTTCAATCGCCTCTTTCAGCCGCTCGTGCGACGTGTACTCGAACTGCTTGCCCTTGCGGCTGTAGGACGAGATGCGGATTAGTATCTCCTGGCGGAACGTGTTCTTCGCGTTGTCGGAGACGCCGATCTGTTCTTCGATTGAGCGCATCAGTTGTTCGTCCGGCTCCATCTCCTCTTCGGTGATGGGGTCTTTCATGCGCTCCTTGTTGCAGTAGGCTTCGACGTTGTCGAGATAGTTGTTGCAGATGGTGCGGGCCATCTCCTCGAACGAATAGACGAAGGCGCGTTGCACTTCGAGCTTGGCCATCTCGTCATACTCTTTGCGCGCCGCCGAGATGAGATTCAGATAACGCTCGCGCTGTTCGGCGTTGATGCCCGTGTGCTGCTCGAAGCCGCTCTTGATCGTGCGCAACGCGTCAATCGGGTTGATGCAGGTGACGCCGTCACGCACGAGCGCGGACGATAGGCGGTTGATGACGTAGCGGGGCGAGATGCCGTCCATGCCTTCGCGCACGGTGTCGTCCTGCAACTCGCGCACGTCCTTCGACTTGTAGCCCTCGACCTCCTCGCCGTCATAGAGTTTCATCTTCTTGACGAGATCAACGTTCGCGCGCTTCGGGTCTTCCAGCCGCGTCAGCACGGCGAACATGGCCGCGACCTTCAACGTGTTCGGCGCGATGTGGACGTGTCTGAGCGCCTCGGACTGATGGAGCAATTTGTCATAGATGCGCTCCTCCTGCGACACGCGCAGGTTGTACGGCACGCGCACCAGGATGATGCGATCCTGCAACGCCTCCGACTTACGATTGCCCGCAAACGCGATGTACTCGTTCTCGTTCGTGTGCGACAGAATCACCTCGTCCGCGTAGATCATCGCAAACCGGCCCGTCTTGATCGACTGTTCCTGCGAGAGCGTGAGCAAGCTGTAGAGAAACTTCTCGTCACACTTTAACATCTCGATAAATTCCATCAGCCCGCGATTCGCAATGTTCAATTCGCCATCGAAGCGATAGGCGCGCGGATCGCTTTCGACGCCGACCTCGCCGATGGTTGAAAGATCAATCGAACCTGTTAGCTCCGTAATGTCTTGGCTCTTGGGGTCTGAGGGCGTGAACGTGCCGATGCCGACGCGCTCTTTTTCGGCGAAGGCGATGCGCTGCACACGCACGTCCTCGTGCCGGCCCGCGTAGGTGTGGGCCAAGGCGTAGTGACACTGCGGGCAAAGGTCGCCTTCAATGTAGATGCCGTAATGCTTCTCGATCTCGGCGCGGAGTTCGTGCGGGATCAGGTGCAGCGGCTCTTCGTGCATCGGGCAGTCTTTGATCGCGTAGAGCGCGCCCGCCTCCGTGCGCGTCCACTCTTCCAGCCCGCGCTTGAGCAGCGTCACAATCGTTGACTTGCCGCCGCCGACTGGGCCCATCAAGAGCAAGATGCGCTTGCGCACTTCCAGCCGTTGCGCGGCCGATTTGAAATATTCGACGATGCGCGCGAGCGGCTCTTCGATGCCGAACAATTCGTGCGCGAAAAAATTGTAGCGGGCCAGTTCGTCGCGTGTGCCTTCGTTGAGCTTGGTCACACCGGCGGCGTGGATCATGTCGTTGATGCGCGCGTGCGAGAGTTCGGCCAGGCGGGGTTGCTGCGTGACTAGCTCGAAGTAGTCGCGGAACGTGCCCTCCCATTGCAGCGCGGCATGGTCGAGGCGCGAGCGTTCCAGCCGCTCGCTGATGTTGAAAGTTTGTTTGCCATCCTGCTCTTCGTGCATCGCCTTAATACCTCTTAAAATGGCTTCGCGCGCGTGGATAGCGTGTGGAGAAGCACGCCTTGCTTATGTGTGCTACGCAAACGGGCGCGTTGACCGGTTTAGTCAAACGAACGGGCCCGCGCACGTGTTGGCAGGACATGGCAGTCGCGATGCGCCTGTGCGGCACGCGCGCTAATAAAGCGGCCTCATGCGCCGTCGCGATGGCTCGTCAGTCCTGCTGCTTTGCGATTGTCAAACAGATGTGCCGGGGGAGTCGCTGCAAGGGCGATTATAACACAGCGTCCGCGGGAGCAAATCAATCGTTATTTTCCGCCGCCGCCAGCATGACGCGCGGGCGTAACTGCGCGCGGGCGGCGTCGTACACGGCGATGGCAAGGAGCGCGCCCGCCGGGTCGTACAATTTAACTTGCGCGCCGTCCGGCCATTGTGGCGCACCGCTTGGCACCGCCGCGCCGTGCCGGACGCGCCGCGCCGTGTCGGCCGTTAGATGCAGGCCGGGGAGTTCCGGGAGCGCCGCGTTGAGCGGCAGCAATGCTTCGGCCGCGCGCCCCGCTTCAGCCAACTCGTGCAAGCGGTCAAGCGTGTGCGCGCCCGTCAACCCGAATGCACCCGCGCGTGTGCGCCGGAGCGCGGTGAGATGTGCGCCCGTGCCGAGATTTGCGCCGATTGATTCGGCCAGCGTGCGCACGTAAGTGCCCGCCGAGCAGACGACGCGCACGCGCAACGCGCACGTACCGTCGTCGTGCCGCGTGAGCAATGAGTCATCCGTCGCTAATGCGGCTAACTCATGCACGACGACGCGCACTGCCTTGCGCTCGACCTCGACGCCGCGCCGCGCCAGTTCATAGAGCTTGCGCCCCTGCACCTTTTTCGCCGAGTACATCGGCGGTACTTGCGCGATCTCGCCGCGCAAGGGCTGCAACGCCGCTTCAATCTTTTCCGCGCTCCAATCGGGACAAGGCGTGATCGACTCGCCCTCCGCCAGTCGCGGCGTGCCCGTCAGGTCGCCCGTATCGGTCGCATAACCAAAGCGGATGGTCGCCTCATACTCTTTCTCCGCGCCCGCGAGAAACTGCGCGAGCCGCGTCGCGCGTCCGACAAGCAAGACGAGCACGCCGGTCGCGAACGGATCGAGCGTGCCCGTATGCCCGACTCTGCGCTCGCGCAAGACGCGCCGCACACGCGCCACCACGTCGTGCGAAGTCCAGTCCGCCGGCTTGTCTATAATGAGTATGCCGTCCATAAAGCTGATCGCAAATTTGAAATTTCAAAGCTCAAATTTCAAATCTTTTACTCGTTTGCGCCCGCGCGCAGGTTAGAGTAATGATACAGCATGCGCAGATCAACGCGACGAAAGCCGACGGACATCAATCAGGACACGATTGAGGCGAAACCCAAGCAGCCTATTGACCCGGAGCGCGCCCGCACACGCACTTTGCAACGCGCCGTCAAATTACTGGCCGCGAAACCGCGCTCGCTGGCGGAGTTGCGCGAGCGGTTGCTAGAAAAAGAGTGGGCAAACGAGGAGGCGGTCGAGGCCGCGCTGACGCGTTTGCAAGAGTATGGCTATCTCAACGACGAGCGGTTCGCGCTCGGCTACGCTTCGTATCGCGTCAAGCAAAAACCCGTCGGGCGGCAGCGGCTCGCGCGCGACTTGCAGATGAAGAAGGTTGACCGCGCCACGAGCGATCAGGCGCTCGACCTCGTCTATCAGGAGACGCCCGAAGCGGAGCTAGTTGACCGCGCAATCGAGAAACGCATCCGCCTACGCGGGCGGCCCACCACGCAGCAAGAAACGAAAAGCCTCTTCGACCACCTGCTCCGGCTCGGCTTCAGCTTTGATCTCATCATGGACAAAGTCCGCGCCGCGTCCGTCGCCAGCGACGAAGAGGAATAGGCAAAGCATTAAATCGAACCTGATAAGATCGGGCCACAAGCAAGATTTATCCACGAACCCACACGAAACAAAACACTAACTTCTCTGGCCCTGCTTCGTGTTTGTTCGTGTGGATTCGTGGATAAATCTTTTTGCTTCTGGCTTGTGTCTTTGCGCCTTTGCGTGAGACTTTCTTGCCCGTTTCGCCCGCCCGTCGCCTGCATGCTAAACTTTATCTTTCAGTTCAAGACAGGATTTGCAACATCATGATGACCGGCGACGAAATACGCGAAATCTTTCTGAAATACTTCGAGGACAAAGGGCACACGCGCGTCCGCTCCAGCCCCTTGCTGCCCGCCAACGATCCGACGCTGTTGTTCACCAACGCGGGGATGAACCAGTTCAAAGATGTCTTTCTCGGCGCAGAGCAGCGCAACTACACGCGCGCCGCCTCGTCGCAGAAGTGCATCCGCGCTGGCGGCAAGCACAATGATCTGGACGAGGTCGGCAAGACCGCGCGCCATCACACCTTCTTCGAGATGCTCGGCAACTTCTCGTTCGGCGACTACTTCAAGGCCGATGCCATCAAGTACGCATGGGACTTGCTGGTCAACGTCTATAAGCTTGACCCGCGGCATTTGTGGTTCTCGGTCTATGAGGGTGATGCGGAAGTCCCGGCGGACGAAGAGGCCGCGGCTCTGTGGGAGCAGGCCGGCGCACCCAAAGAGCGCATCCTGCGTTTCGGGCGCAAGGACAATTTCTGGCAGATGGGCGACACCGGCCCCTGCGGCCCGTGCAGCGAGATTCATTACTACATGGGCGACGACCCGCACGACGCCGCCCGGAATCGCCCGGAGTTCGTCAACGGCCCCGGCGACACGACGATGGAGATTTGGAATCTCGTCTTCATGCAATTCAATCGCATCGGCGAAGGCGCGCCCGACCCGCAGACGGGCAAATACTCGTCCTACCGGCTTGAGCCGTTGCCCAAACCCTCGGTTGATACGGGCGCAGGCCTCGAACGCCTCGCCACCGTCCTGCAAGGCAAGAAGAATAATTACGACACGGACTTGCTCAAGGGCATCGTCGAGTACACCGCGCAACTCGCCGACCGGCATTACGAACCCGACACCCAAGAAGGCTTCGCCATGCGCGTCATCGCCGACCACGCCCGCGCCACCGCCTTCTCCATCGCCGACGGCATCCTGCCCAGCAACGAAGGGCGCAACTACGTCCTCCGCAAAATCATGCGCCGCGCGATCTATCACGGACGTTATACGCTCGGCCTTGATGGCCCATTCTTCAACAAGGTCACGAACTTTGTCGTTGACCAGATGAGCGAGACTTATCCAGAGCTTGAAGTTCATCGCGCTTTCATTGAAAGGATGGTGAAACTTGAAGAAAAGAGGTTTGGGAATACGTTGACGATTGGTTTGAAGAAGCTTGAAGAAATGATTCAGCAGTATGAATCACAAAGAGTGGATTTTTCTAAAGTTGTGAAGGCTGCACGGCCAGCATCTAACCGTTCGGGCGCGCCTCATGGATCAGACATAGCCCGCCTGAATGATACATACGGAGTTCCTATTGATTTAATGTATGCCATATTAGCGCACCGTAAAATCAAAATTTGGGAGCGTGTAGAGATAGCAGGAGGAGTGACGCTTAAAGATCATCCGGTTGAAAATCTTACGGAGGACGAGTTCAGACAAATCATAAGTAAGGCAGTTAAGGAACTACAGCAAACGACCGAGACTAGCAAGACACGTCAAAGCGAGAAAACCAAGCCGGCTTATATCGCTCTATCTCGCAGACACGACACCAAGTCTGAGTTCAAAGGCTACGAGGCAACGAGTGTTGACGAGTCAAAAGTTGTCGCTCTGATCAAAGGCGATGAGGAAGTCCAAACTTTGAACGAAGGCGATGAGGGCGAGGTCGTGCTCAATCATACGCCGTTTTATGCGGAGAGCGGCGGGCAGGTCGGGGACGTGGGCGTGTTCACCAATGAGCATGTGCATGCTGTGGTCGTGGACACTTATTCGCCCGCGCAGGGTTTGATTGTGCATAAGGTCAAAGTTGAAAAGGGCAGCTTGCAGGTGGGCGATGTGGTGTCGGCGCAGGTTGATGTGGAGAAGCGGGATGCGACGCGGCGGAATCATACGGCGACGCATTTGATGCACGCGGCGTTGCGCGAGGTGTTGGGCGCGCATGTCAAACAAGCCGGGTCGCTGGTTGCACCGAATCGTTTGCGGTTCGACTTCTCGCACTATCAGCCGTTGACGCGCGAGGAGATCGCGGAGATTGAGCGGCTGGTGAATTATCAAATCCTGCGGAACACGGCGGTCGAGACGGACGTGATGCCGCTAGAGCAGGCGATGCAGTCGGGCGCGATGGCGCTGTTTGGCGAGAAGTACGCGGAGATGGTGCGCGTGCTGAAAGTGCCGGGCTTCTCGACCGAGTTGTGCGGCGGGACGCACGTGCGCGCGACGGGCGACATAGGGTTGTTCAAGATCGTGCGCGACGAATCAATCGCGTCGGGCACGCGCCGCATCGAGGCTGTGACGGGCGTGGACGCCTTCACGCGCTTCCAAGAGATCGAGGCGCTCGTTGATCAGGTGACGAATGATCTGCGCACAACGCGGAATGATTTGCCGGCGTCGGTTGGGAAACTGCAAGAGGAGTTGAAGCGGGCGCGGCGCGAGGCTGAACAGTTGAAACAGAAGCTCGCGAGCGGTGCGAACGGCGCGGGCGCGGCGAACGGCAACGATGTGCGCGAGGTGGCGGGCGTGAAGGTGCTGGCGCGCGAGGCGAGCGAGTTGGATGCGGGCGGGTTGCGGCAATTGTCGGATACGCTCCTGGCGCGCGTGCAGTCGGGCGTGGTCGTGATCGGGCGGCGGGCGGATGGGAAGGCGGCGCTGATCGTGCGTACGTCGAAAGATTTGCACGGGCGCGTGCCGGCGGGGCAAGTCATCCGCGAGCTTGCGCCGATCATCGGCGGGCGCGGCGGCGGCAAGCCCGATATGGCCGAGGGCGGCGGTGCGCAACCGGACAAGTTGCCCGAAGCGTTGGCGGCAAGCTACGGCGTTGTCGAGCGGTTGTTGGGAGAGAACACGGCCTAAGCTTGATTCTCACTTGAGCAATTTTGGGTCGGACTATTTAAGCCAGAGGGCATGGAGGCCGCACGGACGTTACAGGGAAAAACCTGTGGTCTCCGTGCGGCCTCTGTGCCTTCTATGGTTAAGCGTCTGTTGTTGGCGCACGCAAAGCGAAGGTCACATCGTGGCCTTCATCATGTCTTTCTGCTTGTCTGTGAGCGGAATGCTCATCTTTTGCAGCGTGACGGCATTGAGCGTGCCGGTGACTTTCAGCCCTTCGGCCTCCTGATATTTCTTCAGGCCGGCGCGCGTGTCGGGGTTGAGTTTCCCGTCGGCGTCGCCACTGTAAAAGCTGCGCCCCTTGAGCAGGGTTTGCGCTTGCGTGATCTGATCTTTGCTGGCGCGAAAGATGGGGCCGCGTTTTTTGGTGGGCGCGGCGTTGGTGTTGGCCGCGCTTTTGGGCGCGGTGGAGTTGGCGTTTTGTCCGGCTACTGCACTGGCGAAAGCCAGAAGTAGCGCGAGGACAGTGACGACTGATCTCTTCATCGTTAGCTCCTTCTATTGTTGGCGCGCTTTGTGAGGCGCGGTTAGTTGAACGGTGACGAGGCCGAGGCCCCTTGAGAATTTGAAGCGCATCTATCATACATGCCCTGTCAAGCCCCCTGCCGGCGGAACAAAGTAGTTGTGCCCATCAGCGGCCGCATGCTAGTGTGTAAATGCGCTCGTTGAACCGACGAACGCGCCCCGGACGGAATGCGCGAGCAGCATTCCAACTCATCCTCAACAAAACTTTCCATGTGCGGTTTGAGCCAGAGACGGCGCGAGCGTCGCAGGCGTGCGCCTGCGCTCGCCCCAAGGTTATCCGGTATAAATTAGGATGAAAAAACTTACCTTCTGCTTCAGTCTGAGTCTGCTACTGCTGGCAGGCGCGGCGACGGCCGCGCACGCGCAGAACCAGACGCGCTACGCTTACGACAACTTCGATTTTGTGGACGGCGTGCGCGTGGCAGCGCCCACCGCCCCCGCGCCGACACCACATAAGGTACGGCTGACGGCGATGCACCGCGCGGAGTTGAATCGGCTCAACGTGCCGATTGTGCAAGCCAGCATCGCGCCGGTGACGACAGTTCACTATGGCCCGAGTTTGAGCATGACGGCGAGCCAATCGCTCGACGGCTTCACGACCGGCAACACACAGGTGGACACACTGATCGCGGCGGCGGGTACGCGCAACGGCGTCGATCCCGTCTTGCTTTACGCGATCATGCACCGCGAGTCGTCCTTCAAGGCGGGCGCGATCTCGCCGAAAGGTGCGCGGGGCTTGATGCAGTTGATGCCGGGCACGGCCGCGCGTTTCGGCGTGCGCAACATTTTCGACCCGGCCCAGAACGTCGAAGGCGGTGCGCGTTACGTGCGCTTCCTGCTCGATTATTTTGGCGGCGACGTGCGCCTCGCACTCGCGGGCTACAACGCGGGCGAGGGCGCGGTGAACAGATACAACGGTGTCCCGCCTTATCGTGAGACGCAAGAATATGTGCGGCTGATCGGCGCGCGTTACGCCTTGATGCGCAACCCGCAGACGGCGCGCCTGGCCGCTCCGGTCACAAAGACACAAGCCGTCGCGCTCGCGGAGGCACAACCGGCGAGCCTCGTCTATGAACGCAACGTGTACGCCGTGCGGCTGCCCGACGGCAAGCTTTTGTTGTTGAGCCAGTGAGCGAGTGGGTAAAATGAATCGGCGCGCCGTTGACGGACGAGCGCAGGCCGGGGCTACTTTAACAGGGGCGTTCATCGTGAGAGATGAGCGCCCCTGTTTTCAGTTGCCCGCGCTTTCGGTATGATGCGGGTGCGGCCGTGCGCTGCCGGCGCAACCTAACGTCTCCGTTTGGTGTTTACTTGCACTTGCATTCCGCATCAGAGACCGAAGAGATCGATGGCGGGCCGCCGACAGGTGCGCAGCCTCGGCGCGCGCTCGTCTGCGTTGCCGCTGCGAGCGGAGTCAAACTGTGCGCGCGGCTCAAGCGCGCCGGCTACGAAGCGCAGAGCGCGTCGCCCGCCAGGTTCATCCGCGCCGCCCACGAGTTTGCGCCCGATGTCGCACTGCTCGAACTACCCGCCGGCCTGCCCACGCAAACGGACTTGGCCGGACTCGCGCTCGCCGCCCAACTGCGCGCCGACCCGACGACGCACGCGCTCCCGCTCGTTCTGCTGTTTCACACCGACGACGCGCCGCAACGCGCGGCCGCGCGCCAACTCGGCGCGGACGACTATTGCGCGCTCACCACGCCGCCCACCGAGTTGCAGGCACGGCTCGCGGCCTTGTTCTGGCGCAACGAGGCGGGCCGCCGCGCCGCCACGCTCGCCGCTGTCGCCGTCAGCGCGGAGATCGACGACTTCATGCGCCTGCTCGAACAAGTCCGCGCCGACATCGCGGCCGGCACGAACGGCGCGCTTGCGCTCGTCGCCCACGCACCCAGTTCAGCGGATGAACAGGCCTCGCCGGCCCACGCCCTCTCTGCCGCGCACGAGTTCTTCAAACTCAACTTGCGCCGCCTCGACATGATCGCTTTCTACGGCCCGACGAGGTTCATCGCTTATCTACCGCGCAAAGGGCCGGGCACGGCCAGCAGCACGCTCGCGCAGTTGCGCAACGAGTTCGTCGCCGCACATAGAGATGTGCGCCTACACTTCGGCTTAGTCACATTTCCGGCCGACGGGCGTGAGGTGGAGGCGCTCGTCGAGCGCGCGGAAGCGGCCCTGGCGGCCACACGCGGCGGGCAGGCAACATTGGCCACGGCGCTCGCCGCCGAGCCGTATGCAGTCGCAGCGCCGCAGCCTCATACAGTACATGAAGCGGGGGAACGCAGACGGGCGCGGGCGGTGCGCGAGTCGCAGCAGACAGACTTGTTCGAGTCGTCGCCGCTGCTGGCGGCAGGTATGCAGTCCAGCGCGGCGCAGACGCTCGCGCAGACCGCGCTCGCCGCCGCCGCGCATGAACGTGAATATCGTGCGCGCGGCACGCCCATGCCGCGCCGCCTCTTGCTGACAGTCTCCGATGCGGCCCGCATGGCGCAGGTCAACCTGCTGTTGCGCTCCGCCGGCTACGAAGTGCGCGCGGCCTCCGACGCGCATCAGGCGCTCAATCTTTTACGCATCGAACGACCCGACCTGCTCGTATTAGATTTCGACTTGCACGGGCTGGACGGCTTAGAGACTTTGCGGCGGCTACAGCAGCAGCACGACGGGCGGCTGCCGCTGCCCGTCGTGCTGCTGCTGCCGCCTGCGGCGCAACAGGCGGAAGTACGCGCCGCCGCCAGCCAACTCGGCGCACAGGGCTTCGTCAATCTGCCCTACGAACCGGCCGCGCTGCTCGCCGCCGTGCGCACGACCCGCAACGCAACGCGCTAGGAGGAGTTGAGTTAACTATGTACTGTGGCAACTGCGGCGCGGACATCCCGGCGCACCTGCGCTTCTGCACTACCTGTGGCGCGCCAACCGACAACGAAGAGACGCGCGTGACCACGGAAGAGACGCGCGTCGCTGCGCCGCCGCGCCCGTTACTTGAACTCACAGACTGGCCGGCCAATAACGCGCTCCCGGCTGGCCTGTACCCGCCGCTGCAACGCACGGGCGATGACGAAGAGAACGTCATCTTCAGCGTGCGCCCGACCTTTCTATTCGTCGGCGTCGGCTATGCGCTCGCCGCGCTCGGCGCGCTCCTGCTGACCGTCCTGCTCGCGCTCTACGTCAAACAGTTGCCCGCCGTCTACGCGCTGCCCTTCGCGCTTCTGCTGTTGCTCATGCCCGCGTGGAAACATCTCAAACGTAATGCTCTCAAGTACACGCTGACCGACGCGAAGATCGAGCTTGACGAAGGCCTCTTCACGCGCCGCACGCGCAACATCCCCTTACGCAACATACAGGACGTGACCGTCGCCGCCTCGCTGCCCCAACGCATGCTCGGCTTCGGCAATCTGTTGATCGATAATGCGAGCGAACTGGGCGGCACGACCACAATGCAAAACATCCCCAAGCCCCGCCGCCACGCCGAACTCATCCTGCGCGAACTCCGGCGCTGGCACTGACGCGCCCGACCCGCTAAAATCTTCTGGAACCACTTCGCTGCCGCCGACATCAAACCCCTTGTTGCTGACCGTGTGGTCTGCCTATTCAACGACCGAGGAAATTTATGCGCGTCTCATGTCTCGCCAGACTGTTTTTCGCTTGCACACTCCTGTTATCGCTTGCTGTTTCAGCCTCTGCTATTGGCACATCTGCTCAGGCGGCCCCGGAAATCTCCGGACGCAATACAGCCGTAACCGTAGATAACGGCGCACGCGAAATACCTGTACTCAGCAAGCACTTACCTGAATGGGAGAGAGTGCAGAAAGAAGCCGTTTATGCGCTCAACTTAGCAAAGTTGCAAGCGGCAGTGCGCAATCAGCCCGTGCTGGATGTGGTTTCATTTGCTGGCGGGGCGGAAGCAGTGACAGCGAAGTACGAGCAAGGGCAACTCGTCATCGTCGAATTTCAAACGCCGCAACTGGCCAGCGACACGGACGGGCGCGTCGGCCAACGCATTACGGAATTACGCGCGGCCGGTCAACCCGTGCCGGCGGCGTACCGACGCGTGGGCAACTACGCGGTCTTCGTCTTCGACGCACCGAACGAACAGGCGGCGAATGCGCTGCTTGCGCAGGTGCATTATGAAAAGGTCGTACAGTGGCTCGGCGAAGACCCGCACCGGAATGAGCGCGCGAATAGATACTGGCTGAACATGTCGGGCAGTATCATCCTTAACACGGTCAAGGCGACGGGCCTCGCGATCTTGGTATGTTTGGGCCTCGGCGGACTCTTCGGTGGGGCCGTCTTCATGCGCCGGCGCGCGCAAACCGCGCTCAACGAGCAATACTCGGACGCAGGCGGCATGATGCGCCTAAATTTAGATAACTTCGCCGCACCAACGACCCAAGTCGCCGCCTTGCCACCGCACAAAGAGTAAGCAAACGAGACAAAAAAGCACGCTGAAGTGTGTCACCTCAGCGCGCTTTCTGTTGCCCCGTGCTTGAAACTTGTTTAGCTACTACCGCAAAAAAAAACATTTGCGGGTTGCTGATTTACCTGCGAGGCTCCCCCAAGCCTATACAGATGATAATCAGCAACCCGACAATTGTATTGCTCTTTGACAGCTTGCCCGCGCGCGACCCCGTTCCCCCGAAAGAGTCGCTGCCGACTGTCGCAAGTGAAGACCTCCCCCAAAGTCTTCGCTCACTGCCGCCTCCGAGCCTGACCCGATAATGCTATCTACCCTTTGTCAATTTTAACTGACCATCCCTTGAGCAATGAGCATGCCATATCTTGGCCGTACTTTATCAAGTATCACTCAAGCACCATCGCCGGCAATAATGACGCGCGCAAGATTTGTTTGCCTGCAAATTAGTTACGGCCAGAGACAAATCTAAAGGTTGATCATATCCAGCAATATCGTATTTTTTTAATACTAAGCAACAGTACATTTGTATGATTTGCATGCTCGGCTCGCTCACAATTCAACCACCTTGTTAAATTGTGCAGTTTCCTGTGCGTCAATCACAGCTCAAACTCTGGCCAACTCGAATGATGTGCGTATCTCGCCGACAAGATCACCGCGATGGTTGCGCACGTCGAAGCGCGCATAAGGCGCAAGCGCAACCTGTGCCTGCTCATCCAGCACGCCGAGCTGGCGCAATGATTCAATGACGACGGTCGGGCGGGCGCGCAAATTCTCGCCGTCCTCGATCTTGAGCGCCAGACCCAAACCCTCCGGCCAACGCGCCGACGGCCGCACGCCTACCGTGTAGACGCCTTCCGCGCCGACCTTCGAGACGACTGCACCTTTCGTTGCCCGCATCAACTCCGTGTCCAGCCGCTCCGTCGTACCGCCGACCAATTCCGGGTGCGCCGTCATCGCCCGCACAATCCACGCGCAAGCTTGGCGCACGTCTGCATCGAACTTACCGGGCGGCGCAACCAGACGCGCATACATCAGCGCCATCGCCCGCACCGGCATGCCGAAGACCGGCACGCCGCAACCGTCCACCCCAATCGCGATCTCGGCCAATGGGAGACCGGCGAACTGCGCGACCGCGTGCGCGATTGCTTGCTGCACGGGATTGTCTAGCTCATCGTAGGTTGCCGTCGGCGCACCGAGGTGCAGGGCAAGCGCGAGTAGTCCCGCGTGCTTACCCGAACAGTTGTTCTGCAAGACGCGAAACGGCGTGCCGCGCTCGCGCATCACTAACGCAACCTCACGGCTGAACGGTTCATGCACGCCGCACTTCAGCGCGCTCTCGTCCAAGCCGATCTTACGCAGCATGCCGGCAACGGTCGCCTCATGCACCGGTTCGCCGCTATGCGAGCCGCACGCGATGGCGACCTCTTCGTCCGTGAAGCCGAAGCGCGCGGCCGCGCCCGACGCAACGAGCGGCATGCCCTGAAACGGCTTCGCGGACGAGCGCAGGAACGTGACCATCTCCGGCGCGCCCAATTGTGCGACGATTGTCCCGGCCGGCTCGACTGCGACGACGTGCCCGCGATGACGCGACTCCACGATGCCGCCCCGTCGCACTTCGACGAGCGCCGCCGGCAAAGGGCTTTGACTCTGTTGTGCTTGGCTCATCTGCTCACAAAATTAACGCTCGCCCCGCTCGTGCTCGACCGCTGATTCAAGTTCGACACCGAGTTTGTGTATGACCGGTTGATCCATCGGCTCAAGCAGCCGCAACGCCTCGTCCAGCACGCGCCGTTGATGCTCAGGCCACAATGGCTCGCCGGCCACGCTGCCGAAGTTGCCCTTGTAGTAGCCGCCGCGTGGCGGACGCACATGCTCCGCGATCTCGCGGTCGACCATGAGCGTCATCGTGGGCACGCCCGCCGCTTCGAGCGCACGTGCCGCCAGCGCCATCGTCTGATGACACAGCCGCGAAGCCGGGATCAGCAACGCCGCCTGCACCTCGTATCGCTTCACGCGCTCGATCAACTCCGGCAGCGCCGTGCGCGTGAACCGCGCCGCGTGCGGGATGAAGCCGCATAAGCTCCAGAAGACCGGGTTGAGTTGCCCGATAATGCCGTTGCCCTCGAACTCGAACAGGCGCGCGAGCGGTATCTGCGCGTTCATATCGCGCTTGACCGCCGTCGGATCGTAGCCGCGCCCGGCCCAGAGCAAGTCCGCCGCTTCGATCTCGATGGGAATTTCGCGGAAGCTCGTGTCGCCATCGGCGAGCGTCACGTCGAACGGGTCTGTGCCGTCAATGTATGCGCCGGCCGACGTGATCAAACCGAGGTTGAGCATCGGCAACGCGCGGCGCAACGGTTGAAACGGCGCGCGTTTGTTCACGACCCACGGATATTGCGCGCCCATGTCGTCGTCGTCGTGCAACTCGTGTGTGCGCTGCCAGCGTTTGTAGCTCTCGCGCCACGCATCGGTTCCTTCAAGCGTCTCCACGTCTCTCTTCCTTCCCGCGCCAAATTTGCGCGCTTCACCGGCCGCGCCGGCGCGCCATCACGAGCAACGCCACGATGCCCGCCAGCATGCCGATGCTCAAAGCGACGACCGAATAACCGTGTAAATTATCGAACGCAACGCGCACCGGATCGCCCGCCGCCACCTCATCAATCGGCCGCCCCATCGCATGGCGCAACGCGAGCAGCCGCGCGTTGATCAGCCAGTGCCCGATGAAAGTCGACAGCGCGACGAGCGCGAGCGCACAAACTTCCAGCAGCCACGCGCGCCGCCCGCTCAACTCGCGCCCGATGAATGAACTTGCGAGCAATAACAAACTGATGACGACGCCCGCCACGTTCACAATACCAAGCGTGCGCGTGACGAGGTTGCCCGCCAACTCGCGCGCTGGCAGCACCGCGAAGGCGCTCGGCGCGACCGCGAAGCTAAAAAAGACGGCCGCGCCTAGCCAGACCGCAATGAGCAACAACCGCACGTCCTGCGCGACGCCGAAGCCTGCCTGCGCGCGCGTGTTAGCGTGGCCGCCGGATCGCGCGCCCTGCTCGGCCGCCGTCAGCCCCATCTGTGGATCGCTTATTTCAATGCTCATCAATCAAACTCCATCACTTCCGGCACGAGGCGAATAATTGGCGGCGCGATCTCCGGCGGCGTCAACTCGCGCGGGTCGGGTACGGACAGCAGCCACGCGAGCGAACGTTCAAGTTGGGCCTGATAGTCAGTCAGATCGAGCGACATGAACTGCGGCGTGCCGAGTCGGGCAAACTTCTCCGTCGCCATCTGCCACATACGCCGGGCCGCGCCCGGCCGGCCGATCTCTAGATGATGAAAGGCGACTGCTGACTGAATCATGGCCTGCAAGAACAGTTTCTCGCGCGGCCCCGCGTCGTCGCGCCAGCGATCCTCCCAGGCATCGTGCGCCGCGTGAAACTCGCCCGCGTTATAAAGATCGATCCCCGCGATATACTCGACCGGATACGCCGCCGCGTGCGCTGCCGTATACGCCGCCGTGTCGCTCAAACCGTTTGCCATTGCCGCGATTATAACGCAGGGCGCAGCCGGTGGCCGTTAATCTTGACCACTCGTGCTTAGCCCGCGCTGTTAGTAGCGCGGCACGCGCGGATCAACTTCGCGCGCCCACCGCTCGATGCCCCCGGCCAGATTATGTAGTTTGTTAAAGCCCTGTTGCGCAAAGAAGGCGCAAGCCTGTGCGCTGCGCAGGCCATGATGACACATGAAGACGATCTCTTCGTCCGGCTTAAGCGTACCGGCCCACTCATCGAACCGGCTGAGCGGCAGCAGTTCCGCCCCTTCTATCCGGGCTAATTCGTACTCCATCTGCTCACGCACATCGATCACGCGCACCTGCTCACCGCGCGCCAGTCGCGCCGCCAAGGCTAAAGGCTCAATCGTCTCAAAATTCACGGCTACCATAAGCTTCAACCACGCTGTCCGCTGCTAAGCCGTGCGGCGATCACTTTCGCGGCGGTTGCGCCCGTGCCCACCGCACCGCTGATGGTCGGGGCGCTTGGGTTCGCCACGTCGCCGATGGCAAAGACGTTCGCGCTGCTCGTCTCCTGCTCGCTTGTGACCGTGATGTAGCCGCGCTCGTCCGTCTGCACCTGCGCCCGGCACAACTCGCTGTTCGGCTCGACACCGATGCGTATTAGCACACCACGTACGGCCATCTGAAACGGCTTGAGCGCGCCGTGCCGCTTGATCTCGACCGCCTCGACCTTAGCAGTGCCAATGATGCGCGTCACCTCCGCTCCGGTGAAGACTGTGATGCAATGCTCGCCGCGCAGCCGCTCGACGAATTCCGGCCGCGCACGCAAGGTCGGGCCGCGCTGCACCAGCGTGACTGTCGGGCAGACCTCCGCGAGTAGCAGCGCGTTCTCGACCGCCGCGTCGCCGCCGCCGACGACGCACACATCCTCGCCCGCAAATTCGTCGCGGTCGCGCACGCCCGATGCCAGCACGCCGCGGCCCGCAAACTCCAATGCGCCCGGCACAGCCAACGCGCGCCGCCTGACACCCATCGCCATGATTAGACAGATCGCCTGTAACTCTTCGCCCTGGCGCAAGCTAACGCGCTTGGCCGCCAAGTCAACCCGCGCGATCTCAACATCCGTCCAAAGATCAAACTCCGCATTTTCAACCTGCGCCGCGAACAGATCGCGCAACTGCCGGCCGTCGCTTGCGCGCACGCCGAGATAGTTAGTAATCGGGTTATAGACGCGCAGCAGTTGGCCACCCGGTTCAGCCTGCGCTTCCAATACGAGCGCGTCCAAGCCCAATTCATCGCACCACAAAGCGGCCGACAAGCCCGCCGCCCCCGCGCCGATGATGATCACGTCGAGCATAGAAAGCCGCTAACTGTTAGCTGTTAGCTTCGAGCAAAAGGCTAAAAGCTAATCGCTAACAGCTTTTTCACAATGCCACGCGCGCGTAGCCGCCGCGATAGTAGAGCAGCGGTTGGGCGTCGTCGCGGATATGCGTGTGTTCGACCGCGCCGACGAGGATGGTATGATCGCCGCCCTCGTGTGCCTGCTGCACGCGACATTCGATGGTGGCCAGCACATCGGCCAGCACGGGCGCGTCGTCGAGCCCTTTGCTGTAGCCTAGCCCAGCGAACTTGTCCGGCTCGCGTGAGGCGAACAACCGCGAGAGTTGCTCCTGCTCGGCGCTCAAGATATTGACGATGAAGACGCCGCTTGTCTGAAAAGCGTCATGCACGTAAGCGTTGCGCTCAATGCAGACGAGCACGAGCGGCGGCTCAAGCGAGAGCGAACTAAAGGCGCTTACAGTGATCCCGAGCGGCCGCGCTTCGGCGTCGCGCGTGGTCACAACCGTCACGCCGCTGGCGAAGCGGCTGAGCGCCGTGCGGAACTGGTTTTTATCAACCGGCACGACCGTATCTCCCCAATTTATTACTGAGCTTGATTAGGTCGCCGAGCATAACACAGAAGCAGCGGGCCGCCCCAAATCGCACGGCAGCAGGGCGGAATAGAGCAACGCGCTCAGACCGCCGCCCATATTCACTCAGCCAGCGGCTGTTTTTATTTGCTGTGCGCGCGCAGCTACTTGTCGGGGTCTTCGAGTTTGACGCACGAGTTGAGGCGCGTGATAACCAGCCCTGCGCGCACGCGGAAGCGACAGGCAAGCGCGGTCTTCTCTAACGCATCCGGCGGTTCATCCTCTTGATACCAGAATTGACAATTGGTGCAGTCGCCGTTCCAGCAGAAGTCGCCGTAGGAGATGCTGCGCATGGCGAGGAACTGAAAGCAGCGCAGCAGCCGGTTATTCTCAGGCACTTCGACGCGCCGGCCCAGCACCTCGATCCCGATCAGTTTGTCGTATGGCTCGAACAGGTCGTCGTTATTACTCACGAGGGCTTGGCTAAACTCCAACGGCGGGGATGCGGCAAAACGTCGGTGCCCAGTATACATAAAACAGGGATGAGTAACGAATGGCAAGTTAAAGGCGTGGGCAAAGTGCTAAGGGCAAAGTTAAAGCCGACTAACCGGCAACCGCGCTCCTTGGACTTTTGCCCGCTGGCGCGTCAACTCGTCACCCGGCCCTGTCTTTGCTAAACTGTGCGCAGACAGGAGGCGATTGAAACACGTGAGCTTAGTAATCTATGTAAAGCCGGGCTGCCCTTATTGCCAGCAGGCGCGCGAGCACTTTAACGCGCAGGGCACGCCGTTCATCGAGTATGACGCGCAGACTGATCCGGCGCGCCGCAAAGAGATGCTGGCCCTCTCTGATGGCGACCCGACCGTGCCTTGTATCGTTGAGAATGGCGTCTATCAAAGTTCGGGCTGGGGCAACCCGCCCCGTGGTTGAACCGTACACGACTGACGCGGGCCGTGCGCCCGCAATCGCAAACCAAATCACCGTCCACGGCGCTAAATTATCGTTACGCCGAGTTGCGCCACAGCCCTCGTGCCGGAGTGGGGCCGGTTGTGCCGCTGATCCCGTTCGCTAAACGCACATCGCAGGAGAGAGACACACATGCGGCAGACATTCCCCAGCACCCTTCAGCTTTTACTATTGCTTGCCATGACTATTCTATTAACCAACGACACTCCGGCCCAGAACATGCTGCCGGGCAGCCAACCGCCGGTCGCCAAGAAAGTGGCCAAGACCGACACCACGAACGGCGACACGCGCGTGGATAATTATTTCTGGCTGCGCGAGAAGAAGAACCCGGAAGTTATTTCCTATCTCGAAGCCGAGAACGCCTACACCGATGCCGTGATGAAGCCAACCGTCGCGTTGCAGCAAAAGCTCTATACGGAAATGCTCGCGCGCATCAAGCAGACCGACGTGAACGTGCCGTACAAACTCGGTGATTACTACTACTACACGCGCACCATCGAAGGGCAGCAGTATCCGATCTATGCACGCAAGCGCGGCAGCATGGAGGCCAAGGAAGAGGTCACGCTCGACCTGAACGAAATGGCCAAAGGGCTGAAGTTCATGGCCGTCGGCGCGTATGCTGTCAGCGATGATGGCCATCTGCTCGCCTACACGACCGACTCGACCGGCTACCGGCAGTACACGCTCCACGTTAAAGACCTGCGCACCGGCCAACTGCTGCCCGACACGGTCGAACGTGTGGACACGGTCATGTGGGCGCAGGACGGAAAGACCATCTTCTACGTGACCGAAGACGATGTGACGAAACGCTCCGACAAGTTCTTCCGCCACGTGCTCGGCACGGACGCGCACGAACTCGCCTATGAAGAGAAAGACGAGTTGTACGACCTCGGCGCGTATCGCACACGCGACCGCGCGCTCATCGTCGTCCAGAGCGAAAGCAAGACGACGGCGGACGCGCGCTACATTCCGGCCGACAAGCCGACGGCCGCGCCGCACCTCGTGCTCGCGCGCCAAACCGACCACAAATACTTCATCGATCATCGCGGCGATTTGCTCTACATCCGCACCAATAAGGACGCGAAGAACTACCGGCTCATGACCGTGGCGGCAAGCGACCCGGACGTGAAGAACTGGAAAGAGATCGTGGCGCACCGGCCTGAAATAAAACTCGATGATTTCGATCTCTTCAGTAACCAGCTCGTGCTGTCCGAGCGCACCAAAGGCTTGCAGACCTTGCGCGTTATCGATCTGCATGACAACAAGGCGCACGAGATCAGTTTTCCCGAACCTGTCTATACAGCCGCGCTCGACGCGAACCGCGAGTTCAACACGACGACCTTGCGTTTCCGCTATCAATCGTTGACCACGCCGAACTCGGTCTTCGACTACGACATGAATGCGCGCAAGCGCACGCTGCTCAAGCAGACCGAAGTGCTGGGCGGCTATAATCCGGCCAACTACACGGCCGAGCGCGTCTATGCGACCGCCGCCGACGGCACGAAGATTCCGATTTCGCTCGTCTACCGCAAGGGCACAAAGCGCGATGGCCAGAACCCGACGCTGCTCTACGGCTATGGCTCGTATGGCATCTCGATTGATCCAAACTTCAACTCGAACCGCGTGAGCCTGCTCGACCGCGGCTTCGTCTACGCCATCGCGCACATTCGCGGCGGCGGCGAGATGGGCGAAGACTGGCGCGAAGCCGGGCGCATGATGTTCAAGAAGAACACTTTCACCGACTTCATCGCGGCGGGCGAATATCTGGTCAAAGAGAAGTACACCGCGAGCGACCGGCTGGTGATTCAGGGCGGCAGCGCGGGCGGCTTATTGATGGGCGCGGTCGTGAACATGCGCCCTGATCTGTTCAAAGTCGTACTCGCGCAAGTGCCGTTCGTCGATGTCGTCAACACCATGCTCGACGCGAGTTTGCCCTTGACGACGGGCGAGTATCTCGAATGGGGCAACCCGAACGAGAAGGCGGCTTACGACTACATCAAGTCCTACTCGCCTTACGACAACGTCGCGCCGAAGGCTTACCCGGCGATGCTCGTGAAGGTGTCGCTGAACGATAGTCAAGTGCCCTACTGGGAAGGTACGAAGCTCGTCGCCAAGCTGCGGGCGCTGAAGACGGACAACAATCCGTTGTTGTTGAAGGTCAACATGGGCGCGGGCCACGGCGGCGCGTCGGGGCGCTACGATGCGCTGCACGACCTCGCCTTCGACTATGCTTTCATTCTTAGTCAACTCGGCATCAACAACTGAGTGGCACATAACAGGCGGCAGGGCGACTCAACCGGTTGAGTCGCCCTGCTGTTTTGGCTTGCGCTCGCTTTGCAATTTGAAGGATATAGTTTCATGCGCCGATTAATTCTGTTCATCATCCTGTCGCTCGCCAGTGCTACGGTTTGTCTCGGCCAAGTCGCTGCACCGCCCACGCAAGTTTATCGCGGCGCAATCGGGCGGCAAGCGGTCGTCGTGAAACTGCAACGCGCGGGCGACAAACTAGCCGGCAGTTACGTCTATGAGCGCGTCGGGCAGGCCATCAAGCTCACGGGCCAAGTGGACGCGCAAGGCCAGGTGACGCTGGCGGAGTTCGACGCAATGGGCCGGCAGACCGGCAAGTTCACCGGCAAGTTCGGCAACGAAGAGAGCAGTGAAGACTTCGCGCTCGCCGGCACGTGGACACGCGCGGATGGCAGCCACGAAACCAGCTTCAGCCTCACCGAACAACACATCGCCTTCGCGCAGACCAAACTACAAATCAGTTCAAAGACGATCACAGAGCGCCGGCTCAACCTCAGCGCCACTTACCTGCAACTCAGCGGCCTGAGCACGGGCGCAAGCGCGTTCAATCGCGCCGTGGCCAGCTTTGTCACGAAGATGGCGGCCGAGTTCAAGGCCGATGCGTCTCCGGGCGACCACATGGCGTTGGAGATCGATTACAACGTGCTGTTCGCCAATGACGCGCTCATCAGCGTCGAACTCACGAATTACACCGACTACGGCGGCGCACATCCCAACAACGCTTTCGACGCGCTCAATTATGATCTGCGCACGGGCCGCCCGATCGCGCTCGCGGCGCTGTTTAAGCGCGGAGCGAACTATGAACCCATCTTGCAGCGCGCCACGCTCGTTAACCTGCTGGCACAGATGAAACGGCTCGCGGGCGAGAACGGCGAACCGCCGGACGACACGCTCTTCGCTGGCAACGACCTCGCGGAGCGGCGGGCGTGGGGCTTGACGCCGCGCGGGCTAGTCATCTATCTCGATCTCCCGCACGTCATCTCGGTCTTCGACAAAGTCTTCATTCCGTGGGCTGAAGTACAGGACATAATCGAGCCGCAGGGGCCGGCGGCGCAGTTTGTGCAAGCCAAGCGTAAATGAGTTAACGCGACGGATTGGCCCGGCGGGTGTATCATGGCAACGGCGCTCGTTCTCATGGCCGCTTCACGGACACGACACAGAAAGGAACACTCACATGAGCACGGATCGGACGACGGAAATACTAAACTATCTCACCGCGATCAGCCGCGATGTTGGCGAACTGCGCGGAGATGAAAGAACTACGCGTGGAGGTGCAGGAAGTTACCGCGCGCCTTGAGCGCGTTGAGCGCGAGCAGAAACGGCAAGGGCGACGCCTGGAGCGCATCGAAGGATTGGGGCAGACGATGCGCGCCGACGTTGATGAACTGCAAGACCGGGGCGCGGAGTTGGAAAGCAAACAGGCTTGAGGGGCGCAGGTTGCGCGGGCGCACAGGTTGCGAGTTAAATAGCGGATAACAATGGTCGGCTCGACACTTCTTAATTATCGCATCAATGAAAAGCTCGGCACAGGCGGGCAAGGCACGGTCTATCAGGCGACGGACACGCGGCTCGGCCGCACGGTCGTCGTCAAGGTGCTCTCGCCGGAATTGACGGCGCGCGAAGTCAATCTCAGACGCTTCGAGCGCGAGGCGCAGTTGGCGTCGTCGCTTGATCATCCGAACATCTGCATCATCTACGGGCTGCACGAGGCGAGCGGCGTCCACTTCATCACCATGCAGCACATCGCGGGCAAGAACGTGCGCCAACTCGTCAACGGGCGGCCGCTGGAATTGCGCAGCGCCTTGTCCATCGGGCTGCAAGTCGCGGACGCGCTGGCGGCGGCGCACGCGCGCGGCGTCATCCACCGCGACATCAAGGCCGGCAACGTGATGGTCACGGCCAACGGCACGGCCAAGGTGCTCGATTTCGGGCTGGCCAAGCTGACGGACGAAAGCGGCGCGGACAGATCGAACATGCATCTGACCGAGCTAGGTATTCCCTACGGCACGGCCACTTATGCCGCCCCCGAACAGGCGACCGGCGGGCGCGTCGATCATCGCGCCGATATTTTCTCCACCGGCGTCTTGCTCTACGAAATGCTAACGGGCATCTGGCCGTTTCAAGGCAAGACGAGCGTCGAGGTGCGCTACGCCGTCTTACACGACACGCCGCGCCCGCTTAGCGACTATCGGCCGGACGCGCCGCCGCGCCTGCAAGAGATGATTGATCGCGCGCTCGCCAAGCAACCTGAAGCGCGTTACCAGAAGATGGCTGAACTGCGCGACGACCTGCGCGATGTGCTGCGTGAGGTCACGGCGGGCAGTGGCAGTGGCGGCGCGCACGGCATTGAAGACACGCTCGCGCCCATTGCGCCGCGCCATCGCCCGCAGCAGACGAGCGGCTTCGGGCGCACGTTCAAACGTTGGCTGCGCAACATCTCCGGCAGCGAGACCAATGCGCAACTGCCCGCCGCTTCGACCGCGCCCACGCGCACCGCCATGCACGACACGCCGCAGACGAGCACACCCGACGAGCAAAAATCGATTGCGATTCTGCCCTTCCGTAATTTGAGCGGCGATCCGTCAGTCAGCTTCTACGAGTTCTCGCTCGCCGATGCGGTCATCACGGAGTTGGCGCGTTTGCGCTCGCTCGTCGTGCGCCCGTCGTCGCTGATCGTGAAGTATCAAGGGCAGCAGATCGATCCGCGCGAGGCGGGCCGCGAGATGAGCGTGAACGCCGTGCTGTCCGCCAGTTTCTTACGCGCGGGCGACAAGCTGCGTGTCAACGCGCAACTGCTCGACGTGGACACTGGCGAGATTTTGTGGAGCGACCGCATCGATGCTTCGGCCACCGACATCATCGGCGTGCAGGACATGATCTCGCAGCACATCGTCGAGGGCTTGAGTGTCGAGTTGACGACAGATGAACGGCACTTGCTCGCCCGGCCCGCGAGCGCCGACGCCGCCGCTTACGAAGAATACTTGCGCGGGCGCGACGCGCTCGGCCGCTTCGTCTATCACACGCTGGCGAGCGGAGACATGGACGAGGCCATCGAATTCTTCCGGCACGCGATTGAACTCGACCCAGACTTCGCGCTGGCGCATTGTGCGCTCGGCAGTTGTTATGCGAACCGCGTCATTAAGTCTATCGGCGATGCGGTGGACTATGACCGCGCCGAAGAGGAGTTCAATAAAGGCCTCGCGCTCGATCCCAAAAACAACGAAGCGCGCATGCACATGATCTACATCTACCTCTGGCGCGGCGAGCGACGCAAGGCGCGCGAAGAGGTGGAGCGCTTGCGCCACGAAGCGCCGAACGATGTCGGGGTGCATTTCATCAGTTCATACTTTTACCGGCTCGATGGGCAGTACGACAAAGCGCTGCGTAGTCTCGAACGCATGCTGCGCTTGAATCCAAACGAGCGCGTCGTCGTCAGCTACAACCGGGCGCGCATCTTCATGTATCAGGGGCGCTATCAAGACGCGCTCTACGAGTTGGAGCGTGGCGCGGCGGCCGAACCGGAGCATCCGTTCGTCCGCACCTTCCGTGCCGTCTGGCATTACCGGCAGGACGAGCCGGCGCAGGCGGTCGAGATCTTGGAGTCGGTGCTGGCGAGCCACCCCAGCATGGACGGCATTCGCCCGCACCTCGCCATCGCGCTCTCAATGTCGGGCCGGCACGAGGAAGCGCGGGCCCAGTTGACCGACCGCGTCAAGCGCGTGGCCGACGCCGACCACGACTCGCCCTACTGGCTCGCCTCCGCCTACGCGCTCGAAGGCATGGCCGCCGAAGCGTTTGAGTGGTTGGAACACGCGATTGATAGCGGCAACGAGAACCGGCCGTGGTTCGAGGCGAACCCGCTCTGGGAAGGTCTGCGGGAAGACGAACGCTTCCGCGCGCTGATGGAGCGCATCAACCCGACGCGCGACACGACGCGCCCACCTGACGCATGAAGACTTACGTGATTGGCGATGTGCATGGCCGCCGCGCGCAACTCCGCGCGCTCGTCGATCTTATTCCGCGCGAACCGCAGCGTGACACGCTCGTGCTATTAGGCGATTTAGTGGATCGCGGGGCCGAGATTCCCGGCGTCATCGCGGACGTAATGGCCTTACAGCAAGCGCAACCGGAGCGCGTCGTCTGTCTGCGCGGCAATCACGAGCAGATGCTGTTGGACTTTGTGGACAAGAGCGAGTTGCTCTGGTTGCACGCCGCCGTCGGCAGCGAATACACCATCGAGCAGTACACGGGTCAGCCACTCAGCATCCGCACGGAGGATGATTTCGTTAAATTGCGCCAGACGTTCATCGCGGCGCTGCCGCCCGCGCACCACGCCTTCTTCAAGCAACTGCCGCTCTATCACGAAGACGATTACGCGCTCTACGTCCACGCCGGCTTGACCGACGGCAAGCACCCGCGCGACACGTCCGCGCAAGCCTTGCTCTGGACGCGCGACGCAAACTTCTTCAAGCACTACACCGGCAAGCCCTGTGTCTTCGGCCACACGCCCGTGCCGCTCTTGCCCCTGCGCGGGCGCATCGGCCGGCACGGCATCTACATCGCGCATAGCGCCATCGGGCTCGACACGGGCTGCTCCGACACCTCGCCGCTCAGTTGCCTGCAACTGCCCGACCTGCATCTCTATCAGGCCTTCCCCGACGGGCACACCGCCATCTTTCACCTGACCTCCTTCATGCCCGAACCTTTGCGCGCGATGCAAAAGCGACCGACCGGGCCATTGCTCCCGCAAGCAAACGCCTAAGCGACCCCAGGCGGCGCGTTAAGCGCTACTGCCCCCGTCTTCGTGCTAACATAGGCGCAGCAAATTTCTCAACTTAAAACGGAGGACGGACGATGTTACAAGCAGGCGATACTGCGCCCGATTTCACGACGCGCGACGGACAAGGTAACGAAGTAAAACTCGCGGATTTGCGCGGGCAGAATGTGGTGCTCTATTTCTATCCTAAGGACGACACACCGGGCTGCACGAAAGAGGCGTGCTCGTTCCGTGATGCGGACACAACTTATGCAGAGCAAGGCATCAAGGTGTTCGGCATCTCATTGGACGACGAAGCTTCGCATCAAGCGTTCTCGTCAAAGTTCAAGCTGCCGTTCCCACTCTTGGCTGACACCGACCACAGCGTCGCGGACGCTTATGGCGTCTATGGCGAACAAACATGGGGCGACAAGAAATTCATGTGCGTGGCGCGCAAGACGTTTCTGATCGACAAGGCAGGTAAGATCAAAAAAGTCTTCGACAAGGTCAACGTCGAACAGCACGCCGACGAAGTGCTCGCGGCGTTCAACGAATAGTGCGCCAGAGTCATCGCGCCTCAGGGCAGCCCCGCTGGCAGAAACGGGCGGATCGCTAAGAGCATTGGTGATATTTGGTTGCACCGGAGAGGTGTGGGAAAAGTAAATTGCTGTATTGGGAAAGGAATTTGGTCTGTGGATAAAGGACACAGGCGTGCGGATAAAGGAACTTGGTGAAATTCCTTTATCAGTTGGGCTACGGATAAAGGAAATCAGTGCGTTGCTAAGGGAAATTGCGCTGAGGATAAGGGAAACTGGTGTGCGGATAAAGGAAAAGGGCGAATTTTCTTTATCCACTGGGCTGTGGCTAACGGAAGTTGGGGCGTGGATGGGCGACACGGGACAAGTAGGCGGGGCGGGCACGTGATTTCCCAGCCAAATTGCCAAGAAGCTACATAAAGCAACACGATCAGACTTCAATGTCTTAGTTTCGTGCAGCTTCGTGGCTGGGCGCTGACCTGCCCAAATCTGCTTCAAGCCTGTCGTTCAAGGGTGAGTTGGACAAGGGCGCGCAGCAGCGCCCCCGGACGGTCAATCTGGTCAAGTGCAGCTTGCGCCTGTGCAGACACATCGCGCGCACGTTCGCGCGCAACCGCGAAGCCGTACAGCGCCGGGTACGTAGCCTTGCCCGCCCGCGCGTCTTTGCCGGGTGTTTTGCCCAGCGCGGCGGCCGTGGCGGTCACGTCCAGCAGATCGTCCGTGATCTGAAAGAGCAGTCCGAGGTGCGCGGCATAGTTGGTGAGCGCTACCAATTCCAGCTCGCTCGCGCCTGCGATGATGGCCCCGGCGCGGGCCGCGGCCGTAATGAGCGCGCCCGTCTTTTGCCGGTGAATGGCTTCGAGTTGCGCGCCATCCACGGCTTGCGCTTCGGCCGCGAGATCAAGCGCTTGGCCCGCAACCATGCCCTGCGGTGTGCCCGCCGCACATGCGAGTTCCGCGACGAGCCGCACGCGCACCGCCGCGCTCAAACTTTCGTCTTCAGCGATGAGTTGAAACGCCAACGCTTGCATGGCATCGCCGGCGAGGATCGCGGTGGCCTCGTCAAACTTTATGTGGCAAGTCGCCCGCCCACGCCGCAGGTCATCATCGTCCATCGCGGGCAAGTCGTCGTGGATGAGCGAGTAGGTATGCACTAATTCGTAGGCGCAGGCAGTCGTGAGCAAAGTTGCCGCGCGCGCACCGCACGTCTCACCGGCCGCGATGAGCAAGGCAGGGCGCAGCCGCTTGCCGCCCGCGAACAGACTCCAACGCATCGCGCCATGCACGGTCGTCGGCGCGATCGACTCGGCCGGGACAAGTTCGTCGAGCCGCGCGGCCACTAACGCGCGGCAACGCGCCAGGAACGCGTGCGCTTCCGCATGCACGGATTGCTCAGAAGACGGGATCATCGTCTTCAAGTTCGCGCGCCGTTGTCAGGTGCGTGAGTGTTTCGTCGTCGAACGCGCCGACCACCGCGCGCCCTTCGCCGTCGCGCAGCAGCACTTCGATGCGCCGCTCGGCCGCCCCCAGCCGCTCCTGACACTCGCGCGACAAACGCACGCCCTGCTCAAACAGCGCGAGACTTTTTTCCAACGGCAGATCGCCGCGCTCCAATTCACGCACGATCTGTTCGAGCGCCGCCAGGGCCGTCTCAAACGTCTGCGCCTGCGCCTCTGTTTTCTTTGTTCTCATTGTCATACAGGATAACTGCTCAGCGGCCCGCCGGATAGACGCGCGCCAACGTCTCGGCGACGCGCGCCGCCAACTCATCACTTTTGACGCGGACGATGCGCCAACGCGTATGGCTTGATCTATTGCTCGCTTCGTCGCTGGCGCGCAAGCCCAATTCAACCGGCCGACTGTTAACATTCATTGTCGCGGTTGCTGCCATGTCGCTGTCTGCCCCATCAAGGCCCGGCTTAACTTCGGCCCCGCGCGCCACGCCGAGCGCGAGCAGGAGAAAAGATTTGTCGGCCGCGCCGCTGCGCACGAGCGCGAGCTTGATCTGCTCCAACAGCGTCGCGCGCAATTGCTCGCGTGCGCCGGGCAGCAGCACGGCCGCGTTCGCTTCGATCTGCCGGCGCACCGGCGGAGGGATTTGCGGCGCACTCGCGGCGTGCAACTGCGCTGTGACCTGCGGCACGAGGCTGCGGCTGACACTATCAACATCCACGAGCGCGTCGAACGCAGTTTGATCATTGCGCCGCGCGGCGTCCAGCACGAGCGCGAGCGAATAAGCGGGCTGCGCCTTGTAACTCTGCCACCAGAAGTATGCGCCCGACAGTAACGCGAGCAAAACGACCGCGATAACCGCGAGCGGCACAACCATGCGCCGCCGATTGGCACGCGCCCTGTGCGCCTGCTTGCGTTGCGGCGCGCTGCCCTTCTTCGCTGCCGCCTGTGGTTCATCAATGTTGATGATGATGCGGCTGCGCCGTGGCTGCTTGCTCTTCTGGCCCGGTACGGTGGACATCAGCCGGACTCCTCCACGTCTTCCACGCGGCAGCGCAACAGGCCGGCGGCCAGCCGCACGTTGATGCGCATGCCGGGCCGCACCCCCCGCGTCGAGCGCAAAGGCCGCCCCGTCGCGTCCGCCGCCAACGCATAACCGCGCCCGAGCACGTCGAGCGGCGAGAGCGCAGCGAGGGAGGCCACCGCGATCTCCAAACGCGCCCGCGCTTCGTCCATCTGCGCCGCCATCTGCGCCTGTAACGCCGCGCGCGTGGCGATCAATGCTCCGCGCGCCAACGCTGCCCGCGCGCTCGCCCGCACGGGCGACAACCGCCGCGCCGCGCTGTCCAAACGCCGGCGTGCCTGTACGCTCGCGCGGGTCAATAGTTGTTCCAACCGCCGTGTCGCCGCGTTCGTCCGCTCGCCGAGCGCACGCACACGCGCCGGCACTTCGTCGAAGCCGTAAGCCATGGCCGCGTCCTGCACTCGGCTTTTGTCGGCCAGCACGCGATACTTGATCGTACTTACGAGATCGCGCGTGAGCGTCAAGACCGCCGCCTGCACTTCGTCTTCCCGCGCGGCCACGATCTCGGCGGCGGCCGAAGGCGTGGCCGCGCGCACGTCCGCCGCGAAGTCCGCGATGGTCACGTCGGTCTCGTGTCCGACTGCGGAGATGATCGGAATTCTCGATGCGCGGATCGCCCGCGCCACCTCTTCTTCATTAAAGGCCCACAAATCTTCCACCGACCCGCCGCCGCGCCCGACGATGATCGCGTCAATCGTCTCGGCCCATCTGCCCTGCGCTTCTGCCGCCCGCTGATGCGCGTTCAAGAGCGCAATCGCCCGCGCGATCTCGCGCGCCGCGCCCGGGCCTTGTACGCGCGTCGGCGCGACGAGGACGCTGACCGTGCGCGTGCGGCGCAAAAGGACGTGCAGGATGTCGCGCAAGGCCGCGCCCGTCGGCGACGTGACGATGCCGACACGACGCGGCAAGAGCGGCAACGGCCGCTTCAACGCCGCGTCGAACAAACCTTCCGCCGCCAACCGTTCACGCAATTGCTCGAACGCGACGCGCAACGCGCCCGCGCCAATCGGGTCAAGTCCCTCGACCACGATCTCGTAATCGCCGCGCGGCTCGTAAACCGTCAGTCGCCCGCGCGCCCGCACGAGCAAACCGTCCGCTGGCCGAAACCGGATCGCACGGTTGATGCCGCGAAAGCACGTCGCACGCAGTTGCGCGCCCTCGTCCTTGATGGTGAAGTACCAGTGCCCGGAAGTGTGCGCCTTGAAATTGGAAATCTCGCCCTCGACCCAGACGGACGCGAAACGATTCTCCAGCGCGCCGCGCACCTGCGAGGTCAACTCCGACACTGTCAGCGGCCGGCGCTCCGACTCATCGAACAGAGATAGTAGTAGCGAGCGTGTCATCGTCTGCGGGAAGGATGCAAGATGTACGCTGAAAAGTAAACTCTGCTACCCGTCATTCAATTGTCAGTCTTTGCGACGGCCGGACTCAGCCGGACGGCGGCGTCATCACGATGGGCGAGGCGGACACGGATGCGGCGCGCGGCCGTGGCATCGACGGCGTTTGAATCGTAGGTGATGGTGTAGGCAGTGCGGAGTTGGGCGACCACGTCGTCGTAGGCGCGTTGTAGTTCGTCGAGGCGCGTGACGGGGTAATAGACGCCGCCGGAGACGGCCGCGAGTTTGCGCCCTTCGGCGTCGGCGCGCGAGGTGAGCGTGAGAAAGCGCGTGCGCATGGGGTCGAGCGTGGTGGCGGCATCGGGCGCACCGTTTGCGGGGATGAGACCGGAGGGCACGTAGAGCGGATAGATGAGCGCGCCGGATTCGACGACCGCTTCGAGGATTGAAGGGAATGGGATGAACGAGCGATTGTCGTCGCCGTCGGAGAGAATGACGACGGCCGTGCGCTCGCCGCGCAAGGGCTGCAAGGTGTTGACGAGCGCGTAGGCGAGCGCGTCATAGAGCGCGGTCGCGCCGCCCCCGGCGGTCAGTTTGTCGCGCTCGGCCAGCAAGTTGCGGTCGGTCGTGGAATCGGAGACGAGTTTCAAGTCGTCGCGGAAAGAGATGATGGCGATGCGATCTTGCGGGCTGACCGTCTTGAGAAAATCGAGCGCGGCTTTGCGGATGAAGTCGAGCCGCTCTTCGACGCTGCCGGACAGGTCGAGCAGCAGCACGAGATTGAACGGCGTGCGCGCTGCTTCAACGGCCGTGACGGGCCGCTGTTGGCCATTCTCGTACACGACGAAGTCGGCGGCGGCCAAGCCGTAGATCGCGCGGCCGTTCGGGTCGGTGACGCTCGCATTCAGCCGCATGACGTGCGGCTCGTTCGTCGTGGCGGGGGCGAGTGCGTCGGGCGCGTGGAAGGCCGCGAGCGTGGGCGCATGCACACGTGGCGGCAGGGTGGCCGCATAGTCACCGACGTAGCGCGGCACGACCTTGCGGAGCGCGTCGATCAGGTCTTCGTTGCCGCTGCGGATGATGCCGCGCGCCGCTTCCGTTAAAGGCCGGTCGCGCAGATCGCTTGGCACCATCGCCGGGTCAACGCCAAAGAGGACGACGCCGCGCGCGGTCTGCAAGTCGAGCCGGACGCGCTGTTCGCGGGGCGCTTTTTTGTCGCCCAGCCGGCCACTGATCTCGAAGCGCCCGCCCGCGTGCTCTTTCACTTTACCCAGCGCCACCTCGCTGTAATAACGCGGGCGACTCGTCAGCCAGCGAAAGCTGTAGGCGAGCGAATCGGTCGGCACGTCGGCGCGGATCGTGCCCGTGTCGGTCGTGACGGTGGCCGTGCGCAAGGGGCCCGACACGTCCACCGCGCCGCCGCCCGTCTCCACGCGCACGCGCGCACGCACGGGCACACGCAAAGTCAGATCGATCCGGTCGCGCCCGGCGCGGGCCCGCACCGTGATGTCTAACCGGTCGCCCTCGGTCTTCGTCTGCACATCTGCTTCACCCACCCGCGCGCCCGTGGCCGTGAGTGACACGCTCTTGCGTTCTTCGTCGCCCGCGATGATAGTCACGCGCCCGTCGCCGTTGCGCACGACAATCTCCGCCATCGGACTCGTCATGTTAAGCTCACGCGCAAGCGTCTGCGCGCACGCGGGCCGCGCCACGCCAAGGCAAATGGCCACGAAGAACAAAACGCTGACTAAAGGCGTATGGAGGCGAAAGCCTCGCTGGCGAAAAAGGCGCGGGGGCGCACTGCGGTACAACATCGCGAGCATCTTGCCTAACCAGAGCGACTCTGGTCAAGGCGGTGCGCCCAACTTCATAACTTGCACCGTACCCACTTTCCCTTTGCCGGTTTATAATTCAGCCGGCCATATTCGCATGAGGAGACACGAGCATGCATTACGACCCGACAGGTTGGCGCGCGGCTTACCAAGTAGATGGCTTTGTGCTTGTGCCTGACTTGTTCGATCCCAGCACGAAGACGATTCACGGCGCGGGGCACAATCTTTCTGCCCAAGTGCGCCGCGTCATCCTAACCGGCCGGGCAGGGCCGGATTCACTACCCACGCGGCCGACTCGTGGGCCCTACGAGGGCTTGCGCCCACGCAGCCAACAGCCGGCCTACAAAGAACAATTGCGCCTGACTTTCCCCCACCTGTGCCATGACAATTAATTGGTTTACACGCGAATTCTCGTTTGCGCTGCCCGTTGAGTTGTACCCCAACATCGTGGAGCGGCTGCGCGGCACGCCCGCGCGACTTGAGGATCGTCTCGCCGCGCTGCCGCGTGCCGTGCTGATGCGCCGCGCCGGCGCAAGTTGGTCAATGCAAGAGCACGCGGGACATCTACTCGACCTTGAACCGTTAGAGTTGCAACGACTCGCTGACTACGCGGTCGGGCGCGCGGTGTTGACGCCTGCCGACTTGCAGAATCGACGGACGCACGAGGCCCGGCACAACGAGCGCCCACTGGCGGACATCCTGCGTGCCTTTCGCGCCGAACGATTAGAATTCGTGCAACGACTTGAAGCGTTCGATGATAAGTTCGTGCAGCGCACGGCCGTGCATCCCCGTCTGCAACAGCCGATGCGCGTGATCGATCTGGCGTGCTTCAAGGCCGAGCATGACGATCATCATCTCGCGCGCATCAGTGAATTGCTCCGGCTGTTCGGCAACTAGACCGCGCCCGCCAGTTCAACTTAAACGAGCCGCGCGGCATCAGATTCGTTGCGCGCATGTGCCCCGTTTTCGTGTCGGCTCACCCGCACAACACTGGTATGACAAGCAGCAAGAGAAACCTCCTTTTCGTCTTCCTTATGGTCGCGGCGTTCTGCGTCGTGGCGAGTGCGTTGGCGTGGCGCGGTTACAGTCAGGGCGGGAGGCGCGGGCGGGTGGCGCAGCCTGCGGCGAACGTGGTGCGGCAGCCGAGTCGCATGGTGCCGATAGGGCCGGGCACGCCGAACGACCAGACGTGGACGGCGGCAGCGCAACAGAACGCGCAATTGCGCGAGCAACTAACGTGGACTTTCGGCGGCAAGGAGCAGCATGGTTGGGCGCTCTACACGCCGCTCCTCGCGCACACGCTCGCCACCGAAGCGAACGCGGACACGAGTGACTTCGCGCAGGCGCTCGCGCGCTGGCAACGTGGCGCGGGTCTGCCCGCAAGCGGCGTGCTCAACGGCGACACGCTCTATAAGTTGATCGCCACGTGGCAAGCGCGGCGGCTCAAAGATCGCACGTACCCGCGCCCCGATCAATTGCTAACCGCGCCCGGCGCGGACTTCTACGATCCGAACCGGCCTGATGATCAACGACAAGTCGAGAAAGAAACTTACGCCGCGTACAAGCGCATGGTCGCCGCCGCCGTGGCCGACCGCGCGCTCGGGCTCGCCGCTAACAGCGCGGGCGAACTCAAGGCGGGTGAGCAGTATTTGAAGCTCATCTCAGCGTTTCGCTCGCGCGCGCGGCAAGAGCAATTGCGCAAGGAATCGCCAGGGGCGGGCAGCGCGGGGCTCGCGGTCAACAGCCCACACTTCACGGGTCGCGCGCTCGACCTCTACGTCGGCGGCGACCCGGTCAGCACGAAGGACGCCAACCGCGCCATGCAGACCGACACGCGCGTCTATCGCTGGCTCGTCCGTCATGCCGCCACCTTCGGCTTTCAACCCTACTTCTACGAGCCATGGCACTGGGAGTATGTCGGCAAATAAATGTGCAAGCACCGCCCAATGCGGTCTAATGACAGTTAGGCGTTGCTTATAGGAGAATCAGATAAATGGAAAGAAAAGACCCAAAGCCCTCAACCCTTAAAGCCCTATTTGCCAAGTCTGGGAATCAATGTGCTTTTTCTGACTGTAGTAATCCGTTAATAGATGATCGAAATATTTTTGTTGGTGAGTTATGCCATGTCAATTCTGTTAAAAAGAAAGATGCTCGTTATGACTCAACCTTAACAGATGAACAGCTACGTGATTATGACAATCTGGTCTTGATGTGCCATGCCCACCATAAACGGATTGATACGTTGGAAAATGAATATCCAGTTGAAGTGCTAAAGGAGATGCGCGCTAAGCACGAGGCAAAATTTACGGGGCAAAGCTTCAATGTTCCTGACAGCGTGATAGAGGATTCAATGATACAGCTTGTCCTAGATGAAGGTTGGGAGATTTATCTAGAGCAGCTTATAGATTATCTTGAACATGATCTTGAAGAGGCTAGAGGCGGCCAACAAGGAATGAATTTGTTGAGTACCCATATTGGTGCGGTGTTAGATGCTCAGGTAACTATTTACTACATGAGATTGCTGAGCACATTAAGGGGAGAAGAACGGAGAAAACTTTTTGAGGAGCAAGAAGCATGGGTGAAGCGCCGTCAGGATGAATCTGCCTCTTCTGTAGAATCGCACGGAGGTTCACTTGCACCTCTTGAATTTGGTTTGGCGTACATTGACATTACACGCGAGAGGCTTCAAGAATTAAGAGGCCGTATAAATACCGAAGCCAGTGAAGAAGAATGGGGATAACGGTGCGTGGTCGGCACCGCCTAACAACTCATTCAACCGGAGCGGAATCAGCTTAGATGTCATCGAGAACTTGGATGCTTCTCTCAATGCTTTCCGCCCGGCTAATTCGGGCGTTGGGCTGCTGTCGTTAACGTAAATGTTCGATAAATCGGTAATCTTGTTCGGCGATCATGTCCGCGTCTTAGCAACTTCTGTAACAGAAGAGTTGGGATTAGCTGGCGGCCTCGGTCAAGTATATGGCTGGACAACGCCCTCCCAAACATACGTTGAGGTGATCGGAGAAACTAGCGAAGATTATGCTGTTAATGTTTTCTTCGATGATCGGGATGAAGCACACTGGTTTGCGCCAGAGCTTCTTGAGTTCATTGATCACGCTCCGGGTACGGAGATTAGATTGGAGGGTGTTTCCAAGAAGTGGGTAAGGACAGCGGCAGGAGCATGGGTAGAAAGTGATGCCGAAGATGTGCAAGGTGCAAGCAAGCCTTGGTGGAAAATCTGGTAGGTCGCAGCCTAACGACGGCAGGCAGCGGACGCGCCCCAGCATATCTTTTATCATTAAAGGCCCGTGCGCGGCGGCTGATGGCGGGCATTAGAAGCTCGACTTTCGATGTTGCTGCTACATTCCGCAAGAGGGCTTAATGCACACAGGGCGACGACGAATCAGCGGCCTGTTGACCCGGTGCGCCACGCTGCGTTGTCCGGCTTGCGGCCGGGCGGGCATCTTCCTGACGCTCTTCCGCGTGCAACATCATTGCCCCGTCTGCCGGGCGTTGTTTCAACGCGAGGATGGCTTTTTCGTGGGGGCGATTATGGTGAATGTGGTCACGACGGAGGTGGCCGGGCTGGTCTTCTACTTCGCGTGCCTGCTCATCTTCGGTTATAGCGACCGGCTGATCGTCGTGACCATTCTGCCCTTGTCGCTCATCTTCCCCGTCGCGTTTTATCATCACAGTTGGAGTCTATGGCTCAGCTTCGATTATCTGGTGGAAGGTTTGCCACAGGCGACGGAGCGCGATAGATAAGTCAGGCGCGCTTGCGAACATCATTTATGCGTGACATAGAAGAAGAGAGCTTGGGCGATGCCGATCAGAAAACCCATCATTAAGCCGAACAACTCGATCACACGCAGATGTTGTTGCGCGACTGAGAGAACGAGCGCTTCCAACTTTTCGACCGGATAGTTGGCCACCTTCATGCGCACGATGCCGCCGATGTCGAACTCTTTGATCGCGATGGGCAGACGTTCGCGCGCCGCCGAGGTGATGCGCTCGGTCAGGGCGGCGCGGGCGCGGGCGATAGACTCCGGCGCGATCTGATCGGAGAGCCGGCCAAGGGGCGCGATCAGCATGCGCTCGATCTGCGCCGTCAAGATGTTGTTGATGGTCTGCGCCGTCTCTTCACGCGCCAGCACACCCAGGAGCGAGCGGGCCAGAAAATTCTTCAGCCGCTCGGCCGAATCATGACTGGCATATTCGAACAGTGCGCGGATCGTGTGCGGGCGCAGGCGCGCGAGCGCGTCGGTCGCGTAGGCGGAGACTGTATTGGACAACTCCGGCCCGCGCGCGAGGGCAAGGATGCGGCCCGTGATCTGTTCTTTGATGAGCGCGAGTTTGTCAGGTTCGAGTTGGCCGATGAGTTGGCTGAGCGGGCGCGCGAGCACGTTGTCAATCGTCTGGTCGAGAAACGCGCCGGCTTCCTGCTCGAACGCTTCGCCGTGCAGAAACTCTTCGACGCGGCGCGGCAGCGTCTTGTTGACCATGTCGTCAACTTCCGTGTGAATGCGTTCGCGCGAGACGAAGATTTTTTTGAAGAAGCCAAGTTGCCCATAATATTCGTCCACCTCGCGTTTGATGAGCGCGCCGATCTGTGTGCGCGTGCGCTGGTTGGTGGCGATCTCGGTCAACTGTTCGGCGATGGGCCCAAGCTGCGCGTCGATGCGTGCTTTGACGAGCGCGACCGTCTCCGACGTAAACAATTCGGCGAGCGTGGCGTTGCTGTGCGCCAGGTCTTCAATCCGCGCGCTGATGAAGTCGCGCACCTTCGCCTCGAAGCCGCGCTCGGTGACGATGCCGTGAAAACGATGCTCGACGAAGCCGACGAGTTGTTCATAGGTCTCGTCGTCCAATGCATCGCTCAACCGGCGCGCGAGCAGTTCGTCCACGCGGCGATCAATGAAGGCATCGACGGCCGCGGCCGTCTCTTCGCTGCGCAGGATGTTGGTGATGTAATCGGCGACGCGCAGTTGCAAGGCGCTCAACGCTTCGAGCACGGAGGCGCGCACGCCTGCGGGGATGGCTTCGATGAGCGACGGGTAGGACGTGTTCAGCAGTTCGTCCGTGTAGCCGCCGATCAGATCGCCGATCTTGCGTTGGAAGAAGTCCGTCTCGAAAAGCGCGTTGACGACCGTGTCCTGCGCCAACAGTTCGTTGCCGACGGCGTTGCCGATGGTCTGCGCGAGCCGTTCCCGATGGCGCGGGATCATGCCTTGCGGCCAGACGGTGAGACCGAAAAGTTTAACGGGCCGGCGCGGGCGAAACAGCATGCGCACGGCCAGCCACGCGGCGATGTAGCCGTGCGCGGTGGCGAGCAGGACGAAGGATGCCATCTGCACCCATTCGTTTTGAAACAGCTTGCCGAGTTCGTGCATCACGCTCTGCCTGGTCGTCCAGTCCTTTCCCCGTGCGCTGCGCAATTCTGGTCGTGGGCGTTGAATGCTAAACGGGCACGGCGGGCGGCGTCAACCAAGTTGTCTTGTGGCAGCACGTGTTTCACTTGGACAGATCGACGGTTTTGCTGCCGCGCGCGGAGGCCAGTGTAAAGTTGGGCAGGACGCGAAACGACATGAGGCCGCCGCCGACGCGTACGGTTGGCGCGGGATGAGGTCGAGGCGCAAGGTCAGACGTACATAAGCGCCGACGAAGTGTATCTCTTCGACGATGCCGTTGGTCAGCCGCCGGCAGCCAGGGGGCAGTTCGCGGGTCTCGCTCAACACTACATCTTCGGGCCAGAAAACAAGTTTGACCATTTGCCCGGCGCGGAAGGGTACCGCCTCCGTCACGCACCACTCGGCACTGTCGTTTCATAGCCCGCGCTCGTCCACGCGCTCGTGCCGCCGGTGACGTTGAGTAGTTTGGCATAGCCGTGTTGCGCGAGAAGGCTGGTGGCTGCGCTAGATCGATAACCACCGGCGCAGATGACGGCGAGCGGGCGCGTCGGGTCGAGGTTTAAGGCGGCGATCTGTTTTTCGAGTTGCGCGAGCGGTGCGTTCTGCGCCTGCGGCACGTGCCCGCTCGCGTATTCCGGCGGCCGGCGTACGTCGAGCACTTGCAGGTCAGGCTTGACTGCGATCAATACCTGCAATTCGGCGACGGTGATTTGCGGCACGGTGGTTAAGGCGCGCCCGTTCGCGCGCCAGGCCGCGACCCCGCCGCACAGATAGCCGCGCACTCCCTCAAGCCCGACGCGCGCCAGCCGTAGCACCGCTTCATCCACCTGCGCTGCACCCTCGGCCACGATTACGATGGGCGCATCTGACGCGAGCAGACTCCCGGCCCAGATCGCAAACTGCCCGCTCAAGCCGATGTTGACCGCACCGGGCACGTGCCCCGCGCCGAACTCAGCGGCCGCGCGCACGTCAAGCACGACGGCGCGTTGCTCGATCTGTTGCGCCACTTCTTCAGGCGCGAGCGCGGCGGGGCGCGGGCGTTCGTCTAAGGCTAACGCGCCGGTGCGATTAAGCGCCGCGTCGCGCGCGAAGTAAGCGGGCTGTTCGGGTAGATCGGCCGTCATCAGTCGCACGAACTCATCGCGCGCCATCGGTTGCAGCGCGTAGTTGAACTGCCGTTGTTGCCCGATGGTCGAAGATGTCTCCTGCGACATGTTGCGCCCGCACAGCGAGCCTGCGCCGTGCGCCGGATAAACTTCGACCGCGTCGGCCAACGGCAACAGCTTATCGTGCAGGCTGTCGTAGAGCAGCCCGGCCATCATCTCCGGCGTGTAGCCTTGCGCGCCCGCGAGATCGGGCCGGCCCACATCGCCGATAAAAAGCGTGTCGCCGGTCAGCACCTTCTGCGGTTCAGCCGAGACGGTCGGATCGATGATGAGGATCGAGATGCCTTCGGGCGTGTGCCCCGGCGTCTCAAGGATGCGTAAAATCAAATGACCGACCGGCAGCTCGTCGCCATCCTTAACTGCTCTATGCGGCAACTCCGCGCCGGCCCGTGCGCCGAACACGATTTCCGCGCCGGTGCGCGCGGCCAGTTCCCTATGCCCGCTCACAAAGTCCGCGTGCAGGTGCGTCTCGATGACATACTTGATCGCGCAGCCTTGCGCCGCCGCTTCTGTGATGTACTGCGCCACGTCGCGCTGCGGATCGACGACCGCCGCCGCGCCGTCCGCGCAGATCAAATACGAGGCGTGTGCGAGACAGCCGAGGTAGAACTGTTTGAAATACATAGCGGACTCCTGACAGGGTTTGCTTTGATAGAGCGGCAACGAAGGCCTGATAGACACCGCGCGGCTGCGCTTTGATAGGTGCTGCTTTACGCCGCTGATTTTAAGTCGCCGGCCAATATTTAGCCAACCGTGCGACGGCGTGCAGGTCATGCTGCAAGAAATTTAATCACTGGTAGCTACGCCAGCTCGGTTGCAGCGGCGCGCAGTGCTTCCATTCGAGCGGCATTTTGTGCGATGCTATCGGTGCGCTCGAAGCCAGCGGAGCGCAAGTTAAATTTTGGAGGAGACCGAACAAGCTCATGCGTTTCATGCTCTCATTAGCCGCCGCCCTCTGCCTGAGCGCGACGCTCCTGCTGCTCGTTGCCTGCAACCCCGAAGCCCTCAAGCAGGGGCAGGCGAATGCGAACAACGCGCCCACGACCGTTAACACCAAGCCGACGACCGGCCCGGCCACGCTGCCCGCCCCGCCACCACCGGCGGACAACGTGCGCCGCATCACCGTGGACGAGTTGAAGCAGGAATTGGCCGCGAACAAGGCCCTGGTTGTGGACGTGCGCGGCGACGCGGCTTACAAGACCGGGCACATCATAGGCTCGATCATGATCCCGGCGGCCGAGATCGACCAGCACGTGAGCGAGTTGCCGAAGGACAAGCTCATCGTCACCTACTGCTCTTGACCAAACGAACACACAAGCGCCAGTTCGGCGCAGACACTCAAGAGCAAAAATATGAACAACGTCGCCGCCCTGCTCGGCGGTTACGCCGCCTGGCAAGCTGCCGGCCTACCCGTTGAGAAACAGCCGTAAGCGCGCGTCCCAGCACAGACAAGCAAACACGTTGAAGGGCCCGAAGCCGGATCAGTTGATCCAGCTTCGGGCCCTTCGTGGCGCGCGTGGTTAATGTTTGCGCGCCTACGCTTCGCTCAACGCGCAAACCTGTGGCGCGACTGGCGCGTCGGGCACAGCGACGCCAATTTCGTATTTGCCCTCGTGCGGCGCGTAGAAGCGTTTGAGGAAGATGAGGCTGTCCGCCGGCGTGAGCGTGTGCAAGGCTTCCATGTCGTGGTTGAGCCGAAACTTGTCGTGCCGGTCGGCGCGCTCCAGATAGCCCTGCCGGTACGCCTGCGCCGCGCTCAGGGCCGGCCCCGGCGCAATCTCCAGCGGCGCGAGGAAGGCGTTGTTGTACTCCAATTCGAGCAACGCATAGCTGTGCCGCGCGCACAATTCCGCGAGACTTGCGATGCTGTAGCCATAGAAGTGATGGCGCAACTGAAAATCGGGATCGTACTTGACGACGAACTTGATCGGCGGCGGCAGCTTCTCGTTAATCTCGGTCACGACGAGGCGCGGGCGGAAGTGCGTGAGCAGCGCATCCAGTACAAGGTAGTCGTAACTGTCGATGTCGAGACTGAGGACGCCGAACTCAGGCGCAAGCTCGTAAGCCTGCAAGAGCGGCACGACGTTCTGCGGCGTCACGCGGCAACGACTGATGAAGACCTGCGGGTGATTGCGATAAGTGCGCGCGAGCCGATACGCGCGCCGACTATCCAACTCAACCGCCAGCCCGCGCCAGCCCGCCGTGAACAGCGCGTGCGTGTTCGAGTGTCTGACACCATCGCCCGCGCCCAAGTCCACGGCCACGTGGTCGCGCGGGGCCGGCAACAGCGCGGCGCTGTACTTTTGCAGAATCCGCTCTTCGTCGAAATTAGAAAAGCTGCGCCGACCTTGGGCCCGCCGGCCGCGCAGCAGCCGGGCGGGGGTTAGCTCGGAAAAAGGAATTGCGTCTAATAAACTCATGACCGCGAGCGCACCAAACAACCAGCAGCGAGCGCGCCGAAAGTTTAACTTGTCAGTCGGTGCTTGTCACCCAACCTTATTTTTCTCACATCCAGCGCAAGCCGGCGATGCGCTCAAGCTGCGGCGCGAAGCGGAAGCGTTCGAGCGCTTTGGGCCGCCGCTCTTGCAGCGCGGCCAACTCGCGCGCCACCTCGCGCCGCACGCCGCGCCCCGCCGCATCCAACGCCGCCATCCGCTCGACCACGCGGCTCAACGCCAGACACACGCCCTCGACGAACCCGCGCACGTCCGTCTGCCGGCTCAAATGCGCCTCGCCGGCCACATATTCGACGCACGCGCCGAGCGCGGGCAGGAACGGATAATCGTCCGCCAATTCAGCCCGCACCGCGCTAAAATGCGCGGTGAAACTCTCCGGCGATGTGGCCGCGAGCGCCCGCTCGACGGCCGCGATCACATCGCCGCTCAACTGCAACACCGTGCGGCGATCAACGTCAGTCTGCGCCGCGGCCGCCGCCGCCGCTGGCGGCCGCAACTCGGTGAACGAGTCGGCCGCCGGATGCTCATAGACGCTGATGCGGCCGCCCTCTTCGCGAGCACGCACGAGCAGCCGTTGCAACGCCGCCTCGCCCGCATCTTCGCGCCCGCTCGCGTGGTCGCGCTCGCGCGTCTCCAAACCATGCCGGGCCGCCAGATAAATATCGCCGTCGTACTCATCCAATTCTACATGCACGCGCCCCGTGAAATCACGCTGTTGCAGAAAGCGCAGCAGCGCCGCCAGATTGACGAACGCGGTGTCCAGATTCTCGTAGATCACGCGCGGCTGGCTGGGCTGACTTGACGACATGATGCTTAGCGAATAGCTGTTAGCTGTTAGTTATCAGCTTTGTGGAGCTTTAGTGCGCGCGGGCAACTAGCGGCCCTTTGACATGCGGGCGACGACCTTGGGCACGGCGTTCAGTGGCAGCAGGCGTTGCCCGCGCATCATCCATCTGTTCTTACGGCCCGGTATGACGAGCCCGCCGCCCTCATCGAGCTTTTGCAGCGTCTCCTCAACCACCTCTTCGTGCCCCTGTTCGCCGCCGGGCACTTTCTGCCGTGGCGTCGGCCCCGCTTCAGCTTCCGGGTCAGGCCGGAGGCGACCGGGACACACGGTCACGATCTTCACGCCGACGGGGCGCAACTCTTCGCGTAGCGCCATCGAGAACGTGGTGAGAAAGGCTTTGGTAGCGGAATAGAGCGCGGCGTAAGGGATCGGTTGAAAGCCCGCGATGGAAGAGACATTGATGATGCCGCCGCGCCCGGCCGCGATCATTGCGGGCAACAAGTTGAAGGTCAACTCGACCACGGCCGCGTTGTGCAGATTGATCATCCCCAACTGCTCTGCCAGCGATAGCAGCCGAAACTCGCCGCGCAAGCCGAACCCGGCGTTATTGACGAGCAACTCGACCGCGAGACCGCGCTCATGTAACTGCTCGGCGAGCCGCTGCCCCGCCGCCGGTGCGGCCAGATCGAACGTTAATGGCGCAACTTGAATTTCGTGCGCGGCGCTTAACTTATCGGCCAAGGCTGTGAGTTTGGCCGGCGTGCGGGCGACGAGGATCAGGTTTTGTTTGCGCGCGGCGAGTGCCTGTGCGAAGAAGCGGCCGAGACCTTGCGACGCGCCGGTGACGAGGGCATAACCGCCGGCCTGCGTCATGACGTAGATGTCCGCGTGTTGCTGTCGAGTTCGGCGGCTTGATTAGTCCGCGGGGTGGAGACAGCCGCCGCAGTGCGCTCGCGGCCGTACATGCGCTGGCGGACAGGTGTGGGAAAGCGCGTGCGGAAGACCATGTCACACACGCCGCTGCTCGTGCCGAAGCCGCGCGTCATGCCCTGCGAGGTGTGGTGATAAAAGTGGTGCTTCTTCATGTAGCGAATGTAAGGATTGCGGAAGTTGTAGTAATGCACGCAATGATGCACCCACTCTTCCGTCACGTAGCCTATCGTCGTCGCGGCGAGCAACATAGATAGCGTATACGCGGGAAAGAGCAAACTGATCGGCACGGCCACAACGAAGAGCGGCAACAAGTCGCGCAGTTGGCCGCTCATATGCAAGCCGTCGAAGGGTCGTTCGTGGTGTTCCCAATGCAGCGGGTCGAGATACTTGTTAGCGAGGCCCGTGTAGAACTTCTTGTACCACTTCTTCGAGTGCTTAAACCGGCCGTGCAGGATGAAGCGATGGAAAAAATATTCCACCAGCATCCAGACCGGGAAGCCGGCCAGATAGAACGCGAGGGCGCGGTACGGATGCGCCGTGCGGCTCGCCAGCCCGAACAGGAGCGCGGAATAAGCCACGTAAAAGGCCGTGATCGGATATAGCCGACGACGGGAGATCGTCGCCTGCTGCTGCTTATAGACAGCGAACGGAACGCCTTGCGCACGTGCGTGTAGAACTTGAGCGGACGTCATTAAGAAAAGCCTCTATAAAGGTAAGGTCAGAACCCTGACGACAGGGATTGTCGATGAAACCGGCGGCGTAGTCAACAGGCTTCAGTCATTCGGACTGTTGCCCGGCTCCCTTTTATTGTACGCAATGCGCCACCAAGAGAGCGGTTACAGTTTATCATTGACCAAGTAAAAGCGCCCGGCGGTCTGTGCTGACCGCCGGGCGCTTTCATTTCTAGATTGACGTTATCAGCTATTGACCGGAGACAAGGAACACGTCCCCCGCCCAACGACCGAGTTGCGCATCCTGCGTATCCTTGACCTTCGCCCGATAGCGGAATTGGTTGCCGTATCGGTCTGTCCGCTGCGACTCTCGATAGTCGAGGGCAAGCGACTTCAGCCCAAGGGCACGCAACGTATGCAACTCGCCCGGCTCAGATATGCCGTTGTGGTTGGTATCTTGCCAGAGCCGTAGCCGGGAGAAAATAGCATCCTATTTCGTCAGCAGGTCATCGCCGTTGCCGCCCTGCGCTGGCTGGTCGTACTCGGCCAAGGCAAGGAATCCGTTCTGTTCCACGCCGGCAGGTGGTGGCGGTTGTGGGGTGAAGTTGCCGAACAACTCGCGCCCGTTGTCTATCGTGCCGTTGCCATTGCGGTCAAGCGCCAGCCACGCTTCGTCGGCTTGGGCGGTCGTCCAGGCAAGTTGCTCCGGCGTGCCGTCGGCATCGAGGTCGAACGAGACGCCATGTGCCAGATTGGTCAAGGCAAAGCCGTCGCCGGTCACGTCAATGACAATCGGCGAGCCGCGAATGATGCACTGACAACTCGCCTCATCCCAGCGCGCCCGCCCGCCGACCAGCAGACATTCATCGTAGGCAGCTTGGTCGCAATGCTCGCCCCCGCCCCCCGGCGGGTCTGGCGTCGGAGTTGGTGTCGGGTGGAAGTCTTGGGTCTTCGCTGTATCGCACTCATTCGGGCGGGGCGGCTCAAGCAGTCTCGGTTCAGCACTGTACCCATTTATTAATTGTTCCTCACTAGAAGGCTGTCGCATTATGTTTGAGACACCCGCACATTCTTCCAGTCCGACATCTTGAAACCCTAAAACATGGGAATTATCCTTTTAACGAACCCACAAGTAGGGACTTATAAAATGGCGGGATTTTATTTGAGATTTACCGCTTCTTCGCTGCGCGCTTCTTCTCTCGTTTCAGTTTATCCTTGCGCTCTAGTTCCTTCACTGCTTTAGAGTCAACGGTGAGTAGTGCATCTAACGCTTCTTCAAAGGGAAGAGGGTGAAAGCTGATAGGTTTAGACGCCCCCCCTGCTTCCTTCTCTTTAGGCTGTAGCTTGGTGTTCTTCATATAGACACGATCCCTGGTTTATGGGATAATGATTTTCGGTTTAGTGAAGTATCGGGGACGGGATTCGAACCCGCACGCTGCGTACACAGCATCAGTTTTCTAGACTGTCGCGACTACCAATTTCGCCACCCCGGTACATGCGTGGCAACGGTGAGAGCAGGCTTCTAATCTGTACTCTCACCGTTGTTGCTTTTTACCCCCTGACTTCTTTGTCGTCCTCTTCTTCGTCGCCCTCTTTGCTCTTTTCTTTGTCCCTGCTGTTGGTTCAGGCTCGGTATTTACAACGAAAAGCGTGGCCGGAAGTACCACACAAGGCATCGGCCCGCGTCCGGTCGTGGTGGCTAATATCTCTCGTGCAGCCGAATACAGCATTGAAGAGCCGCTCAATCTAACTAGCGGCTCTATATGTTCAGATGGCACTTGCCCTTGTACCTCGAAATACCCGACTAGCGTTATTTTGAAGTCATAGGGGTACTTCTTGTCTGGCGGCATCAGCGATGATACAGAAAGCATACATTGCCATCTATGGGAATTTTCAGGGTGTTGCCCTAGCCCTGTCTGCACATTTATTGTGAGTGCGTCAGGGTTAAACAGAGCTTCGTGTTGTGCGCCAATACCACCTTGAAATTGAAAGAGCGGGTCAACGTGCGGCGGCCTCACCGTAAAGGCAAGTTCGGTAACGTAGTACCCCTCTAGCCTAACAGGCGGTACTTGTAGCGTTGTTTCCATTGGCGCACCTCTTTCATTCGTACATTAGCCTAAGCCTATCGTATCTTCTGGGGCCGGTTTATTACGATCCAATGCTGCCACGTTAACTCCAAATGAGTTGATATGGGGGGACGTAAACCCCACAAACCCCGCGTAACTTTGCCTCCCTATTACCTCTGCGCTAAGGCGGTGAGCGGTTGCACTTCCAGTCTGCCCCGCAAATATATCCAGATAAGGGGCTAACCGCTTTATGCCGTGCTGCTCCATCTGGTGAGTCAGCCGTTGCTCCATAAACTGCCGCGCTGTTTGATTCTGCTGTGCTTGTTGCGCTACGACTCCCTGTATTTCGTTGAGAAAGCGGGTGCCTATTTGCTCGCCAGCCACTCTCATTTGGATCGCGCCTGCCAGATACTGATTTAAGCTTTCCCCCTCTTCTTCCGCCCGCTCTGCGGCCAAACGGTGAAGGGTTTTTGAAATACGGAGGCGTGTTTGACCACTATATTCACGGGCGGTTTGCGGCTCAGGCAGGGGGATACCGCGCTCGTCGCAGGTCTTAATAAACAACCCAAGGGCGATCTTCGCCTCTGCTAGTGCTTCCTCTTCCGTTTCTCCTAAAGCTGAGAGTCCGGGGAAAGCGGGACAGGTAGCTACAAACTCCCCGTCTTCCTCGCTCCAGGCAATGTTGAATGGGTATTTATTTACTGCCATTTGATTGTATCTCCGCCAAGTATTCGATGGCGTTAAGTAACTGTCGCACTTGGTAGGCTTTCGCCTTGCCATCCTTTTCTTGGCAATTCATCAAGGCACCCGGCGCGTTACCTAAGCCGGATGCATATACACGGCGTGCGAGGTGCCGTCCTGTCGGCAGAACACCCAGCCGCAACATTCCGCAAGTTTGCATATCGCACTAAATCTCAGGTTACTCGGAGAACTTTTTGCCTTCGCAAGTAATTTCGCACAATTGGCCATGGCTTATTGCCTTTCTTGACAGTCTTGCACTTCCATTTAGGCATCAGTTTCTCTCCTTTCACGCTGGGCCAAAGGTGCTTTGACCGTGATAGTGGTACCGCAGGTGGTTCCACACTGCAAGCCCGGTGGGGAGATTAGTCTTTCTTGGTAGAGTCTCGGTACATCAGCCGTTTGCCTTCAAAGCCCTTCAATGCTTCCAGCGTGCGCTCACCGTCTTCAATCTTGCGGTTATTGAACCTGAAATCGAACTCCGCGAGATAGCGGTGAAGATGGAACTTGCTCACATGATGAAAAGTGCCGATGATGCCGCGCTTCAAAAGCGCGTGGACTGATTCAGCCGTGTTCGTGTACGTGTCGCCGCGCACATATTCGCCGCGATGATGGTCAACCGTTTCATGGCTTGCGAAGGAGTCTTGTGCGAACGAGTAAGACGGGCTTTCGTCGGTCATAATCCGCGCTGTCGGCACGATGCAATCTTGCATTGCAGCTTTCAAGTTCCTGCCGGTCACGTCTTCCATGTACATGGTCTTCACGCGGCCCTCATGTTCAACGAGGGTGACAACGGGTGCTTTACCAACTGCGCCGCGTCCCTGTATCTTCTCGCGCCGCACACTCGCGTGCATGTTCTTCGCTTTGCCGCCGACATACGTCTCGTCAACTTCAACGATACCCGACAACTTAGAGGTTAGAGGTTCTAACGTCATGGCGTGGCGAATGCGATGCGCCATAAACCAAGCCGACTGATACTTAATGCCAAGCATACGGTGAAGCTGATGCGCGCTCACGCCTTTCTTACTTGAAGACATAAGATGGATCGCAAGTAACCACTTGTCGAGTGAGATATGGCTACGCTCAAAGATAGTGCCAACGGTCACGGTGAACTGCTTACGACACGCCTTACACTTCCAGAGTCCTTTGCGCGCCGGACTCTTTGATGTAGCTTTCGGCGTGAGCTTATACGCGCCGACTGTTTTACAGTGCGGACAGACTGCGCCGTGCGGCCAAAGGCGCGCTTCTAAGAACTCGCGCGCCTTGTCTTCGTCGCTGAACTGTTTGGCAATCTTGGAAAGGTTTAGAGTGTCGTTTTTCATGCTGTGAGATTAGCATAAAGACGTGGGTTTGTCAAAAGGATAATTCCCTTTACAAAGCTCGCCTGAAATGAACGGAGTGCCCCAAAACCTGCTCACAGTGAAGGTTGAACCCAAGTTACTAGATCCGCCAACGACCCGTCAGTTGAAGGAGATTATTGAGACCGGCGGCGTTAAAAAGCTGATCGCGCTTTACACGGACAGGAAAGCACAAGACCCACAGCCGTTTACTAAAAACTCGCTCGTCGAAGTAACCGATTGGCTCCTAAATCGTAAGCAGTACAATATAGCCAATGAGCTTTGCCGCCTGTTTCTCGATAGCTATCCTGACTCCGTCAGGGCAAACTATGCATTAGCTAATGTTGCTGAACAGTCCGGCGATACCGAACTTGCCAAGGCTCAACTTGGTGAGATGTTACGCCTCATCAACGATGACCCTGACTTGGATTACCGCACTAGAAAGAGATTTGAGCAAATAGCCAAGCAGGAACTATTACGATTGAGATGAGGCTGCAAATAGCTTCTGCTCACGGCACCGCCCAACAACTCTTTCAACCCGACCGCCCTCGGCTTGGCTTTCATCAACCCTCGCCGGTACATCTCAGGTTGTCGCTCGCGTCGGGCGGCGGGTTAATTCGGGCGTTGGGCGGACATGAGTGCAGAACGGGTGGCGGCGGCCAGCCGGCGTTGTTGCAGAAGCGGAGGGGCAGAATGAAGACCGCAAGTTGGGTGTTGCTCGCATTGGCTGGTGTGTTAACTCTGGGGTACAGCCTGCTTTCAGTGGAAAGAGCGTATGGGGCTTACAACGACCAACTCGGCGGAGTGAGCGTACGCAAGTTGGCAGAAGGGCGGCCGGAAGTGGAAACGGCCGTGCGGGCGCGGCGGGCAACGGCCTCGGCATACAGCGCTGGCTTCGCGACGCTGTTCCTGCTGATCATCGTTGGCCCCTATCGGCGCGGCGAAGTGTGGGCCTGGTGGGCGCTGCTGATTGGCATGCTGGTTGTTGCGGTGCTGATCCTGCTCAGGCTTCCATTGCTCGACACTGGCGTGGGCGGGTCGGTTGGGGGCGGAGCTGCTGTGCCGTCCTTAATCCAACTTCTCCTGGTGGGCTTGGGCTTAGCGCTCGGGGCGGGGCGTTTGCGGCCCGGGCGTCCGGTCAACTCTGCGGTTATGCCGCCAAGTTGAATCAAACGAGATAACAGATCGATTGTATTTTTGTGTCGTCTAGGTCTATCCTTCATGCCAAGTTCGATCATTAATTACTTTTTAACGGAGGAGAGAAAATGGCGAAGACAATGAGTTGTAGCGATGTCGGGCCGGATTGCGATTTCGTTGCTCGGGGCGAGACGGAAGAAGAGATAATGGGTCAAGTCGCCGAACACGCTCACACAGTACACGGCATGGCTGAAGTGCCCCCTGAGTTGGCAGAGAAGGCTAAGGCAGCTATCAAAGACGAGTAGCAACTGTATCTGTAAATCTAAACCGTACTGCCGAGAACCAACATTCCGGCAGTATGTTTTGGTTGCGGGGCGGCATAACAACTCACACCGCGCCCGCTGCCCTGCTTTCAAGCCCTAAGCCCATGCGCGCAGCTTGCTAGGCAACATTTTCGCTTAACTGGAAACAACCCGTGATTCGCAGTCTCTTGTGCATACCGAGTGCGGCGGTTTCGGTTAGTGGTTGAACGATGGCGACCGACCCCGCACGGCTGGTCGCCCTTGGCCTCAATCCCGACGACACCGCCGCATCTGGATTCACTTCGGCTCTCTTAGCTCCTAATCTTGCGCGCCCGCTTTCTTACCTCCAGCCGGGCGCATCTGGCGTGGCGTGTGTTACTCCTGTTCACGCGCCGCGCCCTTGTCTAACATGCGCCACGACCTGCGCGACAATCTGCGCGCGACATGCCCGCTGCTAGTAAGTCGAGCGCGAGCCGCATTCCACTAGCGCCGATTAAGCGGCCGATACGCATAAACTCGCGCCGCGTCAGACCCTGCCATTGCTTGCGTCTGTGCTGCATTACTTCGCACCGCCTTTCCGCGCGGCGCGCGACGCTGTGTCCGTCTCAAGTGCCAGCACAATGTATTCCGGCCGCATGTTGAAATCGGAGAGCGAAGGCATATCGTTTTGAAAGTCGTTCTAGGCATCGGCCATGCCGTTGTAGCGTACGGGCGAGATGGCGTCACTGTAGCGCGCCAGGTGCAGCGCGGCGGCGAAGTGGTTGGCGAACAGGTGCAGATCATCTGTCTGCGCGGCGGGCTGGTGGGCCGATGCTTTCCGGCCCTGTGCTTTCGATGTATCCTTCATTTTAGCTTTTCCCTTCTCGACAGGTTGGGTTGAAGTCGTGGGCGCGCTGCTTCTCAAACGCGGAGCAACTACGCCCGCCAAATGCGACGGGGCTTAGGGAGTTGGTAGCTTCCTAAGCCCTTCGTGTTAATGCGCTCTCATCTGGCGCATGGCACGCACGAACAAGACGGCCGCGAACAAGTGTTTGCAGATCATCGGCACACGTTGACCGCGTGTCGATGGTCCGGCCTCGCAAGTGCATGTGCCAAACGTCATGCCAGCTTGCCGGGTGAGGCGGACAAGGTACGTGTGCGCTTTCGCCTTGTTCGTCACTTCGTATAGGTGCGACTCGTATAAGCGCACGCTCAGCTTCTCTTTCGTGATGCGGGCGGCTGCTTTGGTGAATTGTTCGGGGCGTTGAATCTGAATCATGGTGTTGGTTCCCTTCTCTGTGAACGTCTAACCTGAAATAAGTATAGGACTTGCGCTATACTATGTCAGGAGATATTTACACTGTGCGCTAAACTTTTCTTTGATTATTTTTGGGGCTTGCGCTAAGGTTATGCGCCATGAGCGAGAAAGACTTAACAACCACACAAGCGGCGGAGCGATTAGGGGTCGGCAAGTCCACTGTCAACCTATGGTGTAGGCAGGGCCGGTTTCCGCACGCATACGCGAGAGAAGAGGCGCGCGGTTCGGTTTGGTATATCCCCGCAGGCGACTTGCAAGACTTCGATCTGCCGAAGATGGGCAGGCCGCCGAAACTGCAACCGGTTGCAGAAGCACAGCCAGCGAAGCGGCGCGGTAGAAAGGCAGCGTGAGTATGAGCAGTCGTGCGGCTGAATTCATCCGTCATAACAAACCCTACCCTGATCAAATGGAAGCCGACATCACCGGGTTGGAAAGCCAGTGCACCCTGCTTGCGCCAGCGGGTCGCAGTCTGCCGCTGGCACGTATTGCCGCGCTCAGCACTAAGTTAAAGGCGCTGCGCCGGGTGGATACAACGACAACCTTCTGGGGACGCATTGATGGACTGTTAGCTCGGCTTGCTAGGCTGGCAATGAGCGGCGACTCGCTTACTGGCTAACGCCTGAAACCGCGCCCCAGGGCAAATACGGCGCAGCAATGAACGTTCTACCGGGCAGCAGAAAGGCGGTGTGAGATGACGAACGAAGAGAACAAACACAAGTGCGCGCGAGAGACCTGCGGGTGTCCGGCGGAGCCGGATAGTAAATACTGTTGCGAAGAATGCGCAGAGGCCGCCAAAGTCCACATGCTGGAAATCGGCTGCACCTGCCATCATCCGGAGTGCGGTTAGCGCAGAAAGACAACGAATGAGTAACCAAGTAGCAGACGTAGAACTACACTGTGCCGACTGCGGCAATAGCTTTACGTGGAGCGCAGAGGATCAAGTCTATTTTAGAGACAAGGGCTATGCGCCACCCAAGCGGTGTAAACCCTCCCGCGTAGCAAAGCAACACGGGCGCGATAGCGCCCTTATGCAACTCGCACCGCAATCAACTGCGAACGTAAACCACCGCATCGTGTATGGACGTAGAGAGCTATGCTGAGTCAACGTGCGGTCGTCCGCGCGAGCGTAAATAACCGTAAAGGATATACCAGTCTGATTAACTCTTTACATCTGTGCTGCCAATAGGAGTTATGGGATGAAAGAAATCAGCACTTACGCGCTCCAATGTTTAATTATTGCTGCGCTTATCTTTGTTGGGTTGGAACTGCGCGCTGTCCGTACAGTGATTGATCGTATAGAAATGCCGCGCACCGTCAGTATAGACAACAACCTTGCCCTTCCTTTGCAAGTCGAGATCAAGCGTGAGGACAGAGTTACACGCCAAGAAGAATGTAGATCCTCAGTGCGGGCTTTTACGTTTACCTAACTCATGTTACGCAAAGCAGAAGCCCTTGCTAAACTTGACAGATGAACAAGTCAATGTTGGACATCTACACCGATTACCTGATCTGTTCATTCGGGCAAGCCTCGGCGACGGGACTGGCCCGCCTGCTGGACTATGAAATCAGCCACGACGCGGTGACCCGCTTTCTGTCGGCAGAGCCGAAGCCTTCCGCCGCTTTGTGGCACGTCGTCAAGCCCTTAGTCAGAGCCGTCGAAAGTGCGGAGGGCGTCCTCATCATTGACGATTCGATTGAAGAGAAGCCCTCAACGGATGAAAATGAGTTGATTTCGTGGCATTACGACCACTCCACAGACCGCACCGTCAAGGGCATCAACTTCCTCACCGCGCTCTATCACGCTTCCGAGGTCTCGTTGCCGATTGCTTTCGACCTCGTGACCAAGACTCAAGAGTATCTCGATCCGAAAACCAAGAAGAGCAAACGGAAAAGTTCAATCACAAAGAATGAGCGCTATCGGATGCTGCTCAGAGTCGCTGTGCATAATCAGGGGCGGTTCAAATATGTCCTCAATGCCGGGTGGGTTGCCTCCTCGGAGAACATGAAGTTCATCAAGCATCAGTTGCACCGAGAGTTTGTGCTGCCGCTCAAAGAGAACCGCCAGCTGGCTTTAAGCGCCGCGCAGAAACAGCTTGGTCAATACGTGACAGTCTCAACGCTTGAGTTAGCAGGAGGCACGACGCGCCAAGTTTGGCTCGAAGAAGTGGCTTGCCCGCTCTCTTTGAGCAAAGAGGTCTTTACACACAAAGACTCAAGTGTGGGCGTGCGCTATCTGGTCGCAAGCGCTCTGACACTCTCATTTGACCAACAAACGAAACTCTATCAAACACGGTGGAGTATCGAGGTCTAGCACAAATCCCTGAAGCAGAACGCCGGTTTGGAGAAGTCTCCCACCCGAACGACGACGACGCAGCGCAACCACTTCTTCGCCTCGCTCTGTGCTTACGTCAAACTGGAAGCCTTGAAGATCAAGACCGGCGTCGGCCACTTTACGATGAAGTCAAAGATCTATTTGTCGGCACTGAAGGCAGCTTACGCTGAACTTGTCAAATTTAATCCGCAGCCTCTCGCTGCGTAACATGAGTTACCTAATCAGCATCCAGCGCACACCCCTTATGTTTGGTCCATATGAAAGAAGAGTGCCAGAAAGCAACTCGATCAGACAAGATCGGCTTCGCTTCCTTTGTATATAGCACAGTTCATTCAGAGATAATGGATGCGCTATTTAACAAGTCATTCCTGCTCTACCTTAAATTTTCAATAATATATCTCCAGAAGCTATCACCCGAAGCCCGTCTTTCCATAACGTTGCCTGAATGGGAACAAATCAAGGCAAATAAGGAAGCTAATGCACTTTCTGAAAGCTTGTGCGAATGGGCTATGGCTGTACAACTTAATGCTGATTGGTGCTGTCAATGGGCTGTTAGAGCTATGAAAGCATGGGCTTCAGACGAAAACGCACGTTGCAGGCTCTCATGGTTTAAGAAGCCGCTACTTGTAACGTCAATTCTATTTCCAGAATTAGAACTCATTCCACCCCAATGGGATCAGGAGAGGCTGCACAAATTTAGATGGTATCTCTACGCGCTGGATGTCTTAGACTTTGGGCCGGATGATGACCCTTCTTGGGATGGTATCAGTCCTCGGCCGGCACGGATGATGATGCCACCCGACAATTCAGTCCCTTGGGACGAAGTGAAGCCTACCTGAATTACAATCTATCCGCCAGAAGCGCCGGCTGGGAAGCCACGTTGGCGCTATACTTCAACTTCGAGTGAAGAATACTTACAAGATGTTGATTGCCAATTCCGGCAGCAGCAACAAGAACTCGCACGCTTGCAGAAACTTCACGTAGAGACTTCTCACCGGAACGCAAATCAAATAGCTGAGATCAGGCAGATAAAGAAAGAAGCCGCTGCTTTCTGCCGCCTAGTTGATGACTATTTCGAGAAAGTTAAAGGCAGAACGAATTGGCAATCAGCCCCCGCGCCATTGAGGTTGAAATATCTCTTCTGGGCGGCAAACTGCCGATCAGGAAACGTAACTCAAAAGCAAATAACGGAGGAGATCGCTGTAGCAGACCCAGCAGCAAGGGGCGGCCCGCAATTTGTTAGCAAAGAAGTCAGTAGAGTCTTTAAGAGAATCGGACTCTCTCCGTTGAGAAGGGGCCGAAGACCTCAGCTCAATGCATCCTCTGCCGCCTGAGCATTGCGGGCACTTTCCTATCCTCCCGCCTCTTTAAAATCAACTAAGTGTCAAAAAAGATCGCAACCAGAAGTTCTTTGAAAGCACGCTGGCTTTGCGCAATGCGTCTTGATGAGTAAGGTTGAAAATCCACGCTTCGGCGTACTTGGCATGTTCCTCAATGCTTGAGAACTGATAATTGGCCGAGACCTTGCTTTTCAACTCTTTCCAGAGTTGCTCCATGCAGTTGAGTTCCGCGCATTGCTTCGGCAGCCAGACCAAATGAATATCAAGCACCGCGGCTAATCTCTGGCTCTGGGCGGCCAAGTGGCACGGCGCTTCATCCAACAGCATCCAGACTGAGCGCTGTT
>JBBQGM010000007.1:0-81235 GCA_038322995.1 Pyrinomonadales bacterium
TGCGCGTATTCGACCAGTGCGGCCGGCTGTTGATGCTGTGCTTCAAGAATCGCGCCGACTTGAAAGGCGTAGCGCGTCTGATCATTTGTCTGTGTGCGCAGTTGCTTGATGACGCGCAAGGCGTCCGCATATTGGAAGTAGTCCCAATAGACGGTTGCCGTGTTGAGATATGTCTCCGGCTCACCGCGCCCCAGCGCGATGAGTTGTTCCCACTCGCCGCGTGCGCGGTCGTAGTTGCCCAGTTCGGCCTGCAACTCACCGGCGCGCGTGCGATAGTCGGCTGCGGCGGGCGCAGCGTCGGCGAGCGCGTGGCTCGTGGCTGCGGCCTCTTCCAAAAATCTACGATTGTGCTGCCCCAGCGAGCGGGTGAAGGCGATGAGTCGCTCGGCATACTCAGGCGTGTTCGGGTAGAGCCGGTTCAACTCGCGGTAGGCGTCAATCGCATCTTCGTAGTCCGAGAGCCACGCGGCGGCGTCGGCGCGAAAGAGTTTGTAAGGCAACGCGGCCAGCGCGCCCGGAGCGGTCGCCGCCTGCGCGCGGCAACGCTCACGCGCCTGTGCGAGAAAGCCGCGCAGTTCATTTTGTTTAGCGAGATAGGCGAGAAACTGCTCGCGCGTGTCGCGCGAGGCGAAATAGTATTCGGCCATCAACGCGCGCCACTCGCCCCAACGCTCGTGCGCGCTGTAGAACTGCAACAGCCCCGCGACGAAGGTCATATTGTGCGGGAAACGCTCGTGCGCGAGACTGTAGAGACCGAGATAAAGCTGCGCCTCGAAACTCTTGGCATCGGCGTTGGCGCTCGTCGCGATGAACTCGCTGAGATACGCCGCCGCTTCTTCGTCGTTCATCTGCGCCAGCAACTCGCGCGAGAATTTTTCAAACTCCTGCTTGCGTTCGCGGCGCAAGAACCAACGGGCCATGCGGTCGCGCCAGATGGTCGTGGGGAACTGTTTGAGCGCGGCTTGATAGATGCGCAACTGTTCGTCGGCCAGTTTCGTCTGCCCCAGCCATTGCAGCATCTGTTCATACAAGCCCGGCTCATGCGGATACTTTTTGATCTCGGCGCTATAGAGCGCGAGTATGTCGGCGGTGCGCTCGTCGCGCGCAAGCGCGGCCACGTAACGCTCAAGCACCGCCGCGTAGGTGACGCTGCTCGTGCGCTCGTCTGTGCGTGTGCGCCAGCGCGCGGTCGGCACAGTCAAGTGATCCTGATATTGCGGGCGGTCGTAGTAATAATAATTTTCCGTCGTCGGCTCGCCATGGCCAGGAATGTCTATGCCGCGATTCGAGTCGGGCGGATAAGCGATGGGCGCAGGCTTGGTTTCGGTCGGCTCGGCGTTGACATTGAGCGTCTGTACCTGATTGGCCACATCGGATGCAGCCTGCGTTTGCCGCGCGTCGGGCACGAGCGGCGTGCCGGTCGGCTGGTGTTGGCCGAGATGATCGAGGATGCGTTGATAGAGCGCCTGCTCTTTGTCGGATTGTTCGAGCGTGACGTAGCAGTCAGCGAGTTTCAACGCGACTTCGGGAAACTGCGGCGCGTCCGCATAACGCCCCTCGAACTCGGCGAGCGTGACGGCGGCCGTCTCCACTTCGCCCGTCGCGGTGTAGAGCCGCACGATGTCGAGATACATCTGCGCCAACTCCGGCGCGGTTGGATATTCCTGCTTGTACGCGCTGAAGATGCGATAAGCGGCGGCACGGTTGAAATACTTAACGGCGTCGCCCTCTGCCTGTTGCAGTTCGCTGCGCGGATTCGTGTCGGAAAGAAGCAGCGAGAGAATGCCGCCCGTGATGCCCGGATGCGGATCGGCGATAGCGATGTCTTGATAAAACTTCAGGTCGCCTTGCGTCAACGCCAGCCGCTCGCTGCCCGCGCCCGAGAGCAACGCGAACAATTGATACAGCACCTTGGCGCGCAACTCGCCGCCCGGCCGCAAGCCGCCCTGTAAGTAGAGCGTGTAGAGAAAACGTGAAGCGGCGTCGGCGTAGCCTTCGGCCAAGAGCATGCGCGCGACGGTGGCCAACTCTGCCGGTTGCCATTGCACGCCATGCGCCGCCCGTGCCTTCTCTAACTGCACGAAGATGTCGGGGTCTGCTTCGTAGGCGTGTTGCGCGAAGTGTGCGAGCCGCACGGCCGTGTCGTAGTTCGTCGGGTCGCGGCGGCAGGCCGCGCGCAACTCGCGCCCGTAAGCGCGGAAGCGATCATGGTCTTTCAGAAATTCGTAGAATGAGTCGGACAGTTCGTCCGGCCAGAATGGATCGAAAGCGGTTTCGTAAATTTGTTCGGCCTCGCGCGCCCGGCCCCACGTGTCGAGTATGCCGGCCTCTTTGGTGATGAGTTGCGCCGTGCGTTCTGGGAAACGCGCTTTGTGGGCGCGCAGCACTTTCAGCGCCGCCCCGTTGTTCCGCTCTTCGATCAGCCTGTCGATGTACTGCTCGATGATCTCGAACGCCGCCGGGTCTTGCGCGATCACACTTTCATAAAACTCAGGCGTGAGATACTTCGGCAACTGGTGTACGCGCGCAAGCTCTACCAATCTTTGCATCAGGCGCGTGCGTTCGACGACGGGCGCATGTTTGAGCAGACGCTCAAGCGTCGCTGCCTCTTGCGCGAACTCGGCGCGGCGGTCGTAGAAGGCGGCGAGCGTTTCCAGCGCGGCGACGCTGTCGTGTTGCAGCGCGACGTAACGCTCCAACTCGCGCGCTGACTCATCGGCGCGACCGAGTTTTTCGTCGAGCTGTGCGAGTTGCAAAATAATCTGCGGTTCGTCCGCGTGCTTTGCCTGCACGTCGGCGAGCCGGTTGCGCGCTTCGGCCGTCGGGTACGGCACGAGCGCCTGCGCGCCGAAGAATTCAGTGCGCGTGAACAGGGCCGCCTCGATGAGCGCCGCCGTATCGTTCTGCGCGACAGACGCATGCGCGGCTGCGACGGGGCGCGGTTGCACGATGGCGAGCGCGGCGTAAGCGGCGAGGCAGGCGAGCAGGAGCAGACGCGGCACAGAGACAAGCCGCAGGCAAAGACGCAAAGCCGCAAGGACGGGCGCGGAGCGGTCACCTGCGTTTTTGCTGCGCGCTTTGCTTTGCGCCTTTGCGTCTTTGCGTGAGACTGCTCGTTTCATCATCTTGCCAACACTGCGATCCGCACCTCCGCGCTCGCCTGATTGTGCGCGAAGTCCTCGGCCGTAACGGTCAACACGTACTGCCCGGCGGCCAGCGTCGGCGGCACGCGCAGGACACCCATGTTCGTTTGCTCTTTCGCCGACCAGAAAAGCTGCGCGGGTTGTGCGCCATAAAGTTTTGCGATCAAACGCACGGTGTCGCTATCCGCCCCGACGCGGACGGTCAACTCGTCACCTGCGCGCACGGTCTGCGTTGGCACAGTCACGCGCAACTTCGGCGCGTGACTATCAACAACGAAACTCTTCTCCTCTTGATAGCCACGCCCATCTTTGTCCGTGAGCAACAAGCGGCAACGATATGCGCCGTCGGGCAACCACATGGGCGCGAGGAAGCGCACTTCCCAGACGCCTGCGACCGGCAGATATTTCAACGGCAACGTTTCGCCAAACGGCAGCACGGCGAAGACCGAGGTGATCGACTCGTCGGTCTTGACGCGCAGCACCGGATCGCCCGGTTGAATCAGGCGCGGCCGCAGCAGCGCACGCGGCGCGGCGAGGAACGCGGTGTAGGGCGTGACGAATTTATATTTTTCGGCGAGGCGGATGATCTCGGCGATGTAGTCTTCGCGCTCGCCCTGCAAATCCATCGCGCGCAGGAGCGCGTCCACGCGGGCGCGAGCCCACAGACGCGGCACGTGCTCGTGCGTGTCGTCGAACTCGGGCAGCGCGACCGTGCGCGTCAGGTTGATCGTCTGCGCGCCGTATTGCCCTTGCACCGCGATGTTCGTTTGCGGCGTGGGTTGTTTGTAGCGACCGACGAAGGCCACGCTTGAGCCGTCGAAACTGTGTGTTTCGGGCGTGGCGTAGATTTGGTAGAAATTCTTGGCGTCGGCTGCGTTGAAGCGCAAGCCTTCGATGTTGAGCGTGCCGACTTTGGCGAAGAAGAGTTGCAGCTGCGTCGTGATGTCTTCGGTCTCGCGTGCGCTGGCGAAGTAGCCGTGCGTTTTTTGTGTGAGCGTTTCGAGCAGCGTGCGGTTGGCGTCGCCGCCGAGCGCGAAGGCGAAGACACGCACGGGTGCAGCACCTGACGCAGTTTCATGTTGCCCACTCGGACTTTGCTTATCGAACAGGCCGACGATTTGCTTCAGGTCGGTTGTGCCGAGCGTCGGATTGGCGTCGGAGATGAGGACGATGCTGCGCTCGCCTGCGGGGAGCGCGGGCGCAAGCTCAAGTCCTTTGGCGAACGCCTTGCGCAAATCTGTGCCGCCGCCGAGCATAGAGCCTTTGACGAAAGCCATCGCCTGCTCGACGTGTTCAGGCGTAGCGTTGAGTGGCGCGGGCGCAAGCACGTTCGTGTCCTCATTGAAGAGAACGAGATTGAAACTGTCCTGCGGCGTCAGCCCGTGCAGAAAATAGTCGAGGGCTTCAGCCGCGCGGACGAGTTTGTCGCCGTACATTGAGAGCGACGTGTCGAAGAGCAGGACAAGGTTGCGCGGTTGATGAAAGTGCGGTTGCGCATCGTTGCTCGTGTAGCCGGGTTGCGCGTGCTGTTCGTTGAAGAGCGCGCGGGCGGCGAAGTAGCCGTCAGGGTTGTGAGCGGCAAGCGCCGGGTCGCGTAGATCGTAGGCCGTGATCTGTTCGGGCGCGCGATAGGCGATGAATGAGAGCGTGCTATTGGGTGTCTCGATCCGGTAGTCGAACGAAAAGTCGTCTTTAAGCTCGATGTCGCGCGCCTGAAAATCGGCCGTGAACTCGTTGGCGTTGCTCGTTGTCACGCCGAGCGGATAAGCGCGCGTCTGCGGCGCGAGCGGCACGAACGGGTAGTCGCTCTGCACGCGCAGGTGCAAATTGAACTCGCCAACGTGTTGCGGATCGCCGAATGAAGGTTTCAGCGGGAAGGTGAAGTGCGAGACGAGACCTTCGACCGGCAGCGTCTCTGTGTACTCAAGCTCGACGCGCTTCGTGCCATACGCGGGGATGGGCCAGACCTTCACGTTGAAGGCGGCGCGGCCTTCGTGCTCGTCGTCCTGTTGTAAGAGGCCGGGGTCGATCTGCGGCTGCTTGAGTTGTGTGTAGATAGCATTGGCGCGCCGCTTCTCAAGCATGACGCCGGGGATGCGCGTGTCGCCATCCCAGACGGCGAAGTCGGAGACGGCGGCCGGCGGCGGCAGCGCGAACAAGTATTTGCCTTCGAGCGCCTGCGCGGTGTAGTTGTCGAAGATTTGCCGGACGCGGACGCGCGCGTGCTGGTTATCGATCAACACGTCCACGTTCATCACCTGCAACGAGAGCAAGCTTTCATCTGGCTTGTCTTTGAGCGACGAAGGCACTAACACACCCGATTGCGCCGCGCCGCGCCTGAGCGGGCAGACGAGCGCGCAGAGCAGCGTTAGTATAAAAAACGAAACCACGAAACCACACGAACCGACACGAAGATGAGATCGCTTAGTTCTGGCTCTGTGCTTCGTGTGGCTTCGTGTGGCTTCGTGGTTCATGTTTTTAGCCTGCTTGCTGCGCCCCGCTCGTGTGCAATCTTTTATCGCGGCGATTCATTGCTGCTCGAAGTAATTCACAGCGATGCGCGCGATGCCGTTCGTCGTGCCGAAGTAGATGTGTTGCCCGTCGCCGGTGATGCTGAGCACGACGGGCGCGGGCAGTTCCGCTTGCAGGTGCGTCCACTTCTGCGTACGTATATCCAAAACCCATGCGCCATCGAGTGTGCCCGCGTAGAGTCGCGCGCCATCGCTCCAGAGCGCGTTCGGGTTGACGACGAATTGGCCGGTCTCGGCCGCGAACGGACGCAACTCGCCCGACGGCATTAGCTCAAACACGCCGCCGCCATACGTGCCGACGAACAGGCGCGGCCCTGTGGCGCAGAGTGCCGTCACCCAGTTGTGCGTCAACTTCGAGTTTGCGTCCGTGAAGACGCGCACGACGCGGCCCGCCGCGACTTCGGCGAGACCGCCGAGCGTGCCGACGAAAATCGTGCGCCCGTGCGGCAGCACCGCATAGAGACTATTACTTGGCAACCCCTGCACGGTCGTCAGTCCGCGCCAACGCCCTTCAACGCCGAAGCTGAGACCGCGACTCGTCGCGCAGACTAGCTCTGTGCTCTGCGCGTGATGCGCCGCGCCGGCCGCAGATGCTTGCCCTATGCCAGACTGCGCGTTCTGCGCGGGCCACATAGCGACACCCGTGAGCGCGTTGCTCAACAACCCGTCGGTCGCCATCGTGCGCGTCGGATGCAACGCGGCATCGAAGCGCACGAGACCCTGCGCGGTGGCGGCGTACATCGTGCTCGTGTCGGGAGCAAATGCGAGCGCGTTGATCTCGCGCGCCGTTTCGGTGTCGAGGTGCGCGAGACGGCGGCCGTCGGGCGCGAGCAGCTCTATGCCGGCGCGGAAACTGCCGGCCCAGAGCCGGCCCGTGCCGTCGAGCGCGAGCGCGGCGACTACGTTGCTTGCGGCTGCATGTTGTGTGTCGCTCTGCATGAACGGCGTGAACGCGAAGGCGGCGCGGGCGGTGCGCGCTGGATTAGAGCTTGCTGTATCAGACGTGTTGAGGTTCGTGCGCTGGATGCCGTCGCTCGTGAGCAGCCAGAGTTCATCATCAAGCGCGAGCAGACGGCTATCGGTCAAACTTTCATTTGCCGTCTGCGCGCCGCGCCATGTGACCGGCTGGAGTTGCGCCCCGTGCGCCTCATGCTCTGCCAGCGCAAATAACTTACCGTCGTCCTGACAGAGCAGCACGCGCCCACCGAATCGTTGCAGGCTGGCGAGCGTGGGCAGGGTGGCGCTGAGCTGAAACGGATTCGCCTGTGCTGTCGCTAACAGATCACTAACTCGCGCGGACGCGAGACCGAAGTCGGTGGCGACAAGCACGCGCGCATCGTCCGCGTCGACGCCGACGACGCGGTTCGAGGGCAGCCCCGCGTCGGTCGTGAAGTGCTGCCAACGCCCCGCCTCTCTCAGCCACAACCCGTCGGCATAAGTGCCGACATAGAGCCGCGCGCCAACCCGCGCGAGGCAGTTGATCGCGGTCAATCGCTGCTCGTTCGCGCCCGCTTTCAATTCCGTGAACTGCCGCCCGTCGAACTCTATGAGCCCGCCCGCGAACGTGCCGATGAGCAACGGGCCGGCATCTGCGAGCAGTGCGGTGATCGCTTGCGGCTGGCGGTCGGGCCAGCGATAGCTCTCGAAGCGCGTGCCGTCGAACGTGACGAGACCTTGCATGCGCGTGCCGATGAACAGTTTGCCATGCCATGCGGCAAGGCTCGTCAGATCGCTTTCGGGCAGACCGTCCAGCACCGTGTAGTGATGAAGCGACGCGCCCGCCTGCGACAGTTGGAGCAGCCCGCCATCGGTCGCGGCGAAGTACGAGTCGTTGAAGCGTGCAACGGCCCGGACGCGCTGCGTACTCTGCCAGATTTGCAATTCCGACCGGTGCAACGCCGGGTGCAGTTTCGTCTCAAATGGAATGAGGTGTGGTCGCTCAAGCCGCCCGCGTGCATCAGCGAGCCGCGCCTGCGCCTCGCGCTGCACGCGCCACGCGCCGAACAGGCAGACGAGCGTCAGCAATGCAGCCAGCCCGGCGAGCAGCTTGCGGTGCCGGGCACACACGGCACACGCACGCACGGCGATCTCGCGCGGCGCGAGCGTGTAGGCTAGCAAGCGCATCCTTCTCCTTCGTTCCACTAACTGTCGCTGATCGTCGCGCACGTCAAAGTTATGCTGTTCGCTATCGAATTGCGGCCGGTTAATCACGTCTTGCGGATTATCAGCGCGTGGACGGTAAGAGGGACACGTGTCGCCGGACAGTGCGGGTTCGCGTTAGCACGGGCGCGCAGGCCGGCGCGTTGAACGTGCGCGCGTGCGGGTTGGCACATGCGGCAGTCTGTGGTTAGACACAGTCCGCGCCGGAGCGCGGGCGCACTTCGAGCTATTGCGCCGCTGGCCTCTGCTGCGCTAACGTGTGTTGGTGGAATTACTGCTGTACGACCGCGCGCCCTCGGCTCGCGCACAACGTATGACTGATCCGCCCTCACTCTTATCCGCGATGCTCGCGCAGCAGCAACAGGCTTACGGCAAGGCGCTGGAATATGCCTGTGCCGCCGCGCTGCTTGACTGGTTGCACGCGCATGGCGCGCAAAGTTCGCTCGCCGATTCCGCCGCGGCGCAGACTGCCCGCCGCCGCTACGAAGCGCTCGCGCCTGAAACGCGCGCTAAATACGATCTCGGCGCGGCGGCCGGCGTGCAGTTGCTCGCGCGGCTTGAGCCTGAATTGCAGACGCCCGCCGCGCATGTCCGCTGCATGTTACGCATTCAAGCCGACGCGCAAGGCGAGGCGGGCGACGTGCGCGATGTGGTCGTCGAGAATGAGCGTGGCTGGACGCTCGGCGTCTCCGTCAAACACAACAACGATGTGGCGAAGAACCCGCGCCTCGCGCGCACGCTCGATTTCTGCCAGCATTGGACAGACCATCCGTGCGCCGCCGCCTACTTCGATGCCATCAAAGCGACCTTCTCAGAATTAGAACAACTCGCCGCCATCGGCGCACATTGGAGTGCGCTGCACCTGACCGAACAGGAAAAGGCCGCCCGCTTCTACCGGCCTGTGCTGACGGCGCTCGCGGCCCAACTTGAACGACTCGCGCGCCAATACGCGGCCGCGCCGGCCGCGCTCACCACCTACTTCCTCGGCCGGCCAGATTTCTACAAACTGATCGTCTCCGTGCCCGCCCGCACGACGACCGTGCAAGCCTTCTCCTTCGCAGGCACGCTCGGCCGCAGCGCGGGTGCGAGCAGTGAACACGCAAGCACGCTCAAGCAGTCTCCCGGCCCAAACAACCCGCCCGTCAACATCCCGCGCTTGCCGCTGCCGGACAAGCTGAACGTCGTCGCATTCAAGCCGCGTTCCGACAACACGCTCCTGCTCACCTTCGATCAAGCGTGGGCTTTCTCGCTCCGGTTGCACAATGCCTCGTCGTATGTCGAGCCAAGCCTTAAGCTCGACGTGCGGCTCACGTCTGCGCCGCCCGCACTCGTGAAGGTGCAAGTGCATTGGTAGCAGATCGTTTGTCTATATGACTGGAGAGATGAAGATTGGCTGACGGGCGACCGGCGATGTACCACAGAGGCACGACGAGACCGAGCCAGAGTTTATTGATCTCAAATCTCAAATCTCAAATCTGAGATCACTTTCTCTGTGCCCCTGTGGTGAAACCGGCCATGTGCGCCAGATAACCGGCGCGGTGCTCAACTCGCCTTAAGCAACTCCTGGCTCTCGATAATCTCTGCGCCCGCCGCGGCCAGCTCGGCGAGCGCACGCTCCGTGTCGCCGGCATTAACTTCAACACCGCGACAGGCATCTTTGACGACCGTCGTTTTGAAGCCGAGCGCAAGCGCATCGAGCGCGGTGAACTTGACGCAGTAGTCGGTGGCGAGGCCGGTGATGACCACGTCAGTCACGCCCTGCGCTGTGAGATAGTCGCCGAGACCTGTGGCGCGCAGGTGTTCGTTGTCGAAGAAGCCGCTATAAGAATCAACTTCCATATCCGTGCCTTTGAGGAACGTGCGCGCGATGCGGCCCGTGTCGAGCGCGGATACGAACTCAGCGCCCGCGCTCTCTTGTACGCAGTGCGGCGGCCAGAGCGTCTCAAAGCTCGCATGACCGGCGGGATGCCAGTCTTTAGTCGCGACGATCAACTCGAAATGTTTTTGTAGCTCATTGACGACCGGCACGACCCGGTCGCCTTCGCGCACGGCGAGCGAGCCGCCCGGACAGAAGTCGTTCTGAATATCGACGAGGATGAGCGCGCGTTTGGTCTGCGTCGCCAACTCGCCCGCGGCTGCCGTCGTCTGCGCTTGCAGTTCGTTCGTGGCTGTCACCGGCCTGCTCCTTTAGGCGTTGTCGCCGTTCGCCAGCACGCGCACGGGCTGGCCCGGCGCGAGCCGCCCCGTCCGGATCACGCGCGCGTAAAGGCGCGACTCGCCGGGATGCAACTTTTGTGCGATGCGTTTGAACTCGCCGCCGATGAACGAGGCGACGAGTGAGTTGCAAGGATTGGCGGGTTTGCTGATCTCGATGATCACTTCATCGCCAAGCGCGAGCCGCGCGCCGGGTGCGAGTTGCGCCCAATCAAGCCCGACGATTGTCACATTCTCGCCGACCGAGCCGGGATAGATCGGATGTCCTTCGGCCTGCAATGCCGCGATGCGCTCAAGCGCGTAGAGACAGAGGGCGCGCTCCGGCCCGCCGTGAAATTTCAGATGCGCCTGCCGGTCGCCGACCAGCCCCGTGGGCGTCAGCATAGCTGTGGCCACGGGCCGCTTCGGCACACCGCCGTCCGAGCAGTTGAGTTGATGTATGTGACCTTGCACGGATATTTGTTCCGACATAGAAGATTAACGACAAGGGTACGACGGGCACGGTTTAATTCGTTAGCTAAAACCCAACCACCACGCGCACAGCAGCCCGCACGCGCCGCAATAACTCCGGCAACTCGGCCCGCGTGTACACAGGAATGCACTGGAGCGCATCAGCGTCTGAGCCTGAGGCCCGCCAGACAGCAAATCGTGCTTGCGCTGCCGCCGCGTCATCACCCGCTTCCGTGAAGAGATAGAGCGCGTCGCAACGTGCGAGCGCGCGGCGGGCGGTCGGTTTGATTTGCTCCGCACGTTGCGGCACACACATGATACTAAAATCAACCGGCACGTAAGACACAAAACTGTTGCCTTCGACCAGCACCCCCGGCGCACGCACACACGCGAGTGCGGCCTTGATGCCGTGCTCGACCTGTCTGTCGGTGGCGATGAGCCAGTGGACGTTCGCCGCGCCCGCGTCCCAGTAGCGGCCTGTGTCCTTGCCCGGCGCATAAGTCTCCGCGCGCCCTGAGCGTAGCGTCGGCTCGTCGCCGAGCAGATGGCTCACGCAGCAGGCGTGCGGGTCTTTGCCACACGAGCGATAGTGCCCGCGTGTCTGCTTGATCGCCTCCCAGCCGGGCAACCGGCGCAGCAACTCGCACACGAGCGTCGTCTTGCCCGAATTCGACGTGAAGCCGCCAATCGCCACGGTGGTTAAAGTCATAACTACATCAGGCATGAATATGCGGCACGGGTCTTAGCGCCGCGCGCGCGCTTACTGTACAGGTTTTGCTTCCAGCCGTTCGATCCGATCTTCCGCATCGCGCAGGTCGGCGCGCGTCTCGTGCGCGACGCCCTCAAGGCGATCAAGCCGCCGCGACAACTCGCGCCGCGTCTCTATGATCTCTTTCAACGCTTGCTCCCAGATCGGTTTCGTGTCGTAAGCCCGCGCTTCAAGCGCTTGCAGGCGCATGTTGAAATCGCGCAAGCTGGCGTCAATCGCATCGAAGCGGGCGAATACGCGCTCCTCGAAAGCGTGCCCGTCAGGTAAATTCTGTGTTGTCTCTTCGCTCATCTTTTTACCCCGCTGCGATTATGAAACTGTTGCAGCCGCCATTCAAGCGCAAACGCTCAGCGCGGCAATTGCCAATTCTGGCCGCGACTTGGCAAGGGAGTGGCGTGCGCTATAGATTAGCACCGCGAAATCGCTCCAATCTGCGTTGAACAATGGCGGTATGGCGACTGACGAAAAACAGAGTGGGCTCTTGCGCGCAGTTTGCGCGGTGCTGACCGAACACGACGCGGGCGCGCTGCAAGGCGCACCTGTCGCGGTGGTCGCGGCCGACTGGCTGGCGCACGGTTTCGACGACGCGGAAGAGATAGACGAATGGCTGCGCGCACGCTGCTTTTGCGCCCGCCACGCGCGCGCACTCGACCGCGCCGGCTTCACGCCCGCGCAGGCCGCACTCAGCACCACCGCCGGCCGCGTTGCTTATGCCGACACCATCGCCTATAAACTCGCGCAAGGCGATCTCACAATGACCGAGGCCCGCCGCATCATGACCAGCGCTTTCTGGGATTCATAAGCCGTTGGCTATAGGCTTTTAGCTAACGGCCAACCGCTAACAGTTTTCACTAAAGGAGTCGCCCCTGAGATGACGCACGACGACCAACAGCCACTCACAGTGCTCTGTCTGGCGAGCTATGAGAAGGGGCAGGAGTTTATGCGCGAGTGCAAGCGGCAGGGCGCGCGTGTACTGCTGCTCACGTCGCTGAGCCTCAAGGACAAGGCCAATTGGCCGCGCGAGGCGCTAGCCGAAATCTTCTACGTGCCTGACGTGGACAAGCAGTGGAATATAGACGACACAATCAAGAGCGTCAGCTACGTCGCGCGCACCGAGCGAATTGATCGCATCGTCCCGCTCGACGATTTCGATCTGGAAAAGGCCGCGGCCTTGCGCGAGCACCTGCGTGTGCCGGGCCTCGGCGAGACCACCACACGCTATTTCCGCGACAAGCTCGCCATGCGGATGCAGGCGCAAGAGGCCGGCTTGCGCGTGCCTGCATTCGTCCACACGCTCAATCACAACGACTTGGGCGCATATATGGGGCGCACCCCCGCGCCGTGGCTCTTGAAGCCGCGCTTCGAGGCATCCGCGACCGGCATCAAGAAAATCAACGCGCCCGAAGAACTCTGGCCCGCGCTCGATGCGCTCGGCGACCGCCGGTCTTTCCACTTGCTCGAACGCTTCGTGCCCGGCGACATCTACCACGTGGACTCGATTGTTTACGACCACGAAATTCGCTTCTCGATCTGCAATCGCTACGGTCTGCCGCCGCTCGACGTGGCGCACGGCGGCGGCATTTTCAGCACGCGCACCATGCCGCGCGGCACAGCCCAGGAGCAAGCATTGCAAGCGGCCAACCGCGCCGTGCTACATGCGTTGAAACTCCCGCGCGGCGTCGCGCACACGGAATTCATCGGCAGTCATCAGGATGGGGAACTTTATTTTCTGGAGACGGCGGCGCGCGTCGGCGGCGCGAACATCGTGGAGTTGATCGAAGCGGCGACCGGCATCAACCTCTGGGCCGAATGGGCCAAAATTGAAATTGCCGGCGGCAAGCAACCCTACCATCTGCCGCTCGCCAGCGCCGATCACGCCGGCCTGCTCGTCTCGCTCGCGCGCCAGGAATGGCCCGACACCTCCGCTTACAACGACCGTGAGATCGTCTGGCGCATGAACAAGCCCGCGCATGTCGGTCTGATCATTCGCTCACACGACCCTGCGCGCATCGATCAACTCATCGTTGACTACACCGCCCGCTTCCTCCGCGACTTCAGCGCCACGCTGCCACCAACGGCGCGGCCGACGAGTTGAGGCAAATACGTCTATCGTCAGTAGATGTTGAAATTATAAACGACGGTGACGTACTGCGAGACGAAGCGGCCGTCCTTTTGCGCCGGAACGAACTTGATGTGGCGCGCGGCCCGAACGGCTTGCTCCGTTAAACCATCGCCCAAGCGCTTGATGGGCACGATATTCTGCACATGCCCGTTCGAGCCTAGCACCATGCGTAACAGCACCTCGCCGGTCAGATTGTTCATGCGCGCGATTTCGGTGAAGCTCGGCTCGGGCTTCGAAACTATCACGGCCCGCCGCACAACTTCTTTTATCGTAAAGGCTGGTTTCGCAGTCGGCTCTGTGCCGCTTGCGGCGGCCACGGCAGTAGGCGTCGGGGCCAGGGCCGGCGCAGCCGGTGCGGGCGTGGGGCCGGCATCGTCATCTTCAATTTTCCGCCCCGCCGGGCTATTCATCAGCTTGAATGAAGTCAGAAATTGCCGCGCCGCCGGCTGGCTCTCGGCCGCGCCATAAACTTCCAACAGATAAGTGTGCTTCTTGGCTTGATAAATGTAGATCGGCATAATGGGCGCATCGGTTTCAGCCTTGGCCAGTTTGATCTCGTACTTCTTCCCTTTGAAGCCGGCGAGTTTCAGTTCACCCACCGCAAACATTTGATAAGCCGCGCCCAGATCGTTCGTTTTGTAATAACTGGCAAAATAGTCCACTGTCTCATTCACGCGCGGTCTATCGTAAACATGGATCAGATAGACGATGCCGTCGCCATAAGCGCCGATGATGCGCCCTTCTTCATAATTACGATTAGTATCCCTAAGCAGCCTTGTGGTCGGATGAACGGTTGGCATTTCGGGCAAGGCGACGGAGAATTCTTCTCCGTGGTAAGTGTACGTCTCCCACGGTGCTGCATCTTGCGGGCTGGCGGCCGGAGTGGATTGTGGCCGTGGGCCGTTAGCTGCGCGCCCGCCCGTCCCATTCGTTCCACACATCATTAACAGGGCCAAGCTAAGAATAATCACACGCATACGAGGTGGCTTCCTTTCAACAAGTGGACGGCTGTCTGAAGGTCGCGCCAGCAACAGCTAGAAATTCATTCTGCTCGTTCCGGCGGCGGCGCGGTGGCGCTGAAGTCTGCGCTGAAGCGGCGCGCGTAGTCGGCCAACAACTCATGCACGCGCTGTTGCTCTGGCGCGCGGACGACGAGGCCGATGTGGTGGCGCTTATGCACCCGATAGACGATCTCCGCGTCGGTGAAGGCGGACGTGTCGGGCCACTCGTGGCGCGCGAGCGAGAGCGCGATGCCGGCGTAGTGTTGTTGTGGTGCGGGTAGTTCATAACCGCCGTTCACATCGGCTAGTTCGAGTTTCGCCCACTCGCGCCAGAGGTTGAGACCGCTGGCGGCTGCGTGCGTCTCGGCGGTATACGCGCCGCCGACGCGCGCCGCAATTTCGAGAAAATAAAACTCGCCGTCCGCCGCGCTCTTGATGAACTCGGCGTGCGCTGCGCCGCGTTGCAAACCGAGCGTGCTGATCACTTGCTGATTGAGGCGCAACAACTCCGCGCGCTCAGGCGCGTCGTAAGCAATCGTGTACGAGAGAAAGACGCCGCCCCCGTGCATCACGTCGAGCGGCGGCCGGCCGTATTGATTGACGCACGCGAACAACACCTCGCCGTTCATGACCAGTGAATCGACGTGATAGACAGCGCCGGGCACAAACTGTTCGAGCAGATGAAACGGCGCACGCTCGTGCAGCCGCTCACGCGCGTCTATTTCTTCCAGCGCACGCCAGAGTTGTTCCGCCGTATGCACTTTCCTGATGCCGAAGGCGGACACGTCCGTGCGCGGCTTCAAAACCCACGGCGCGGGCGTGCGCGCCATATAGTCGTGCATGTCCGTGTAGCTGATCGCGCCGACGAAATCGGGCACGCGCAAGCCCGCAGCGCGGGTCGTATCGCGCATGGTCAGTTTGTCGCGAAAGCGGCGCGCGGTCGAAGCGTCCATGCCGGGCAGACGCAGATGCTCGCGGATGAGACCAGCCGTGATCACGTCGAACTCTTCGAGCGCGACGAGCCGCGCGATGCGTAGCCGGCGCGCGAGTTGGGTAACCGTATGCAGGAAATCATCGGGGCCGGCGTCCTGCGGCAGCAGGATCAACTCGGCGAGACTGTCGTGCGGCCAGTCTTCATACTGCCACTTCGCTTTCGTGATGAGCAGGACGCGCGCTCCCTGCTGCCGACATTCGCGCAGGAAATCAACGCCCTTGAAAAAACTGGCGAGGCAGACAATGGTCGGTGCGTTTGCTGGTAAGTCGTCCAACGTGCGCGCTCCTCTCTCGGCTCGCGTTCATGCGCCGGCGGCGTGGGCGCAACGGCGTATGCTTGAATTGCGGCGACAGTATATAACGGGCGCGCGTGGCCGGTCATCGCCGCGCAAAATGCTCAAGCCCGCGCGAGGGCAAACACCTCGCGCGGGCCTGTTGCGGCAACAGTGCTCGTAGCTAATAGATATTGAAGTTGTAAACGACGGAGACGTACTGTGAGACCTTGTGCCCGTCCTTCTCGGCCGGCGTGAACTGAATCTTACGCGCGGCTTCAATCGCCTTCTCCGTTAACCCGTCCGGCAAACGCTTGATCGGCACGATGTTCTGCACCTGCCCCGACGCCGACAAGACCATGCGCAACGCGACCTCGCCCGTGACGTTATTTTTGCGCGCCGCTTCCGTAAACTGCGGCTCCGGCTTCGCCGTAATGACCGCGCGGCGCGTCACATCATGCACGTTGAATATCTTGTTCACATAATCAATCGTGCCGCCGCAACAGCCATCGCCACCGCCGCCGAGTTTCTTGGGCCCGCCGCCGGTGTTGCCGCCTTCGCCGGGGCCATAGCCGTTGTCTCGGCCTGAACCGACGCCGCCGCCGTTACCTTCGCCAATGCCGTTGCCATCACCTGAACCTGACGACAACTCGGTCGCCTGCGCCTTCGGATCGCCGTATGGCAGCGGACGCGCGTCGGGCGGAAAGAGTACCGGATCGCCTTCCAGCGTGACGGGCGTCGGCAGATGCGCGTTTTGCATCACCGGCGCTTTCGGATCGGGCGCTAAAAGTTGCCGCTGCTCTATGGCCGGCGGCAGTTTACCGTGACTAGCAGGCAGTTCTTCATGTTGCCCGCCGCCACCGCCGCCGCCCGGCCGCTCTTTGTTCTGCAACGAACCGCCGCCCGTGCCGTGTGCCGCCATCCCGGCCGGCCCCGCTTCCGGCTTCTGCTCCGGCGGGATGTTGACCATGCCGATCAGTTCATACCTATCGTCCACAGCCGCGAGTGCGGCCGGATGCGCCTTGTGATAACCCGTGAGTGCAACGACCGCGCCGATGAGTGTTAAGACGGCGACGAGCGCGGTCACGAGTCCATAAGCCACATGCTCGCGTGCGAGGCTGCGGCGCAGCAACAAGCCGTAACCGGCGGCCGTGCGCTGCACAAACGCGCGCGGATCGCGTTTGAACTCCGGCCATGTCAGCCGCGACTCGGCCGTGACCGCGCGCATCTCCGTCGTCAGCCGCGCGAGCAGGCTCGCCTCTGTTAGCAACGTCAGTTGATACTCGGCCCGCGCCGCCGCTTGCATGGGCACGGACGCAAATGTCGTCGCCGTTGGTTGAGCACCAGCCCGCCGCACGCTCTCGTTCGTCGCGCCGACAGGCGCATACGCACCGGCCGACTGTTCCCATTCCGCTTCGGTGAATCCGGTGAAGGCGTCGGGCGGTTGCCCGGCCACAAGCGGCAGACCGTCCACCGGGCAGAAACGGAACTGCGGCGCAAACTCTGCATAGCACATCGGGCATCGCTTCATCTCTTCTTCCTCCTCCGCCCGCCGGCTCACCTGCCGGCGGAATGAATCAAGCACGCGCGCGCGCAACGCATCGGGCGCTGTATTAGCGCGCCAACTCAGGAGCAACATGTTCAATGTCTGCTCTTCGCTCATTATTGGTTCAACTCCCGCGCGCCTGTGCTGCTTGCTAGATATGGCGCAAGTTGTCGCCGCAAATTCTCACGCGCCCGCGCGAGTCGCGCTTTGACCGTGCCCACGTCCGCGCCGACCACCTCGGCGATCTCCGCGAGGCTCAACTCTTCATACTCGAACAATACGAGCGCCTCGCGTTGCAGCGGCGACAAGTTCAACACCGCGCGCTCTACGACTGCGGCCAACTCGGCCGCAAGCAGTTGGCGCAAAGGTTGTTGCGCTTCGAGCGTGCGCGGCTCAGCGGTCAACTCATCAAGCGTGACCTCGATGCGCGGGCGGCGAAACTGTTTGCGCGCAAGATTGCGCGCGGCCGCGTAGAGATACGTGCGCAAACTGGCGCGCGTCGGATCGAACCTGTCGGGCCGTTTGAGCAAGCTCAAGAAACAGTCGTGCGTCACGTCTTCGGCGCGCGTGGCCGAGCCAAGCAAGCGATAGGCGAAGCGATAGATCGCGTCGCGGTAACGCTCGTAGAGCAAGAGGAACGCGGCCTCTTCGCCCCGGCTGGCGCGCTCGATGAGCGCCTCATCTGTCGTCTGTTCGGGCAACCTGCTTCGGCTCGTTTCCGGCCCCACGGCTTGCTCTATGGAGGTATTACCGCGCAGATGAAAAAAGAGACGCCCGCAAGCGTATTTTTTTTTCAACTCGCTCTCACTGCTGTTGTCGCTTGGAAGCCAGCACACGCGGACGTGGTTGCACGCACGCGATCTGCGCCGCGAAAATAAATATCCGGCGCGTGGAAACGTGACAGACACCCGCGCGCATCACAGCGCCAACTTTGGAGGTAGCCCCATGCGCCGTAGCTGGCTCGTCCTGCTACTCTGTCTCGTAGTGTGTCTGGCCTGCGCCGTCCGCTTCGTCGCCGCTGACGACAACACAGTCCGCATCAACGAAGCCGCCACGCAAATTCTCTTCGGCGGCGCGCAGACGAACGTCACGCTCGCGCTGGCGAACGACACAGGCCAGGCCATAGACGTGCAACTGCGGCTTGAACTGCTCGATCCGCACGATGCCGTGCGCGTCCGGGCCACGCGCGCGGCCCAACTCAAATCCGGCGCGAATCATGTGACGGTCGCATTCATGCCGGCGCTGCTGGCCACGCTCAACGACAGTGAGCGCAAGCTGATCATGTGGTATCGCCTGCGCTATAGCATCACGGCCGACGCCGGCCCGGCCGCACCGCCGGTGCTGGCGGCCGGCGTCATCTCGCTTAATCAACTCGACACGCCCGACCTGTTCGAGCTACACGTCGCCGCGCCGCAGTTCACGCGCGAGGGGCAGACCATCCGCGCCCGCGCCCGCGCCACGCATCCGCTCACGGGCCGCGCCGCGCCCGGCGTCAAGGTCGCGGGCGCATTTACGTTCGACAGCCCCGATGGCGACGACGTGGTATTGAAAGCTGCGGGCACAACTGACGCGGACGGTTATGCCGCGCTCGACTTTGCGTTGCCGGCCACGATTGCCGACGATGAAGGCGAACTCAACATCACGGCGCGGCGCGGCGACTTTGAGCAAGCGGCCGAACAAGACATACAGTTCGATCATCACGCGCAAATCTTGATCAGCACCGACAAGCCGCTCTATCAACCGGGGCAGACCCTGCACATGCGCACGCTTATCTTCACCCCGACGAAGCATGCGCTCGCCGCTGCTGAAGCCCTGCTGACCATCAGCGACCCGGAGAACACGACCGTCTTTCGCGCGCCGCTCAAAACATCGCGCTTCGGCGTCGCCAGCATCGACTGGCCCGTGCCGGAGAACACGCGCCTCGGCGACTATCGCCTCAACGTGAAGCTCGAAGAGGGCCGCTACGAAGATACCGAGAATGAAGCAACCATCCGCATCAGTCGCTACGACCTGCCGAACTTCGCCGTCAGCGTCAAACCCGACCGACCTTATTACTTGCCGGGCCAAGTCACGGCAGCGGTCGCAGTGCGCGCCGATTATTTATTTGGCGAGCCGGTCACGCGCGGGCATGTGCGCGTCGTGCGCGAGACCGAGCGCAAGTGGAACTATCGCGAGCAGAAGTGGGACATTGATGAAGACGATAAATATGAAGGCGAGACGGATGCCGCCGGTCGCTTCGTCGCGCACGTCAACCTGCAAGCGGCGCACGAAGATTTCGCGGCCGCAAATTATTCGCGCTTCCGCGACCTCTCATACGCCGCTTACTTCACCGACCCGACCACCAACCGCACAGAGCAACGCCGCTTCGATCTGCGCCTGACGCACGACGCTATTCATGTCTATTTGATCGAAGGGCGGGCGCGGCCGGCCAAGGGGCTGCCCGTCGAGTTTTACGTCTCAACCTCTTACGCCGACGGCTTGCCCGCCGAGTGCGCCGTCACAATCAGCGGGCCGCTGCTGGAAGCCGAGCCACAAAGCATGCCCATACTTGCGCCGCATGCGCCCACGCTGATGGTTGTCCGCACGAACAAGTACGGCGTAGCGAAAGTCGCGGGCCTCAGGCCGCCATGGCCTGAGGCCGAGGGGGCGGATAACATCACGCTGCAAGTTAGCGCCCGCGACGACAAAGGCCAGACGGGACGGCAGCGCGCCGAATTTTATTCCACCGTCGCGCCGGTTATCCGCGTCGCCACGCACAAGACGCTCTACCGGCCGGGCGAGCCAATCCAGGTCGAGATCACGGCCAACCGGCCGGAGTTGAAGTTAGTTATTGACGTGGCCCGTGACTTCAATTTGCTACGCTCCGAGTTCGTCCAACTGCACAACGGGCGCGCGACCTTGACGCTGCCCGCCACGCCTGAATTTCACGACGAGATCACTGTCGCGGCATACACGTTCGCTCGTATGGGCGCTGACGGCGATGATTACGCGGCCGGTTCGCGCACGGTGCTTTTCCCGCGCAACCACGATCTGCAACTCGATCTGCGGTTGAGCAAAGATACATATCAACCGGGCGCGACGGCGCACGCCGACCTGCGCGTGCGCGATGGCGCGGGGCACGCGGCCGAGAGCGCGCTGGGCATCGTCGTCTTCGACAAAGCAGTCGCGGAGCGCGCCCGCACCGATGGCGAGTTCGGCACAAACGGTTTCTATAATCTCTATCGCTACTGGCACGGTACGGACGCGCTCGCCGGCTTCACACGCGGCGATCTTAACCGCCTTGATCTCGCGCAACCATGGCCCGCCGGGCTTGATCTTGTCGCCGAGATAATGCTGCGCAACGAAGGGCTCACGCCGCAACTCGTCGGCGGTCTCGATCTCGCCGCGGACGAAAGTTCGGTCTTCAATCAACTTATCGGCGCGCAACTCGCCGCGCTGCGGCAGATACTCCAGGGGCAATACGCCACCCAAATGCTCTATCCGGCCGACGAGATGGCCATCCGCCGATTATTGTTTACGGCGGGTGTCAACTTCGATGCCTTGCGTGATCCGTGGGGCACGTCCTTCCGCCTCCGCTGCTCGGTGGCGCGCGAGAACGACGTGCTAGCAGTTGTCAGCGCAGGCGCGGACAAACGTTTCGACACGCCTGATGATTTTGTCGCCACGACGTTCACGCGCCCCTACTTCCGCTTCACCGGCGAAGAGCTGGATCGCGCCGTCGCCCGCTACCACGCGCGCACCGGCGCTTATGTCCGCGACGCCGCGACGCTCAAACGCGAATTGGCGCGTGAAGGCATAGACCTCGATATGCTGCGCGATCCGTGGGGACAGGCTTATCAGTTGCACTTTGACGTGGCCGGCACGAAATACCTCGTCGTCGTGGCGAGCAGCGGCCCCGATGGCAAGTTTGAGCCGGCCGACGATCCGCGCGCCGACGATTTCCGTCTCTGGACGGCGCAGATCGATTACAGCCCAGACCTGCGCGCCCAACTCGACGACGCGCTCACACGCCACTTCGCGGCCACCGCACGCTTCCCGCAAGCTCGGGCGGAGTTCGACGCGGCCATGGCCCGCGCCGGTCTCACAGCGAACGCGCTGCACGATCCGTGGGGTCAGCCTTACTACGTCACGTTCCGGCAAAGCGCACGTTACGCTGACCGCGCCGTCGTCCTGACTTACGCGCAATATGGCCAGCAACCGAAAGAGCGCACGGAGATCACGCCCGTTACGCAGACCGTCAACTACATAGACCTACGCAGCGCCGGCCCTGACGGTAAGGAAGGCACGGCGGACGATTTCGAGGTGACGACCATCTTCCGCATCAGCACCGAGCAAATGGCGCAGAACAAAATGCCCAAGCTCGCCGCCACCGCCGTGCAACTCACTAACGGCAGCGGCGCGCTCAGCGGCACGATCACCGATCCGAACGGCGCGGTCATTCCCGGCGCACACGTAGAAGCGACGAACAAGTACAGCGGCCAAGTCTTCAACGCAACGGGCAGCGACGACGGCACATATCTTGTGCGGGAGCTGCCGGCCGGTCTCTACTCAGTCGCCGTTTTAGCGCCGGGTTTTAAGAATATGATCATTACGGAAGTGCCGGTGGGGCTATCGAACCTCACCCAACTCAACGTCATGCTCGCAGTCGGCTCGGTAAGCGAAATGGTCGAAGTGAGCGGAGGCAGCGCGGAGCTAATGCAGACGATGACATCGCAGTCGTCAGTGACGCGCCAGATCGTGGACTTGCCCATCAGTGGTCGGAAGTTACAGGACTTCGCGCTCTTGAGTCCGGGCATAACTGTTGTGACCAAGTCCGGCGCGACGGCAACGCCGCGCCTGCGCGAATATTTCCCGGAGACGCTCGTCTGGCAACCGGCGCTTGAAACTGATCGCCAGGGCCGCGCCCAACTCGATTTCAAACTGGCCGACAACATCACGACGTGGCAGTTATCAGTCTTCGGCTCAACCGCCGATGGCGAGATCGGCGCGGTCGAGCGCGAGGTGCGCGCCTTCCAGCCGTTCTTCGTCGAGCATGATCCGCCACGCATCCTAACCGTGGGCGACGAGATCATGCTGCCCGTCGTGCTGCGCAACTATCTCGCGCACGCGCAGCAGGTCGCCGTGCAGATGCAGCCCGCCGCTTGGTTCACGCTGCTCACGCCGGCCGAGCAACGCGCGCAAGTCCCTGCGGGCGATGCCACGCGCACGTTGTTCGGCTTCCGCACCATCGCGGCCGTGCATGACGGCAAGCAGCGCGTGACCGCCATCGGCGCGGACGCGAGCGACGCGATTGAGCGGCCGGTCAACGTCCACCCGGACGGCCAAGAGGTCGCGCAAACGAGCGCGCAACTGCTGGGCGCAGAGGGCATGCTCGCGGCGGACTTGCCCGCAAACGCTATCCCGCGCTCAGCCCACGCCGAATTAAAACTCTATCCGAATCTGATGACGCACGTGATCGAGAGCGTCGAAGCGCTCCTCGTGCGCCCGCACGGTTGCGCCGAGCAGACGATCTCTGCAACGTATCCGAGTCTGCTCGTCCTGCGTTATTACAAACACGCGCAAGGCAACGACGCACGCCGGCCGCCCATCGCTGCCAAAGCGGAAAAATATCTGCGCGCGGGTTACGACCGGCTGCTCTCTTACCGCGCGCCCGATGGCGGCTTCTCTTACTGGGGGCGGGGCGACGCCGACATCGCGCTCACCGCCTACGCCGTCCGCTTTCTGGAAGACGCGCGCGCGTTGCTGCCCATTGACGAAGCTGCGTTGCAAGCGGCGCGCACGTGGCTCGTCAAGCAACAACAACAGGACGGCAGTTGGCCTGCTTATGACTGGGATAAGAAAGGCTCCGGCCCGCGCACGCTCTTGCTCACGGCTTACGTCGCCCGCGTGCTGGCGCGACACGAAGCCGCAGGCCCGAACAACGACAAAGATAAAGCACCGGCCCAAGCAACTGCGGCGGCGCAAACCACCTCGCCCGTGCCAACGGCCACGCCACCGACGGCCACCGGCACAGACCCCGCGCGCATCTCGCAACCGCCCGCGTTGCAACGCGCGCTCGACTTTCTCGCGCCGCATATCGACGAGATTGACGAGCCTTACTTCATCGCGGCTTACACCATCGCCGCCGTCGATGCCAACGCACCGCCTGCCACTATCAATAAAGCCACTACGCGTCTGCGTGCGCTCGCCAAAGAGGAAGCGGGCGGCGCTTACTGGGCGCTCGAAACCAACACGCCCTTCTACGGTTGGGGCCTCGCCGGGCGCATAGAGACGACTGCGCTCGTCGTGCAGGCGCTCGATAAAGCGCACGCCGATCCTGCGCTAACGGCGCGCGGCGTAAGTTTCTTGCTGCGCAACAAGGATCGTTACGGCGTCTGGCTCTCGACGCAGGCGACCGTCAACGTGCTCGATGCGCTCGTCGCGCTCTCCCCCGCACGCGGCGCGGGTTCGGCCAACGCAAATGCTGCCGGGCCTGCGTCGCGTGTCGCCAACGAACCGGCCGAAGTCTTCGTTAATAACCAACGCGCGGGCACGCTGCTCTTGCCCACGGATGCGCGCCTTGATGCGCCGCTCACGCTCGACCTCACACGCTTCCTCGCGCCGGGGCCGAACCGGATCGAGATCAAACGCGCAAGCACGAGCAAAGCATTCGCGCAGGTGGTGACGACTTACTACGTGCCGTGGGCGCAGGCGACGACTGAAGCAACGCATCACGCTGCGCCATCAGCCGCGAACACGCTGCGGCTAGCGGTCAACTTCGACAAGGTTAAAGCGCCGACGGGCGCAGCGGTCGCGTGTCACGTCGCAGCCGAGCGCATCGGCTTTCACGGTTACGGGATGTTGCTCGCGGAGATCGGGCTGCCGCCGGGCGCGGACGTGGATCGCGCCTCGCTTGAGCGCGCGATGCAAGAGTCGGGCTGGGCCTTGAGTAGCTACGACGTGCTGCCGGATCGCCTCGTCGTCTATCTCTGGCCGCACGCGGGCGGCACGCAGTTCACGTTCACCTTCCGCCCGCGCTACGGCCTCAGCGCACAGACCGCGCCATCCGTGCTGTATGACTACTACAATCCGGAGGCGCGCACCGTCCTTGCGCCGACGAAATTCAACGTCGACGCGCGCGCGCGGGCTGAGTAAACGCGAGTAATAAGCTGGTGCGCTTTAAGTTGCCACGCAGCATCCGTTTCAAGCTCATCAACCCGATTGGCTCAGACTGATTAACGCTGCTAAGCTAACGCCAACTCGAAAGGAGGTGCTGCATGCGTTTGACCGAGATGGTCGCCTGCGCGGGTTGAGCGGCGAAACTCGCGCCGAGCGATCTCGCCCACGTGCTGGGCGGCTTGAACATTCCAAAGTCTCCCAATTTGCTCGTCGGTATCGAGACGGCGGACGACGCCGGGGTGTATCTGCTGCGCGACGACCTCGCGCTCGTGCAGACCGTGGACTTCTTCACGCCCATCGTGGACGACCCTTACGACTACGGTCGCATCGCTGCGCTCAACTCGATCAATGACGTGTGGGCCATGGGCGGCACGCCCATCACCGCACTCGCTATCACCTGCTTCCCGAAGAAAGGTCTCGACTTCTCGATCCTCGGCGACATCATGCGCGGCGGCTTGGACGTGTTGACCGAGCACGGCGTTGCGCTCCTCGGCGGGCACAGCGTGGACGATCAGCAGATTATGTTCGGCTACGCCGTGACCGGCACGATCCACCCGCAACGGATCATCACCAATCGCGCCGCGCAAGTTGGCGACGTAATCATTTTGACGAAACCGATTGGCACCGGCGTCATCTCGACTGGCATCAAATTCGGCAAGGCCAGTGCGGATGTGATGCGCGCATCGCTCGCCACGATGTTGCTGGCCGGGCGCGCGGCGGCGGCGGCGATGCAGGAGTTCGGCGCGCATGCCGCGACCGACGTGACCGGCTTCGCGCTGCTCGGTCACGCATGGGAATTGGCGCGGGCCAGCAACGTCACGCTTGAGCTTGAGGCGGCGCGCGTGCCGCTCATCAGGGGCGCGTTGGAGTTGGCCGCGCAAGGCTTGTTGACGAGCGGCGACAAGACGAACCGGCGCTACGTCGGCGACGATGTGCGCCTAAGCGAAACGGTCAGCCAACCGCTCGCCGCGCTGCTCTTCGATCCGCAGACGGCCGGCGGACTGTTGATCGCCATCGCGCCGGAGCGCGCCGCTGCATTGCTCGCGCGGTTGCACGAACGCTACCCGGAGGCAGCCGTCATCGGTCGCGCCAGCGCGCGCGGAACACAGTCTATTGTCGTGCAATAACTGACAGAGTTGACAACCGCAGCAAACGTAGACACGAACTAAAGGGAAAACTATCGTGCCCCGATTCAATTCAACATTACTCTTCAGATGCTTGTTCAGCGCGTTCGTCGCGCTCGGCTTGCTCGGCGGCGCGTTCGCGCTACAACACACAAAGCGCCAGGCGGCGACACCCGCGCCACATACGGCCGCGCCGCAAAGCACGCCGGCCGACACAGACAAACTTGACCGGCCCGTCAGCGAGCCTTACACGGGCGATCTATCGATTTTTGAAGACGCGCAACGCGCGGAGAAGTTGCAGATCGAGCGCGTGATGGACTTGTTGCAACTCAAGGAGGGCGCGAGCGTCGCGGACATTGGCGCAGGTTCGGGTTGGTTCACCGTGCGCGCGGCCCGGCGCGTGGGCGATAAGGGCGCGGTCTATGCCGTGGAGATCAATCAAGACTATCTGAAGCACATCACCGACCGCGCCGCACAGGAGAAGTTGGCGAACATACACACTGTGCTTGGCCACGAGGACGATCCGTTGCTGCCCGCCGCGAGCGTTGACGCTGTGTTGCTCTTAAAAACTTATCACGAGATCGCGCAGCCCGTCCGCCTGTTGCGCAATCTGCGCTCGGCGCTACGCGCGGGCGCGCTCATCGGCATCATTGATCGTAACGGCAAAGGCGATGATCACGGACTCAACGCCGCAGTGGTGATTAAAGAGGCCGAGCGGGCAGGTTATGCCCGTGTCGCGCAGTATGACTTCGTCAAGCCGGACGGAATGGACTACTTTCTCATCTTCCGCGTGCGCACTTGATCAGGTGGAGCGACACGGTTTGTCCCTGGCCGCTTCAGCGCCTGCTGGCCCGGACAGGGACAAGTCATGGCACTACAGTCCTAAAGATATTGCCGCGCGTTTATAGCCCCGCGTCTTCCTTCTTTTTCGCCCACATAGATGCTATCTGGTGCGCTTCTGCCAGTGTCAGGTTGTCATAGACATCGGCGTCGTCCTGCACTTCACCGTCCTCCAACTCGCACACCTGCCAGTCGGACGCATTCGGATCAGTGCCGGCGCGCCCCGGCGACACACGCACCTCCCACGTCAGATTCACCTCGCGCTCTTGCTCAGCCATTAAAATAAATTCCTTTCATCCGCCTAAAATGAAATCACCCATAGCCAGCCCGCTGTGCGCAGCCGCGCAACATAACTAACATTGCCGCTTGCCCGCGTGCAACCCGCACGGTGCGCGCTTGCAGCAGCATCCGCTTGCAGGCAGTTCCACCGGCCAGCGGCGCGGGCGCTTGCAGCGAAAATTGCGGGGGTATAGTTACGACCGGGACGCTGTGCGTGCGTCGGTTCGGCCTATTTTCCGCCCGCGCGCGGGCATACGTTTCCGCCCTGCGGGACATCAAAACGCGTGTCCGATGTGGCCGAGTACGTGCATTTGACAGTCATTGAAAGGGTGCGTTAACGTGGACGGCGATTCAAGCATGCGTCCCGTTCGTCTAGTGGCCTAGGACACCGCCCTTTCACGGCGGCGACACGGGTTCGACTCCCGTACGGGACGCCAACCATTATGCCGCGCCGCCGCTCGCCGGCTTAAGAGATCGTAAGAGAGAGGCCGCCGCGCTCAGGCAGTTCGTTGCAGCGCTGTCGGCCTCTATGTTTTTTTTTCGACTGGTAGGAAAGCACATCATGATTAACCGCGCGGTTTGTTTAATTGTCACCATCCTGGCCCTCTCGGGTTTCATCGTGTCCCCACCGCAGGCTGCGGCGCAGACGGCGCGCAGCAACGATGTCGTCATCATCATGCCGTTTGAGAATCAGTCGAACCGGGCCGAGTTCAACTGGATCGGCGCTAGTTTCGCGGATGCGCTGACCGAGTTATTGAATGTGCCCGGTCTGGCCGTGGTCTCGACGGACGAGCGCGAGTTGACTTACCAACGGCTGCGCTTGCCGCTCGTCTCCGTGCCCTCGCGCGCGACCGCGATCAAGATTGCGCAGGAGGCGAAAGCCACGCTCGTCTTGTTCGGTACGTATGATGTAACGCCGAAACAGGATGAGAAATCGCTGCCGGAGATACACGGCACGGTGCGCGTTGTGCGCGTCAACGAAGGCCGGCTCGCCGGCGACGTGATGCCCGACGGGCGCTGGGCCTGGCGACCTTATGACTTTGGCGGCCCGCTCGCCAATTTGCAAAAGATGGAAGGCACGCTGGCCTATCAGGTGCTTTATCAACGAGACAAAGCCTTGCCCTATTCGCTCAACAAAATTTTAGAGCAAGCGACCAAAGTGCCGCCCCGCGCGCTGGAAAGTCTGGCCAAGGGCATCATGACCGAAGACCGCGAGAAGCGTTCCAACTATTTGCAGAACGCACTGAAGGAGTATGAGCGGGTGAACGCGGGCGGGGTCTATCCGGCGGCGGCGTTCGAGTTGGGCAATCTATATTTTCATCAGGAAGATTGGAAGAAGGCGGCGGAGTTTTACACGAAGCTGCAAAAGAAAGACCCGCACTACGCCGAGGCGAGTTTCTATGCCGCGCTCGCCTACTGGCGCATGCACGATCTGCCTAACGCGCTCGGACTGCTCGCGCCGCTCACGGCCGACGTGCCGCTCACGGGTATCTATAACAACGCGGGCGCGCTCTCGGCGCAAGCGGCCCGCGCCGAGAAAGCCCCGGCCGAGCGCGAGCGTTTGTTGAAGGATGCGCTCACGTTTCTTGCGCGGGCCCGCGACACCGCGCCCGACGATCCGGCCGTGCGTTACAACTACGCCTACACGCTTTTCCTCGCCGGCAAGTATGCGGAGGCGGTGGAACAACTGCGCGCCATGCTCACACTAAAACCGCGCGATGGCGAAGCGTTGTTCGTGTTCGCCAAAGCACTTGAGCGCGCCGGCCAGACCGAGCCGGCCACGAACGCAGACAATGAAGCGCGCCGTTATCTCGCCAATTATGCGAAGGCGCAGACCCAGTGGCAGAAGACGCAGACGCTCGCGGAGGTGCCGCTTCGGCTGAACGAAAAGTTTGATCGCCCCGACTACATCGCGGTGGTGACGCCACCGGCCGGCAGCGACGCGCCGGCCGATACGACCGCGCAGGATTTGCTCGCCAAAGCCAAGGAGCTATATCAGGCGGGCAACGACGACGATTCATTGTCCGAACTCAATCGCACGCTTATGGTCGAGCCGATGAACGCCGACGCGCATCTGATGATCGGGCGCATCTATCAGCGGCGCGGCGACCTACAGCGTTCGGTCAGTTCACTCAAGACTGCGCTCTTCTGGTCAGACCAGAAACTCATCGACGCGCATATTCTCTTGGGCCGCATCTTCCTTGAGAAGGGCGACCGCGCGCAGGCGCTGACCCACGCGCGCGCCGCCATCCAACTCGACCCCAACAACCAGGAAGCCATCGCCCTGCAACGGCAGATCGAGATGGGCACGAAGTAAGTAGGACTACGGGGTTGAAGTAATGACTCATTGCTTCAATCCTGTTCCTCCTTCGCCCTGGCATATGTTATGCGCTCGCCCATAGTGCTTATTACGCTCGCATTGCTCGGCGCGTTATTGCTGGCCGGACTGGCATTGGTGCTGGCGCTATCGCGGCACAAGAAGGGCGCGGGGCGCAAGCTTGATCTGACGGGTCGAACGGGGTCGGTCGTAGCCGCGTTGCGTCCTGAAGGCGCGGTGCTGGTGGACGGTGAGTTGTGGCGGGCGCGTGTGCGCGCAGGCGGCGAGATCGCGCACGGGCGCGTGCGCATCGTCGGGGCGCATGGGGTTGTGTTGGAAGTCGAAGCGGAGCGTTGAGCGCGGTACCAGGCGGTCTTCATTATTCTTAGGACTTACGCAGTAGAATAAGGCTTTATTGAAAACAAAGGGCTTATCGGAGCGGCGACTTTCCGTAAGTCGTTGATTCTTCGTTCAACTGCGTAAGTCCTAATTCTGTTATGCCCACCTTGGCGCAGGACGAAACGGCGGGTGCGCGCCACCACTCGGCGCTCGCAGAGTTTCAGCGCGACGAGCGGCGGTCATCCTGTTAACCATGCTGCTCATCGCGGCGGCGTTCTTCGCATTCGGCATCATGGTCGGACGCTGGACTGTCGCGGCCGATCACGCACTCTCGCCCGGCGCGCAAACTGTTGCCTAAGCCGGCCCGGCCAAGTGAATCAGGCTTCATATCCAGAAAACATTTTTCTGTGGCACGCAGAGTGCTTTAAGTGTCATCGGCAAGCACGGAGGAAGTTAAACCGTGACCCCGCCGCCATCACTTCTCTGAGCGTGGCCTGCCGCTACGCCAGCCGCCCGCCGAGCGACCCTACTTTAATCACATCTTACAGGAACCCGGTTAGGTAACCGGGTTCTCCCGCTTTTTGTGGCACTTATATTCCCTATCCTTACTGCATCGACACACTTATCTATTTGTCATTCTCTTTTCGCCCTGAGTGAAATCGCGTGGCCTGACTAACTATTAACGGCCCGAGTGACAATTATTGTCGTGCAGCAGGTGACAATTTTCCGCGCTTTCACTCTAAATCGTCTATGGCGCTACGCAATTTGTTGCTTGCTCACCGCGCCGCAAAATAAATTTTCCTGCTGCAAATGGCCGCATGGCGGCGCGTATAACCATAGCGCGCTGACGCATGCACGCGCCCTCTGTTAAACTTTGGCCCGTGCCGGATGCAGTGCTACTCGATACGCCGAACAAGCCCAAGCGTTGGCGGCTGCGTGCGCTCACGCGCTCTGCCGTGCCAACGCGCGCGGGGCTCGCGTCCGCCGTGTTGGCTGCGCTGCTGCTCGTCCTCGCCTTTCCAGACTTCAACCTGTGGCCGCTCGCATGGCTCGGCCTCGTCCCGTTGCTCGTGACCATTGCGCGCCGCCCACATGCGCGGCAGAGTTTTCTGCTCGGCTGGACAACCGGCACGCTTTTCTTCTACGGCTCGTGTTGGTGGCTTACCCACTCGCTAATCCACTATGGCGGCATCCCCACCGCGCTTGCCTTTCCCTTACTCTTGCCCGGCGCGCTGATCCTCGGTCTGTTCCCCGCGCTATTCGCCACCGCACTTGCGCGCCTGTGCGCGCGTTGGGGCGCACGCGCACTCTTCAGCGCGCCCGCACTGTGGGTCGCACTCGAATGGGCGCGACTCGGCGCAACCGGTCAACTTTGGAACGCTATTGGTTACGCGCAAGCCTATCACCCTGCCCTCATTCAGACCGCGCGTTGGGGCGGCGTCTATGCCGTCGGCTTTCTACTTGTGACGGCGAACGCCGCGCTCGCCTACGTGCTTGTATGCCGGAGCGCGCGGGCCGTGTTGACCGCGCTGCTTGTCTGTTTCTTCGGCGCGCTCATCATTGCCTGCGCATACTTCACCACGCCGCCGAGTCCCCACGGAGACACAGTTGAGCCGAGCGCGTTGGTTGTAGCCGTCCAACCGAATGTCGCGGTGAACTTCGACCGCACGCCGGAGGAAACCGCTACGCTCATCGCACGGCATCTTTCATTAAGCGCCGCTGCTTTAGCTGAACGCGACGAGCGGTGGCAGCGCGCGTTCGCTACCAGACAAGCCGCAGGGCAAGACCCGACCGGCATCCGCGCGGCGCAGGCTTTGCCGCGCCTCGTCGTCTGGCCCGAGTCGCCGATGAATTTTAGTTACGCGCGTGATGAAGACTTCCGCGCGCTCGTCAGCGACTTCGCGCAAACGCATCGGACGGCCGTACTGTTCAATTCACTGGAGCCAGCACCGGCCGGCGGCGCGTACAATTCGGCGGTGCTGGTGAATGAAGAAGGTCGGCTCGTGGCGCAGTATGATAAGATTCGCCTGTTGCCATTTGGTGAGTATGTGCCGTTGCCGCGCTGGTTTCCGGGCGCGTGGCTCTTGAGCGGCGTGGTGGGCGATTTCACGCCGGGCACGAAGTACCCGTTAATCCCTATGGGCACAGCGCGGGCCGGCGTGTTCATCTGTTTCGAGTCGGCGTTTCCCGCCATCGCACGCACGTTTGCGCACGATGGCGCGGACGTGCTGATCAACATCTCGAACGATGGCTACCTGGGGCGCACGCCGGTTTTGCGCCAGCATTTGGCAAACGCCGTCTTCCGCGCTGTTGAAAATCACCGCCCCGTCCTGCGCGTGACGAACACAGGCATCAGCGCCGCCATCGCGCCCGATGGCGAAGTGTTCGACGCGACGAACAGTTTCGAGCCGGCCGTACGCACTTGGACGGCGACACGCGCCCCTGACGGTCAGACTTTTTACACGCGACACGGTGATCTATTTGTTGCGTGGTGTGCCGCCTTTAGCATTTTGATATTTGTTCGTTGTCAGTGGTCGATTGTCCGTCGCTCAATGTCCCGGAGCCACACGGCAGGTGATTGAATTGAACATAACAACGGACAATCGACTGCGGACACGTTTGGAGGCTACATGATCGAGACTTTATCAGCCCAAGAGTTGCGCGCAAGCTATGACGACTTGCGCACGCGCGTCGAGCAACTCGGGAGGTTTCTTTGATGTTGCGGCGCAGCAAGCAGAGTTAGCGCGGATTGAAGCGCAGGCGTCCGCGCCCGACTTCTGGCAAGATCAAGAGGCGGCGCAACAACTATTGCAGCAACGCAGCCGCGTGGAGAAAGTGGTCAATCGCCAGCAGCAGTTCGAGGCCGGAGTGGCGGACGCGGGCGTGCTCTTTGAATTCGCGGAAGAGGACGAAGATAGTCTGCCCGAGTTACGCGCGCTGCTCGCACGGCTCGACGCAGAGATCGCCGAAGCTGAAACGGAGGTGTTGCTCTCCGGCGACAACGATGCGCTGCCCGCCATCTGCACGATTCATCCCGGCGCGGGCGGCACGGAATCGCAGGACTGGGCCGAGATGCTGTTGCGTCTCTATCTGAAATGGGCCGAACGGCGCGGCTTCAAAACCGAGGTGCTTGATTATCAACCGGGCGAAGAGGCGGGCTTGAAGAGCGTCACGTTTCGCGTCGAGGGCGAATACGCTTACGGTCTCTTGACGGCCGAAGCGGGCGTGCATCGGCTCGTGCGCATCTCGCCGTTCGATCAAGCGGCCCGCAGGCATACGTCGTTCGCTTCGCTCTTCGTCTATCCAGAGATCGACGAGAACATCGAAGTCGAGATCAACGATAAGGATTTGCGTGTGGACACTTATCGCGCGACCGGCGCGGGCGGGCAGCACATCAACACGACCGACTCGGCCGTGCGCATCACACATCTGCCCACGAACATCGTCGTCCAATGTCAGAATCAACGCTCGCAACATCAGAACCGCGCCGTCGCCATGCAAGTCTTGCGCGCCCGGCTCTACGAACTCGAATTGGCAAAGCGTCGGGCCGAAACGAACGCGCTCGCAGCCAACAAGGCCGACAATTCGTTCGGCTCGCAGATCAGAAACTACGTGCTCGCGCCCTACCGGCTCGTCAAGGACGCGCGCACCAAACTTGAGCGCGGCGACGTGGACGCGGTGCTGGCCGGCGATATTGACGACTTTATCAAGGCTTACCTGCTCGCGCGGCGCGCGGCTTAACGGGTGGACAAGCTGATTCACCGCCCTGACTGAAAGACAGCTTTTATGGCCACTACGCAGGTAGATACGCGGACGAAGTTGCTCGTGCCGCGCAACACGCGGCTCAACGAGATCGTTGCCATCACACTCTTCGCGCTCGGCGCACTGCTGGCGCTGTGCCTCGTCTTTTTCAACCCGAACGACAATTCGTTGAACTCGGTTGGCGCAAACGCGACGCGCAATCTCGTCGGGCCGGTGGGCGCTTATGTCGCGGACGCGCTGTTGCAAACGTTCGGCCTCGCCGCGTACCTGCTGCCATTACTTCTGTTCGCGCTGGCATGGCGACGATTTCGCACCCGCCGTTTGCATGCGCCGCTGCAACGCATCGTCGGTCTGGTCACCATTCTGCTCGCCGCCGCTGCGCTGCTTGCGCTGTTCAGGCCCCCGCTACTCTTCGACGGGCGTGTGCGCGCGGGCGGCATGACGGGCACACTGATCGCGGTTACGCTCGTGGGCGCACTGAACACGGTCGGCGCGGCCATCTTGCTGAGCGCCCTCGCGGCGACCGGCTTGCTGTTGGCAACGAACTTCTCGTTCGCCCGCGCATATGAACGCATGGCCGGCTCGTTTGATGAACGGTTCGCTTTCTTCCGCACTGTGCCTGAGCGTTTCCATGCATGGCGCGCACAACGTAGCGCGCTCGCGGAACCGCGGGCGGAGCAACGCCGCACGGCCGAGGCCGAACGCGAAGCGAGCCGCGCGGCCGTTAAGCCCGAAGGCGAACGCTCACTCGCCGGTCAAGTCGAAGACTTCATGCGCGCGACCGCGCCGGCGCAGGCCGCGCCAGCCTCGTCGGCCATCCGCCGCGCGGCGACTGTTGCTGCCGAAGCCGCGCCGCAACCAGTCGTGCGTCCCGACGAAGCGGCCGTCGCTCCGGCCGCGCCGCCGTTGCCATCACCAACAACCGTTGAATTAACAGAGTCGCAACAGCAAGAGCGCGCGCTTGAGCGCATCGTGACCCAGGGCACCGCGCCAGCAGCGGACGACGCAGCCACAAATAGCACGGCGGCCCGCCCCCCGCGCCGCACAATTGCGGACACAAAGACGGACGGTGACCTGGCCGATCAGACAGCGGCAGCAGAGATCGAACAGATGGTGGCCACGGCGGCAGTCGTGCGCACGGAGATCGTGGACGGTAACACGCACGCCGGGCGCACCGACAAGGCCACGCGGGCCGCTTTGCGCGCCGAGCAACACGCGGCGGCGATGAGCAGCTATCAATTACCACCCGTCGAGTTTTTGAACGCCGCGCCGCCGCGCCACGAACAGGCCGACGAAGAGTTGCGCAGTCTGGCCACGCGCGTCGCCGAGAAGTGCAAGGAGTTCAACGTGACCGGCAAGATCGAATACATCTGCCCCGGCCCCGTCGTGACGACCTACGAATTCAAGCCCGATCCAGGCGTGAAGTATGCGCGCGTCACAGGTCTCGTGGATGATCTCTGTCTCGCGCTCAAAGCCGAATCGATCCGCATCGACCGCGTGCCCGGCAAGGCGCACGTCGGCATCGAAGTGCCGAACCAACAACGCGACAACATCATGCTGCGCGAAGTCGTCGAGTCGCGCCACTTTCAGGAGTCACCCTCGAAGCTCACGCTCGCATTGGGGAAGACGATTGACGGCTTAAACTACGTTGCCGATCTGGCGCGCATGCCGCATCTCTTGATCGCGGGCGCGACCGGCACGGGCAAGTCGGTCTGTCTCAACTCACTCGTCGTCTCGATCATCTACAAAGCGCGGCCCGACGAAGTGAAGTTCATCATGATCGACCCGAAGCGTTTGGAGTTAGGTCTCTACGCCGACATCCCGCATCTGGCCACGCCAATCATCACGGAACCGAAGCGCGCCTCTTACGCTTTGAAGTGGGCCGTGGGGGAGATGGAGCGGCGCTATAAACAACTCGCGCAGTGGGGCGTGCGCAACATCGACGGCTACAATCAGGAAGGCGCGCGGCGCAATCTGGTCGAAGACTTTGACGACGCGGGCCAGCCGTGGCCGACGCTGCCTTACCTCGTCATCATCATTGACGAGTTGGCCGATCTGATGATGGTCTCGGGCCACGAAGTCGAAGAAGCGATCACGCGCCTCGCGCAGATGGCCCGCGCCGTCGGCATCCATCTCGTGCTGGCGACGCAACGCCCGTCCGTCGATGTCATCACGGGTCTGATCAAAGCGAATTTCCCTTCGCGCATCGCCTTCCGCGTTTCATCCAAAGTTGACTCGCGCACGATCATTGACGCGAACGGCGCGGAGCAACTATTGGGGCGCGGCGACATGTTATTTTTGCCGCCCGGCACGTCGCGGCTCGTGCGCGTGCATGGCGCGTATCTGGATGAGGCGGAGATCGGGCGCATCGTCAAGCACGTCAAAGAGCAAGGGCAGCCGCTCTACGACGAGACCATCACGTTGTCGGAAGAGGAAGCGACGGGCACGGAGGGCGGCGGCGAACACGACGAGTTGTTTGATCAAGCGTTGCGCATCTGCGTCGAAATGAAGCGCGCCTCAACTTCCGTGATGCAACGCCGGCTGCGCATCGGCTATGGCCGGGCTGCGGCGATCCTCGACGCGATGGAGCGCGAAGGCTTCATCGGCCCCGCTGACGGCGCACGGCCACGGCAAATCTTGGGGCGCGCTTACGAATCCGTCGCGCACTGGGAAGAACAGGAACGGAACGCAGGCTGAAGAGTTTTGCCTGTTGTTTGTGGCCAGCAGCCTGTTGCATTGATAGGGCTAACAACCTTGCTAAGCAGGCACAACGGATGCCGGCCAACTGATCGTCGCCGGGTTTGAAATACTTTTCCACAGGTTCTGTGGAAAAGCCTGTGGAAAACTGGCCTTTTGGCGTTACAAGTTTCTGACAAATTTAGACTTCTAGCATTTTGCACACGCACGCGGCAAAATGTGGCCGACCTTTTTTCAGCAATGTTTTAGCGGCAATGCAAAGCCTGCGCAACGGCGCGCGGGCGGTTGGCTGCGTGTCGCATTCTGCCATACCCTCATCGGCGTAAGCGTCTCATGCGTCAAGTTGCCCCGCCACGCACAAGCGCCAACAGCTGCGTTAACATCGATTGGGCAAGCCAAGCCGACGGTCGCGCCGCGCATCGACATCAACACAGCGTCGCGCCACGAGTTTGAACAACTACCAGGCATCGGCCCGGGGATCGCGGCGCGCATCATCGAACACCGCGCCCGCTATGGCCCTTTCCGGCGCATCGAGCATCTGCTCATCGTGCGCGGCATCAGCGAACGACGCTTTGCCCAACTCCGCCCGCTCATCAAAACGGAATAAGTCTGCTATCTACCAAAGTCGTCGCTGAGACGGGTGATGTCGTCCTCGCCGAGATAGTCACCACGTTGAATTTCGATGAAGATGAGGTGATCGGGGCCGGGGTTGGCAACGCGATGGAGCGCGCCAATGCCGATGTCCACTGTTTCGCCGACGCGTACCGTGCGCTCTGCGCCGTCGAGCGTAAGGAGAGCTGTGCCCGCAACGACCATCCAATGCTCCGCGCGGCGCGCGTGCTTCTGATAGCTCAGCCGCTTGCCCGCCAGCACCTCGATGCGCTTGACCTTATAACCTGTACCTTCATCTAGCACTGTGAACGAACCCCATGGGCGTTCATCAAAGCGCGGCGCGGTCTCAGTCGGTTGCTTCTCTGCCAAAACTTGTGCCCTCAGTTCCTTGCCCGCAAGCTGTGTCGCTTACCCTACCTTCAGCAATATAACGGGCCGGCGCGGTTCATTCAATCATGCGCGCGCCTGAATCATTCAGGCACGTAAGTCTCGACGCGCAGATCGCGGCCATCTGTGCTGACCGTGATCGTGCCGCGCCGGCCGGTGACGAGCACTTGCGCGCCCGTAGCTTGCCAACGCGCGACGACCGCCGGATCGGGATGACCGAACGGTGAGGTGCGCCCGACGGAGATGATCGCGACGGCCGGCCGCGTCGCGCTAACAAACGGTTCAGTCGAAGACGTGCGACTGCCATGATGCGCGACTTTGAGCACGTCACAGCGCAATTCATCCTGAGCGCGCAGCAGTTCCGTCTCGGCATGATGCTCTATGTCGCCAGTCAGCAAGATAGTGCGCCCCTTATAGCGCAGGCGCAGTACAAGCGAGTCGTCGTTACCTGAAGTCGCCGACGCGCTCGCGTCCAGCGGCGGCCATAGCACTTCGCCTGTGACCGCGCCAAAGTTTAACCGCGCGCCCCGGTCGAGCAGATAGATGGGCACGCCCGCCTGCTGTAACGTCGCCGTTATTTGCGCGTACTCGGGCACGCGGGCCGGGGCGCGGGCGACGAACGCAGCACGGACGTTGAAGTTGCGCGCCACGTCGTTCAGGCCGTCGATGTGATCCGCGTGCGCGTGCGTCGCCAGCACGTAGTCCACGTGATCGAGTCCCCGCCACCACAGATACTCCGACACGACCGCGTCACCAATGCCCCGCGCATCGCGCGTGAACTCCGCCGGCTCAACCTCGCCAGCAACGGCCGCCGCCGTGTCGTCATAACTCGCGGCCTCTTGGGCGGCCATCGGTGCGGACTGCGCCGTGCTCACGGCCGGGGCGGGCGCGGCGAGTTGCTGCCCCATAGCTGGTTTATGCTGCTGATTGAATGTGGGTCGGCCGCCGCCGTCAATGAGCAGGGTCGTGCCGTCGGGCAAGGTTACGAGCGCGGCGTCGCCTTGGCCGACATCGAGAAAGTCTATGCGCAAACGCCCGTCGGGTCGGCCCGCGCTGAGCGGATGCGCGATGACGAGGCAGACCACCGCGGTGAATGTGAGACCGGCGAGCATGATGCCGCGCGTGCGCGCAAGCGGTCGTTTATTTATCGCTGCGCCCCGTGCGCCTGGCGCTATAGTCAACAGGGCAGCGTCTTCTATGGCTGGCGGCGCGAGTGGTCGCCAGCGCGCGAGCGCGCCGAGCAGGATGATAAGCAACACATAGTAAAGCACATAGAGGCAAGCTGCCGCGCCGTGATACGCGGGTAGGCGCAAACCGGCCAGATGCGCGCGAGCAAACGGATCGACGCTGTGCGTCATCAGCCAGTTGAGGCGCTCGCCCAACCAGATGAGCGGCAGCGCGAGTTTCACGCTTAGACATGACAGCGAGAGCGCGGCCAGCGCGACGATCCCTAAGGCCGCCATCAATGCGCCGACGAAGATATTAAGCAGCAGCGCGGCCGTGCTGACGCGATGAAAGTAGAGAATGAGCAGCGGCAGCAGACAGAGTTGCACGCTCGCGGAGATGACGACGGCGGCGCAGGCATAGCGCAGCACGCCTTGCATGTGCCAGCGTTCGAGCCGCGCGGCGAGCGGGCTTTTGTCCAGCCGGTAACTGTAACTCGTGCGCGCCAACTCACGTCGCCAGACACGCTCGCGCCAGTAAAGCGTTTCGCCGATGACGCGAAACCAGCGCGGGCCCACGGGCGGATGCGGTGTCGCGCGCGTCGGTCGCCACGCGCCGATTGCTTGTAATCGGGCCAGCAGCGGCCAACCGAGCGCGATGATGCCCAACACGGACACGAAAGTTAACTGGAACGAAGGATCGAACAGATCGGCGGGTCGCCAGATAAGCAGCGCGAGCGCCACGCCGCCGAGCGCGTTAAGCGATACCGCGCGCCGACCCAAGAGCGGCGCGAGCGCGCCGAGCGTGAACATCAAGGCCGCGCGCACGACCGACGCCCCCGCCCCGACGGCTACTGTATAAGTCCAGAGCAACAAGACGGTCGCGGCGAATTGCCATGTGCGCTGCTTCGTCACAAGCCGCAGCAACAGGAACGTGAGCCAACCGATAAAACTGATGTGCAAGCCGCTGATGACGAGCACATGAAACGTGCCGCCCGCGCGAAAATGCTCGGCCGTGTCGCGGGCCAGCCCGTAACGATTACCCAACAGCGCGGCCGCCAGCACGCCCGCCGTCTCCGGTGCAAACAGTTGTACGATCCGGGCCCGCACCCATTCGCGCCAGGCGTCCAACCACACGAGCGGCAAAAGGACGCGCGCGTCGTCCAGTCGTTCAACGAGCAACGGACTCTTGAGCGCACCCGTGGCATCCACTCCACGACGCGCCAGAAATTCCAGCAGCGAACTCGCGCCCGGATTACGAAACTCATCTTCCCGGCCAAGCGCCACTAGCACACGCACACGCGCGCCACGCCGCAACTCCAACGCCGCATACGCAGCCCGTGTCGCCGCATCGCGCGCGGGCGCGAACAATTCCACCGCGCCTGTCACCCGCGCTTCATCGGTTTTATATCTGACTTGTTCGACGCGCAGCGCGAGAAATAGTCCATCCGGCGCAACCTCCAGCGCACGTTCAAGCACGCCCGTCACTTCTACCGGTGCGCCCGACTCGATCTGGCCCGTGTCGTAGTAGTGCCGCAGCCGATCAGCGCCGCCGGTGCGTCCCTCAACGGCAGCGAGCGCCGCGCCCGCACAGATGAAAGCGAGCAGCAACAGGCATGTCGCAAGCGTGGATGCTTGTTTATTGAAGGCCAGCAGCGTCAGCGTGGCACAGAGCGCGCCGCCCGCGAGCGACCAACGCAACGAGAGCGCGGTGGTGTGCGCCAGCAGGACACCAATGGCGAAGGCGAGGGCCACGCACGCCAACGGGTGCAGACTGAAAGACGGCCGGTGAAGAACCGCGCGCATGAGGTCTCCGTGGAAGTGACGACGATGAACGACGTTAGCCCGCAGGCCCTGCTACTAAAAACCAAAGTCCTTGAAAATATACACCTCTAAATCTCCCATTTCACACCAAAGTCATCTAAAATAACAACCAAAGTCGGTGGAAATGTTTCGGTAATAGACTAAAGGCGTTGGAAATGATTTTTAGAGGTTAAAGTTCATGCCCGTCAGGAAAATTCCAAGGAGTTATCGAAATGTGACAGGTCTCACGGCAACCGATAAGTCTGATGAAATGGCTGCTTATACAAGTGCCATAAACTCCTGACCGGCACTTGGAATTGAGCCTACATTCTGGACTGATTAAACCTTATGCTCAAAACTCCCGTCGCATCTTAGCCCCCGATTCTGCGACCCCTCGCTTCGTGTAAGAAGGGAATTTTCTCCCATTTAGATTGCGGGAATGTGCCCGGTCAGGGTGCATCTCTTGCCGACATCACGCCCCCAAGGGAGAGTTTTTAACATCTACTGCCGCTTGAGCGAAGGAAAACGCCAGAGAACACGTGTTGATCATCAGGATTGACTATGGTATAGACCCTTGCCTCAAATCGGGAACAATTGTTTTCACCCCAAGCCTGAAAGGCGATTTCTAATATGACTGCCCCCACCTCAGAAGTATTCGGTCGCACCGTTTCAACTCACCCTTACGAGAGCGCTCTAGCCGACTGGCAGCGTTCGGGAGATATGGCGAAGATGGCGATGGCGTGTAACATTCGCCACGACCACCGCATTAGCCTAAAACGTGAAGAGCAATTCGACCATTTCTGCCACCAACCCCGAACCGCAGGCGATTTGGAAAAGGCCATCCATTACTACTTCGAGAAAAAGATTCGCACCAGACACTATCCTCACTTTGTTTATCATGAAATCAACGCTGGCAACCTCATCTGCGGACACGCCAAGCTCTCACAGAAGTTAGCCGAAAACTCGTGGCATAGCCTCTCACCTCTGCTCAACAAAGAGCTACGGCTGTTGCGTATCATTGATCTCAACAACCTGCGGATTTCATACCGCTCGCTGCTCAACGCCCGCCGCCGCAAGCGGAAGTGGGCAGATAGCTTCGAATTTTATTACAGCATCCCTCGTGACTTGATAAAGGATAAGAACAAGGAACAGCAGTGGGTTGACGAGTGGCTCGACGAGATGCTTAATCCGGGCGACGCAGACCGGCGGGATCGCTTCGTTGCAGCCGTTCTCGATTTGTTGAACTGTGTACGACGCGCGACAGCTTTCCAGCCAACTTGGGCCACCACGCTAGAAGCCTTCGAACCGCAAGCACGATCACCCGTCGGCGAGCCGAACCCTGACCGATGGGTACAAATCATGGGGATGGGGAAGAATCCCCATGGCCATTGGTTCATTGCTCTAACCTACACGGTGGGCGAAGCAGGCACCGTCGCCCGACCAACCCAACTTGATGGCGGGTGGTACGAGTATCATTTCCCCTCGCCCAGAGAGACGCCGCTCGAATCGGGCGGTCACGCGATGGACTTGCGCCTCTCCCCAACCGCTGCGGAATTACTACCTGAGTACATCCACAAGCAGATTGAGCACCCCGTCCAGCACTGGCACGACGCCGGAAATCTGCTCGGTCGTACCTCTGATTGGCGCCCCCCCGACCTGATCAGCATTCGTCGCGCTCACCAAGCGCTGCTAACTTCTACTTACAAGACAGAGGTTTACACTGGCTGTCCGAACCGCGATGTGTGTAGAATCTGCGGGGACGATTGAACATTGGCAGTGATGAACGAAGACATCGAAGCCCCAGCCGTGCGCGAGATGCGCCGGATGCTCCGACTCTGGCTGGCGCGCAAAGGATGGGAGATGGAGCGGCTCGTGGGTTGGCTTCGAAGGGAGGGTCTGCCCGCATCGGACGTTGAGCAGGAGCCTTACGCGTGGCTCCTCGACGGGCTTCCACTGGCCGATGAAAGGTATCGCGCGGAGAACGAACTCGCCGCACGTGTGGCCCGCCTGCTGGAGATGCAGCCCGACGCGCAACCTCCCGGTGAACAACGCGACGAGTTGCTATACAACCTGCTCATGCTCTGCGCCGGACTGAACTGCCCGACTCAGTTGGCCGATCCGCTCTACGCTATGTTTCGGCGTGGTAAACTGGCAGGCAGTTGGCAAGGTACAGTTCTCCGCCAAGTGCTTGAATCTGCGCTCATCACCAACCAGCGTGATGACCGTTTGCAAACGGTCTGGCACGAGATGCTCACACGGAGTAGGCATGAGTTCCTGACCGGCGATGAGTACGCTGGGTTCGAGGGCATCCGTCTCATGCCGGCCTCAGAAGCCGCCCGCGGCAGACCAGCACTCGACGCTATCGGCGCGGCACTCGCGGCGATGGCTGTGCATCTAGAACGGAAGCGCACACGCCGCGTGGAATTTCACAGCCTCCTCAACCGTGTTCTGCACACATATCCTGGAAGGCCCACATGGAACAGCGATTTGGTATATCAGGCGGACAATCATTATTGGCCGGGCTGGGCCGTCGAATGTCTCCCGAAGCTTTTCATTCCGCAGGCGACTTTAGACCCGGATGAGCCAGATGTGCGTGCGCTCATCTGGCACTATATCCCCGCTTGCCTTCCGACATCGTGCAAATATGAGGTCAGAGAAAAATTATGCAACGGCCATGTACTGGAAGTTTCATTGTCCCGGCAAGCTTATGCTTTTGTCCAATCTATTGCTCCATTGCTTGAGCGCAATCGGCTTTCGATGACTTACGCAAGTGAAAGAGCAATGAGAGGCTTGGTCGTGGATGCGCTGGCGCAGCTTGAGGTTCAAGCATCATACCGAAATGACCATGAGGCTGCATTAGCCTTGCTGGAGACACGCAAGCAGATGCTTGAAAGCGTAGGAATCATTCCTGACATTGACACTATCAGTAAGTCGTTACAAATATTCGCTAAAGACCGTCAAAAGGAGAAAAATCGTGAGGCCGAGTTTCTCAAGCTTGTTGCCCCTGTCGTTGAAATGTATCCGGAATTAAATCTCAAGAGCCGAGCTAGTGAAATGAACTTACCCAATTGGGCTGTCAAGTGCTTAAAAAAGGTTGCTTAACTTTTGTCCAATTCGCTCTGCACGTTGGGATCTCATCAACTCACCTTTCTTCTGACCAAAGAACGTATCGTTTGTACCAGAGGGCCGTATTCAGAGTCCTTAGGCTGATAATATACTGTAGGGCGCTCAGCCATCCCTTCAAGATCGGCAGCTTCTAAAATGGTGTAGAGCACTACGGGAATGTCTCTAGTCCTTGGGTCTCCAGCCAGCTGCTTCTCATTCCGCAGCCCAGCGCGGTGAAAGCCGTCCATCTTAATTTCAGGAGGTGGCTCAATCGTATCCGGTGTAGGATCGGCCCATCGCAGCATCACGTCCATAATGATAACATCTGGTGGGTTATGGGCTATCTCTTCGAACCGCTCGCGGAACTCCCTCTCTGTGCTTATGCGATTGATTAGGGCTGAAGCCAAATCGGATTCGTCCCGAAAAGTTTCTATTAGCAGTTCAGCCTGCAAATGATCGTCTTCAACAATCAGAATATACATATCAATGCCTTTATTTCTGGGTGGGGAAAATGAGCCTTATTTGCGTAACCCCTTCCGAGGTTGTCGGGGTAATCGACAATTCGCCATTATGCGCTTTCATGATGTTGTCCACTACCCACAGGCCAATGCCCGAACCTTCGCCAGTCGTCCAGGTAGCCTGCTCACTACGCCATAGACGTTGTTTACATAAATTGATTTCATGTTGCTTGACCGGCATTCCTCTATTCACGACAGATACGTAGAATGATCTGCCCTTAGTCAGCCCGCCAGAAACATCGACGACTGTGTTGTGGAAGCTGTACTTTCCTGCATTGTCCAACAGACAGCTTACCGCCTGTTCCAGCAAATCGGGATCGACATAAACGAGATAACTGTCAAGCACCTCAAAACCTTTGCGGCTGACGCGGAATTTGATCTGACGGTAAGGCTCAATTAGCAACTCATTATCGCTGGCGGCTTCGATCAGCATTCTGAGCACGGCATCTGACGTCAAACGCCTCAGGCGTTGCGGCTCAATCCGGACGGCGGATTCACGCGCCAGTTCTGCAAACAACCCAGTACTCATGGACACGCGCTTCGCCTTGGATATGAGACCTCTCAGGGCTAGATACTTCGGGCTTAGTCGCACGTTATTGATTTTGTCCTCGTACAAAATGGCTTGGAGCCGTGCGTGGGCTTGAATCAAAGGGCTTTTGAGCTGGTGCGCTAAGTCTTCGTTCGTTTGCGACCTCTCCTTTTCCCTACGCTGGAGTTCGATTTCAGTCTGATGGAGTTCTCCGATAGCCGTGGTCAAGTAGTAATAGAGACCTAGCTGTTGTCCTAAAAGCTCGGCCACTTTGACCGCGTGTGATGGGAACTTCTGACTGCCTGTGCCACGCAAGTCTAAAACACCGACGACCTTGCCCTGCACGACAATCGGGGCAACGATCATTCGCTCGGTCTCCGGGAAAGTACTAAATTTATAGCCTTCGCGCTCGGCGTTGAAGATGCCCATCGCTTGGCCTGAGTGGAAGACTTGGACTCCGAGGAGGTTGGCGGGGGGTTGGTCGTTAACGGGGAACCGCTGTTCCAGCCGAGCTTTCACCTCGGCTAAGTTGCCTTTCTTCCAAGGCGCTCCGTATACCGCGTCGAAATATAGCTCTTGCGTGTCGGCATCATACAGGCGCACATCCATGATGTCTGCGCCAGCCACCACATCGCGCGCTACCCTAAATGTCCTATGGAAAATATGTTGCATACTCGGAGTCGTCGCTTGCAATTCCTGCTGCACAAAGCTGTTGAGTTGGCTGATGCAGTTGACTAGCGACTGCCAAGCCTGTTTCTCTATTTCTATCTCGCGCCGGAATAACCAGTTGCTCCAGAAGCGACTGATCTGGGAGGCGACCAGCTTCAGCAGATTCAGGTCCCAATCCGCGAAATAGTACGGGACACGCCTAGCGGCGCTGCACCGTATGACGCCGAGAACTTTCTCATCCCGGAAAATCGGTGCGGCCATAAAGCTCAAGGGCGGCAACCGAAATTTGTTGTTTAGCTTGAGAGCTTTGCGCGCTGAGACTTTAATATTCAACGAGTCATTCCAACGCAGTTTTGGGTATTCGCGTTGGATAATCACCTTATCATGCTCGAAGTTTGCCAGGTTGAGAATCCTCACGGGCTGCTTCTTGGCCAATACCCAGCCGGTTGCGCCCTCCTCGACCCGCGCTAGGTAAGTGCCTTTCATCTGAGCCCACTGATTCCATGTAGTTCCGGCCAATCGGTATGCGCCCGCCATCTCTAAGGGATCCTCCATGAAGATCGAGGTCTCAATACACTGAAAAGTCTCAGCAACTACGGAGCAGATCTGGTCCCACACTCTCTTCATCTCGTCTACCAAGAGCAGCTTGCCCGACGCTCGCAAATCAGCTTCATGTAGAACCTCGCTGACTTGCCGAATCAGCTTCTGGCTCACCCTGTCCCTGATGGCCTGATACAAGGCCGGTATCATGCGGGCCATCTGCCGGATTCTAGCGATCTCTTCCTCGGTGAAAGGATCAGGAGCGTTTCTGTAGAGGCTGACCACCCCTTTAGTATTTTTACTATCGGTGAAGTTGATAGGGACGGCGCATATCGTTTTAAAGTTCAACGTATCGCTGGCGCGTCGGCTGGCCGGGTTACTATTAGCGCGCACATCCTGCTGAATGTTCGTTACATTTTCAGGCTTTTGGCTGATGATTACAGCACCCTCTACTGACTCCACCAAGGGCATGTCGTGCTCGGCAAACACGTTGCCGTCTTGGAACCACTCAGCGAGAACGAACAAGCGACCTTTGAGCGGTTCGCTTTCAAGGTTACTGCCGGGGGCAACTTCCCAAATGATACATCCGTAGGCGTGAACCGCTTCGGAAATTCGTTTAAGTATCTCCGACAGGCCCGATAATTCCCCTTGCCCAAATGCGGTTAAAACCACTTCTGCCAAATAATCATCGGGTTGAATAGGTTCTTGTGCTGACTTAGCCATGCCCGGATTATCGGACAATTGGCCTATCATGTAAACAAAGTGTTTTGAGGCCAAGTAGGCATCTGACAATCAGGGCTGAAGTAGAGGGAATGACTTTGAGGTGGATTCTTTGTGCCATGCCCGGGACAGGGCGTGACGACATGTCTCGCTCTCGACTTTGATGTTTAATCACGAGGAAGATACTAAGTTATTCGCAACGCACCAAGCAGGCCAATGACACCTCTTGTTTCATCAAAGTTTCTGGCCCGAGATGTATACCAAAGGAGGGCCAGAATTTAGGGTAAATGCCTTCCTGAACGGACTCCCATAGTTTCTATTCGGCGACCCCGCAGCAAGCTGACGGGGAATTACAGATTAAATATCTTCCTGTATTCAAACTCTAAACATTCTCCTATACTGGCAGATCAGTGATTGCCTCGCCCGAAAAATCCTGGCCCGTACATCTGAAACCAAAGGCTGGCGAACTCTTCACTTCATGGTTAGCTCGGCTGTCCATAGCACACGGCCTTAAACCTAACAGTTTTACTTCCATAATCTGGCCAAGCAATACTAACCTATGGCTAATACGAGACTTTGACAGGGCGAATAATAAAGAAGGGCTTGAGCTGTTAGCGGAGAAAACGTGTACGACACTTGAGAAAGTGATAGTTGCGACGCTCTCTGATTACCAAGGTCGTCTCTATGAAATATCTCCGCCAAGCGGTGTAACTTATTGGCTACTGCCACGCGGCCAAGCTACCTCTCGGAATCACAATCTCAAATATTTCGGTTTACAATATTGCCCACGGTGCCTTTCGGAGGAGGAACCTTACTTCAGGCGGGAATGGAGATTGGCATTTGTTACTTTCTGTGCAAAGCATAAATTATTCCTACTTGATCGCTGCACTAGATGCGGATATGCCATAAATTTTTATATGAACGTAACAAGGGAATGGGATAGAGTTTCAGACTCCTTAACCGTTTGCTACAATTGTACCTTTGATCTTCGTCATGCTCCCATCAGTACATCTTCAAATTCGATTGCTACAGATACACTGAATTTCCAAAAACATCTTTTGACTGCCTTAGACCAAGGATGGGTAGAGGTTCCTCAGAATGCATCCGTACATTCGCTTATGTACTTCGAAGGACTACGTCACTTAGCATACGCACTTTCTGGCCGTCACAGACACATCAAGAATCTTCTAGAATTAGCCTGTAGGCATTATGGTATTAAAGAGGGTTTCCCTGGCCCTCGGCGAAGAACTACCTTTGAGAGCCTCGATGTTATTACGCGACGCATCATTGTCTTTCTAATGTCAGCACTTCTTAAAGATTGGTCCAGTGAATTTATTCAGTTTAGCAGAGCTTATAAAATTGAAAGTGACGTTTGGAGCCATCAGCAACAAGATAATATTCCTTATTGGTATTGGAGTATCATTCATCTTAATTTAAAAAGAACTAGATACTTGCCCACTGAACAGGAAGTCACCGCTATCTTCGATTTCATAGAGAGAACTGGTCGTCCATCTACCACGAGCGAACTACTCAAGTATTTAAATAGTGGTGTCGCGCAAACTAGGAGAAAGAGGCGAGGACTGACTCAAGCAGCTAAGTACGCCAAACATCCAGAAGCAATAAAACAAGAGGCAATACGCCTATTACTAGAAGGTAAACGGTCTGGAGAAGTGAAACAGATTTTGCCAGTTAGTAGTCACTCGTTATGGAAGTGGATGAAAGATTATAACAAATCCGCTGACGGGGGAAGTAAGCCTACTTGAAGTAACAAGAAGGGTGCCTTTGCATCTATTTCTGTTTAATTTTGTAATGACTAATGTGTTTTAGAGGTTTGAGTTTATGCCTGTCAGGAAAATTCCAAGGAGTTATCGGAACGTAACAGGTCTCACGGCAACCAATAAGTCCAGCGAAATGACTGCATATGAATCAGGTCTTGAACACAAGTTCCACAAACTCCTGACCTTCAACTCCAACGTCTTAAAATACGAAGAGCAGCCAGTTAAAATATACTTCATCGGCGAAGATGGAAAGACGCATCACTATACTCCTGACGTACTCATCAATTACAAAAAAGACTTGGCTCCAGCTAAACATTGGAAACCACTTCTTGCAGAAGTCAAGTGGAGAACAGATCTATGTAAGGACTGGCAAGAACTGAAACCTAAATTTCGGGCCGCTAGGAAGCATGTAGCTGAAAGAGATTGGGATTTCACAATAGTAACCGACAAAGAAATTATAAATCCTTACTTATATAACGCTATCTTCCTCATCACATTTCGCAGGTTTCCAGTCAACGAAGATTATAGGCATTTGCTACTTGAAGCTTTAGATGAGTTGCGTGAGACAGATCCGGAGACTCTATTGCGTTCCGTGGCCGCAGATCGCGATGAAATATCTAGATTGTTACCAACCTTATGGCAACTCGTTGATAATCACGCGGTGGGCGTCAACCTAGATTCAAAGTTGACGATGCGTAGCCGAATTTGGTCGCTTCGATTCCAAGACGAGGTCGAAAGAGATGAAGGCATTTATCAACTTATCGCCGGGCGTGGTCGTCGAATGCGATGGCAAGCGCTACGCTATCACAAGCATTTTAACTCTGGAATCCGTCCTCGCTAAAGATGAAGAAACGGGAAACCATCGAGAGTTATATATAAAGGACATTACTCCTGTCTCGGACTTAACACTGAGCGAAGATAACAAGCAGTTAGATCTCTCTCTAATTCCCAAAGATGACTGGAATGATGCATCAGGCTGGGCCAACAGGCTTCGCCCATTAGTCTCAGCTTCGCGACGCACTACAGAAATGGTGGATGAAGTCGCGAAAGAAGCCGGTGTTGGAAGGACTACTGTTTACCGCAAACTAAAAATACTTGAAAAGTCCGGTAAAGCCTCATCCCTCATACCGCAAAAGTCCAGCGGCGGCAAAGGTAAAAGCCGTCTTTCGACTGAAGCTGAATCAATTATCCGTACCACTATCGTTGACCTTCGTTTCACCAAGGGAAAGAAGAAAGCTTCTTTCGACGACATTTACGAAGAAATAAAAAACAAATTAAATAGATCCGAGATCGACATCCCTCACATCAATACTGTTCAGAGAAGGATCAACTCTATTCGGAAGGAATATGAGCAGCAATCAAGCGATCAAGAAAGTGGAAAAAGAAACGTCGCATACCCCGGACGCTTTCCGGGCGCCGACTTCCCACTCGCTGTGGTGCAAATAGATCACACTGAACTCGACATAATGCTGGTAGACGACGTTGATAGAGAACCCATTGGAAGACCTTGGATTACTTTAGCTATTGATGTCTTCAGCCGTACTGTTCCAGGCTTCTACCTTTCTCTTGATCCCCCTGGTGACATATCGGTGGGGCTTTGCATTGCTCATGCGATTCTGCTCAAAGATAAGTGGCTTGCTAAGCATAACATTAATATTGCTTGGCCAACTTGGGGAGTTATGAGCAAGATTCATGCTGATAATGCGGGTGAATTTCATAGCAACATGATAAAACGCGCGTGCAATGAATACAGCATTGATCTTGAATGGCGGCCAGTCAAAAAGCCTCGCTACGGCGCACTCATCGAGAGCTTACTTGGGACGTTCGCAGAAAAGATACACCAACTCCCAGGAACAACTTTTTCGAATCCAAAGGAGCGTGGCAAATACGACTCGGAAAAAATGCGGCACTAACTATCTCAGCGCTGGAAGAATGGTTTGCCAGGTACGTTGCCGGGGTTTATCACCAAGAAATACACAGCGCTCTACTCACCTCCCCAATAAAGCAATATGAAAAGGGTATATTTGGCACCAAGGACATACCAGGACGTGGGCTTCCCTATCAGATACATGATGAGGATCGCCTACGATTAGATTTAATGCCAGCTGAGAAACGCACCATTCAGGAGTATGGAGTAGTTATAGACTTCATACATTATTACAGTGGCGTATTAAACAAACATATTAATGAACAAGATGAAAACTCAACCAAGAAACGCAAATTCATATTCAAGCGAGATCCACGGAATATCAGCCGAATCTATTTTTTCGACCCCGATCTCAACGAATATTTCAAGATTCCTTACCGAGATACATCACAGCCACCTATGAGTATATGGGAGTATCGTAAGGTTCGTAGAAGGCTCGAAGCGCTAGGTAAAGAAGACATAGATGAACAGTTGATCTTTCAGACCTTCAAAGAAATGCGCGCTATTGAGGAACGCGAAGCCCGTATGACTAAAAGTAAACGGCGTGATGCTCAAAGGCGACGGCAACATCGACAAATCGAAGAGCCCAAAATGGCGGATGAGCGCCATAGGGATTTGCCAGAAAGAAATGAGTCCGATGAACTCGAAGATGTACCTGTTGTTGAACCATTTGATGAGATGGAATATCTAACGTAAGCATACATAAGAGTGAAGATGCTATGAGCCCCTTAATTTCGATCTAACCTGCAAAGCTAAGGACATCGGATGAGCCAGAAGGATACTCAGGGCATCGCAAGTCCAACACATCTTAATGTAAATGAGAGAACGTGGCTGGAATTAAGTGATGATGAGCGCATTTTTAAGTTACATGGCGAACGCTGGATTAGATACGATAAGGCTAAAGAGATCATTGACAAGCTAAACAAGCTAATCACGTATCCTAAGAAACGAAGAATGCCGAACTTATTAATCGTTGGGGATACCAACAATGGTAAGACGATGATCGTCAATCGGTTTAAGGAACAACACCCACCTGACGACAATATAGATGGCGATGCGAAGATCATCCCTGTAATAATTGTACAAGCTCCGCCCACAGCGGATGAGGGTCGTTTCTACAATCACATTCTCACCCAACTGAATGCACCATTTAAAGAGAACGACAGGCCCGGAAAGAAGTACATACAGGTAGTAACTATATGTCAACGCGTTGGTCTTCGAGTTCTCATCATTGACGAGATACACGACATTATTGCGGGCAGCAGATCTAGTCAGCGTGTTTTCCGCAACGCGATCAAACAGCTCGGTAACGATCTCCAAATTCCTATCGTCGGTGTTGGCATAGACGCAGCCTATAACGCCATACAGTCGGATGACCAGTTAGCGAATCGTTTCGAACCTGCCATATTACCGAGATGGAAGATAAGCGATAACCTGCCTCCTGCAAAAGATCCATATTTGAAACTTTTAACCAGTTTCGAGCGCATGCTTCCTCTTCGCAATCCATCATATCTGGTCCACAAAACAATGGCTTTGAAATTGATGAGCATGTGTGAAGGACTGATTGGCGAGTTATCAACTGTGCTCACCAGAGCGGCTGAACAAGCTATCAGAAATAAAAGGGAAAAAATCGACGTGGTGACTTTGAACGAAATAGGCTGGATAGCTCCCTCGGACCGGAGCAGAAGGACGCAAGTAATAGGCTGAATGAAAAACCGCAGAGCAACTTCAGATATGTAGTCGGTACATTTCAATCCTAAGCACGACGAGCTTTTGTCCCCATGGCTGCCCGCTTGGTTATCGCAAAATATGGAGGTAATAATTTTTAAATATAGGCTTCCGCCGAAAAGTTTTGTGCTGTATCCCCAGTATGCTCTAGTTTTGGGCAGAAGACTTTCTTTTAACGCCTTCTTTCTTTGCCCTGGAGGGTAGATTCTCCGGCAAATTCAAATTGTCATCGACGAGAACATCAATCCATACCCCAGCCATACGAGCATACTCCAAGAGTGTCAGCAGTGATGGCTCGCGCGTGCCCCGCTCGAAAGCAGACACATCTGACTGCGTTAATTCATCAGCCAGTCCAAGATGCCTTAACAATGAATTTTGAGAATCGTTGAAGGTCCGCCGAATAGTTAATAATTTTTCAGCCAAACGCTGCGGCTTTCGCCTTGCAAACGTGCCCATCAGGATATACCTCCTGATGGGCACAACATTTGTGTTCCGAGTTTCCTCTTGCTTTTAAGTGCAATTGCACTTAGTATTTCATGGTACTTGTTTTTCGCCGGCGGGAGGTTATCTCTGTTGTCCCATACGGCGCCCATCATCTTCGATGTTGAGCTGCCTTACTCATTTGCTAAGAGCCACCGAAAATTCCCGGCGAAGGATACCAAAAAACTCTAAAGATCGTCACTCACTAAGATATCGCGCAAATCAATGAATAGATTATGCGATTGGATGAACACATTGTGCGAGAAGAAATAATACCGCACCCGCGGGGGCGGAAGCTGAAACTATTCTATTATGAACAGGTCAATTCACGCTCCTACTTACGGATCACCAAACTTGGTCTCGTTATCGTTTTGGTCTTCACCGTCTTACCGGTTATTGCACTCCTCTCTTTATTTCTCTTAAATCAATCAACTCCGATGCCGAATGTGGATGTAACGATCAAGCCGATGCCGACGGCTAACGATTCCATTTACTACTATCCGCCAACCGACACCACCGCCCGCTCCGAAAGTACTGAGGCAGCCCAAAGCAGCATAATCCGTCCCGCCAGCACCTCCATCGCCTATTAGGAACAGTAATGAGCCGTAAGCACAAACGAGATGGCGCACATCGCGGATCTACGCCACAGGCCAAAAGATGGCCGGTTAAGATGAAACTCTCTCAGGCTGCGAAATTTCTTGGGATCAGTTCTTCGAATCTCAGCAACCTCGTGAGTAGTGGGAAAATATCGGTTGAAGATGATCCGCTTGATAGACGTGTGAAGCTCGTAAAGCGCGCTGATCTTGAAGAGATATTGCACCGGCGCACTGGTGTTTAAGTTAAAGATGTCTTCCCCTGAGAAATAACATTTCACATTTTCCGGAAAAAGCTCAAGAACACAGCGAATTATGGCCGGTTCACTTAAAACCCAAAGACGATGAACTCATATCTTCGTGGCTAGTTCGTTTAGCCCGCGCCCACGGGCTGAAATTACACACCTTTTGCTCTCTTACTTGGCCTGAAAAACAAATTTGGAATAGGGACATTGACAAGTCCGCTGACTCTCAACTAGTGGAGACATTATCCGCCAAAACAGGAACGCCTCTTGAACGGGTGAGAGCGACAACACTTGCGGCTTATGAAAACGTACTTTATGAGAAGCATAACCATTTCGGCCCCTCCTCATGGATTATGCCAATTGGCGTTTATCACCGGACTCACAAACAGTTCGGATTACAGTATTGTCCGCGCTGTTTTACTGAGGACGAAGATCCGTATTACCGCTGCAAATGGCGCTTGGCCTTAATAGTAGTATGTGAGAAACATCATGTAGTGCTTCACGACCGCTGCCCCAAGTGTGGAGAACCCGTCAACTTCCATCGCGACGAGTTGGGTAATCATCGCAAGTTTGTTGCCGTCTCACTAACGCTCTGTTATTCCTGTCATTTTGATCTGCGAGCAGTTGTAAGCAAGCCAGGCTTCTCTGCAACGTTCGAAGAAGCTCAATTTACCTCCACACTACTACGGACGATAGATGCCGGTTTTATTCAGGTAAGCGAGGGCATAGTAACGCACTCCCATTTGTTTTTTGCAGGGCTTCGCCAATTGATGAAGATCCTAGCAATGCGGGATAAGCGAATAGTTAGCATGTGTCAGGCTATTAGCGAAACATATGGAGTTGAGGTATACACGCCTTCGGTTTCGAGAACAATCGACGTTCAAGAAATCGGGGTCGAAGGTCGTAGGCAATTGCTGGGGCTTGCTTGTTGTTTGCTTCAGGAGTGGCCTCACCGCTTTATTGAATTCTCTCGAAAATTCAAAGTCTGGAGTTCATTGTGGTTAAGACATGTAGATTCTCCCACGAACCGAAGGACAACTGTGGCACCATTTTGGTTCTGGAGTACCGTTCACGACCATTTATATCGCGCTCGATACTGTCCTTCTTATGAAGAAACAAAAGCTGCAATAGGATATCTCAAACGCAAAGGAAGGCCAGTGAACAAATCAGTGCTTGCCCGCTTGCTAGGAGTTACAGTGATACGCAGAGAATTGTAGTTTGAAGCTTTGCTCTAATGCCGGTCTTCAAATTTGTTGAAGTAGCCATGCATTTGTTTCCTTAATGGCCTTGTTAATTTTCTTCTGCTGATCTGGAGTTGTATCAGCGCGTTGCGCTTCTTCTCTCATGATAGCTTTAAGATCTTTAACTGCCCACTCAATAGCAGTGCTCCTATCATCACATATTTTACTGTGGAACTTTGACGGGCCGTAGATGCCTCCGCGTGTGGTTGGAAGCTTGAACTCGATGCCGTGGCGCCATTTCTCGTCCTGTACATCCCGGACTATTTCAATCGTGGCCTGAATCTCAAGATCATCTGAGTACGGAACAGCAATCTTTTCCACACCTCTGATATATGAGCCTGCATTGCTGAGCTGAGGATGCTGTTGAGATAAAGACCGAAGTTGATCACAAGTGAATGTGACTGTCTTTCTCCTTCCTCTTTGGCCCTTCGGATTGAATAAACGAACATTCACATCATCTTTTACTATTTTGACTATTTCGCCAAAGCCTGCGGGAGATGCCACGTATCGACACAATTGCATGGGCACAGGAAATCCTCCCTCTGTGTGAATCTTATACCCGGTTTCTCTTTCAAAATGTTCGGCTCCGAACCAATATAAGGTTCGAAGCTCTTTGCCCTTGACTCGCTGACCGATCTCTTCCGCCCGTACCCCGACCTCGCTCAGATGCGAGATTTTAAAAGAGGTGCCTTCGAACTCGAACGTGTCGTTAATCTCTAGAGTGCGCTCGATAGAACAATTACGTCTTCGTATAGGATTCTTCTGTGCCATACATCATTTACCTGTCAAAACGTTTCCAGCTTTAAATTCGGAGAGCACGGAGCGGTCAGATTTAATCACCGGGCCATATTTTGAATACTGCCGAAATCGGCTGCCGAGCTCGCGCAATAAATATATTGCAGTCAACAGGATAATCAAGTATCCTGAGAGCCCGGGCGCGTACTTTTTGAGCCTCAGCTTTATTTTCGATTTAACTATCAGCCCGTAACCCGTCATTAGTTTGGCATTTTGTGTTTGGCACTTTCTATTCCGCTTGTTAAAGGCAGATGCAACGATTTCGTGTTTGTCATTTACTGTTTAAAACAGCGGGAGAAAGGACGGGAAGCATATAGAAGAAAGAATCGGCGGTATTGATATCATCGGGCGTCTCATCCTGTAAAATTGGATTTGGATGATGGGCTGCGCTCTTTGAAGCAATACTTCCTATACATTTAGGACTGCCTATATTGATGAAAGAGACGGGAGATCTCTGTGCCCATCCAGGTCTATGATTTCTTTTCGGGGTGTGGCGGTACAAGTGCTGGTTTAAGGGCTTCCGGAATGCAGATAGCCCTCGGCCTTGATATTGACCCTGACGCACAAGGTACATTTCAAGCTAATTTCCCGGAAGCAGCGTTCATCCATGGAAACATTAGAGAAGTCCAAGCCGAGGCCATCGCCCCTTATATAAACCGTGAAGCACATGATCGGCTGCTCTTCTCCTGCTGCGCTCCATGCCAATCATTCTCAATACTAAACAGAAATCGGAATGGCAAAGATGCCCGGGCTTTGTTGCTCTATGAATTTGCACGTTTTGTTGAGCCCTACCTACCTGAGTTTATTTTTTTAGAAAATGTTCCGGGCGCACAAAATGTCTCAGGAGAACCGGGACCGTTTACTGACTTCGAGCAGCTACTGAGACTCTTAAATTATAATGTAGCTTATGGAATTATAGAATCGCAGCGTTATGGGGTTCCTCAACGACGTAAAAGGTTCGTTTTGATAGCTAGCCTGTTAGGCCCCATAGACCTACCTGAAGTTACACATGGGCCGGGAACAACAAATCCAACTTATCCTACTGTCTGGGAAAGTATCGGTCATTTACCACCTATCGCCGCAGGTGAAACTCATCCGATAATACCGAATCATAGAGCTGCCGGCTTGTCCGAGATTAATCTCAGAAGAATAATTGCTACGCCAGAAGGGGGCGGGCGATTAAATTGGCCAGAAGAACTCGTTTTGGATTGTCATGGCGGAGAATACGACGGCCACACAGATGTATATGGTCGAATGCGAAAGCATGAGCCAGCCAGTGGTCTGACAACGAGATGTACCAGTCTATCGAACGGGCGTTTCGGACACCCGGAACAGCATAGGGCTATCAGCGCTCGTGAGGGAGCTTGCTTGCAGACTTTCTCGCAAGATTTTATATTTTCCGGCGGTATTAACTCGATGGCACGTCAGATAGGTAATGCAGTTCCTGTATTGGTAGCACAGATATTTGGTCAACACTTCATTGCTCACTCTGACCTCTACTAAAAGCAAGGATTATCTCAATGGCCAAATTTAGGGCTCGTGCTCGAACCGTTGACATGCTCGGTCGTCAACAGATCGCCGGGATACCTACGGCCATTAGCGAATTATTCAAGAACGCACATGATGCTTATGCGGAAAATGTAGAAGTAGACTTCTTCCGCTCTGAACACCTTTTTGTCTTGCGAGATAACGGCATAGGTATGACAGAGGAAGAGTTTGTAAGCCGCTGGCTCGCTATTGGGACCGAGAGCAAATTGGGTGCAGGGATAGGATTATCGCCACCACCGAAACCTTCGGACATTGCTGAACGTCCTATCATGGGAGAAAAGGGTATTGGGCGGCTTGCAATAGCAGCCATTGGCCCGCAGGTTTTAATTCTCACACGAGCCACCCGCGATGACAAACAGCATGACATTGTCATGTCTTTCATTCACTGGGGGATATTTGAGAGTCCCGGGATAAATCTGGATGAAATAGATATACCCGTTGAAGTTTATAAGGAGGGCGAGTTGCCGAGTCGCGATGACGTTCTAGCGATGGTCGATTTATTCCGCGAGAATATTGACAAGCTAGGCGCATCAATCCAACCTTTATTGGCAGAAAGAATTAATACGGAACTGAAGAGATTCAATGTTGACCCCCGCACATTGGATGGCTATTTGAGCAAAATAGGTAAGTCGACCCTCACAGGAAAGGGAAAGGGTACCCACTTCCTGATTTTCCCCACGGATGAATCTCTAATACCGGATATAGAAGGCGATAGCGACCCTACTGCCCCAGCCCCACCTATAATCAAAACATTGATCGGATTCTCCAATACAATGACGAGCGAGCAACCGCCTGTTATTGATACGAGTTTTCGTGATCATAATACCCCTGAAGCCTATGTCGATCTAATCACACCTGGAAGTTTTTTCACACCAGAAGAGTTTAAAACGGCTGACCATCATTTTTCCGGTGAGTTTGATGAGTACGGCCAGTTCTCTGGAAAAGTAACCATTTATAGAGAAGAGCCTGTGCAACATACAATTGCTTGGCCAGGAGCGAAAGGAGAGAAAACCGAGTGCGGTCGGTTCAAACTCAACTTGGCATATGTGCAGGGCGAACGAGTTGAAAGCCTTTTACCTCAGCAGGATTACGTCAAGATTATTAGGAAGCTTAATAAGATCGGCGGATTGTATATCTACAAAAATGGAATTCGTGTTCTTCCCTATGGTAGCAGTGATTATGATTTTCTTGATTTGGAACAAAGAAGAAGTAAGAAAGCATCCTACTATTATTTCTCATATAGACGAATGTTTGGTTATGTGGAAATAAGCGGAAGTACCAACCCCCAATTAATTGAGAAGGCAGGACGCGAGGGCTTTATAGAGAACAAAGCATATAGACAATTCAAGTCGATTTTAAAACACTTCTTCTTACAGATGGCCATCGATTTCTTCCGTGAAAGCGGAGAACATTCGGATGCATATTATGAAGGCCGAAACGAGCTAACGAGGGCAGAAGCAATTCGCCGAGCACGCGAAAGAAAAGTCAAAGAAGAGAGAAGAAGTTTTGCCAATACTCTGAATGAATTTTTCTTGCAAGTCGAAGAAGAAGTGCCACAGAAGCAGGCGTCGCAACTGCTTAACACGGTCAGTAATCAGTTACAAACGATTTCAAATACTAGTGACCAGATACAGGCATCCTCTGCACTTTTGGAGCTTGATGCCAGCTCTCGCAAAAGGGTTGAAGTTTTGCGAGAGCGTTACAAAATAACAAAGCCGCGCGGATTAGGTCTTACCCCAAAACTTCGCCGAGATTGGGAACTTTGGGCAAAAGAGTCTGGACGGCTCGAAGTCGACATTTTTCAGCCCACTCAACAAAGAGTAGACTTACTTATAACTGAAGCGGCACATCAACAACGCACGTCCGTCAACCCACAGAAGCGTATCGAGCGCGCGCTCAAAGAAAGAATTGCCGAAGCTCGTTCAACGGTCAACCATGAAATCAGGGAAACAAAACAAATTATTGAGGATGTTCGAACCCATACACTACAGCTTATAAATAATAGTGCGGCTCATTTGGAAAGTGTAATAAATGAAGCCCAGAGTGATCTTAATCAGTTGCAAGGCTCTGCTAAGGAAGAGGCATCAATCTTAGGAGAATATTACAGGTTAGAATCCGAGTTAAGCGAAGCTGCCGAGAGAGAACGACAAGCACTTGAGAATATACGCAAGCAGTTACAAGAAAACATCGGCGCATCGGTTAGCACCGACGAAGTAATTGAAGCCTTGGAAGAAGAAAATCTAGCCCTTCATGAGAGTGCGAACGCTGATATAGAACTGATACAACTTGGGATGGCGGTAGCGGTCATAAACCATGAATTCGAAAGCACGGTTCGTTCGATTCGCAGTAATTTACTGCGACTCAAAGGATGGGCTGATACTAATAAGGAGTTAAGAGATCTTTACAGACATGTGAGGGCCGACTTCGATCATTTAGATGCCTATTTGGAATTGTTTACTCCTCTTGAGAAGCGTCTATTCCGCAAGAAAGCTACAATACGCGGTTCTGATATTGCCAAGTACTTGCGCGATCTATTTGATGAGCGGTTACGCAGAGAGAAGGTCGAAATCCAATCCACCAATAGCTTCTCTCGGATGTCGTTCTCCGGATATCCTTCAGCCTTCTATCCAGCTTTCGTCAACCTGGTAGATAACGCGATTTTTTGGCTAAAAGATCGGCGCCTCCCGAGAATTATAAAGCTAGATCTGATAGGCGGTAGTACGTTTGTAATTTCGGATAATGGCCCGGGCATCCCTGTAAGAGACCGAGAGATGATTTTCGAGCGCGGTTTTTCGCGCAAGCCGGGGGGCAGAGGGATGGGACTGAAAATTTCACGCGATGTGCTATCCCGAGAAGACTGGGAACTGACCCTAGCCGAATCAAAGCCCGGTGAAGGAGCCACCTTCCTGATGAAACCCAAGCCCCTGGAGAGAAAGGGGAAAACTTAACTTATGACCTCACCCTCAGGAACCGACTTCAGACAGCATTCGGAGAATGTTGCTCGCAGATTCCTTCAAACAGTTGTAGTCGTTGATGATCGCGCTTACTTTGATTGGCCGGAATCAGTCTCCGTGCCTACGACTCCTGTAAAATCTCCCGCACGCCCACAGTTTGTCGGAGAAACGACGACAATTATCGAGCCTGAAGAAGAGTCCGACATTACGGATGAAGCAGCTACGGATGAGACTTTAGACGAAATAAAGGAACCGATAGTCGAGCAAGCGAGGACTGACGAGGAGACTTCTGAAGATCGAGCCCACGTGTTGGATGCTAAGTACCTGATCGAAAGTTTCGCCGAACGAGGTATGGCATGTGCGGTTCTTCGACCTAAGAAGTTTGAGGTTGATCAATTAGACAAAAAGGTCTACCCGGTCGCGGAGCGTTCTGACATTGTGATGTTGGATTGGGTACTACATCAGGATACCGAAGGCAAGAAAGTTACTGAACTCATTGCCGAAATGACGAAAAGGGCATTGGAGCAGCATCGCTTGCGACTAATAGTCGTATATACGGGCGAACTAAAAATCTTCGACATTGTTGATACCATTTTGGCGGTCTTGAAGAAGGCTGGTGTAAATGATGTTTTGAAGGAAGATGATTTCACATTGGTGATTGGGTCGGTAAGGATCGTTGTATATGTCAAGAACAACGTTGGCGGGGTGGGTCTAAGCGATGAACTAAGAGGAAGGTTAGTGCCGGCTGATCAATTACCTGATAGATTGATCAGCGAATTTACGAAAATGACGGCAGGACTTGTATCCAATGTTGCGCTTGATTCGCTTGCTGCGCTACGTTCGAACACGCACCGTATACTATCAAAATTCAATGCCGATATAGATGCGCCATTCCTGGCACATCGAGCAATGTTGCCTCATCCGGAAGATGCCAGCGATCTACTTGTTCATCTCGTTAGCGGTGAATTAACTGCTGTGCTTGAGGGAAATAAAGTCGGGGTAGCCGCGGATGAGAGTGAGGGGACAGATGTAATCAAGGCTTGGATAGAGATGAACGAAGCAAGCGGATATGAGTTCGCAAAGCGATTTGCGGTTAAGGAGTCTATTGATGTTTTAGTTCAATTGAATACGTTGCTTCGCAAGGGTGTCGCTAACGATACATTACTAGGGAAATTCAAGACTTTCAAAAACAACCCTCATCAACGTGAACTGACAGCGCAATTGTGTTCCTCTTCGAAATCCGCTTCCGATCTGGACCATGAGTTTGCAGCATTAACAATACTGAAGTCCGACTACCGTTCGGAGTCGAACCTACCTGCCCTTGTTCCCGGAACCTTGCTAAAGGAGATATCGTCATCGGAAGAGATAGAATCTTCTTTCAAATACTGGGTATGCATACAACCTGTATGCGACTGCGTCAGAATCAAGTCCACAAGATCATTTCCCCTTCTCCAATTAGATTTGGTTAATGACAATGGTAAGTTTGATCTTATATTGCCGGATAAAGGAAAGAAATTCGTGAAGGCTCGCGTTATATATCGTCCGTATAAATCTCGTTTGGAAGATTTTGATCCGTCCACTGATGGCTCAGAAATGGTACGCGCAGAAGCTCAAAGCGGCGAAATTTATTTTACGGCTAAGGATGGAACTCGCTATCAATGGCTTGCAGACTTGAAGTTTGAGCCGGCGCAGAGAATAGTCAATAAATATGCATCTGAACTTGCGCGCGTCGGCCTTAATGAATCCGAATGGCTGCGTCGGTCGGCCAAAGGCAAAGGGGAGGAAGAATAGCCCGTGCCAGATATTATGACGCCTGCTCAACGTAGTAGAGCAATGTCAATGGTGCGGAGTAAGGATACCGGAATAGAAAAGTTTGTGCGTTCGGAGTTGCATCGCAAAGGATTTCGATTCAGGAAGAATGTTGCATCACTTCCAGGCCGCCCGGATATTGTGCTGCCTAAGTATCGCACTATTGTATTCGTACATGGCTGCTTCTGGCATGGTCATGAAAACTGCAAAGCCTCAAAGCTACCGGAGACTAGGCGCGATTTTTGGGAACGAAAGATTTTCGGCAATATAGAGCGTGATGCAAAGCATGTTAAAGCATTGAAGGACGATGGATGGAAAGTTCTGACTATTTGGGAGTGTACCCTAAAGTACAAAAATATTAGTGATAAAGTAACCGCCGTCGAAGCGCTTACGGAGAACATAAAAGTCAACTGATTATTTAGTACTGGAATTTTAAAATAAGCCGGAACACATCCGCATATGGACCCACGCAAGCTATTTGTTGATGAAAGGTTAACGGGAATTTGTGTTTATTGTGGTGCCGCACCGAATACGCGCGACCATGTCCCATCCCGGGTACTTTTGGATGAGCCTTTTCCGGCAAACTTGCCGGTGGTTGATGCATGTCGAAGTTGCAATGATAACTTTTCGCAAGACGAAGAGTATGTGGCCTGCCTTATTGAATGTGTTATTTGTGGGACAACAGAGCCGAATAGCGTTAAGAGGGATAAAATCAAGAGGATATTGAATGACCGCTCTTTGATAGCAGCGAGAATACGAGAGAGTTGCAACGAAGATGCCACCGGCAATCTGTCGTGGCAGGCTGATATAGTACGAGTTCGGAATGTTATTCTGAAGCTAGCTCGCGGACATCTAGCCTTCGATTTGAATGTTTGTCACTTCGAAGCTCCAAATGTTCTTGAATTCGTGCCTCTTGTGACTATGTCGCAGGAGGAGATCAATTCATTTGAACAGTCACAGGAAGAACAAAGCGCGCTTTTTCCTGAAATCGGCAGTCGTGCTTTCATCTCGATGTGGAAGTCTACAGGTGCCGAATGGCATGATTGGCGCGAAGTGCAGACCGGAAGGTATCGTTATCGTGTCGAGCAATCTTTAGATGGTGACAAAGTGCAATTCGTAATAAGTGAATATCTTGCTTGTAAACTGATCTGGATCTAGATCCCACCTGTGTAACCAGAGACACCAACTGTTTTCCTTAATCTCAGTGTTAGCTTTTTTCTACGCCTACTGAGAATTCCATAAATCATACTTGCTTGAACTGCGATTAGAGCAAGCTATTTTGCCTGAAGAGGCGATCTCTTTGTTCATACTACCTATTAATCCAATTTGCCTGTAATGACGTTTGTTAGAGGGGAAGATTTCCAAGGTCTATTGTGTTATTTCAAACGACTTTGGTGTATTTCAGAGGACTTTGGTTTTTAGTACCTGCCGCGCGCGTGAGTTGCGCGACCGATTCGACGTGGTGCGTCTGGGGAAACATATCAAATGCGGCGAGAGAGTCAAGGTGGTAACCGCCCTCGGCTAGGACGCGCAGGTCGCGCGCGAGCGTGGCCGGATCGCAGGAGACGTAGGCGATGCGTTGCGGGCGCAAGGCGAGGATGCCGCGAAGCACTTCAGGCTCTGCGCCAGCGCGCGGCGGATCGAGGAGGACGAGCGCGCCGGGCGCGTGTTGGGCGGCGTGGCGTGTGAGCCACGGGCCGACGAGCGAGGTGTGGACGCGGGCGTTGGCGAGTTGCGCGTCCACGAGGTTGCGGCGCGCGTAGGCGCAGGCGCGCGGGTTCGCTTCGATGGCGGTGACGCGCGTGAAGCGGCGCGCGAGCGGCAAGGTGAAGAGGCCGACGCCGCAGTAGAGATCAATGGCGGATGTGCCGTGTGTGTCACCGAGCGCGTGGCTGACGAGCGGCGCGAGCAGCGCATGATTGATCTGGAAAAAACAGTCGGCGTCGAAGTGGTAACGCTCGCCCGCGATGACACGCAGGCGCTCATGCTTATCTTCATCATCAACTGGTGGCGCAAGCGAGACGCCGTCGTCACCGGCGACGGCCTGATATTCTTGCGCGGCGTGCGGCAGCGTGGCTGCGGCCATGCGCGTGCGCAGCCGCGTGAGCGTGGTTTGCACTTCGGGCAGCACGACCGGGCACGCGGCCACGTCGCAGACGCGATGCGAAGCCAGTTCGTAATAGCCGAAGCGTTGCCCTGCCGCGTCATGTTGCCAGCGGGCGCGCGAACGATAGTGCCAAGCGTCGGGCGCGGGCGTGATGGGGATGTCGGCGGGTGGCGCGAGCCGCGCGATGCGGCGCAGACAGTCGCGGATGCTCTCGACCTTCGCGGCGAGTTGCGCTTCGTAGGTCAACTGTTGAAAGTCGCAACCGCCGCAGCGGCCGAAGTAAGGACACGGCGGCTCGATGCGCGCGGGGCCGGGCGTGAGAATTTCCACCGGCGCGGCAAATGCAACCCCGCCCCGCATGCGCTCGACGCGGACGCGCAGTTGATCGCCGGGCGTGGCCAGCGTGACGAACAGCGTGCGCCCATGCGCGTGCGCCAGCCCCGCACCGCCCGGCACGAGGCGTTCGATCTCGACCTCCAACAGATCGCCGACGCGCAGAGGTGGGTGCGTATGCGCTTGCTTGCTCATAGGTTCAGAGATAGAAGAGGCTGAGGCGCGGCACGCCGCAGTCTTCGCGTAATTGTTTGGCTAACAGATTATCGCGCGTCTGCTCGTAAGTGGCGCGATCCATGCGTGCGCGATAGGAGCGCAATTGTTCTTCGGCGGCGGCCCGGCGGACGGCAACTTGCTCCGCGGGCAAGTGCGCACGCACGGCCCGGTCAAGTAAGTTCTCTAAATCGGTTAGCGCACCTTCCAACTGTTCCGCGTTGGGGCGCGGACTGCGGGCGAAGTCCGCTTCGAGTTCCGCAAGTCGCGCGGCGGCACGGGCCAGAGTTTCACACAACTCGTCGGCGCTCGTCTGCTGGCGCGTCGCGTGCGCGGCGGCGAGTTGCGCGCGACACTCTGCCAGATGTGCGCTGATCGCGGCGCGCGGAAATGGCAGCCCGGCATTCTCGTCCGGCGGGCCCGTCGTTGCGGACGGTGCGCCCTGCTCAGCGCGCACACCATTTCCGTCTGTGGCGCTGTGGCCGCCCTGTTGTCGCTCCCGCCACTCGGCAAACTGTGCCTCAACCTCTTCCTGACAATAAAGCAATGACTTAACACTGCGCCGGCGCGGCTTCGCCTCGAACGAATCGAACGACTGCTCGACGCCGCGTAACGCCACGTGCAACGGCACGCCCTGCTGTTTCCAACTCTCGATCAGCGCCCAATCCAACGGACTCAACAACAGATGCCGGCCGCGCCGGCGGATGAACGTGTCTTCGATCTCAGTGAAATAATTAAAGTAGTTCAAGACGGTGAATAGTGTGCCGTAGGTAGTCAGAACGTTTGTGTCCTAACTGCTTAGTGTTGCCCACTTACCTTTTCATGTTCAAGGCCTCTTCGATTGCGTCTGCGGCCGCGCTCGCGCCGTTTTCGCGTTGCACGATCTGGCCGACCTCGCCGGCTCGCGCCGCGTAGCCTGGCTCACTCAATAGTTTTTCGAGTTCTCTGGTCGCGCGCGCGGCATTGTACTTAGGGCGCGGCAGCACGCGCGCCGTACCGATGCGGGCCACGCGCGCGGCGTTGTCGAACTGATCGTGCGCGTGCGGCACGACGAGCGCGGGGCGACCGGCGCGCAATGCCTGCCCCGTCGTGCCGACGCCGCCCTGATGCACCGTGCAGCAACCGCGCGGCAACACCTCGCTGAAGGGCGCATACTCGAACGCGGCAATGCCAGCAGGGAGCGGTTCAGCCGGCCGGTTGCGCGCATGGCCGATGAGCAGGAGCGCACGCCGGCCGAGCGCGTGCGCGGCGGCAACAGAGTCGCGGTAGAAATCCTTGGCGACCCAGATGGCCGACGAGCCGAGCGTGAAGATGATGGGCGGCGGGCCGGCGGCGAGAAACTGTAGCAGTGCGCGCGGCGTCGCTTGTTCGCCGAAATAATCGCGCCGGTCATAGAACGGAAAGCCCGTGAGGCGCGTGTGTGCGGGCCAGTCCTGTTGCGGCTCGCCGAGCACGCGCGAGTAAAGCGCAAGCACCATCGTTGGCGCGTGCTGACCGGCGAAGATGGGCGACAGGCCACGCGGCAAGCCTAACTCGGCCCGTAGCTGATAGACCGGTTCGACCAGCGCATCAAACTTGGCGACGGCTAACCGCAGCAGTGTCCGGGCCACGAACGGGCTGAGCTTCAGCACTTTATGGAGCGCGGGAAACTGCGGCGGCACGGGCGGATCATAGACGGAGAAGAACGAGACCGGCGCAAGCACGCTTGAGACCCAGGGCAGTTTGCGTCGCTGCGCGATGATGGGGCCGACGAGCGGCAACGGATGTGTGAGTAATAAGTCAGCGTCCGCTACTGCGGCATCGAGGTCTGCGTAAATATCGCGAATGTGCGGCATGAGCATCTGTTTGAAGATGTTCTCCGTGCCCTCGCGTTGCCCCATCAATTGCTCGACAATCCTGGCGATCTCGTCCGTTTGGTCAGGCGCAGGCATCTCCGGGCGCACCGCGCGCAACTCCAACCCTACGGCATCAGTTTTCTCCCGGTACGCCGCGCTCGTCGCGATCACGGGCAGATGTCCGCGCTGTTTCAATTCCAGGGCAATGGCGATGTATGGATGTATATCGCCGAATGAGCCGAAGGTTGAGAGGACGATGCGTTTCATAAGGAGTGGCCGGTGGCCAGAGGTCATTTGTACTTGTGCCGCGCGTTGAAGCCTGAAGAGATTGTTAACAACCGGCGATGGACAACTGACCACGGACGACAGACTGTCGTTCATTCATCTTTCATCATTGCCCGCAGCGCATGCACATCGCCCGCGCGCACGATCTTTATTTCGCCTGCATCGGTTTCTACACGCAAAGCGCCGTCAGGTTCAAGCCCGCGCGTCGTGCCGGCGAAAACTTCCGCGCCTGTCTCGACCCGTACGCGCCGGGCTTGCGCATAAGATGAGGCGGCGCACCACGCGCTAATCGTCTCTGCCGGGCCGCAAGCTTCATGCAGTAGCACGTAGCGACGCACAAGTTGGAGCACGAGCGCGTTAAGCAACGCTACGCGGTCGGGCGCAACGCCCGTCGCGCCCGCGACCGACGTGGCAGCGGGCCGCAGGGCCGGCGGAAAAGCCGCATCACTCAGGTTGATGCCGATGCCGACGATGCAGGCCCGGCCCCGCGTGGTGTCGCACACTTCGGCGAGGATGCCGCAGAGTTTGCGGCCGCCCGCGAGTAGATCGTTCGGCCATTTGATGTCGGGCGTGAGCGCGCACGCCTCTGTCAGCGCCGCCCGCACGGCCAGTGCTGCGGCCAGCGTGATGAGCGGCCAAAGTTGGGCAGCGAGCCGCGGGCGCAGCACGATGCTGAAGTACAATCCGGCATCAAGCGGCGAGACCCACACACGCGCCTGTCGGCCACGGCCGGCAGTTTGCTCGCGCGCGACGATGCATAGACCTTCGAGCGCGCCCTGTGCGGCCTGTCGGGCCGCTTCGGTGTTGGTCGAAGCTAACGAATCGAAGCGCAGGACGTTGATGTGCAGTGGTGTTGGCACGCCGGACATGACGTGTTCGCTCTAAGGGACGCGCTAAGCCATACCAGAAAGCGGCGGCTGATACAACTTCGGCGCTGCTCCAAGCCAAAGGTCGAAGCAGCGCCGAAGTTGTGGACTAGCCTAACTCAACCGAGCAGGCGTCATGCGAGACCCGCGGGTCTCGAACTAATTCGCCGCGCGATGCGGGAACACTGCAAGCCGTTGCGCGGCAGTCGTTAGACCGTGCGCCGGCCGGTCAGCAAGTTGATGACGAAGACGACGAGTGCAATGACAAGCAGCAGGTGAATAAGACCGCCGCCGATGTGTAGGCCGAAGCCGAGCAGCCAGAGCACCAACAAGATCACCAGAATTGTCCACAACATAACCGTTTCCTCCTGTACTAACTCAATTAACGTTTGCCCGAAACCCTGTGCCATGTTATTGAGCAACGTTCGTGCCAACTCGCGCGCCGCCGGCCCGCGCCACGTTAATCATCCATTTTGCCGCCTATGTTCATCTGATTAAGGCACGCCAGGAGTTTCAAGCGCTTTCTAATCGCTTGCGGCGCGCACGTAAACAAAACGTGTCGGCGCGGCGCGCTGTGCTGTTTCAGTTCAAATGCGGGCCAGCAGCGCGGACTGATCGCGCCACCCTTTCCCTGTTTGTTTGGTTCTTAACCCAGCACGCCGCGAGATTTCGCCGGACTGACGATGTAACCCGGAAAGACTTTATTGAGTTCGACCGCGCCGAGATGCTTTGTGGCGACCTCGCCGAACACGTCGCGGAAGTCGGTCGTTAGCGCGAGGTCGCGCCCTTCGTAGAGTTTGTCCGTGGCGAGTCCGGGCCACGGGCCATACACTTTGCCGCCGCGCACGTCGCCCCCAATGACGAACATCGCGTTAGCGTGGCCGTGATCCGTGCCGCGATTGCCGTTCTCGCGCGCCGTGCGGCCGAACTCGGACATGGTCAGCACCACCACATCGTCCATGCGTTGCCCCAAATCCTGATTGAGCGCGGCGATGCCCTGCCCGAACTCGGTCAGGCGCAACGCGAGTTGGCCGCGCGCACCGCCTTCGTTGACGTGTGTGTCCCAACCGCCGATGTCGGTGAACGCGATCTCAAGGCCGACACCGGCTTTGATCAACTGCGCGATCTGCAACAGCGAGTTGCCGAACTGCGTGCGCGGATACTGCGCGCCGTTCTCCGGTTTGTACTGCGCCGGGTTGACGCGCTTTAGATAATTGATCGCGTCGAACGTCTCTTTGCCCGTGCCCTTCAACGCATCGCCTGCCGCTTGCTCGTAGATGTCCTCGAAGCTGCCCTGCACCATCGCCGATGCTTGCCCGGCGCGGATCGCGAAATCGTTCAGGTTCGAGATAGCGAGCGCGGGCGAGCGGCCTTGCATGACACGGGGCAAGTTCTGCGTCAGCGCGACGGCGCGGAACGGCGACACCTGCGCCGCCGGCTTTTGCGCTTGCAGATAACGATTGAGCCAACCGTCGGCCGTAGCCTTCAGGCCCGGCGTGCCCGACTCCATATAATCCTGCGCGTCGAAGTGTGAGCGCGTGTTGTCGGGCGAACCAGCCGCGTGGACAATCGCCAGCCGCTTCGCGTCCCAGATGGGCTTGAAGCCCGCGAGCGCGGGATGCAGCCCGAAGAAACCATCGAGGTCAACGACCGACTCGCCCGGCGTGCCGTGCTTCGGTTGCGCGATGGCGAGCGTCGGCCGCAAGTCATAATAATTTTTCTCGCCGTAGGGCACGACCATGTTGAGACCATCCACCGCGCCGCGCTGGAAGATCGCGATCAAAGTCTTGCGCCGGCCGCCCGGCACACGATTCGCGCCTTGCGCCAGCGCAGTGCGCTGGAGAAACGACGGCGCGGCCGAGGTCAAGCCGATACTAGCGAGCGCGATGCCGCTCGACTTCAGAAAGAATCTGCGATTCATAGCCATGATTGCGTACCCCTTAACCTTAAAGACAAGTTCAAGGTTCAAGGTTTAAAGTTCAAGGTTGCTGGTTGGCTATAACTTTGAACCTTGAACTTTGAACTTTGCCTCACTGTCTTTGAAATTCAGGCGAGCCGAGGATGAGCGCGGCGATGCGCACAACTTCCGCGTTACCCACAGGCGCGTTGTTATTCGCCGCCAACTGTCCGAATTGACCCAAGCGGCGCTGGCGCGGTCGTTGTCCGCCCACATCCATCAACGCGGCTTCATCGGCTGCCTGTGTTGCGCCCGGCGCGGGCTGCGCCACGGTCGTAGGCGGCGGCGCACTCGCCTGCTCGCTCAGTTTCTTCAAGAGCGATGTCTTCGTCTGCGCCGACATGTCGCCTTGCAGGATGACGGCCACGAACTGATCAAGCACGCGCGCTTGATCGATCTTGCCCCCGCTTGTGGTCGTGTCGGTGAAGCTCGCGAGTTCGACGCGCGTACCGGGAATGCGATTACTGACGAGCGCGAGCGCGAAGTTGATGCGCTCAAGCAGCGCGCCTGTGTTGACCCAATGTTCGGCCGTGTCGGGATAGCCGGTCGGCGGTTGATACTGATAGAGCGGCTCGCCCATACGCGCGATCCATTGATGCAACTGCGGGCCGCCGTTCGTCTCGCCGCCGAGCGCGCGCACGGCGCTTACCGCCAACTCGAACGGCGTTTTGATCTTCGCGCGATAGTTCTCCGGCGCATTGAACTCTGGCGCGGTGAAGACAGCCTGCAACGTCGCGCTGATGTCGCCATCGGATTTTGTGAACGCCGCCGCGATGCGCCCGACCAATGCAGGCGGCGGCTCGTCCATGACGAACTTGCGCGCCAGTTTCGTGGCGATGAATTTCGCGGTCGCCGGATGATGCGCGAGTATGGCCAAGACAATCAGGCCATCCTTCACGCCGCCGGCCGCCGGAATTTTGTGGCCCAGTACAAGTTTCTCGCCGTTGTCGTGTTGCCGCGCGTTGAAGACGAACGTGCCCGCGCGATTCTCGTCGATGAGACCGGCGCGGCCCGCGTAGCCACGCGGATCAAGGATCGTCCAACCCGTGAAGCAACGCGCCACTTCCTGCACATCCTTTTGCGTGTAGCCGCCATCGACGCCAAGCGTATGCAACTCCATCAACTCGCGCGCGTAGTTCTCATTGATGCCGCGCTTCATGCGTTGCGGTTGTGCTTGCGGCGGCAACTGCCCGTTGCCCGGTCGCGCCTGCGCACGTGGGTTGTTGTTCATCAACTGCTGGAGCAACTGTTGTCGACGCGGGTTGCCCTGCGGCGCGTTCGGGCTGACGCTCTGGAAGTTATCGAGGAAGAAAAGCATGGCCGGGCTTTCGGCCGTGGCCACGAGCAAGTCTTGAAACTTGCTCAACGTGTGCGGCCGGATCGTGTCGCGGTCGTAAGCAGTTAACAGCCAGCGATCCGCCCCCTTGCCGGCGAAGACGTTGAAATGGTTCGTCCAAAAATCGACCATCGCTTCCTGCAACTGCCGCTCGCTATAGACGGCGCGCAGGATGCGCGAGGCCTGTAGCTCGACCGTGATGCGCTGCGGCGGTTGCATCCCATGCGCCAACATGTAATCGCGGATCGCCGCGCGATATTCTTTTTTGTCAGCGTTCTGTGCCGCATCATTGTTAGGTTGCCCCGCCGTGTTCGGCGCAGGCTGCTCCGGCAGCGCGTTTGCCAGCGCGCCGTCGGCCATCTGCGGCGCGTCGCCCGCAGGCATTGCATTCGCGGGCGCACCGTTCTTACGTTGCTCGGCTATGGCCTGTAAGTCCGCGGGCAGTTTGCCCTGTCGCTGCAACTGCTTGAGCAGTTGCCCGGGCTGCGGGAATTTGGCGTACAACTCCGAGTTCGGCATCGTCAACGTCGGCAGCGCACGCAGTTTCGCTTGCGCTGCCGCATCGTCAATCCGCTCCGGATGCAACTGCATATCGAGCCAACGCTCAAGCCCCATCTGGCGAACACGCTCCACGTCGCCGGGCCGCGCGCCAAAGCCGAGCCGGTTGAACAGGTGGACAATACGCTGCTCCTCGCTCAGCTTACGCGCCGCCGGTTTCGTCTCCGCAGTCGCCGCGCTGAACGGCAGCATGCCGGCCATGAGCAACAGGGCGACCGCGAGCGCGAGCGCGCGTTGCGTGTATGAATGAATCTGTGTGGGCTTGTAATTTTTCATAGTGACACTTATCTCGTAAAACATAACTTGAAAATTGCCGGCCATCGCGTCAACCAGTTGTGAGCGTGAGACCATTCCGCGTGCCAACGTTTTAGACGCGCCGCCCACATGAAAGGTTGAAAAGATTTGCGGCGCGGAGACCGGCAGAGGTCGTCCGCGCCGCATGCGTAATTGCCCGCATTTTCGCCCTAAATTCAGCGCACCGGCTTAGGATAACTGACCGGGCTGCGATGTCCTGCGCGATCAACGGCGCGCACGCCGAAGAAGAAGTTGTCCTTCGACATGCCCGGCAGCGTGAACGTCGTCACGCGCCCGACCGAGCGCACGTTTGTCCACATGGGCGCGGTCGTGTCGCGCCAGACGATCTCGTAGCCCGCGAGGTCTGGCTCTTTGTTCGCGTCCCATTGCAGGTTCGTATCAATGCCGAGGGCGCGCGTGTTGAGGCCGACGTTTTGCGGGCGCGCGGGCGCGCGGGCCAGCGTGGCCAGCGCGGCGGCGTTCACGCGCGCGACGTTGACCGTGTAGGCGAAGTCAACAAACTCCGGCAGGTCGCCGTATTGCAGGCCGTGCTCGACGCGGACGTTTTGATGTTGATGATTGAAGTTCTCGTTCACTTCGCAGAAGCGCACCGCCGCGAAGCCACGTTCAAGAAACGGAATGTGATCGCCGCCGCGCCCGTAGCGGTCGCGCCGATAGACTTGCAGCACACGGAAGGTTGGCAGGTAGAGATCAGCCACCTCTTTGATGAAGCGCGAGAGTTGGCGCGCGGGCGAATCGTTCTCGCCGCCGACGCTGCGCCGCGTCGTCGCGTCCGGCGGCGTCTCGCTCGAGGGCACGCCTTCCGAGAAGACGCGCACGGTCTGCGGATCATAAGCGCCGTTCTGCCCGTGCGAGTTACCGATGATGTCGTTCGTGAACATCGCCTCGATGTTCATGTTCTGCTGCTTCGCCACTTCGGCGAAGTGCGTCGAACCCAACAGACTCTGCTCCTCGCCCGCCACCGCCATGAAGATGATCGTCGCATCGAACTCGCGCCGCGCCAGCACACGCGCCATTTCCAACACGGCCGCCACACCCGACGCATCATCGTTCGCGCCCGGCGCATCGCACTGCGCATCCGTCGGGCTGGTACACATCGAATCGTAATGGCCGCTCACGACATAGACGCGCGCAACCGATTCGGCTTGCGTGCCCTTGAGCGTGGCCACGACGTTCGTCACCACGGTCGCCTGCGGCACGCGCCCTCGCGGTGGCGGTTGCGCCTCTTGCGTGTACGACTGTTTCTCGACCGTCATGCGCCCACCGGAAATTTGCGCGACTTTTTGAAACTCGCTGTAGAGCCAATCGCGCGCCGCGCCGATGCCGCGTGTCGGATTATCCTGCACGGAGAGCGTGTTGCGCGTGCCAAACGAGACGAGCGCGCGGATCGTGTGCTCGATGTTGTGTGCGTCAAACTCCGTGAGCAGGCGCGCGATCTCCGGGTCGCGGAGTGCGCGTTGCATCGCGCTTACGTCGCGCGCACCGTTGCGTCGTTGCGCGGCCCGACCTTGCGCCCGCCCAACGGACGACGGACACAGCAGAATGAACAGCAACGCGCAGGCGCAGAGGGCGCGCGGCTTCGAGACACTTCTATTCATGTGCTTTTCCTTGCTGGTTGGTATGTTGGTGACGGGCACTACTGTAGCTTGAAGTATCCGACGGAAGCAACATGCGCGCTAGCGCGCACGAGCAATGCGCGCCAGATTGGGCGACTCAGGTGGACTCGGACGCTGTCCGCTCACGCGCGACGAGCAAGCGGCGCAAGATTTTGCCCGACGCGGATTTCGGAATTTGCGCAATGAACTCAAGCCGCCGAACCTTTTTGTACGGCGCGACGCGCGCGGCCACGTAGGCCAGCAACTCGGCGGGTTGCGTGGCGGCGCACCCGGCTTTCAGCACGACGAACGCCTTCGGCACTTCGCCCGCTGCTTCATCTAGACTCGGCACAACGGCCGCGTCCGCCACGGCCGGATGCGTCAGCAGCACCGCTTCAAGTTCGGCCGGCGCAATCTGGAAACCTTTGTATTTGATCAACTCTTTAAGGCGATCAACGATGTAGAAGTAGCTCGCCTCGTCCGCGTAGCCGATGTCGCCCGTGTGCAACCAACCGTCCGCGTCAATCGTGCGCGCGGTGGCTTCCGGGTTGTTCAAATAACCGCGCATTACCTGCGGCCCACGCACACAGATTTCGCCGCGCTCACCAACGTCCAACTCCGCGCCCGTCTCGCCGTCCACGATCTTGCATTCCGCGTTCGGCACACACCAGCCGACCGAGTCGTAGCGCACGGCGGCCGGGTCGTGCGGCAGCATGTGCGTCGAGGGCGCGGTCTCGGTCAGGCCGTAGCCTTGTTTGATAAAACACTTGAGTCGCCCGGCGACCTCGCGCGCCAACTCCGCGCTTAACGGCGCGGCGGCTGAAAAGATCGTCTTGAGCGATGATAGATCGTAATCGTCAAGCACCGGTTGGCGTGCTACGGCGAGCATGATGGGCGGGACGAAGTGCGCGAGCGTGACGCGATACGTGGCCATCGCGCGCAGCACGTCGGTTAACTCGAAGCGCGGTAACAAGACAATGGTCGCGCCCGCGCGCAGGCCCGTGTTCATGATGACCTGCATGCCATAGATGTGGAACAGCGGCAGCACGCAGATGAGCGTGTCGTCGCCGCGCAGATGCTGTGTGCCCGCGATCTGGCAGAGGTTCGCCACGAGGTTGTGATGCGTGAGCATGACGCCTTTGGGCAAGCCCGTCGTACCGCTTGAATAAGGCAATGCGGCGAGGTCTGTGTGCGGATTGATCTCAACGTCGGGCGCGCGGCCGTCGTTAGCAAGCAGCATGTCGAACGAGGTCGCGCCCGCTTGCGCCGCGCCGATGACGAACATCTCACGCACACTTGCTGCGCTCGCTGCCACCAACGCGTGCGCGAGACAAACCGGCGCGCTCAATAAGAATCTCGCTCCGGCATCTGCAAGTTGATGTGTGAGTTCTTCGACGGTCGCGAGCGGATTGATGGTCGTGACCACGCCGCCCGCGCGTACCGCACCGAGAAACGCAAGCGCGTACTCCAACGCATTCGGGCTGAAGATTGCGAACACGTCGCCCTTGCGTAAGCCCCGCGCCGCCAGCCCCGTCGCCACACGCCGCACTTGCTCGTCCAACTCCGCGTAACTGATCGTGCGCCCGCTCGCGCCATCAATCAGCGCGAGCTTCGCGCCCAACGCCCGCGCATGCTCCAACACGAACGGCGCAAGCGATGTCTCAGGGATAGTGACTTCGGGGAAAGGGCTGTGGAAGATCATTGTGCATGAATAGTAAATCGTAAAGCGTGAATAGAGAAGACCGCGTTCCGCTATTCACGCTTTACTATTCACGGTTTTATGCGGTACGCGCGACCGTGCCAGACGACGACGACTTCGCCACCGAGCGTGTCAGCGATGCGGCGCAATTCCGGCTCGTCGGCAATGAGCGCACGCCATTGCTCGGAGGCGCGGCGGATGTTCACGGTCGCCTGCCCGGCCCGATAAGCAGTGTCTACCCACGCGCTCTTTTGTCGGCGAAACTGGCGGCCGGCGACGCTGCGCTGCTCGCCCGCGTCCTCCGTGGCCGCACGCCCCGCGCCGGGCGCGGTGTCGGGCCGGCGGCGGCGTTCGCTGCTGACAATCTCATCGGAGCCGGCGGTGTCTTTATCATCAGCAGGGCGTTGGGATGTTGGTGCAGGCGCGGACTTGCTAGGGCCGCGCGTGGTGGCGATCTCATCACGCGGCTCGCCACCTTCGCGCTTCGCGCTGCGCGCTTTGGCCGTAGGTTGCGCATCGCGTCTATTGTCACGCTCGCCGGCCCGCGTCTTCTCTTCTTCCGCCTCAGTCTGTGCGCGCATGACCGGCGCTTCCGTCTGAGCCGGTGCGGCCGCCGGTGGCACCGGCGCATAAACATTTTGCGCTGTCTGCTGCGTGTTCATCTGACTATTTAAGCCGACACCCGCGCTCTGGTTTGTGCCCGTTTGATTTGTCGCCCTCTGACTCAAGTTCGCGGGCGCATCAGCATTCGCGGGGGACGGCATCGGCGGCGGGCTATCGAGCCGCGCGGCCGCCGCCTTCTGCTGAGACTCGTTGCGCGCCAGCAATTCACCTGACGGCGGTGTAGGGCTAGGCTTAGCTGGGGCCAAAGTGTCTATGGTTGTGTTGGCGTTCGCGTTGGTCGCAGTGGTAGCAGTCCTGTTGGTTGAACCACTTGCATCTTTGTCCGCCGCTGGCTTCTCGTCCGTTTGCGCGTGCCCAAATTCCCGCGCTTCATTAACGCGTGACGCGGAAACAACTTGCTGCGCCGCGGCCGACTCATTGGCGCGGCGTGCGCGTGTGCCGTTCACGAGCCAGAGTGCGCCGCCACTGACGACGAAGAGCGCGATGAGCGGCAGCGCGTAGCGCCACGCGCCGGGCGCAAAGAACGTGGCGAGACGTTCGCGCCATGACGATGTGGAGGTAACGGCGACAGTGCCGGCAGCGCGTCCTTCAAGTTGCTCTGCGACGCCGGCTGCGCGTGTAAGCATGACGACCTGCGCGCGACATGAATCGCAAGCGGCGAGATGTGTGGCGTAACGTGTGCGCGTCGCGGCGGGCAGCGCCTGCTCGGCATATGCGCTCACCTCGTCCGCATCGAGATGTGCGGCCGCCGGCGCGAACGAGTCGCGCGCATCGCTCTGCGCCGTACGCGCAACTCGTTCGCGCCGCGCGTGTGCGCGCAGCAGCGTATCCATCTCTTGATCAAATTCCGACTTCATTAACTAAACCTGATTCCCTCGCAACTGCCACCCATCGCGCGGCTACATGAAGAACGCTTACCACCGCGTGATCTTGCGTCCACAGCAACGATTAACCCGCCCCGCGCGCTACGTTTACATTGCCAGCGAACTATCATTCGCGCAACTCTTCGCGCCCTTCGCCGATGCCCGTTTCGGCCACGAGGAGCGGGCGCAAATCCGTGTCGAAGTGCGTTGCGCCCTCGGCAAGCGCGTGCGCGGCCTCTTGCTTCGTCCAACCATGTTCAGCCGTCAGCAGTTTCTCAATGCGCTCGCGTACCTCCCGATGCAAGCGCGTGAGCCGTCGGCTCGCCGTCGCTTCATGCACGCCTAACACCGCGCCCGCCTCGCGCAGACGCAGATCGTCCAGGTAATAGAGCTTGAGCAACAGTCGATCTTCCGCCGCTAACTCCGCGAGTGTGCGCGTCAACGCACGCTGCAACGCGTCTGCGGACTCGGCGGACGCGAGCGCGCTTTCGGGATCGGGCAACGCCGCGCTTCTGTAACCGTCCGCGCCGGGCTCGTCGTCGCGCGCGAGCCGGTCGAAATCCGCCGCTTCTTCGGTCTGCACCAACCGCGCCGATTTACGATGCCGATCAATCGCCAACTGGCCGACGACAGCGCGCAGCCACCCGCCCAGACTACCGCAGCCTGAATAGTAGGCCAGCTTACCGGCCTTTGTGCCGTCCGCGCGCACGCGCAGGCCGTAGAGTTCGGCCCAAACCGACTGCGCTAAATCTTCCGCCGCATCCGCACTCGCGCTGTGCGCCCGCGCCGCCGACAACACGGTCGCGCGAAATTGCTCGATCAGATCGTGCCACGCTGCTTCGTCGCCGCGCTCGCACGCCACGACGAGACAGAGATCGTCTGCGCGTAACGCATCGAGGAATTCGTTGACTTCTTTTGGCAGCGCGTCCGGCCGCGCCCGCAACACATATTTCTCGACCACGGCGCACACGCGCCTCGTGAGCGCCGCCGCGTCGAGCGTGCGCGCGGCCGTGGCCCGCGCGACGATGCGCGCCGCGCCCACACGGACAAGCTGTTCGATCTCGGTCGCCCTCACACTCATGATCGGCAGGTTGGATGCAGCCTCAAGCCGCCGCGTATGCTATCACGAAGCGCGCCCGGCGCGTCGCCAAACACTGCTTTTGACAGCAGCATCGCTGTGGGCTAGATTCACGCACGTTTATGCTGCGCGTCACGGAAATCTTTCGCTCGATTCAAGGCGAGTCAACGCACGCGGGTCGCCCGTGCGCGTTCGTGCGTTTGACCGGTTGCCCGATGCGCTGCGTCTGGTGCGATAGCGCGTACACGTTCACGGGCGGCGAGCAGGTGGAGATCGCGGACGTGTTGACGCAGGTGCGCGCGCTGAACTGTCAACTCGTCGAAGTGACGGGCGGCGAGCCGTTGGCGCAACGCGCAGCGTTCACGCTCATCACGCGCCTGTGTGATGAAGGTTATGAAGTGCTGATCGAAACGGGCGGCTACGTCTCGACCGAGGCCGTGGACGAGCGTGCGAAGCTCATCCTCGACGTGAAATGCCCTGCGTCGGGCGAAGCTGAGCGCAATCACTGGCCGAACCTCGCCCGGCTGCGCGCGGACAAGGATGAAGTGAAGTTCGTCGTCGCAGATCGGGCCGATTGGGATTACGCCCGTGCTGTGATTGAACGTTACGACCTCGCACAACGCGCACACGCGATTTTGCTTTCGCCGCTCTGGGGGCAGACCGATTTGCCGGCGCTCGCCGATTGGATTGCGGCCAGCGGTCTTAACGTCCGCATGCAGTTGCAACTACATAAATTTATCTGGGGCGCGGAGGCGCGCGGAGTCTAATGGGCGGGCACGACGACAAAGCGTTTGCTATGCCGGAGGAGGAACCGGACTTTGCGGCGGAGCAACTCGACGAACGGCCGTCCCTGGCCGTCTGCCTCGTCTCCGGCGGCATGGACTCGTGCGTGACGGCGGCGATTGCGCGGACGGAGAACGACGAACTGGCGTTCCTGCATGTCTCTTACGGCCAACGCACAGAGGCCCGCGAGCGCCAGGCGTTCGCGGCCCTGGCTGATCACTACGGTGTGACAAAACGATTCGTCGCTACGATTGCTTATCTGGCGCGCATCGGCGGCTCGTCTTTGACTGATGCAAACATGCCCGTCTCAAATGCGAATCTGACCGCGCGTGAAATCCCGACGAGTTACGTGCCCTTTCGCAACGCGCACCTGCTCGCGATTGCGACGAGTTGGGCCGAAGTTCTCCGGGCGCAACGCATCTACATCGGCGCAGTCGCGGAAGACTCGTCCGGTTACCCAGACTGCCGGCCCGAGTTCTACGGCGCATTTCAATATGCCATCGATGTCGGGACGCGCCCGGAAACTGTGGTCGAGATCAGGACGCCGGTGATCGAGTTGCGCAAGGCCGAGATCATCCGGCGCGGCCTTGAGTTGCAAGCGCCGCTCGCGCTCACGTGGTCTTGCTATCAAGCGGAGGAGCGCGCCTGCGGCCGGTGCGACTCGTGCGTGCTGCGGCTGCGCGCGTTCGCGGCCGCCGGCATCGTAGACCCGCTCCCTTACGCGTGAAACAAACAGGTGGCGGCCCGCGCGGCGCAACGTTGCTTTCTCAAGCAAAGACTGCTATTTAATGTCCAACCGCGTCGGCCCGTCTTGCATCTTAAATGCCGGCTTTCGTTAACCCAAACGACCCCGGTACTCAAGACCCCGCACGGATTATTTGCTCGGAGGAGACAGTCAAAATGCGCAGCAAAATGTTGCTTAATCTATTCGCCGCCGCTCTCTTCGTCGCATTGTCGGCCGCTGCCACCTCGGCACAGGTCGTTACGGCTTCGGGCAATGTGCTGCTCAAGCAGGCTGATGGGACGACGGTGCCCCTAGTGGGCGGCTTGATCAAATTCTATCGCACTGATATTTCGCAAGAATTCAGCGCCAAGACGGACAAGCGCGGCACCTATGTGAATGTTGGTCTCCCACTGGTCGGCGTTTATACAATCACCGCCAGCGGGCCGGGGGCGCGGCCCGACTATATGACGAACGTCAGGATTAGCCAGCGCCCGGAAAACAATTTTACGCTCGAACCGGGCGACGGCAATACGTTAACGCTGGAACAGATCAAGACGGCCCGCGCGGCTGGCCCGGCCGCGGGCCCGGCCGCCCCGGCAGTCAACGCGGCCGAGGCTAAGAAGGCGGCCGAGGAGCGCGCGAAAGAGATCGAACGGGTCAAGAACGAGAATGCCAAAGCCATCGAACTCAACGCCAAGCTGCCGGAGATTTTGAAGGCCGGCAACACGGCCCTGGACGCCAAAAACTATGACGAGGCCATCAACCAGTTTGAACTGGGCATTCAGGCTGATCCAGAGCAGGCAATCTTTTATGCCTACAAGGCGAGCGCGTTGCGGCGGCGCAGTGTGGACAGATTCAATGCCGCGGCAAAGGCCAAAGATCAGCCGGGGAAAGAGGCCGCGCGGGCTGATTTCAAAGCAGCCGTCGAGTCTTCCGAAAAAGCTGTCACCGCTTATCGCGCGTTAAAAAGCAAGCAAGGCGGTAACACAGCCGGCGGCGGGCAATCAGCGGATTCCAGTCTGGGCTACTTAGCCGACCGGGCCGAGTCCTATCGCCTCGCTTTGCAGACGAGCGCGCCAATTGACAACGACGCGGCGACAAAGGCGATTGAGGAATATATCGACGCCGAACCGGACGTGGTTAAGAAGGACAAAGCGCAGTCGAGCCTCGGCGATGCCCTGTTCTATGCCGGTCGGATTGACGATGCGATAGCCAAGTTCCGCGCCGTACTGGTCAAGAATCCGAATAATCTGGACGCCATGTTTGGGCTTGGCATCGCGCTCGCGTCAAAGGTCGTGGATACCAATAAAGACGCCCCCATCATGATCGAAGCGCGCGACACGCTGCAACAATTCGTCAGCAAAGCGCCCGAAGGCTACGCGCGGAAACAAGAGGCGATAGAATCGGTCAAGTATCTCGACGACACGTTGAAGAGCGCCAGCACCAAGCCACCAGAGGTAAAGGGCCGGGTGGTGGGTACGAAAAAGAAACCCTAAGCTATCTATCTAAACGAGCCAACTGAAACCGGGCCGGAAAAGTTTCCGGCCCGGTTTTTTGTGCCTTTATGCCCGGTTTGAGATTCAGCTTGACAGTCTATCGCCTGGCCTTTAAGATGCAATTGCCAACGATGTTTAGTATCTTTGGCTGAGATAAAACACTGAACAATGCAGAGTCGGGGCCTGTAATGGCCGTCGGCTCGGTCGCAAACAGTAGCCCGCCCCACCTTGCAAACTTCTTCCCTGCAACGTTTGAACCTGGAAAGTTTTGAGCATGTCCGCAAAACTTGGTGAAATTCTTGTCCGCGAAAACCTTCTGACGCCGGAGCAGTTGCGCGAAGCGCTTGATTATCAGCGTACGCACGGCGGGCGGCTCGGCTACAACCTGGTGAAGTTGGGGCTGGTCTCCGACGATATGGTGACGGCTGTTTTGTCGCGGCAATACGGTGTGCCCAGCGTCAATCTGGACATGTTCGACGTGGAGCAGGCGGTCATCCGGCTGATCCCGCGCGAGGTGGCCGATAAATACTCGGTGCTGCCGCTCTCGCGCGTCGGGGCCACGCTGACGCTGGCGATGGTTGACCCGACCAATGTCTTCGCCATGGACGACATCAAGTTCATGACGGGGCTGAACATCGAGCCGGTGGTCGTCTCCGAAGCAGGCGTGCAGGAAGCCATCGAGCGTTACTACGGCGGCTCGCGTGAGATCGAGTTGGTCAGCGCAGTGCCGACCGCGCTGCCGGGCGCGAACGGCCACGGACTTAATAGCAACGGCAACGGGAATGGGAACGGCAATGGTTTCCACATCGCCGCCGACACGGTCTCGCTCAGCCATCTGGACTTCGACGAGGAAGCGGCTAAGGGCGTCGAGGTTATTAACGAAGAAGACGAGATCGACGTTTCGACGCTGACGCACATGAGCGAGGACGCGCCGGTCGTGCGCCTCGTCAACGTGCTGATGGTGGACGCGCTCCAACGCGGCGCATCGGACATCCACGTCGAGCCTTACGAGAAAGAGTTGCGCATCCGCTTCCGTATCGACGGTGTGCTCTACGACGTGATGCACCCGCCCTTGCGCCTCCGCGACGCGCTCATCTCGCGCATCAAGATCATGTCGAAGCTCGACATCTCTGAGAAGCGGCTGCCGCAAGACGGCCGCATCAAGATCAAGCTGCGGCACGAGGGTCGTTCGCGCGAACTGGACTTCCGCGTCTCGACCTTGCCCACGCTCTTCGGCGAAAAGGTCGTGCTGCGTATTCTCGACAAAGAGAAGTTAATGCTCGACATGACGAAGCTCGGCTTCGAGCAGGAGTCGTTGGATAAGTTCAAGCGCAACATCAACCGGCCTTACGGCATGGTGCTCGTGACGGGCCCGACCGGGTCGGGTAAAACCAACACGCTCTACTCGGCGTTGCAAGCTTTGAACACGTCCGAGACCAACATCATGACGGCCGAAGACCCGGTCGAGTTCAATCTGGCCGGCATCAATCAAGTTCAGATGAAAGAGCAGATCGGCTTGAACTTCGCCGCCGCGCTCCGCTCGTTCCTGCGGCAAGACCCGAACATCATCCTCGTCGGCGAAATCCGCGACTTCGAGACCGCCGAGATCGCCATCAAGGCCGCCTTAACCGGGCACCTCGTCCTCTCCACCCTGCACACGAACGACGCGCCCTCCACCATCTCGCGCTTGATGAACATGGGCATCGA
>JBBQGM010000008.1:0-70293 GCA_038322995.1 Pyrinomonadales bacterium
GCCATCAACCGACAGCAAATAAATCTGCGTGCGACTCCGATTCGCCGCCTTGTCCGGTACGGCCACGCTGTACGCGACCCACTTGCCATCCGGCGACAACTGCGGATCGCCCACGCGTCGCACCTGCAACAGATCATCCACCGTCAACGCGCGCCGCGCCGGCTGCGCCGTCGCCACACACGCGAGCGCCAGCGCACAGATGATCGCCTGAAAAATCAAACGCTTCATATCCTTCTCCTCATACCACGTCTAAAGCGAAACTTATGAGCTTGGGACACAACCCGGACATGAGCCACGAACCCACACGAACAAACACGAAGAAGCGCTAGAGACTTTCGTGTTTTGTTTCGTGTGGTGCGCGTGGCTCATCTGTTTGCTTCTGTCCCAAGCTCAGCAGGACTGATTTAGACTATTTGTTCACTGGGGTTCACGCAGAAATTTAGCATAGAAGCTCGCCGCACCCCTACCGCCGCGGCGCGGCCCAGACGTGCCCGGCCCTCATCGCGCACGCGCGCCACCCTCTGCCTTAGCGACCGATAAATTTGCGCGGTGAGGGGCGCGTGTGACCGGCGGGAAGTTTAACTTGACGGCGCAGAAGCGCGGCTCGCATAATCGGGGCGAAAGCTGCCCCCCCAAAGTTTTGCCCCCCGGTTATTATCCTCAAAGTTGAAACTGCGGAATGCACGGAGAAGTGTATGCAGTTGGCTTCATCTGACGGCGCGTGTGCGTGCGCGTGTGTGTGGCGGCGGTCTGTGTTGGTGTGCGCGTCATTGGTGCTGGCTGCGGTGGCGGCGGGCGCGGCGACGTTGCCGGCTGGCTTTACGGAGACGCAGATCACGGGCTTGAGTAGTCCGACGGCGATGGCATTTGCGCCGGACGGAAGGCTGTTCGTGTGTCAGCAGGGCGGGTCGTTGCGTGTGATCAAAAACGGCGCGTTGCTGGCGACGCCATTCCTGACGGTGACCGTCAGTTCGTCGGGCGAGCGCGGCTTGCTAGGGCTAGCGTTCGATCCGAACTTTGCGACGAACAATTTTCTCTACGTCTATTACACGGCGACGACGCCTGCGATTCACAATCGCGTCAGTCGCTTTATGGCGAACGGCGATGTGGTCGTCGCGGGCAGCGAGACGGTGCTGCTCGATCTCAACAACTTGAGCGGCGCGACGAATCATAACGGCGGCGCGATGCACTTCGGGCCGGACGGCAAGCTTTACATCGCCGTCGGTGAGAATGCCAATTCGGCCAACTCACAATCGTTCGGGAACTTGCTCGGCAAGATGCTGCGCATCAACACTGACCCGGCGAACTTGATCCCGACCGACAATCCTTACTTCAACGATGCGAACGTCACGGGCAACAACAAAGTGATCTGGGCGTTGGGTTTACGCAACCCCTACACGTTCGCGTTCCAACCGGGCACGGGGCGCATCCTGATCAATGACGTGGGCCAGAACACCTACGAAGAGATCAACGAGGGCGTCGCGCATTCCAACTACGGCTGGCCCATCTGCGAGGGCTTAGTCTGCGGCGGCACTGCGCCCACGGACTATCGCGCGCCCATTTACGTCTACGCCCACACTACCGGCACGCCGACCGGCTGCGCCATCACCGGCGGCACGTTCTATAACCCGCCGACCGTGCAGTTCCCTTCTACTTACGTCGGGCAATACTTCTTCGCCGACTACTGCGGCAACTTTATCCGCTACATCAATCCGACCACCGCGCCGCCGATTCCTGCTTCGACGGGTTTTGCCACCGGCATCTCCGGGCCGGTTGACCTGCAAGTCGCCAGCGACGGCAGTTTGTGGTATCTCGCGATTAACACGGGTAGCGTCGGACGCATACAGTATCCGGCGGGACAAGTGCCGCCGACCATCGCGCAGCCGCCGCAGAGCCAGACCATCGCGGCCGGTCAGCCAGTCACGTTCACCGTCGGCGCGAACGGCACGCCGCCGTTCAGCTATCAATGGCAGCGCAACACGGTGAACATCGCCGGCGCGAACGCGGCAAGCTACACGATCCCGGCGGTGGCGGCCGGCGACAACGGCGCGCAGTTCCGCTGCGTCGTCACGAACGCCTTCGGCAACGCGACCTCGAACAGCGCGACGCTGACCGTCACGAGCAACACGCCGCCTTCGCCGGTCATCAACGCGCCCGTCGCCGGCACGCTCTATAACGCGGGCGACACTATCAACTATTCCGGCTCAGCCACAGACACCGAAGACGGCCCGCTGCCCGCAGCCGCCTTCACCTGGTCGGTCGTCTTTCATCACGACACACACACGCACCCGTTCCTGCCGCCGACGAGCGGCGCGACCTCCGGCTCGTTCGTCATTCCCACCTTGGGCGAGACTGCCGCGAACGTGTGGTATCGCATCCATCTCGTCGTGACCGATTCCGGCGGGCTAGCCACGGAAATCACGCGCGACATTTTCCCACGCACTGCGACGCTCACCTTTGCGACCAATCCGGCGGGCTTGAGCATCACGCTCGACGGCCAGTCGCACACGGACGGTTACGCGGAACTGAACGTCGTCAACATCCAGCGCACGCTCGGCGTCGTGCCGCAGCAGACCTTGAACGGCGTGACTTATAACTTCCTCTCCTGGTCGGACGGCGGCGCGGCCACGCACAACGTCAACGTGCCCGCGAGCAACACGACCTACACGGCCAACTTCGCCCGCGCCGCCAACGTCGGCGACCTGATCATCAGCGAGTTCCGCAACTTCGGCCCCGACCCGCAAGGCCCCGACCCAAGTCTGACCGGCGCGAAGGATGACTTCGTCGAGTTGTACAACAACACGAACGCGGCCATCACCGTCTCGACGGCGGCCGGCTCGGCCGGCTGGGCGCTCGTCTCTGCCAACGGCACCACGCTGTTCGTGATCCCGAATGGCACGACGATCCCTGCGCACGGCCATTACCTCGCGGCCAACCCGGCCGAGTACAGCCTCGGCGCTTACGCGACCCCGGACATCAATTTCAGCGCCGATCTCACACAAGGCATCGCGCTCTTCAACACGGCCAACGCCGCTAACTTCAATCTCGCCAATCGGCTCGACGCCGCCGGCTTCAGCAACGACACAGGCGTCCTCGCCAGCCTAACGCACGAAGGCACGGCCATCTCGGCGCAGACAGGGCAGCCCGTCACCAATGAGGAGTTCAGCTATGTGCGCAAGTTGGCCACCGGCACGGCGCAAGACACGGACGACAACGCCAACGACTTTGTGCGCGTCTGCACCTGCATCGAGTTTGCGGGGCAAACCCAAGGCGTTCTCGGCACACCGGGGCCGGAGAATCTAGCCAGTCCGATCCAGCGCAACGCCCAACTCAAAGCATCGCTCATTGAGCCGCAGCAACCCTCCACCACGCCGCCCAACCGCGTGCGCGATACGACGACGAACGGTTGCGGCGGGCCGAACTGCGCGCTCGGCACGCTCGACATCCGTCGCCGCTTCAAAAACAGCACCGGGCTACCCGTCACCGCCCTGCGCTTCCGCGTCGTGGACATCACGACCTTGAACACGCCGAACCCCGGCGGCACGCAGGCCGACCTGCGCCTGCTCACGTCCGGCAATCTGTCGCTTAACACGAGCCTCGGCAACCTGACCGTCAAAGGCACACTGGTCGAACAACCGCTAGCCCAAGCGGGCGGCGGCTTAAACACGAGCGCGCTAGTCAACCTCGGCGGGCAACTCGCGCCCGGCGCAACCATCGACATCCGCCTCCTGCTCGGCGTACAGACGGGCGGCAACTTCCGCTTCCTCGTCAACGTCGAAGCAGTGACGGCGGCGTCCGGCCTCGGCAAAGGTAGCCGCGCCGCCAGCGCCCGTTGCGCCGATTGCAAACCAGCGGGCAACCTGTAACGCGCGCAACCAGCGCGCGTGCAGGCTGCCCCTGCACAACTCGAACGTGGGCCACGGACTGGCTGAGCTTGAATCTATAGCGACTTGCAATTTAAGTGTAACCGCCTGTCAGACCCGCCTGCGGCAGCGGGCGGCTGGTTACGCGGGCTGGGCCGCTTGCGGCAGTGGGCGGGCCTGACTTAATTTGCCGGCCCGGTTACAGCAATCGTAAATCGCTATAGCTTACACTTCACGGAAATCTATAGCGGGGTCTGGCGGTGACAGCCCCATAGCTTCCAGCACCGGCTTTTGCCGGGCCGAACCGACCGTGAGCTGTTTTAATGAATTGTGATTTTGCCAGTTTGCGCAGACGGAGAATCCCCAAAACACCAGTTTCGTTCTGCCCTTAGCTGCTGGCAGTTTGCGTAGCACGCTCGGCAACACCGCCTGCCGCATGCGGACAGGTCATAGTTGCGAGACCACATCCACCCACTTGCGGCAGGCAGTGTTGACAGGAATCGCCTGCAAGCGCAACTCACTACACATGTCGCTTACGACGCTTCTCAAGACCCAATTCTATAACAACAACCCACTTCAGAGCGGCAGCTTTAACCTTGCGCAGTGGGCCGGATAACTATCTCGTTCACATCAATATCAGCCGGCTGCTCGATGGCGAACGCAATCGCGCGGGCAATCGCCTCCGGCGGCATCGCGAACTTGTCTCGGGCGGCGGCGAGTTGGGCTTTCACCTCCGGATTTGTCACACCTTCCGCGAAGTTCGTATGGACGAAACCGGGCGAAATGATCGTCACGCGCAACTTATCGCCGGCCTCTTGGCGCAACCCCTCGGAGATAGCGCGCACGGCGAACTTCGTGCCGGAATAAACCGACTGGTTCGCGACAGTCTTATGTCCTGCCGTGGAAGCGATATTAACGAAATGACCGAACCCCTGCTGGCGGAAGACAGGCAGCGCGGCGGCGATGCCGTACAGCACACCTTTGCTGTTGATGTCGATCATCTCCTCCCAATCCGCGACGCGCAGGTCGTCGAGGGGAGAAACTGGCATGATGCCGGCATTGTTGACAAGCACGTCGAGCTTGCCGTACCGCTCGCATGCCAACTTGACGAGGTTGGAAACCTCGTCGCGCCGTTTTACGTCTGCGCGTGCATAGGCTGCCTCACCACCCGCTTTCGCGATACGGCCAGCGAGGGCCTCAAGGCGCTCCGCGCCGCGTGCGCCGAGGACGACTTTTGCCCTGCGCGCAGCGAGCAGGAGCGCCGTCGCCGCGCCGATCCCACTGCTTGCGCCCGTGATGACGACGACTTTGCCTTCGGTTCCTGACATAAAAGCTTCCTTTCCAATTTCTGCGGGCAGTGCAGGGCATACGCAAACGGGCGACCTTGCTGGCAGCGCGCAGCGGCAAGGTTAGTTCAGCAATACAACGAAGAATCACATTGAAACGGGCTAGGTGAGTGCTTCAATGAATGCACTGCCTAGCCTTTATTGTGATGCGATATTGTGTGTGAATGTATGTGCGAATCAAAACGGGCGCGTAAGCCGCGCCCGTAACTTATTGAGTTATTTGATGCACCCGGCACGACTCGAACGTGCGACCTTCTGATCCGTAGTCAGACGCTCTATCCAGACTGAGCTACGGGTGCTTGTGTGTGGAGCGAAAACTATAAGAGTTGGTTCGCGCGAGTGTCAAGCGACGACCTTACACCTAACTTTCAACTTCAAAATTCCACTCAATAAGTAGATGAAAAAGTAGATGAAAAAGTAGATGAATCTACATGCGCCTTTTCACTATAGAAAGGGCATAGCAATGGCACGGGAGCGTAATGGTTCAATCATAGTGCGCGACAAAAAACTGTATGCGCGAGTGCAGTTTACGGATGAGAATGGGCGTAAACGCGATTTGTGGCGCAAGGCTGGTAGTCGGACACAGGCAAGGGAGCTAATCAAAAAACTCCTGCGCGAATTGGAAGACAGCGGGGCGCAGACGATTGATACTGCCCGCATCACATTTGGTCAGTTGGCGGATTATTACCTAGCAAATTTCCTCGTGGTAGCGCACTACGCAAACGGTATCAAGATTAGCGGCCTGCGCTCGCTAGACACTCCGAAAGGACAACTTAAAACGTTGCGGGCGCATTTTGGCAAGAGGAAACTTCGTGATTTGACCTACGGTGATATTCGCTTATTCAAGGCAGCACGATTGCGGACACTGACCATTCGCGGCAAGCAACGCTGCATTGCCAGCGTAAATCGTGAACTTGCGTTATTGAGGCGAACATTGACTGTAGCCGTAAGACAACAATGGCTGCAACGAAATCCATTTGCATCGGGCGAAAGTCTGATTTCCTCAGCCGCAGAGGTTAAGCGGGAACGGTTCTTAGGTCGTGCGGAAGAAGAACAGCTTTTCGCGGCCATTGCCGCAGAGCCTAAGCGGGCACACCTGAAAGGGATTGTGCTACTTGCTTTAGACTGTGCGCTTCGTAGAGGGGAGATTACTTCTCTAGCATGGTCTGACGTTAGCCTAGAGAATAGAACGATCACCATTAGGGCATACAATGCTAAGACCGCTAAATCACGAACAGTGGCAATGACGAACCGTGTCTTTGAACTGCTTTGCCAACTACGAACGCCTCTAAGTGATTCTGATTCGTTAATTTTCGGTGGGCTAAAAGACATGAAGCGTAGCTTTACTTCTGCATGCCGCAGGGCGGGCATCATTGACTTCCGGCTTCATGATTGCAGAGCAACCGCGATAACGCGAATGCTAGGGGCGGGTCTGCCTGTAACCGAAGTAATGAGAATAAGCGGTCATACGACCCTTACGGCATTTACGATTTATGCCCGTGCCGACTTGGACACAGCTTTCCGCGCGGCTGCGGCACTCGATGCCTTTCATGCCGTATCACAGGTTAGTAGCGGAAACACAGACACGATAGAGCTAGCCACTAATCGGGTTTCGTTGCTACAAGTTTTGCCCGTCTTCTGAGCTAATCAAAAGGTGGGCTTTTTCTTTCCCTGAATATCACCACGTAAACCCGCAATCTAAAACTTCCGGCCCATTGAAAAAAAATGCCGACAAACGATAAAGGCAAATCTTCTGCGCGTTCGCAAAACAGTAAGTCTCTACTTATGGAGCAGATGTAACGCAACGGGCCGAACAATTAGCTGCTTGCCGAAGGCAATAGCGATTAAGAACACCTCAGCTTAGGTTCAACTATATGCCGCGCACACCAAGATTCGGATTTGAGTTAGCGAATTAACGGCTTTTCACGCACCTTTGAGTCAATCTTGAGTCGGTCTCTTGGTGTGTTCCTCATATAGCTAAGAAAAAGTTGCGCTGGGGTTTGGCACTCCCGCGCATGCGGTCTACTATCTGTGTGACTACGGTCATCAGCCACTTCTCCTTCGAAGTGCGTTTGGTCACACACATCTAAGCGGGAGTTGGCTGTTCTTGTCAAAAACTGTCCGAACTATTGCATAAGTCTTTTGTTCTCAACACGCGCGATTTTCTACTCTTGATTCGCATTGGTAGTAGAACCAGCGTCGTTGATGGCTCACGCCCGTAAATGCGCGCCCACAGATGCCGCAGCGCAGGAGACCCCACAGCAGATAGAGCCAGCGCGCGATGTACGCGGTGCGAGTTGCGACAGCACAGGCTCGCGGATGGCTTGAATGTCGCCGCCCAACTCCTGCTCAATCTGGCGCACGGCTAAATGGATCACGTAGGCATCGCGCCCGATGCGTTTGTGGTTGAGGCAGGCGACGCCGGCATACTGGCCCGTGCGCAGCAGGCCGAGTACGCGCTGCCCGCCCACTCGCTCGTGGAAGGGCATCACGCCCGACACGCCATCATCCATCACCCACGCGGCGAGCGGCAGATTGACGAGCGCCGCAGGCCGCTCGACCTCGGCGATCTGCGTCTTGATCGTCTCGGCATCTTTCTGCTCGTCGCTCGACGTGCGCGCGTATGGGATGAATGGTTTCATAGGCGGCGGAACTTCTCACATCTCGCGGTCTGAATCAAGCTTCAGGTTGACGATGATGGCTTCGATCTCGGCCGCGGGCAGACCTATGAAGAGTAACAGGGCGCGGGCCTGTCGCTCGTCGTCGGGCGCATACTCGGCCGCAAGTTCGACCTGCGCGCCGCGCCTGCGGCGTGACTCTGGCTGAGTTGTGCGCGCACTATTCCTCATCACGCGACCGCGCGCGCCTCCGGGCATTGCCCTGCCTGTTGTGCCTGTGCCTTTGCCCGCTCGTAAGCCGCGACCGTCCGTTGCGTCAACCAGCTATAGCGCAACTCGAAGCGCACGCGATCCGCGCCTCGTTCGGCGAGCAGCGCGTCATACTAACTGTTTCGGCTGCGCCGCCGCGTCGGGGACGGTCTGACCGTCGGGCAAGCGCTCGTCGAGCGACTGCCGTTTCGCTCTGACCTGTCGTAAAAAGGCCGGCAAGGTAGCAGGCATAATTTTCACCTCAATTCCGGCAGTAAAAGTTCAACGCGCGCAAAGTGCGCGCAACTTCTTTGGTCCGGTGACGCAAGGCATGATCGAGCAGGCGGGCGCTACTGTCCGGCGTGAGCGTGATAGCTAAGATCGCTTCTGTCTCCGCAATCAGATCGGCCGCGTCACGCGCAAGGTCATTGAGTATCCGTGCGCTCTCAGGCGGCAGTGTCATTTGCTTTGGCATGTGCTCGCTTCTCGCTTCTCGCTCGGCTCAGGCTTGCGCCAGTTCGGTACGGCACTGCTCGATGCGGGCGCGCCGGTCGGCGATCTGCGCGCGCACGAGGTTGTAGTGCCGACTGCGCGGATCGGAGTGGCCCGCCCACATCGCTAGTTCGCGCGGTGGGGATTGCGGCCAACTTCGCTTCGAGCGGCACGAACTGCCGGCGCTCGATGCTCTCGATCTCAGCCCGCAACTGCCGGGTGCGCTACGCTTCCCACGCGCCCGCACCTGCGGAGGCTTGGGGCGGACGATAAGCGGCACGCACTTCGGCGGGGAAGGTGGCGAGAATGTCGCCCACGGCTGCCAACTCGCCCTTTGCGCCGGCGTGTTGCTTGATGTCAGTCGTTGACTTGACCGCGCCGACGACCGCTGCCAATTCCGCCTCGACCTTCTTCTGTTCGGCATAGCTGGCGTTAAGGCGGGCTAGCTGTTCGCTACTGGCCTGTGACTCCGCAGACTTACGCCCCGCACGGTCTTGTTCGTCGCATGACTTGCGCGGCTCCCAAAAGCTTTTGCTCATAAGCCTCCTTACAAAGATGCAGCCCGCCACCAGCATCAGCGACTTGGGCTGATCGACCGATGGCGGGCTGATAAAAATTTGCCCTTGCGCTTTTCCCCGCCGCATATGCGGCGCAAGCGAATTATACCGCGAAGTCTGTCATTCAGGCGGCGTCAATTTGCGCGGCGGGAGCAGTTCTTTAATCTCCCGGTTCAGCACTTCAAGGCGGCTGGTCAGCGCCCGCATCGTGCGCCGGTGACCATCCACTCGGTCGGTTATCTCCGCGCGGATCATGCGCCGTTCGCGCCTGAGCAGTTCGAGCGTGTGTTTGCGCCGCTCAACTTCGGCGACGCGCTTGGCTTCGGCCAAGCGCAGGTGGCGCACCGCCTCGATTTCGCGCCGGGCGAGTTCCTCATGCGCTTCGAGCGCGGGCGGTGCAGCGTCGTTGGGCAACGGGCCTATTAGCACCGCGCCCGCGCGCCATGTCCGCGTAATAGAAAGAAGGGCACGCGGACACTACATAAGGAACTCGCGCGTGATCTGTAGTTGTGATTGAGCGGCCGAAGCCGGGCAGTTCACCGTCTGACGCAGGCAGCAGGCGCGAGAGTAAAAGGCGAAAATGACAGCGCGCAGCGGGCGCGAGGCTTAATGCTGCGTGCCCGCTGCGCGTTGGTAGCTTAGCGCCGCCGGCTTTTGCCGTTCGCCCTTTACCTTTAACATGGCCGTATGTCTGACGCCGTCAGCGCGCGCACGCTCTATCTGGTCGCCACGCCCATTGGCCATCTCGCGGACATCACCGTGCGGGCCTTGCGCGTGCTCGCCGAAGTTGACCTGATCGCTTGTGAGGACACGCGCCACACCCGTAAGCTCCTGACGCACTTTCAAATCAATACGAAGACCGTCAGCTACCACGAACATAACGAGCATACGCGCGCGGCTGAACTCTGCGCTTTGTTGCAGGAGGGCGCGAGCATCGCGCTCGTCTCCGACGCGGGCACGCCCGCCGTCAGTGATCCCGGCTATCGCCTCGTCTGCGCCGCCGTTGCACAAGGCATAAGTATCGTGCCCGTGCCCGGCCCCGCCGCTTTCGTCGCCGCGCTCATTGCTTCGGGCCTACCCACTGACGAATTTTTCTTCGGCGGTTTTCTGCCCGCGCGCACGGCCGCGCGCCGCGCTCGCCTCGCCGCGTTGCGCCCGCTCCCCGCCACGCTCATCTTCTACGAAGCGCCGCACCGTATCGCACAGACGCTCGTCGATGCACACGCGGTCTTAGGCGAGCGCGTCGCTTGCGTCGCACGGGAACTCACCAAACTGCACGAAGAGTTTGCGCGCGGGCGGTTGAGCGAGCTGGCCGTGCGCTTCAGTGGTGAACATGCGGCGCGCGGCGAGATGGTGCTGCTCATTGACCGCACCGTGCTTGCAGACGAAACGAGCGCGCACCAGCCAACCATGAGCATCGCGGCCCGCGTCGCCGCCCTCACCGCCGAAGGTCTCGATCAACGCGCCGCGCTCAAACGCGCCGCCCGCGAACTCGGCTTGAGCCGAGACGAAGCCTACCGCCGCCTCGTCGCCGCCCGCGCGCAGGAGCAAAAGAGTTGATTGTTGTTAGCTATGAAGCGCCTACTGCGCCGCGTTCGTTGCGCCCTTGAGCAACTTGTCGAGCCACAGGTTCGCTAGTTTCTCCTGCACGGTGTTGGCGCGCAGGCGGGCGTTGAGATGTTGGAAGTCCACTTGGTCGAGCAGTTGATCCTGATTGAAGCAGGAGAAGACGAACGACTCCACGCCGGTCTGTGGGTGGACGTGGCGTTGCAGGCATTGCGCGCAGACTTCTTTCATCATGCATTGCATCGGGCTGTTGATCGAGCCGACGCCGACGTGGGCGGGATCGAAATAAGGCGCGAGGACGGCGTGGCGCGCTTGTTTGACGGCGGCCATCATGCGGTCGGAGCCAATAGCGATGAGCCGTTGGACGGAGCGCAGATCAAACAGGGGCGGGCCGAAGCCGCCATCGGCGTAAGTCTTGATCGCTTGCACGATGTTGCCGCGCAAATGCGCGTCTTGCGGCCGCTGCGGTGCTATCTCCGCGCCGGTGTCTGTTGACCAGATAATCTGATCGGTGGCGGCCTCGATCTCGGCGCGTTTGAAGAGGTCTTCGCCGCGTTTGTAACCGGCAAAATAGATGACGCGGCAGTTCGCCGCGCGCAACGCCTTCGCAATCGAGAAGAGGACGGCGTTGCCTAAGCCGCCACCCGCGAGCAGCACGGTCTCGCCCGTCGGAATCTCGGTCGGTGTGCCGGTCGGGCCCATAACGATGACCTGCTGACCGGGTTTTAAGAGCGCGCACAACCGCGACGACGCGCCCATCTCCAACACGATCAAGCTGAGCAGTCCTTGCTCCTTGTCCACCCACGCGCCCGTCAGCGCGAGTCCTTCCATCAACAGCTTCGTGTCGCCGACAACCGGCGCGTCCGTCTCGTAGTTCTGCAAACGATAGAACTGGCCCGGATGAAACTTGCGCGCCTGCATCGGCGCACGCACGATAATCTCGACAATGGTCTCCGTCAAACGGTCAACGCGCACGACGCGCGCGGTTAATTCTTCATCAAGTCGTTCGATGAGTTGCGTGAACTGCGGCGCAGGCGCTGCTTGGTGTTCCGCGGGCGCGCTTGCCTCCTCCACGGCGGCGATCTCCGCCGCGAAGAGCGCGGCGACGTGCTCATAGCCATGCCGCGCGGAAGCCATGGCCTTGACGACGTTGCCGGCATAGACCGGATGATTGTCGCCGTAGTAGCTGATGAAGCGCTGGTTGGTTTGATAGGACGTGAAGAACGCGCGCTCGCCTTTGGCGGCGGGGACGAGGCGGCGCGCGCCATCGTCGTTGCGCTCAAGCTTGTGCGGCGCGAAGAACTCGCGCCACTCGTCGAGCGCGAACGTGCCGGGCTGCTCGCGCTCGTAGATCGTGTTCGGACTTGTGCCCGCCGCGACGCAGACGGTGCGCGCAGGCAACCGCACAAACTCGCCTGATGCGCGCCACTTGTTGGTCTCCACGTCTTGCCGCATGCGCTCGCAGATGATGGCGGCGACTGCGCCGTACTCGTCGGCGACGGCCTCCGTGGGTGACATATTCTCGATGTAGCTGATGCCTTCTTCAAGCGACTTGACGACCTCTTCATGATTGAGGCGATAGGCGGGCGAGTCTTGTAACCGTTTGCGGTAGGCAATGGCCACGCCACCCCATGCGCGCACGAGCGGGATAAAATCGGGCGACTCATTAGCCGCCCGCGCCCTTGCCCGTTCGGCCCGCACTGCCCGCCCGTGCGTCAGAAATTCTTCGTAAACGGCGCGCTCCTCCGCGTCGAAGCGCGCGAAGATTTCCGGCTCGTCGAACTCCTTTAACAATTCCTCGTGCCGGTGCAACACCTTCTCGACTTGTACAGGATAGTAGGCGAACAACTCGGTCGCGGTATCAATCGCGGTCAAACCGCCGCCGATAACGAGCGCGGGCAGACGCACTTGCAGGTTGGCGAGCGCGTCGCGTTTGAACGCGCCGGTGAGTTGCAGCGCCATTAAAAAATCCGAGGCTTTGCGAATGCCGCGCACAAGGTTGTTGCGCATGTCTATGATCGTGGGCCGGCCCGCGCCCGATGCGATGGCGATGTGGTCGAAGCCGAGCGCCCACGCATCCTCAATCGTGAGCGTGCCGCCGAAGCGGATGCCGCCATAGAAGCGAAAATGATCGCGGCGGGCGAGCGTGAGATGAATGAGCGTCAGGAAATTTTTGTCCCAGCGCACGGTGATGCCGTACTCGGAGACGCCGCCGAAGCCGGCCAAGACACGCTCGTCAAGCGCGCCTTCAAGCTCGCGCACAGCTAGCACAGCGCGCGGCAGATCGCGACCGCCGTCGCCGGTCAACGCCTTGGCGAGCGGCTCGATCTTCAACCCGTCAATGCCGACGACGCCGAAGCCTTCGTTCAACAGATAATGCGCGAGCGTGTAGCCGGCCGGGCCGAGACCGACGACAAGGACGTTCTTGCCATTGTAAGGGAGCGCGTAAGGCCGCTTCGCGTTCAAGGGATTCCAGCGCGTGAGCAGCGCATAAATCTCGAAGCCGTAGGGTAGTTGCAAGACATCGGTGAGGACGCCGGTCTCAGCTTGCGGGATGTTGACCGGCTCTTGCTTCTGGAAGATGCAGGACTTCATGCAGTCGTTGCAGATACGATGACCTGTGCCGGGGCACATCGGATTGTCGATCACGATGAGCGCGAGCGCGGCAATCGAGTCGCCTTCTTTCTGCAAGACGTGCATCTCGGAAATCTTCTCGTCGAGCGGGCAGCCGTCGAGCGCGATGCCGAGCGGATTGCGTTTGATTGTGCCCGCCGCTCGCCCGCCTTCGTGCAAGCCTTTAGAGCAGGAATCCTTGTCGCGCTCGTGGCAATAGAGACAGTAGTTAACCTCGTCAAGCACCTCGCGCGGCGTCGCGCGCCCATCGGTTAGCGCGAAGCCGTCGCGCCGGCGCAAATTCTCATCAAGACCTTGGATTAACTCCGGCAACCCCGCGTCGGGGCGTTCGAGTTGGACGAGTTGTTCATAATTGAGCGGGTGTGGGAAGTGGAACGAGACCCAACCGCGCACCCGTGCCCGCGCGGCCACTTGTGTCGCGTGCGCCGCCGCCCACGCTTCGACAAGCCGCAAGGCCGATTTGACGAACGCGGCATCCGCATCCCCTTCGCCCGCGTCCGCAAACTGCGCGAGGACGTTGACCGCAGCGGTTGCGCCGATCTCTGCGCGGGCACGGGCGATCTCACGCGCGACCGCGGCCGTCGTTGCGTCGTCTGTTAGCGCCGCTTGCTGCGCGGCGTGTTTGTCTAGGTGTTGTTCCCACGCGAGCAGGCGCATGGTCATCTGCGCGATGCCAAGCTCGTCGTCGGCGTTGAGCGTGGCGGCGAAGGCGGCGCGGCGCACCTGGTCGAGCGCCGCGTCGAGGGCCGCAGCCTCAAGTGTCGCAGCTTGGGCGGCGGGGAATTTTTTTAACGCGCGGCGGGCGATGAAAAATTTGAACCCGAAGATCGGGTCTTGCGCTTTTATCTCTGCAATGTGGGCCGCGCGCTCAGGCTCGATATGGAACAGCTGGGCGATGAAGCGCGCGAGGTGCGGCGCGGCGGCGATGAGCAGTTCCGACTCTTGTTTTGTGCCAGCGAGATTCGCCCCGCGCGCGGCGAGGTAAGCCAAGAGCGTGCGATGTAGCGCCGCGTCTGCGTGCGCGAGTTCCGCGTAAAAAGTTTCGGCGAGGGCGCGCAGGCGCGGCGGCCGGTAGAGGTCGGCGTAAGTGAAACCCGCGCTGCCGAGCGGAAAGTCTGAAGTTGGCGGGACGGTGGCACGCGGCTGCGCGCTCACGCCATCATGGGAAAGATTCTGCATAACTAAATTGTGTGGGCGGACACGGCAGGGCGGCTGTGGGGAGAGCGTCGGCTGTCTGCATATTCATTGCGGCGGCGGGCAACATACGGGTCGCGCCGGCCGCACCGAGTATAGCATCTGAGCAATCTACCTTGGCAAAGTGGGCGACGGGCTTGCGGCGCGGCCGCATGGTTTGATTTAACTGAGGTTCAATATGTCGGCGCAGACTCGACTACGTGCTCATCGTCAAATACTTCTAACTCCCCCCCCCGCATTTTCGTGCCTGCGCAGAGCCGGTCGAACTCAGTCTTGATGATCCGGTAGCAGGGGCAAGCGAAATCTTCCAGCCCCGGTCTGTCCGTGATGGTGATGCGCCCGCGTGTGTAACGGATGAACCCTTCGGCCTGCAAGGTCAAGGCGGCGGTTGTCACCCCGGCGCGGCGCACACCGAGCATCTGGGCGATGAACTCGTGCGTCAGCGGCAACTCATCAGACACGCTCCGGTCGTGGCTCATCAGCAGCCAACGGGCCAGCCGTTCCTCGACCGAATGCAGGCGGTTGCATGCGGCGACCTGCGAGACCTGTTGCAACAGCGATTGCGCATAGCGCAGCAGCAGGTCGTGGAGCGCGCCGCCGCGCTTAAACTCGGCCCTGAGCGCGTCCGCCCGCACACGCACCCCGCCGTCGTTAATCTGTACGATGCATTGATGCGGTGATTGATCAACGCCAAGCACAAGCGAGATCGGGGCCATGCCCTCAAAACCCGTTAGGCCGACTTCGACCGTTGCGCCGTCGGGCTGTTGCGAGACCAACGAGATCATCGCGTGAGTGGGGAAGTAACCGTACTCGATGAATTCGTCCGCATTGTAGAGAATCCGTCCGAGCGGCATCTCGATTTGCTCCAGATGCGGCGCGAGTCGGTCGTATTCTGCCGGCGGCAGGGCAGCTAGAATGTGATTGCTGGTTGGCGGGCTTAGTGCTTGTGGGATAGACATCGGCTAACTCCTTTTCCAGTCGCGTGTGTGTGAACACAGCAGACGGCACAAGGAGGTGTTGCAGTGCAACTCCCGATGTCGAGTGGTGAATTCTAAAAGAACAGGCGCAAATTACGTGGGCAGTGTAGCATGTGTCGGCCTCATAGCGTACATAAGGCGGCGCGGCACAAAAATTTCATAAATTTTGTCCGCTCGCGTACAGACAGACAGCGGCGGCAGCATTATTAGGACTTACGCAGTTGAAATAGAGCCTTGTTGAAAACAAATGACTTAGCGGAAACGCTTATTCCCGTAAGTTGTTGCTTCTTCGTCTAACTGCGTAAGTCCTAATTATATCTTTTCTTGCTTACTACAAGGTAACGCGAGCCAGGGGGTGGGAACGCACATATCCACAGGAGGAAATGTGCGTTCCCGATTTATTCAGCGCGCAAAGTGCGAGCTATATCCGCAAGCTCTCACGCCACTGCCTGAATCGCCACATACGCGCGCTAGTCAGTCAGGCCCGACATATCCGGCCCAAGCGCACGCTCGGGCCGTGACTTAGCACAACAAGCAGGTAGCTAAGATGAGCCGCAACAACGACCCGGCGCACCTCTACAAACAAGGCTTAGCGGAGTTGCAAGTCAGCGAACTACTCTTCGCGGAGGCCGCCGGCCAGCAGCAACGCGGTGAGCGCAGCAAGGCCATAGAATTGCGCACTGAAGCGTTAGCCCGGCAGCTTGCAGGCGTGGCGCTGCTCGATCAAGCGGTCGCCACGATGCCGGCGCATCTGTCTGGACGGGAACTGGCAAGCTGATGTGTACACGCGCAACCTACCAGCCTTCAGTAATGGATAACTACAGTGTCTGAGCTAAGGAGTTCCCCATGCGGATTCTCTGCGTTGATGATGATGCAGACACCTGCGAGCTACTCACGACCATGCTCGCCATCTCTGATCTTGAAGCTGTCGCTGTCCCGGATGCGGCCGCGGCCCTGCGCTTGATGGCGACCGAGCAGTTCAGTCTCTACATCATGGACAGCCAACTGCCCGACATGGGCGGGCTGACCTTCTGTCAGGAAGTCCGTAAGGTGGATCAGCTTACGCCCATTGTCTTCTTCACAGGCAAAGCTTATCAGGCGGATCGGGATGCGGGGCTGCGCGCGGGCGCTAACGCCTACCTCATTAAGCCGGACATGAGCGAAATCGTCCCGACCGTCAAACGATTGTTGGCAGAGGCACGCACCGCCCAGTCTCAAGCTGTCAGTTTTGCAGACTGAACCGTTAGTCAGCCCCCGCTTGATCTGCCCTCACGAAAACTGCTACCCGACAGTGTCCGGCTAGACACTCCTGCTTGGGAGCGCCTTGTGTCGCCCGACTCGTCAGGTTGTCGGCGACCGGAGCGCGCAGACCTGTCGCCGCTTGTGGCAAGCGATGCCTGAAACCTTCCGCCGCGCGCATTGCTATACGTCATTTCCCGTCACGCCCTTTGATCACGTTCCGGCCTTCTCTCGCGTGGCCTCGTCCGCGCGTAAGTATCAATTCAACAGCTAATCACGGCAAAGGGGCTAAAGCATGGATTAGTCTGTAGGCCGCAATAAGTAGATGAGCATCCTGAAACAGATCGAGCTTGTTTGCCAGGTCGCCAATGTGCGTAAAGTGGAGCGTGGAAGCAAATTCCTCCCCCAGTTTGGCCTCGATCACAAAAGGGTAAACAGTTTCCGGTGTGACTCCCGGCGTCGGGAAATATGGCCCGCCCAACTCCCATGACCGACCGGCATGAAGCTGAAAGTCACGCTTAAGAGCGCCCGCCAAGAAAGGCCGGATGTCAGCTTGGTGTTGCACTGTTAAGGGCAAGCGCCACGCCGGGGCCACTGCGATGCTCGAACTCCCGTCGAATGATTGCACGGCGGGCAGGTCGCGCTGTTCGATGCCGACGAAGATTCCCCGCTCAGTCCGCACGATCGGTAAAACGACTAGCGTGTTATTGCTCAAACGGCGGGGCAACACGTATTCAAATCGAGCTTCAGCCAGTGTGCGGCCCTCATTGTCGCGCTCTGCAAAATCGCCCGCGCGCAAAGAGAGAAACTCAGGCTGTGATAGAAGTTCAGGCTGAGCGTATGCGGCGGGAGCTTGCGGCGCTATGAGTTGTAACTGGTCTGAGGGCGTGAATGTTGCCGGCTGAACGGATAAATCGATGGGCGCACCGATCCAGGGGCCAGGCTGCCGGCCTAACTTGCGAAGCAAGCGATAGATATTGATCTCAAGCCGCGCGTCGAACATGCCGCCGACGTGGCAGGCTCGCAGGACTTGAGGCGCGTCCAATTCGCGCACCGTCCCTGCATCTGTGAACGGCGTGTAATTCGGGAATGAAAAAGGCGTCGCGCGCGGGCGCACTTCTACCAGGCGGGATACGACGCGCTCGTTAACGCCTCCGGGAGAGGTGTAGTACGAAAACTCCTCATCAATATTGATAATATCTTCCGGGCCAAACCCGGCGCGCTCTTGCAGGATGCGGCCGACCTCTGTCCTTGGCTCGTCCGCCGCAGCAACGATGGCGCTGATCGGCTCGGTGATGTAGCCGGAAAAAGTGGCTGCGTTTAGCCGGGGCTGTTCGGCGCAGGCATTGACGACGGGGCGCGGGAAATCTTTCTTCGCAAACACGAAAACCTGACCGGCGCTGGCAAACCACGGCACAACATCAAGCGTCTGGTGGGGCCGTTCGACGAGTTCCATCACCTGGCCCGACGCTTTGTGCCGGTAAGCCTTGAGGCTCAAGAAACCGGGGGCCTGAATCACTTGGCTCTGGCGCTCTAAAAGTTCGACCCCGCTGCCGGCCCGCATCTTCTCGCCCACGATCAAGTAGTTGGTGGGGGGAAACGGCAACGGGCGTCCGGCCAGGTCTGAAAGATAAAATTTATCCTCGAAGCGGTGCTGCACTATCCAGGGATTCCAGAGCGGGCGCGAGATAACGATGCGCAGGCCGCGCGCGCGGAACGCCGCCTCGAACTCGGACTGGCTGAGGTATGTGTATTCCTCAAGTATCTCCGCCGCCCAATCCGCGCGGTAGTCTTTGCGCAGCACAAACTCGGCGGCGGCGCGCAGGCTGAGTTTATATCGGACGAAGCCGCGCCGTGCAGATTCGGTTCGGGTAAACGGCACCGGGTTGGCCCGGTTAACGCTGCTGCGCCAGTTGTGCGCGAACAGTTCAAAGAGCGCCGCCGTGCATAGCTCGCCGCCGCCTGCTGGGGAGCCATCCGTCTCCGGCAGGTCGAGATAGACCTGCTCCGGCCCGTCAGGGATGACGAAATCTCTGATGATGATGACGCCGCCTGTTTTAAGTTGCGCCACCTGATTATCCAGGGTAGCGAATACACGGCGCACGTCGAAGTCGTTGAAGCTGGTGACGTGATGCAGCACGGAGGAGTCGAGAATGCCGTCGAGTGACTCGGCGGGGAAGACCGGCTCGGCAATGTCGCCCACCACGTAAGACAGGTTGGGGCGTTGAAAATGGCGAGTTGACAGTTCGACCGAGACGGGGTTGATGTCTACTCCGATCAATGCCAACCCGCCGTGGAGGCAGGCCAGATCGTAAGTCCCGCGCCCTGACCCCGACCCCATGTCGGCGATGCGCCCGCGCACGGGGAAGTGCGCCGTTGTGAGCGCCACCTTCTGTTGCATGGAGGCGTCCATCCCGGCGAAGTACGCCTCGTAATCCGCCTGCGTGCCGCGGTGCTGTTGCTCGTAGTGGCCGGGCTGATTCGTCATAGCTCATCGTGCGGGGCGTCTGTTGTCTGTCTGTTTATGCAGGCTGCGGCCGCATGCCAAGCTTGTACAACTTGCTGCCGCGCGCGAGCAATGCCTGCGCGCCGACGTGGAACAGCCTGACATCGCCTTGGATCGACGAATCCCGCATGGATTTGACGTTGGCGGAGCCTGTGCGCCGGGAGAAGACTTCTAGCGCATCCTCGTCCGTTATGTGCAACACGACGCCGCTGTCGAGCACCGTAAAATCAATGTTGGCTGAAGCGATGTCGGGCGTTACTCTGGTGTCGTAATTGCTAAAATCATCCGCGCAACGAAAGATGAGCTTATCGTACCGGCCGCTCTGTGCCCCGACCACCAGCAGCACGTTACGTTCGAGCTTTGCGTCCACGATCTGATAGCCGTTAAGTTCAGGCAGGCGAAGCTGATGACAAACGCCGGGTGCAGGAAAAACGGCCGCGTAATACGCGCCCAGCAGATTCTGCATCGCCAAACCTTCAAACATGCGTGTGGCTTTCATCATAACATTGGCCACCGGCTTGACCCCCAATAAAATGCCGCTCTGTAATTCGATAAACTCCACGGCAAAAATGTTCTCGCGCTGTCTGATGTAAAACTGCCCGCCGCACAACATGAGTTCTTCACCATCTATGCCAATGTCGAGCCTGCGTTCGGCTGTCAGGTCGTAGAACTGCGGCCCCGCTTCGTCCATGCAGGCCGCCACCAGATGCCGCAGGCGCGGGGTCGCGGCCACCTTCACGTCTGCCTGGGGCTTCGGAAATTTCTGCCCGGCGAAATAGATGCTCTGCTGCGTGATGGTGATGAGACCGTCGTGCCGGATGATCGCGCCATCGAATTCCCGTACTTCGGTAAGCTCGAAATGACAGCTTTCGATAGTGCACTGCGGGCCCGGCGTTGTGAGCGTGAGTACAGACTGTGCGTTTTCAGGCGGCGGCCGGCGCTGGCCTTCCTCGAAGATGGCTCTGTACCAGTCGAGATAGGCGGGCGGCATGACGGAGAATGGGAGGCACGCGGCCGGAAGGGAGACTTCAGGGCTTAGGACTGAGACGTTGGCCCGCATCCGCGCATCGAGTCTCGATTCTTTGTCGGGCAAGTTTTGCAGCGGCGTGTAAGTGCCCTTGAATGGATGGATGCCGACAAACATTTGGAAGGAGACGACGGCAAACGAGAACCAGTCGGAATCGGTCGTGAACCCTGGCGCGTGCCGGTCGCGCACGCTCTCCATCAGGGCCGTCGCGGGATAAGAGGGCGTCTGGTAGCTGTCAACATCTATAAAGAAAGTCTCCGAGAAATCGTCCGCCACTAAAAAGTTCATCTCGTTCAAGTCAACGATCAGCACGCCTCTCGCATGAACGTGCGCCACGCCCGCTTGCAGCTTGCGCACGAGGCGCAGCGTCGCCTCCGGCGTCAGGTTGTGTCGCTGGCGAAAGGCTTTGGGGAAAAGCTGGCAGAGCGCGTAAGCCTTGCCGACCGAACGCATCGAATAGCCGACCGCGCGATTCTTGCCGTCCAGCAGCACGTCAAGCGGGCGGATGATATTTGGTTGGGTTAAGACTGCAAGCTCCGAGATTTTCGCGCGCGTGATGGCGCGGGCCGGGTCGGCATAAATCTTATACGCGCTCGCGCCTTTGACGTAGATTGCGCCCTCGCCGCCCTGTGCTTTGAAGTCAGACTTATCGAGTCGAACCTCGCCTTTGCCGGGCACAAAATAACGAGCCATGTTTAATAATCCTGACCGGCTGCGGGCCTTGCGCCGATTTGGCAAGCGTTGTCGGCATGCACCCGAATGAAGCGCTACAACAAAAGGTTGAACGGAAGCGCGCTGCCTGAATCGGTCAGCAACTGATACGGTCTGAGTCAGCGCGCTTCCGTTCATACTCTTTCCGCCGAAGTGCGCCGCTTAGAAGATGAGCGACTGCGAAGGCCCGCCCGCGCCGAGCAGTTGCGATTGCGCGATGATGCTTTGCGTGACGAACTGCGCGAGCCGCGCCAGCGTCTTGGCGTCCGCCTTGTCGAGCTCGACGTACTGCGTGAAGCCCGCCTCGACGTGAAACTGCCGCAGGTAGCGGCTGGCTTCCGGGTCTTGCACGTTGACGCCGATCAGGATAGAGACGACGGATTCGAGCGCCTCGTCCGTGACGGCTTTCGTCAATGCTGCTTTGACTTTGTGCGCGGGCAGTTTCGAGGCGTTGTCCATTCCGTCGCTGATGACGAATAGGATGGCGTTGGCTGAGAAGTCGCCCGCCAGGAGCTTCTGTCCGTAGTTGACGGTGGAGGCGACAGCATTCTCCGCCGCATCGTAAAGCGCGGTTGCGCCGCCCGCGCGCAGGACGCCGCCATAGTCGGCCAGGTTGCAGTTCTCCAACAGCTTGAAGCCGTGCAACTCCGTGAGTGAGTCGTCGAAAGCGACCAGGCGAAGCAGCAGATTGTCGGCGCGCGGACTGAACTTGCACGCCTGCACGATTCGTGTGATGGCTGCTTCCATGTCGAAGCTGAAGGCGGCAGTGCTGCCGCTCACGTCGCAGGCGATTGTCACGACCGTGTATTCGGTCGCGCCCAACTCTTCCAGCCGCGTGGCGGAGTAGCCGTAATGGCTGTTGGGCAAGGTGACTTGATCAAGGCTCGTGTCGTTGATTACTGGCATTGTCTTCGGCTCCTTTCGTTACGCCAAAAATTCAGTCGTCGTTGAGAATTGCATGCCGCGCCCGGCCATCTCGCGCAAGAAACTCTGGGCGTGTGGCTCGAAGCCGGGGATGTCGCTCGCCGCGTCGGTTAGCAGCACGAGCTTCGAGACGAATGAATCGTCGCCGAAGTTGTTGGCGATGTCTCTGACGGTGTTGGCCAGACAGTGTGTGCGCGCTTCACCCGCGATGACGATAAGGTCAGCATTCTCTAAAGTCTGTATGAGGCGCGTGTTGATCTGCGTCGAGGCGTCCGCCGGGTCGGGCACGTCGGCCTGCACGGCCGAGTAGTGCTCGGTCAGAAGGTTGCTGCCCTTGGTGACGAAGTCAACGAAGGCGAAGCGCGCCTCCCAGTCCGTCAGCGCGTGGAAGAGTTCGGGAAAGACCGTGTGGCCGGGGCTGCCGATCAGACAATGCGGCGGCCAGATGGTCAGCGCGTAGCGCCCGTTGTGCTCAAGCCGGCGGACATATTCAAGCGCCCGCCGGTACATGCCCGGCACGGTCGGAGTCCAGACGCCTTCTTCGACATCGGTGCGGCTGATGCTCGTGAAGACGGGCGGATGGGCCCCGCGCGAGTCTTTCCAGAAAATCGGGTGCGCGATGTGTATGAAGTGGTGCGAATCGAGCGTGACGTGGATGTCGTCCAGCTTGTCCTTGAGCCGCCGGATCATCGCCGACAGCCGTGTCATGTCTTGTTCCGCGCCCGGCACGTACAGCGCCCCGCGCACGGGGTCGCAAAAGTCTACCTGTGGGTCGATAACTAACAGTTCGATTCTCTTACGCATCTGGTTGTTCTCCTTTTGAGCTGCTTAGCGTCGTTTTCACGCTAAGTGATAAGGGTAAAAATTTTTGGCTCAGCGCCGGCCATCTTCGTGGCCGAACGTGATGTACCGGGCAGGCACGTGCGCCGTGAGCCAGACTCCGTTAGCGGCACGAAAGAACAGGTGTTCGTCCCTATGCATCGCAGCGCTCGCTATGTTTAAGACGACGGGCTGGCCGTAGCGCCTGCCGACTTCGTGCGCGGTTGCAGGTTGCGCGGAGAGATGCACCTGCTGTCTCCGGCCCTTCGCCAGCCCTTCGCGCCTGATTGACGGGAGAAACCGACTGGCTGTCCCGTGATACAAGACTGGCGGCGGTTGCACCGATTCGTAGCCGAGTTCGGCTGCCAACGAATGCCCCTGGCTGGCCCTGATGGATAAGCCATCGGGACTGAATGAGAAGCGTTGTTTATCGTTGGTGCGGACGACTGCTTGCAACTCAGCCAACGTCAGTTGGCTGCCGTGCGCCGCGAAAGCTTGGAGCAGCGCGGAGACAGCGACCCAGCCTGCGCGATCGAGCATGATGCCGACTTCTTCGGGGCGGTGTCTCAGCACAAGGCTCAAGAACTTACTGATCCTGATGTTGCGATCTTTCATGCTTTACCTTGCTCAACTACAACTCGAAATTCAGTCCACGTTTGACGAGTTGCCTGTATTTGCGCTCGTCGAATTTGTAGAGGCGCGCGGCGCGGTGCGGCACGCCCTTCTGCCGCTCGTCGAGTTCCCGCAAAACGTCCATGCCGAAAATCTTCTTCCTGAAGTTGCGGTTATCCAGTTTCGTGCCGAGCACGATTTCGTAGAGCTTCTGCAACTGTTTGATCGTGAATTTTTGCGGCAGCAACTCGAAGCCGATGGGCGCGTAGGTCAGCTTCCCGCGCAGCCTCGCCAGTGCTGTGCGAAGTATCTGCGCATGATCGAAGGCGAGGCGCGGGCAAGCGGCGGCGGGAAACCAACGGGCCGCGCGCGCGTCCGTCGCCGCTTGCACCGTGTGTTTTTCCGGGGAGACGAGCGCGTAGTAAGCCACGGAGACAACCCAGCCGCGCGGATCGCGCTTGGGGTCGCCGAAGGTATAAAGCTGTTCAAGGAAAACGTCCGTGATGCCGGTCTCCTCTTGTAATTCCCGCACGGCCGCCGCTTCGAGCGTTTCGCCCCGGCGCACGAAACCGCCGGGGATCGCCCACCGCCCCGCGAACGGTTCAAGGTCTCGTTCGATGAGCATGACCTTCAGGCTTTCTTCCGCCAGATCGAGGCCGAAAAGTACGCAGTCAACCGTGAGGCCCGGTCTTTCATATTCATAGCTAAAAGTCATCAGCCGCTATCTCCACACTGCCGCCACATTGCACTTGCCGGGCATCCTGCTGTGCTTCATGGAAATCACTTTACAGTCAGTAGCGTCTAGGTCACACTATCCTTAGCGTTGAGAATACGCTAAGTTTTGGAATTGTCAAGTGGAAAATTTAGGCCCGACAAACGAGCCGCCCGCGCATATGACTGTGACGTGCCGCTTAGGTGCTTACTGCTCGGCACCGGCAGCACGGTGGTACTGCGGGCCTAAGGTGACAGGGCAAATTACAGAACACTTACGGAACTCAAGCGCGAGCGCTCAATAAGATTCAGACAAAGATGCAGTAAGTAAATGTTGCGCAGGATACCAGCCGGCACACTTCTACTGCCTGCCCGCGCTAATGTCTGGCGAAATATTCGTCCGTCGAAGCGCTGAGTTTTTCGAGCGCACGCAGCCGCGCATCCTTAACCGCTTCATTTCAGGTTCAGCCGTGGCTTGGCGGTGAGCCGCGGCACGGGGCAAACTGTGTCGGTTTTATGCTTGGATCGAGTGATCCGATGCCCCTTGGAGCTTATCTGTTTGCAGGCTGAGAGGGGGAATAATCAACTCTGAATGCTCCACAACAATAATTCATGGAGCAAATTAAAGTTAATTAGGACTTACGCAGTTGAAAAAGAGCCTTGTTGAAAACAAATGACTTAGCGAAAACGATTGTGCCCGTCAGTTGTTGCTTCTTCGTCCTACTGCGTAAGTCCTAGATTTATTGCACTCCAGCAGCCAAAATAGTTGCAGCGCTAGCTTGGCGACTAACGACCGGCCTCAAGTAGCTAAGCACCCATCATTTCTTCTGGCGGCGCGACGGCCGGATGGAAAGTCGATAGTGCGGGCTGTGGCGATCAACTAATTCGGCCGGGGCGTAATGTTTGCTGAGTCGCCAGAGGAAGTCCATCTCCGACGTGATCGAACTGTGCGCCAACCGGGCCTCGAAGATCAAGATGATGCTGCCGTAGAAGAGGCACGACGCGCCGCTCAAACCCAATAGCACCGGCAGCACGAGCAAAAATTGTAGGCTACTGTAGCGCCCGCTGACGAACGCGACACTGCCGATAGCGACGCTCGTGGCGACGAACAGACCAAGCGCGATGTAGAAGACCGTCATGCTGCGTTGCAGGATGCGCGCCCGGCTCGTCAGTTTATCAAGCTGATCGAAGATGGCTGCCCGCCGCTCCTGACCTAAGACCATTTCCTCGTGCCCCTCGGCCAGTTCCTCGAAGCGATCCGTCAATGTGCGCACCCGATCCACCACGCGCCCCAGTCGGGTGGACGTAGACAAAATGAGTGCGCCGCACGCCGAGATCAACACGGCGGGCGTAATCATGGCCGTTAAGACGGCGAGGGCGGACGAAGCTGGTTCCATCGGTGTTAGGTTGACACCTATTTATAACGGCTGGTGCGTGGCGGCGGCAACTCGCGCTGCCACCAGCCGCGCCTGTGCGAGCGCCAAATTATTTTCGCGCGGGCGAAAAGAAAGAGCGGATCACCTGCGCGCAAGTTATGCTATGCTCCGCGCCAAAGCGCAGCCATAATTTTAGATCGCGACGGATGCCCGGAATCTTATAGGCACCGGCCTCACGTACACGCGAGGTCGCTTCTCTGACAACAAGGAACAAGGAGCAACGAGATGGCAGAACAAGGAAACGGTAACGAACGAGATGATGTCTTGACCGGCGGCGCGGCCGGCGGCGTGGTCGGCAGCGATGCTGGCGGCGACGCCGGCGACACGCGCGCAAGTGAGTGGAGCAGCAGCAGCGACGGCGGTGCGGCTGATAGCGGCGAGACGGGCGGTACAAAAGGCCACGGCGGACTGGCCATCGGGCGCGCAACCGGCGTCACAGGCGGCGCGGCTGGCCGTAGCGGCGGGAGCGGGGCGACCGGCGGCGGCGCAACTACTGGCGGCGGTAGTCCGACCAAAGGTAGCGGCGGCGCGGCCGGTGGCGGCACTGCTAAACGCATAGGCGGCGCGAAAGGCAAAGGCGGCGGTTCGACCAAAGGTGCGGCGCAGAAAAGCGGCGCGACGACCACCAAGGGCGGTGGCAGCAAAGGTGGCGGCGCGAAAGTCGGCGCGCAGAAACGAGGCGGCGGCGCAACCCGCGCAGGCGGCGGTGCGCCTGCGGGTCGCGGGAGCGGTAGCGGCGCGGTGAAGGGCGGCACAAGCAAAACTGGTGCGGGCAGTGGCGGCGGTGCGGCGCAACGCGGCACAAACAAAGCCAGCGCGGGTGGCGGCGCAGGCCGCACGGGCGCGGCCGGTAAAGGCGGCGCGAAGAGTACGGCCGGTAAGAGCAGCGCGGGCCAGACGCAGGGCATGCCCTCGAAGGCCGGTGGCAAGGGCAGCGCGCAGGGCGGTGCGAAACGCGGCGGCACAGGCGGCGGCGCGCCTGGCGCGGGCAGCGGGCGCGGTGCATCCGGCGCGGCCGGCGGCGGCGGTGCGCAGAAACGTGGCGGTGGCGGAGGTGCAGCCCGCAAGGGCGGCAGCAAAAGCGGCCGGCGCTGAATCTACGTTAACGCAGGTAGCCGAGACGACCGGCCGCGTCGCCGCGAAAATCACCAACGTCATCGGCTCGCTTACCGGCGCGCTCAAAGCGCGTAAGCGATAACAGTCTGTTGGCCGTCGTCCGTGGTCAGTTGTCTGTTACGCCGGTTGCTAGTTGGTGCTGTGGTAGGCAACGCGCACAACCAGCACAACAGACAACTGACCACGGACGACGGCCAGCTTTTTTCTCTCTGTGTCTCACCACGAACTAGCACAGCCAGCCTAGCCGTTTCGCGCACGCTTGCACTATATTCCTGCCAGCCCACCGGACTTGCATGCATGTTCGCGCGCAGACTTTGGCGCGGGAAGGGAGTTGGTCTAAAGCTTGGTCAGACGCATCATCGTGGCAATTCTACGTTTGGCGCTACGCGTCTTTTTTCGGCGCATAGAGGTCGTGGGGCGGGCGCGTGTGCCGCGCGCGGGCGCAGTTATCTTTGTCATCAATCATCCGAACGGACTGGTCGATCCGGTCTTCATTCTCTGCCACGCGCCGCGCCGCGTCTCCTTTCTCGCCAAAGAACCGATCCTGCGCATGCCGGTGATCGGCGCGCTGGCCCGCGCGCTCGACGCCTTGCCGGTCTATCGCCAACAGGACACCGGCTCAGACCCGGCGCGCAATCGCGAGACGTTCACACGCTGTCGCGCGCTCTTAAAGCGCGGCGGCACGATTGCCATCTGTCCCGAAGGCGTCTCGCACAACGAGCCAAGCTTGCGCCCGCTCAAGACCGGCACGGCGCGGATCGCGCTCGGCGTCCTCGGCGAAGACCCGACGCTCGATCTGAAAATCGTGCCCGCCGGTCTCTACTACACCGCGAAGTCCGCCTTTCGCAGTGCCGCGCTCCTCTACTTCGGCGCGCCGCTACAGGTTGCGCCTGTCCCGTTGCAAGCGGATGGCGAACCAACGCGCGAAGCCGTGCGCGCATTGTCGGATCGCATCGAAGCGGCGCTGCGCGACGTGACCTTGAACGCCGAGCATGAGCAGGCGCTCAACACGATCAGTCGTGCGGAGAAAATCTTTTCCACCGAGAGCGAGGACGAAACGGCAGTGGACGACAGTCTCGCGCGCGAGTTTGATCTGCGCCGGCGCTTCGTCGAAGGCTACGCCTACTTTTTCCAACATGCGCCCGCTCGTTTGACCGCGCTCGAAGCACGCATCCGGCGGTATGAAGAGGAGCTAAGCGAAGCGGGCGTCGATCACGACGATCTCTCTGCGGCGCGCGTGCCCGCCAGCAAAGTTATGCGCTATCTGGCCTTGCGCGTGCTGCCCACATTGTTGCTCGCGCCGCTCGCGCTCGCCGGCATCGTCCTACACTATCCGGCTTATAAACTCGCGCACTTGCTCGCGCTCAAACTGGCGCGCGAGCAAGAAGACGTGTTTGCGACCTTCAAGATCACGGCGGCCTTACTCTTCTTTCCGTTGACGTGGCTGTTCGTTGCGCTCGGTTGTTGGTGGCTGGTGGGATGGCCCAGCGCGTTGCTCGCGCTCGTCGCCGCGCCGCTCGCCGGTTACGTCGCTATCCGCTTCTTCGAGGCCTTGGATCGCTTCGTCGGCGGCGCGCGGGCCCTGAGCTTCTTCTTCATGCGTCGCCACTTCTTCCAACGGTTGCTGATCGAGCGGCGCAATTTGCGCGCAGAGATCATCGCGCTCGGCGCAGAGGCTGCGGCCGCGGGCGCGCCGGTCATGCCGCCCGCCCCGGCCCCAACCATAAACTGAGCCGACCGCGCGCAACCGCCCGACCACAAGCGCGTTCATCTAGCCGGGTCATAGCAGGCTGGCTTAAATATACGGAGCATTCATGAGCGACCACGATCTCCCGCCCGAACACAGTGCCGGCGATCTCGCCACCCAGCTCGCGCGCCTAGAACACATGCTGGCTGAACAAGCCGCGCGCATGCACGTCATCGAGCGCCAACTCGGCATCGGGCGGGCCGCGCCCGCGCCGCGCCCGTTCGGCCAAGGCGCAACGCCAGCCAGCCCGTCGGCGCGTCCAACTCAAACCAACGGGCAACGTGAGGCTGTGTCGCCGCCGCCATTCTCCGTCACAGATGCGCCGACGGAACAGACCGCCCGCCCAACGGCCGCGCCGCCCTCCATCACGGCGGCCGAACACGCAACAACGGACACACACGAAGCGACCAGCAACGAACCGGCGGCCGGTTATGCACCTGCCTGGCAGACGCACGCCACACAGCACGCGGGGCCGGCGCGGGGCGGCAGGGCCGCGCGCGGCCCGCAGGCAACGGCCGGCGCGCGGGCCAACGGGCCTGCGGCGGCCGGCGGCACCAAAGCGTGGGGCGATCTCGAAACGCTCATCGCGGGCAAACTGTTTCTCTGGCTCGGCATGATCACGGGTACGCTCGCCGTCTCCTTTTTTCTCAAACTGGCCTTCGACAATCAGTGGATCGGGCCGACGGGACGCGTGCTATTGGGCGGCGCGGCCGGTTGCGCGCTGCTCGCGCTGGCGGAACGTTTGCGCCTGCGCGGTTATCAAGCGTATGCCTACGTCCTCTCCGGCGGTGGCATCCTGATTCTCTATCTCTCCGTCTATGCCTCGTTCAGCTTCTATCATCTGCTCGGTCAGCCACCCGCGTTCGCGCTCATGGCCATCGTCACCGCGACGGCCGTCCTGCTCGCGGCGCGCTACGATGCTTACGCCATCGCCGTCCTCGGTCTCATCGGCGGCTTCATGACCCCATCGTTGCTTTCAACTAACGTGGACAACGAGGTCGGCCTCTTCGGCTATGTCGCCTTGCTCAATGCGGGCGTGCTCGCGCTCGCCTACTTCAAACGCTGGCGCAGTTTGAACTATCTCGCGTTCGCCGCGACGTGGCTGCTCTTTGCCGGTTGGGGCTTAAAATATTACGGCGATGCGAAACTCTGGCCGACACTCTTCTTCCTAACGCTTTTCTTCGTCATGTTCGCCGCGCTCGCCATCATTCACAACGTGCTCAAGCAGCGCCCGGCGCGCTGGTTCGATATCTCGCTCCTCCTGACGAATGCGACGCTCTACTTCGCCACAAGCTACGCCCTCCTCGAAGATCACCAACGCCTGACCGCCGCCATGCTCCGCTGGCAAGGCCCGCACGCGCTCTTGCTCGCCGGTTTCTTCGGGCTGCTCTACTTCATCGCGCGCCAGCGGCATCGCACGGATCGGCTGCTCACTTACAGCTACGTTGCCGCCGCTGTTACCTTCTTGACGATGGCGGTTGCCATTCAACTCGATCAGCTATGGGTGACTATCGGCTGGGCCGTCGAAGCGTTGATGCTGACGTGGGTGGGCTTGCGCGCCGAAGAGGACGCGCCGCGCTTCGCCGCGCTGCCGGTCTTCACGGTCGCTGTTCTGCATTGGTTCAGCGTGGACATGCCGGAGTACGGCTATCACGTGGGTACAACGTTTTGGCCGCTCTTGAACAAACGCGCCGTCTCATGCGCCGTGCTCGTCGGTGTCTGCGCCGGGGTGACGTGGCTCTATCGCCGCTACAGTGAGCGCGTCAACGACGACGACCGCGACATCCTGCGCAATCTCTTCGCTCTCGCCGGAAGCGCTCTCGCGCTCGCGCTGCTCACCGTCGATCTTAACGACTACTTCAGCCAGCGCATCGCGCAGGTAACGGCATCGCTCCCCGCCGTCGGGTCGATGCTGGCGAACACACAACAACTCGCGCTCAGCGTGCTGTGGACGCTTTACGGCACGGCCGCTTTCATCATCGGGCTGCGGTTGCGACGCGCGGCCGTGCGGTATGGTGCGCTCGTGTTGCTCACGGTCGCGGGCGCGAAGATATTGCTCGTGGACGCGACCTACTACAACGCGCCGTGGCATGCCCTGCTTTTCAATCAAACGGCCGCCGCCTTCGCGCTCTTCATCGCCGCGCTCTATGTCGTCGCGCATCTGTACGCCCGCGCCGATGAGACAATTGCGCCCGAAGCCGCGCGTGTCGTTTCCGTCGTCACCATCATCGGCCACGTGTTCGCGCTCATCGCGCTCAGTCTCGAAACCACCGGCTACTTCGCGGCGCAACGCGGTGGGGCCGCCATGGCCGTCGGCCAACTGCGCGATCTGCGGCTGGCGCGCGAACTCTCGCTCTCGGTGCTGTGGGCGGTTTACGGCGGCGCGCTGCTTGGCTACGGGTTCGTGCGGCACAACCGCCTGCTGCGCGTGCTGGCGCTCGCGCTATTGGGCTTGACGACGTGTAAGGTCTTCTTCTTCGATCTGGCCTCGCTCGACAAGGCCTATCGCATCGTCTCCTTCATCGTGCTCGGCGCAATCTTGCTGGCCGTCTCCTTCCTCTATCAGCAACGCCAGCAGCGCGCCGCGCGGGCAGAAGCAGACTAGCGGTAAGAGGACGGGAGGGCTTTCTCTGATTATCACTTCGGCGCGCACTGGCGCGTCGAGGGCACATGCGAAGAAGTGGCAGACGTGATCGGCGACGTGGCTGATATGAGAGCTTATTACTGCGATGTCCGCGATGGCGGTGTCGCGCCAACCGGCACAACATAAAGCTCAACTAACAATTGCTTGCGCGGTTGGCCATTAACCAGCACGATGCGCCCGGCGTCAATGCCACGCAGATTGAGCAGGCGACTGCGCGCCCGGTTGGCATGTTGGCCTGCTGTCCGCCCTGCGTCGCGGCGGCCGGGCGAGATGATGATGTAACCTTGTGCGCCCGGATATGTCGCTAGTTCATCAGCGAATAGATCGAGTTGCTTCTGTTCGGCGGCAAGGCTGAGTCTGCCGTAATGTGCGAAGAGTCGGCTCGGCGGCGCAGGGTACACAATCAGCGAGCAGGATGCGTTGTTGGTACAACTTGTGGGCAGACCTGTGACCGTGACTGTAGCAGTTAAAGATTGCGGGTTTTTGTACGCAACCTGTATCGTCGGTGTACCTTGGCCGCTAATGATTGTGCCCGTGCTTACAGCCCAGATGAAACCTACTCCTTCCGGTGGTGCGCCGATCACCATCGCGGTGAACTTCACCGGCGCGCCGGGCTGAGAAATAGCAGATGGACAATCAACATAAATGGTCGGACATTGAGCAACTGCGGGCGGCGTCTGCCTCTGAGGTAAGGCGCAGAGGCTCACGCAAACAAGCGCGAGGTGGGTAAGCGCGAATTGCATGGTGCCCTCCTTAACAAGCAGTTGCGTGTACTCAATGATCAGCCTTTGCCAGCCGCGCGAGTTCCGCGTCGAGTTGACTGGTGAGCATGAGGGCGAGCATTTTGTAGTCGCCCATGAAAGACCAGAGCGGGTGTTGAAAGGTGGCGGGCCGGTTGTGCTCGATCAGGAAGTGACTAATCCACGCCGCGCCGTAGCCGACGACGAGGGGTAATGGCAGCCAGGCCCATTTGCGTCGGGCGATGAGCGTGCCGAGCAGCGCAAGGCTGGCGGTTGTGCCGGCGGCGTGGAGCGCGCGGGTCGCGGGCTGACTATGTTCGTTGAGATAGTAAGGCCAGAAGTCGGCGAATGATTTGAACTCTTGTTGGGCCATCTGCTTCTCCTGCTATTCCTCGTCCGCCGCGAACAGCCGTTCGTAATCTTCCATCCGCGTCGGCTCGACGCGCACGAGGCGCAAATTCTCTGCGATGTGCGCCTGTTGGCTCATGCCGATGAGCGCGGTCGTGACGCCGGGTGTGGAGCGCGTGAACTGGAGCGCGGTCATGGCGTCGGTGGCCAGCGCGCCGAGCGGTTCGCGTATGCGCGCGGGCAGATCGCGCGCCACGCGCCCTTGTAAGATCGCCGCGCTGGCCATGACCGTCACGCCGAGCGCCCGCGCCGCTTCGAGCAGGGAAACTTCCGCGCCCTGAAAACTCTGATTCGTCTGCGTCAACGCTTCGGGCATGCCGAGATTCAAGGGCAACTGCAGGAAGCGGAAATGATGCTCCGCCCCGCCCACCTCGCGCGCTAGTTCGACCATGCGCTCAAGCCCATGATAACCGCGCGCATCCGTGGCCACGCGGAAGCCGTTCCACGTCGCCACGCCGTAAGTGCGTATCTTATTCTCGCCGACGCTCTGCTCAAGCTGCACGAAGGCCGCGCGCAGCCGCCGCTCGAACTCGTCTGTGCCGACGACTTGCACTTGCGTCTCTGGGTTGTGGAGGTAGTAAACGTCAATCGTCTCGACTTGCAGGTTGCGCCGCGATTGCTCGATCTGATGCGCGAGATATTTCGGCGTCATGCAATGACTGCCGGCCACGATGTCGGCCAACTCCGCGACGCCCGTGCGTACGAACGTCTCCTCGACGTAAGCCTTGACGCCCGCTTGTCCGGCCGGCGGCGCGCCGTCGAACGGCAGATAGCCGCCCTTCGTGCAGAGCAGCACTTCGTCGCGCGCATACTTGCCGGCGGCGAACAACTGTGTGAGTGCCGCGCCGATGGCGCGCTCGCTGCGCTGGAAGCGATAGTTCGCCGCCGTGTCAAGTACGTTCACGCCCAACTCGACGGCGCGCCCGACCGCTGCCGTGTAACGCCTGTCCGTCTCCTCGTCCGGCTGGCCCAAGTACGTGCCGAGACCGATGGACGAGAGCCACAAGTTCTGTTCATAGCGAAAATGATTCTCCGCCGCCACGTCGCGCAAACGGTCGCGATAACGCGCCGTGCCTTCCGTCGTGGCATAGCCGGTGATGGTCATAAGAGAACTCCGAGACTTGATATATGGAAAGTGCGGAATGGTGATCTAGCCCGCAATGTCACTGTGAACTGTCATCCACTCGAAAAATCTGGCTCAGTACTCTGTAATTCAAGTTGATTGATAACTATGCTCGCTTGCCGTATCTTTTGAACATATGGCCAGAACCGCACAACCGATCAAACTACGCAAGAACGAGCTTCGCGCTTTGACCACCCTCATCCGGCGCGGGACGACAAGGGCCAGAACGCAGACCCGCGCCCGTATCCTTGACTTGCGGCATCGCGGCCAACACCCGCAAGCGATTTCGGCGGTCTTGCACGTCTCGCTCCAGACCATCTTCAACGGCGCGCAGTGGCCGTCCCGTCCGCATTGATGGCGCACAACGAGCGAAGATCACGGCACTCGCCGGTTCGACTCCGCCCGAAAGACATGCCCATGGGAGGCTGCGTCTGTTGGCTGCCCGTGCGGTCGAGTTGCAGTTGTGCGAAGCGGTCTCGCACAGCGCCGGCAAAGCGATTCTGAAAAAAAAACTCGCTCCAGCCGCACCTGAAAAAGACGTGGTGCAGCGGTCAGTCAGATCAATGCTGCCTTTTTAGCGCAGAGGGAGCGCCTCCTGGGGCTTTACTCATTACCTTGGGATGCTCGTTTTCCGGTGGTTTGTTTCGACGAACGCCCATGTTTCTTAATCGGCGAAACGGTCCCTGCGCTCGCTCTTAAAGCTGGCAGCGGGCGCAAAGAGCATTATGAATACGAGAAGAACGGTTCAGGCGCGCTGCTGGCGGCTATCGAACCAAAGACGGGTAAGCGCCTAGCACAAGTGTTCGATCAGCGACGCAAGCGCGAATATGCTTTGTTCCTGCGTGCGTTGGCCGCGCAGTATCTTGAGGCGGAGAAAATCCGGCTGGTGCAGGATAACTTGAACACGCACAACGCAAGTTCATTAGACCTCTTGCAAAAGTCACCTTGACCGAGTGCAAAAGCCAATGATTTAGCGGGTGACATCTGCAATAAACCCGACTTTTGCAAGAGGTCTATTATACGCTTCGCACTGTGTGGACTCAATAGGAGAGTTCACATGACCTACCACAACTGCCAGATCGAAGCTAAGAAGTTCGGTAAAGACCGCTATGGCTCTCAGAGATACCGTTGCGCCGCTTGCCGCAAGACGTTCCAAGAAGCGAAAGATAAACCACTTGGCGGCATGTATCTGCCGCTCGAAAAGGCTTTGCTATGTCTGCATCTTTTAGTCGAGGGTTCGTCTGTCCGTTCCATCGAAAGAATCACCGGCGTTCACCGCGACACTATTCTTGATTTAATCTTAAATTCCCCGTCAGCTTGCTGCGGGGTCGCCGAATAGAAACTATGGGAGTCCAGAGGGAACGATGTTCCCTCTGGTCAAGGGCGGGGTTAATACCCCGCCCGCGAAGCTGGCGTGCGGCGCGTTAGCGCCGCCGCCTTTATTTTCCTGTTGTTGAGAAATCCGCCGCGTGAGCGGCGGGACGGGCGGCTGGAAGCGATAAGGTCGCGGCGCGCTCTGGTTTTTGCCCAGCAGGTTGCGCGCCTCCGCAATCTGCGACTCGAAGAAAGTCGGATAGATGCAGACATCTCTCAGCAGGCATCTACGGCAATCTTGATGCGCGACCGAACAGGCAATCGCTTTCAAGGCATGGCCGAACGCACCGCGCAAAGTCGAGCCGAGCCGAGCAGCGCCGGCAGTTCCATCTCCGCATGCGCCTGCAAACGAAACTCGTAACGCGCCAATGTCAAGGAGGCGAATGGCGCAAGCTGCAAACTCAATTTCGTTTCCCCCTCTCAGCATGTCGCGCACCTTGTTCGTTGCTGTCAGCGCAGCAACCCATCGGCGCGCGGCCGCCCGGCGTGATTCGGCGTCGAAACGGCTTCACCTTTCACTCAGGTCCAAACTTTTGATTGAACCCTGCCCCGCGCTATTGCTTCTGTCCTTTGTCGAGTATGTGTAGCGGTCTGTGATCGGATTGTGCGCTCGCTGGAAATGTCTGATCTTTTGCGTGAAGAGTAAAGCCTCCGGCGTGCGCCTGAGAGCTTGCCGTGACCCTCTTGCCGCACTGCCAATCCGTTTGTGCCATTGCATCTTTCGAGCTTAAACTGCGTCCTGTTCTGGGCCCGGGCAATGCAATCGGCACGTGCGCGCTTGCCCGGCGCGCGGCAGCAGCAAAATCAGGGAGCATAAAATAGATGAGCGACAAAAGCGGTTCCGCGTTAGCGTCAGCCGGCGCAGTTCACACTGAAACTCTCAGCGCCAATCTCGGCGAAGTCCGGCGCGTGCTGGCGGGCGAGGTCAAATTACGCAGCGCGGTCATCAAGCCTTTGGAAAACGCTTTGCGGGCGCTCAAAGACCCGCATCGCAATGCTGTCGCGTTGGCTGAAGCCGGCGCGGCCCTAGAGAACGCGCCGCCGGATTTGACCGTGCCCGCAGGCTACCAGAAAATCGTCCGGCAATTGCGCGCGGTCGCCGATGAAAAACTTTCCGAGTTGGAATTCGCTTTCGCCAGAGACTTGCGCGAGGCCTTCAAGGAAAAGGGGCTGAAACTGGCCGGCACGCCCGGCGAGTTGATTGCCGATCTGTTCATCATCAAAGTTGACATGCGCCGGAAACAGGTTGAGATGACTTTCTCGCGCCAGCCGGTGACGGAGAAAAAGATCAAGTTGAACGTCGAGCAGGTCGTCGTCGCTTATGAACGCGCACGCCGCGACATCTGCGAGCGCAAGGTTGATCTGGACGAGTTGCTGCGCGAGTTGTTTGAAGCCTACGGGCGCATCCTCAAGTTGACGGGCAAGCAGTCGGGCGCGCGGCTGAGCATCGTTGACTGCTACCGCGAACTGGTGCTGGTGCGCCAGCCGCCCTCCTTCCGCAAGTCGCCCTCGAAGCAGAGTTTTCGTGATTATCCCAAGCCGCACTTCGCTTACGACATGCTGCAACTGCGCCGCCAGCAAAAGATGACGCACGCAGGCCACCGGCTCAATTTGGGCACGGCGACGATTGACGTGGGCAGCGACACGGCGCGGGCGATGTTCTTAGCCACCGGCCCGACCGAAGGGCAGTTCATCAAAGACCTCTACTTCACGACGGAGAAATAAGCATGACTTTGACGCAAGGAGAAGCTCAGCACATCGTCCGCAAGCTGGGCGAATCCGGCATTCCGCCTTCGCGCGGGTTGGAGGCGTACACGGTCGGCATTGATTCGCTCTTGGGCACGCTCGAGGACGAATATCTGCGCGGCTACTTGCCGGACGGCGGTTCGAGTTTCAAGCTGGTGGTCGGCGAATACGGCAGCGGCAAATCGCACTTTCTGTATCGCCTGCGCGATCTGGCCTGGACGCATGGCTACGTCGTCAGCCGCACCGAACTGAGTCCGAAAGAATGTCCTTACGACAATCAACTGAAAGTCTATCAGGCGGTCACGAGCAATCTCATCTACCACGACCCGGCGGCGGAAAGCGCGGACACGCAAGGGTTAGAAGCCTTTCTGGAAAATCATTTCTTTCACACCTTGCGCACCCTCGGCGTCGAGCAGGCGCAGACGAGCATCGGCTTGGACGTGCGCGTTCAATTGTGGCTCGACACGATCCTGCATTTCAAAATCGAAAGCCCTTCGTTTCGCCACGCCATTTATTACTACTTGCAAGCGGTCGCGGAAGAGAACGAAGAGCACAAGCGCTTGCTCGGCGCGTGGCTGCGCGGCGAGAGCATCGCGCTCAAAGATGTGCGCGCGTTCAGCATCACGGAGAAACTTGATCGGTCGGTAGCCTTCAAGATGCTGCGCTCGCTGGCCCAACTCGTTCACGAACTCGGCTACAGTGGTCTCGTGCTGCTCTTCGATGAAGGCGACCGCATGGTGAGCATCGGCTCGGCGCACACGGAAAAGATCGCGTGCGATAACCTGCGCGAAGTGATTGACCGGTGCGCGGGGGAAAGCCTGCCGTCGTCGCTGTTCGTCTATGCCGTCCCGCCGTACTTCGTCACCAACATCGCGCCGCAGTACGAAGCTTTGAGCCAGCGCATCAGCGCCAAGGTGAAATTCTCGCGCCAGAATCCGTTCAGCGTGCAAATCAGTCTCGACCATCTCGATTATCCGGGCGAAGAGTTGCTGCGCCTGATCGGCGCGAAGCTGGTTGACGTGTGCGAAACGGCTTACCAGATGAAGTTCGACCGCGACTTGCAAACGCGCAACATTGAGGGCCTCGCGGCAAGCTGCGCGGCGCTGCTCTCGACCAGCCATCGCCGCCACTTCGTCAAGTCTCTGATCACCATGCTCACCGAACAGCGCGTCGCGGGCGAGCGTCCTTACGAAGAAGAGAACTTGCACGGCGTGCTGCGCGATGTCACAGAGCAGTTGGGACGGAGCGAATCAGGAGAATACTGAGGCAGTTGTCCGTTGTTAGTTATCAGCGTACTCATTGGCCTTCGCTTCTACAACTGACAACGGGCGACGGACAACGGACTAGGCACTATGGTCGGAGCTATCGTTAATCACCCACTCTTCGGGCGCGGGCAGGTGTTGGAATTGCGCAACGTCGCGCGCCAGTCTGTCGTGCGCTTCGACAACGGCATCCGCACGGTGGTCGAGAGCAACATGCTTTCAATGTTGCAGCCTGCCGAGGGCGCGGCTGCAACCAATCATCGCGCCAGTCAACCATCCGCGCCGCGGCCTGAAAGAGTGTTCACGCCCGCGGAAACGGAGCGACTCGAAGCGCGGCGCACGATTGAGGCTTTGCGGTATGGCATCGTGCCGACCCGGCGCATCCGCGAGTTGAGCGTCGGCCTCGAAGCAGAGCGCGCCAGCCTACAGCGCGCTTTCAGTGAAGTGCAGCAGAGCGGCGGCGATGTCCGCATCATCCTCGGCGAGTACGGCGCGGGCAAAAGCCACTTCTTCGAGTTGGCTGCGCAGGAAGCTCTCGCGCAGAACTTCGTGGTGGCGACGACCAGTCTTGACTTGCGCGAAGTCCCGCCCAATCGCCCGCAACGCATCTATCATTCGTTGATGCGCTCGCTTCGTTATCCGCAGGCAACCGAAATCGGCCTCGCGCCTTTGTTGGAACGCCTCATCGCGCAGCCGAACTATTCGACCTTACAAGACACTTTGCGCGGGACGTTCTTCGCCTCTGCCTTGCACAACTATGCGCTGATGCGCGCGCGGCCGGGCGAGGCGTTGGACTTGTTGCTCGATTGGATGTCCGGCGAGAAGGTCTTCATCAAATCCGTGCGCGATGTGGCGGCGATCAAGAGCAAAGAGTTTCCGCTGCCTGCGCTTTCGCAGATGACCACGGCGGCGGATCAATATTGCTACCTGCTCAACGGTTGGGGCTGGTTGGCGACGCAAGCGGGTTACGCCGGGTTGGCCGTCTTCATTGACGAATCCGAACATTACAGCCTGCTCACGCAACGCAGTCAGGAGCGCGCCGACAACTTTTTCAAAGCGCTGATCTACACTGCCCTCGGCGCGCGTGGGCGCATCAGCGAAAGCGACTTGCAACACCAGTATCGCGCGCATCCTTTTCGTTTGACCGAGCGCAGCCACTTGTTGTTGCTCTTTGCCGTCACGCCTTCCGCGAACACGTTCGATTACCGCCGCTGGCTAGGCGAAGAGCAAGTGCTGGCTTTGAATAAATACCTGCCGCCCGCCGCGCTCGACGAATTGATGGCGCGGCTCCACGTCCTGCATCGGCAGGCTTACGCTTATCAGCATAGCGAACAGTTGCTCGATGTCGCGCAAGGCTTGCTTGAATGCTTGGACAGCAATCTCATCAACCTGCGACAGGTGATTCGGCTCGCCATCGAAATCTTCGACCTGTGCTACGCGCACAAGGACTACCACGCCCCGCAAGCCGTCGCCGAACTACGCAGGGCGCTGCTGAACGGATAGGAGCAGGAGGTAGGCGGCAGGGGCAGGAGGCAGGGGCAGGTAGTAGGTAAGACCGAATTGCTTTTCCTGCGTCCTGCCTCCTGAACACTCCTGCTTCCTGAATAAAGATGGAGAGGCTGCCGCACACATTCGACGCCATGCTGGCTCGTTTCGGGCGTCTGACGGAAATTCAGGCGCGGGCGATAGAGCCTTTGCTGGCCGGGCGCAATTGTGTTCTGGCGGCAGCGACGGCCAGCGGCAAGACTGAGGCGGCTTTAGCGCCGATGCTGGAATGCTACCTGCAACAGCGACAGACGGAAAACTCACAGCGACCAGCAAAGCAAATAAAGCCAATCAAGCAGAAAGCAGGTAAGAGCGACTTGCTTTTCCTGCCGACTGCTCCTGCCGCCTGCTTCGTGAAGAGGGCGCGCGTTTTATACGTGGTGCCAACGCGGGCGTTGGCGCGCGACATGGCGCGGCGTCTGGCCGAGCCGCTCAGGAAACTGGCGATCAGCATGGCCGTCAAAACCGGCGACGAACCCGCGCTCAACCCGGCGCGCCCGCCGGAGTTTCTCATCACGACGCCCGAATCGCTGGATTCGCTGTTGGCGAACAGACCGCGTCTGCTGTGCGATGTGCGCGCCGTAGTGTTGGACGAACTGCATCTTTACGACGACACGCCGCGCGGCGACCAGTTACGCATTCTGCTCAACCGTCTCCGGCGCGTCCGCGCTTTCGCCTGCGCACGCGGCGATGCCGCAAACGAAGAAGTGCAATTCTGCGCCTTGTCGGCCACCCTGCCCGATCCCGCCAGCGTCGCCGCGCGTTACTTCATCAATCCCGTCTCAATTCAACTCACAGGGCAACGCGCGCTTGACGCCGAACTCCTGCCTTTGACCGGCCCACAGTCGCTGCGCCAACTCTTTGCCACATTACAGGAGCGTGGCTGCAAAAAGGTGCTGGCCTTTTGCCAGCGCCGCGCGGAATGCGAAGAATGGGCTTACCTGTTACGCGGCAGCGCACCTTTCGGCGACGAGGTGTTGGTGCATCATGCGAGCCTGAGCGCCCGCGTGCGGCACGCAGTGGAAGAAAAGTTTGCGCGCACCGGGGCCGCCTTGTGTTTTGCCACGGCGACGCTCGAGCTCGGCATAGACATCGGCGATGTAGATTTGATTCTGCTCGTTGGCCCACCCGACAACTTCGGCTCGTTTTTGCAACGACTCGGCCGCGGCAACCGGCGCACCACGCGCACGTCGGTCGCGTGCTTCTATCGCACGCCGACAGAGCAGGCGCTCTTTCGCGTCTTCCTGCGCGCCGCACGCAACGCAAGCGGCACGGACAACACTGCTGCCGGCGCGTTGCTGCGCTCTGAGAGCGGCGGTGTGTTTCGCCCCTCCGTCGTCGTCCAGCAACTCTGCTCTTACCTCAAACAAACGCGTCACGGCGAGCTTGAGCCGGCACATGCTTATCAACTCTTCGCTTCACCGCAGGGCGAGCCATTGCTGGACGAGCAGCAGTACGCGCAGATTGTAGATCATCTGATCGCCACGGGCTTCTTCTTGCCGGCGCGGGGCAGTGCGTTGCGCCCCGGCCCGCAGTGGCAGCAGCTCTATGAAGAGCGCACGCTGTACAGCAATCTGGCAGACAGCGGGCGCGCAGCGGTTGAAGTCATTGACGACATCACCGGCCGGCGCGTCGGCGCGCTGGAGTCGTTCGCGCCAACCGGCACGACTTTTCTCTTGGGCGGACAGGCGCGGCGCGTCGTGTGGACGCAGGGCCGACGGCTGCTGGCCCACGCCGCCCCGGACAATGCGGCAGAGGCTCGCGCTCCGCGCTGGCGCACGAGATGGCATGGTCTATCGCCAGCCTTAACCCAAGCCTTAGCGCAAGAGCTTGGCCTTCCGTGCCCTGGATTGGCGGGTGCGTTACCAATGATCGTCGAGCAACCGGAAAGCGCGGACGAACGCGCGCCGGATGTTGCAGGCCGAACATTGTTGTTTCACTGTGCCGGCGAGGTTTACGGTAAACTGTTGGGCGCACTGTTGGAAACGAAACAAGGCATGCGCGTTGGCGCATGCAACGAGTTCTGGGTCGAACTGGTGGGGTGCTTGCCGGAGACGACGCTGCTGTTCACCGAAGCAGAAACGGGCTCGCTGGTGGCTCGTCGTTGGCGCTCATTCGAGAGCGCCTTCGCTTTAGGCCGGTTTCAACCACAGCTTCCGCCCGCCGTCCGCCGCCAGAGCGTGATCGCCGCCTGCAACGTGCCGGACTTCCAGCGTCGCTTCGCCGCCCGCAATACCCTTAACTCTCATCTGTAGCTTAATCATGTTTACCTATCCTCGCCTGTCCTCTGTGTCTCTGCAAGTCCCGTCAAAATCTCCGCCGCGATCTCATCCACGCTCTGGGCGGCGCTGACACGGTGCTGGGCGAGTTGATAATACCTGCGCCGCTCATCATAACGCGCGCGGGCTGCGGCCGGGTCGCGCGCCAGCGGGCGCACGGTATCATCATGCACGATACGCTGCCAGCATAACTCAAAGGGCGCGTCGAGCCAGACCGTGATGCAATCATATTGCGCGATGAGCGCGCGATTATCCGCGACCGGCCACGCGCCGCCGCCGAGCGCGATAATGCGCGCCGTTCCGTAACGCAAAGCTGTGTCCAAGGCGCGCGTCTCGGCCGCGCGGAAAGCCGCTTCGCCCGCTTCGGCGATCAACTGTTGCGGTGTGCGCCCTTCGATTTTCGTGATCGAGTCGTCCAGATCGATGACTGCCTCCGTCAGTTGACGCGCGAGCGCACGCGCGACTGTCGTCTTGCCCGCAGCCATGAAGCCGATGATGATGATGCGCGCCGGTTGCATAATCGTTATCTTTCAAGCACTGAGGCCAACAGCGGGAAGAATTCGGGGAACGAGACGGCGACGCAGTCCGCGCCGACGATCTCCGACTCGCCACGCGCGATCAGCGCGGCGACGGCGCAGGCCATGGCGATGCGATGATCGCCGTGCGCGTCGAGCCTTGCGCCCGTGAGTTGCACTGGCCCCTTGATGCTGAGGCCGTCCGCATATTCTTCGACCTCTGCGCCGAGGGCGCGCAGATTCGAGCGCATCGCGCTGATGCGATCTGTCTCTTTCACGCGCAACTCGCCCGCATCCTGAATCGTTAACCCGCCCGCGAGTTGCGTGCCGAGCACGCAGAGGATCGGCAACTCATCAATCAGCCCTGCGATCACGCTGCCACGCAAGACGTTTGCGCCGGCGCGTGGACTGGCGAGACCGCCGCGCACGCGCACGTCACCCACCGGTTCGTGCGCCTGCACACGTACATCTGCTATCTCCACCTGTGCGCCGAGCCTGTCGAGGGTGGCGAGCAACTGCGTGCGCGTCGGGTTCAGCCCGACCGCGCGAATAATTAAATCAGAGCCGGGCAAGAGTGCCGCCGCGACGAGGAAGAACGCGGCCGCGGAGATATCGCCGGGCACGTGGCAGGCGCGCGCCGCCACGCGCGCGGGGCCGGCGAGCGAGATTGTTTGCGCGCCCGCACCAGCAAGCTTTGTTTGCGTTGTCTCCACTGCGACGCCGAACCAGCGCAGCAGACGCTCTGTGTGATCGCGGGTCGGCGTGCGTTCGATCAACTCTGTGCGGCCGGCGGCGTTGAGACCAGCGAGCAGGACGCACGACTTGACCTGCGCGCTGGCGACCGGCGGCGCGTAAACGATTGCGCGGAGCGGTTGTTGCCCGGCGACGACGAGCGGCGCGCGATCTTCGGCGTGGGCCGCAATGCGCGCGCCCATCAGGGTGAGCGGTTCGATGATGCGGCGCATCGGACGTGTGTGCAATGATTCGTCGCCTGTGAGCGTCGCAGTGAACGCTTGGCCAGCGAGCAGTCCGGCGAGCAGGCGCATCGTCGTGCCGCTGTTACCACAATCGAGCGGCGCGGCGGGCGCACGTAACCCCGCGCCCGCGATCTCGATGGTCGTGTCCTTTCGTGTGACGGTCACGCCCAGTTGTTGCAGACAGGCGAGCGTCGCCGCGCAGTCGGCGCTCGTCGAAAAGTTTTCGATGCGCACCGGTTCGTCCACGCAGAGTGCGGCCAGCAGGGCCGCGCGATGCGAGATCGATTTGTCGCCCGGCATGCGCAAGTCCCCGCGCACGCGCCGGGCCGGCTGAATCTTCATCCGCCTATCTTAAAGCAAAAGATTGTTCGCGGTCAGTTGGGCAACGGTATCTTCAGCGGGCCGCAACAGCACGCAGACAACGAACAGTTGCCGACGGCCAACGGCCGGCCTGACAGTTCTTGACAGTCGCGCGGCGCGCGTGTTACATCGTGCAGGCTTTAACTTACAGGATTGACCGGGGCCGTATAAGCCGGGCCTGACCGAAGCGCGCGGGTTGGGCCGCCACGTGCGCGCGTTGCGACTGTGACGGATGAAACGACAGAACTGTTGCTGCCCAGCCGCGTCGAGTCAATTGCCGCGGCCGCAGAGGCGGCCGAAGCGGTCGCCCGGCGCTTGGGCTTGAGCGAAGAGGCCGCCTACGGGCTGGACATGGCCATGCGCGAGGCCGTCACCAACGCCGTGCTGCACGGTAACAAGCAAGACGCGAATGTGCCGGTCGAGATCATGTTCGCCGCGACGGGCGCGCAATTGGTGGTGACGGTGCGCGACCGCGGCCAAGGGTTCGATCCGGCCCAGGTGGCTGATCCGACCGACCCGCAGAATCTGCTGAAGGCATCGGGGCGCGGCATCCTCTTCATGCGTTCCTTCATGGACGAAGTCGAGTGGGCGCGGCATCCCGAAGGCGGCACGGTCGTGCGTATGACGAAGAAGAAATAAGAGTTTTCAATTGTCAGTTTTCGGTTTGCAGCTTTCGGCTGGCGACTGAAAACTGAAAACTCAAAGCTGACAACTGTACACTTTCCGAAGGAGACTTCCCGCAATGGCTGAACTGAACATTTCCGAACGGCAAGCCGGCGACGTGACCGTGCTTGACCTCGGCGGCAAGATTACGATTGGCGAGGGCAGCGTGGCCCTGCGCGGCGCGATCCGGCGGCTCATGGAAGAGGGCAAAAAGAAAATCCTCTTGAATCTGGCGCAGGTGGGCTACGTCGATTCGAGCGGTATCGGCGAACTGGTCTCCAGCTTCACGACGATCAATCGTGATGGCGGCCAGTTAAAGCTACTCAACCTGACGCAGAAGATTCAAGACTTGCTCGCCATCACCAAACTGCTCACGGTCTTCGACGTGTACGAGGACGAGGCGACCGGGCTCAACAGCTTCAAATAAAGCAGTGCTAAGAAGTCCAGAGAGTGCGGAGTCCGGAGAGTCATGCGAGTCAACAGACAATTTCTTTTGACTCGCATGACTCTCTGGACTCTATAGACTCGTCACTGCTTTTTATGTTTCGCGCCACGTTTCGCCGTCTGCTCGCGCTGGACGATCCGCCCGAACGGACGGCGCTTGCTTTTGCCGTCGGCGTCTTCATCGCTTTCTCGCCGTTCCTCGGCCTGCACACGCTCCTAGCCACGCTCATCGCGTTCCTCTTTCGCTTCAATAAACTCGCCATCTACACCGGCACGTTTATCAATAATCCGTTCCTGACGCTCGTGCCCATCACCTTCGCGTCTTATGGCCTGGGCGCACGGTTGCTGGGCCGGCCCGCGCATCTGCCGCGCGGCGGCCTGGCCTTGCTCAAAGATTCGCACCCGTTAACCGCCGCTTACTGGCACGAGTTGTTCACGCACGGTTGGGACATCCTGTTGCCGTTCGCCGTCGGCGGCCTCTGCCTCGCGGTTGTTTGTTCGCTGCTGGCCTATCCTGTAACCTTGCATCTGTTGCGCGCCGCACGCAGGCTGCGGACGGAAGGTGGCTTAAAGAAGCAGGCAGGGCGTTAGCGTGCATACGCCCGCCAACGCTAGGGCCACCGAGGCCACTGTTGCCGGTTAATCGGGCGGACAACTTTTGCGGCCCGCGCTTCATCACTTATTCGCTTCCGCCACAGCAAGCCGTTTTATTGTTCATAACTCATGGCCAAATATCTTTGCATCGCCGTCGCCGTGCTTTTGCTCGCCCCGACACGAACGCCGGCCCAAGGCAACAAACCAACAACGGCCGCACCGGCGCGACCCGCTACCGGTTCGCCGCCGCCCGTTGCGCCCGCGCGCCAGCCGCGCGCAGGGGTGTTCGATCTGTCCGGGTACGGCGTAGAATTCGCGCCCGACGAGCGGCTGATCATTGTGCTCGCGGCGCTCGACGCGGCCGGGTTCGAGCCGACACCGGGCAAAGCGCCAACCGCCTTCCGCGCGCAGTTGCGCCAAGCGCAAGCGACGCTCGAGCCGGAATTACAACGCCGCCTGCAACGCTTCTACGAGTTGACTAAACTACCGGGCCAGGCCACTGCGGCGGCGGAATCGGCGCGCTACGTCTCGCTCGCGTTCGCGTTGGGGCCCGCGCCGGAGTTTGCCGCGCCCGCGCGCACGGACGATCTCTTCCCCGGCGTCTTGGACGTGCTCGACTTCGCGCCGCTCGTGCGCGAGTTTTATCGCAAGTCCGGCATAGAGGCGCGCATGGCCGGCTACTTCAGACAGTATCAAGCGGCTGGCGATAGTTTGCGCCCGCTGACCGCCGAGACGGTGCGCGCCACGCTTGCCTTTTTACATACGCGCCCCACGACGAGCGTGGTGGAAAAGGTTGCGCTCACGAACCCGACGGCCGCGCAGAAGCGGCAGGGCGTCAAGTTCACCTTGCGCGAACGCGAGCGGCGCTTTGTCGTCGTGCCTGATCTACTCGCCGCGCCCGGTGCGGTCAACCTGCGCGTCGTGCGCGACGATTATTTTCTGGTCATCCCGTTAGGCGGCGATTCGCGCGCCGCCGACCTGCGCCGCGCCTATCTGCAATTCCTGATCGATCCGCTCGTGCTGCGCAACAACCGCGCTATCGCCGCGCGCCGCGCCGACTTGCGCACACTGCTCGGCGGCCTGTCCGCACCGGCGGCCAGCGCACAAGCGAACACACCAGCGCAGAACGGCGCAAGCGAAGCCAAACAAGATGAGGAGCGGGAACGATTCATCGAGAGCACAGGCCCGCGCCGCGATGACGTGTTCACGCCGGTCACGCGCTCGCTCGTCGCCGCGACGGATGTGCAGATGAGCGCGTCGGCGCGGCTGCAAACTTTGACGCAGGAGACGAGCGCGCGGCTGCAAAAGGCCAACGAGAGCGAGCGTGCGCAGATCACGCAGGAGTTGCAAATGGCGCGGACGGCGGTCGAGGACGAGCGGACGGCGCAACTCGCCGACGCCTACGAGCGCGGCGCGGTGCTGGCGTTCTACTTCGCCGAGCAGTTGCGCGATCAAGAATTGGCCGGCTTCGACGTGGGCGATCTGTTCGGTGACATGATCACAAACTTCGACGTGGCGCGCGAGGGGCGGCGGCCGGCGGAATATGCGGCAGCGCGGGCGCGGGCAGTCGTCGCCCGGCAGCAGGCGCAGCAACGGGCGGCGGCGCTCACGGCCGGCGAGAGCGAGCCGGCGTTGGCTCGCCGCGCCCTGCTGGTCAAAAGTCTCGACGACGCGAACGCGTTGCTGCGAGTGAAAAAATATGATGAAGCGGAGACGCGCTTGAAGACGTTGATGCAGGAGTATCAAAGCGAGCCGCGCGTTTTCTTCGCGCTCGCGCAGGTGGCGAGCAGTTCCGCGCAGGAGACGTTCGACGAGGCTTTGCGTGGCGAGCGACTGGGGCGTGCGCTCGCCAACTACCGCTTCGCCGTCGAACATGCCGCGCTCGATAACGACTCCGACCGCGCGCTCGCCTCGCGCGCGCACACGGCGATGGGGCACATTCTCGCCTTTCTTGATCGGCGCGCCGAAGCGTTGCAAGAATTTGACGCGGCGCTTGGGTTGGGTGATGTAGCGAACGGCGCGTATCGTGAGGCCAAGGAAGCTAGAGACAAATTGCAGTCGCCGCCGATGTGAGGGCGACGGGAGCGCGCTAACACGGCGAGTACGAAGAAAGGCCCTTGCCGCTTTGAACTTTGCGCGCAAACTGCAAAGTGGAGATAAATGTGACAAGTGCGCCGGCAGTTTCCCCCCGCAAGGTTCTCGACATCGGCTGCGGCAAACATAAGACGCCGGGCGCAATCGGGCTTGACAACAACCCGCGCACCGCCGCCGACGTGATCCACGATCTCGACCGCGTGCCCTATCCGTTCCCCGACAACGAGTTCGATCTGATTATCGCCAATCAAGTGATCGAACATCTGGACAATGTGCTCGCGGTCATCGCCGAACTGCACCGCATCGCCCGCCCCGGCGCGCTCATTCGCCTCGACACGCCGCACTATTCCGACATCGCGTCTTACACCGACCCGACGCACAAGCATCATCTCACGACCGAATCGTTCGCTTACTTCACAGGCCAGCGGCCCGACTTCGATTTCTACAGCAACGTGCGCCTGCGCCCGCGCCTGATCCGCGTGACCATGCTGAAGCTCTGGCGGGCGCTCGGCTTCGAGTTGCTCGTCAACAGTTGCAACCGCTATCCGGCGTTGCGCTTCATCCGCCGCTTCTGGGAGTCGTACCTCTGCTACGTCATTCGCGGCAAGACCATCTATTACGAGTTTGAAGTGTTGAAGTGAGCGCCGCCGTAGAGGCCGCGCTTATGTTTGACACCCGCCGCGCTGCTAAGTTATAAGGGCGCGCGAAGCCAGCGCGCAGAAACTTTATGGCCATCAGCCATCGTGCGTTATGCCGTCGAGCGGGCCATTCATTTCATCGCTACCCGACAACACATGCCGCCAGCCAGTATCTTGATCGCAGACGATTACGACGATAACCGTGAGCTATTGCGGCTCACGTTGGAGATGGCGGGGCACGCCGTACACGAGACGCGCAACGGGCACGAGTGCGTCGCAGCGGCGCGAGCAGCCCCGTTCGCGCTCGTGCTGATCGACATCTCGATGCCGCAACTCGACGGTTGGGGAGCGCTCCGCGAGTTGCGCGCCGACGAGCGTACACGCCGGCTGCCCTGCATCGCCATCACTGCCTACGCTGCCGAACAGGACAGACAGCGTGCGCTCGCCGCCGGCTTCGATGCTTTCATCAGCAAGCCATATCACACCAAAGACTTGCTGGAACTGGTCGCGCGCTTATTGGCCGAACAAAGCAGCGTAGCGACCTGCGCGCCGGAAGCAAACCTGTGACGAACGAACGAGCCAAACGCGACGACGAAGCGGCCGCCGAGTTGACACCGGGGCGCATCCTCGTCGCGTTCGAGAAATTATTCGGCGGCGGGCGCGGCGTGCGCAAGTATGCGCGTTCGGGTCTGCGCTACGTCGAACTCGCGAATGAGGCGGTGCTGGTCGAACAGAATCCGCAGAAGGCGAGCGAGTGGGCCACGTTGGCCCGGAACGGTCATCGGGTCGCGTGGGTCATGCGCGCGGGCGCATATCTGGCGCGCGTCGTTGACGGGGCCGTCACCATGCTCGCGCCAGACTAAAGCAGAGCGCGCAGGTGCGAAAGTAAACCGCGCCGGACGGGAAGAAAAGTTGTAATGGGTGTAAAATACAGTTCGCTACTAGCTAACTAAACGTTTGCAGGGAGAGTAACAGTATGCCGAAATTGCGTGGCGCATTGGCGACGCCGGAAGTGAAAGAAGAATGGTCGCGCGCTTACGAAATCTATCTGCGGGCCCAGGGCAACCCGTATGATAAAAAGCAAGACCGCGCCGATCGCATTGATTTCGTGGCCCACACGATGAAACTGACACGCAAGCAGGCCAAACGTCGTGTCCGCAACTACGAAGCGTGGCAGCGCAACATCAAGAAGGGCTTGGTCACGCCCTAGCCATGCGGCAACATCCAGGCCGCGGAGTACGCTAGCAACGTTCTCCGCGGCCTACTTGCGTCTGTTATCGCTCGCCCGGTGGGCCAGCAGTGTTAGTCCGCTTCAGCCCGTCCGCTTCAACTTACCCGTCCGCTTGGCCCATTGCTCCACACGCCCAAAGACGAAGAGGCCGAACGGGATTAGCACGACGCCCATAACGAGCAGCACCATTAGTTCCGGCAGTACGGCCGTGAGCGGTGCGCCGTGCAGTTGCTCTACATTCACGCCGTCGCCTTCGATGCCGATCAACTTGCGACAGGCCGTGAGCGCGTAAGTCGCGGGCGAAGCGTAAGCGAGCGGTTGCAGCCAACGCGGCAGCACTGCGACCGGATAGTACACGCCTGAGACGAGCAGCAGGATGCCCTGAAAAATGTTCGTCGCCTCCGCCCCACGCTCCGGGCTAAAGACCGGCAGCGTCGCCGCCATCAAGCCCAAGCCGATAAACGCCAGACTGCTCACCGTCAGCACGACCGCCAGCCCCGCCACGTTCGCGCCGCTCAGCTTGAGATCGATCAGCAGCCACAAGCCCACCAACACGACGATCATGCGCACGATGCTGTAGCCCACGGCGAACAGACTCACGCCCAGCAAATGTACGAGCCGCGAGACGGGAGCCATGAACGTGTATTCGAGCGTGCCCTCCCAACGCTCATACGTGATCGAGTTGGCGATCTCATTAAAGAGCACGGAGAGAAAACCCCAGAGCAGCACGCCGATCAGGAGCGTCAGCGTCAACCGCCGGTCATGCGCCGCGACGCCGATGAACGCAATCGTGGCCGAGTTCACCACGGCGTAGAACGTGAAGACGACGACCCATGACATGTAGCGCCGCGTCAAATGATAATCGCGGAAGAAGAACGCGTAAGCTTGTCTGACTACCTGTTCCATCACGTTTACTCCATCAACTCTGGCGCGCCCGCCTCCGGCATTGTCGTTGCGCCGGCCGTCGCCGCTGGTTTGGCCTGTTCGCGCGCCGCCGCCGCTTTCCCATTCGCCCCATCCTCCAACGACTCGCCCGCGAGCGCGATGAAAGCATCATCGAGCGACGCCGCGCCGGCCTTTTGTTTCAACTCGGCGGCCGTACCTTCCGCGATCAAACTACCTTTGGCGAGGAAGCCGATGCGAGCGCAGAGTCGTTCGGTCTCGGCCATGTCGTGCGAGGTCAAAAGGATCGTCGTGCCCTCTGTGCGGCGCAACTCTTCGAGGAACGTCTGCACGTCGCGTTTGCTCTTCGGATCAAGTCCGGTCGTCGGCTCGTCGAGCAACAAAAGCGGCGGATTGATCAAGAGCGCGCGGGTGATGGCCACCTTCTGTTGCAGGCCGCGACTCAGCTCTTCGAGCGGATCGGTGAACCGCTCGCCCTCTAATCCAAGCTGTTCGAGAATCGCCAACGCGCGCCGTTCGGCCGCGCGCCCATCGAGACCGTAGAGATAGGCCGAGTACAACAGGTTCTCGCGCGCCGACAGTTTTTTGTAGAACGCGGCGTCCACGCTGACGCGCCCGATCTGCTGCCGGATCAACTGTTCCCCGCCGGGCAATTGATGGCCAAGAATCCGCACCTCGCCGCCATCGGGCGTGAGCAACGTCGCAAGCACGCGGATCAGCGTTGACTTGCCCGACCCGTTCGGCCCGAGCAATCCGTAGGTCTCGCCCAACGCGACCTCGAACGACACGTCCTTGAGCGCATGCACCGACGTGGCCCGCAGGCGCAGGAAGCCTTTACGCTTATGGAAATATTTTTGTAAATGGCGGACAGAGATACCCAGACTAGTCATGTCAATACACTCCCGCCGACCCTGTACGGTCGGCTAGCCGCTTTCCAAAATTGGAAATGAAAGAGAGAACGAGGCGGACTGCCCCGGCGCTGCGGTTGGCCTCTAACTTAGGCCATGAAGATGCGTAACATGAGTAACATCGTAATCACCTGCTGACTAACTTATGCCCTGAAGATACGGCGGCGGCGCGTATTTGGCAAGCTGATTCCCGCGCGCTGTAAGCACAAGTTCATTGCTCAACGACGCGGGCAGCAAAAAGTTCTAGCTAAATTCAGAGCAGCGCCGTTTCGTGCAGCAACTGGCCCGTCGTGAATCTCTCGACGCCGAGTGGGGTAATGTCGAGCAGGCTGGCGTGGCCGTTGAGGATTAGTTCTGCCATGACACGGCCCGTCGCGGGCGAGTGCATAACGCCGTGGCCGCTGAAGCCGTTGGCGAAATAAAGCCCGTGCACGTCGGGGGCGGGGCCGATGATGGCGTGATGATCCGGCGTCATCTCGTAGAGACCGGCCCACGCGCGGCCCGCGTTCACCTGCGCTTCCGCCAGGCAAGGCACACGCGCGGCGGCGCGGGTCAGAATCTTTTCGACGAAGGCGGGATCAAATTCCGTCTTGAAGCTGGGCGTCTCATCGGGGTCATTCCACGCGAGCAGGATGCGCTGGGCCTCGCGGCGGAAGTGAAAGCCGGTGGCCATGTCGATCACCATCGGGAAGCGCGCGGGCAATTTGTCGAACGGCTCGGTCGGCACGAGTTGGCGGCGCAACGGCTCGACGGGCAGCGCTGCGCCGGCCATACGCGCCACTGCCGCCGCCCAAGGCCCGGCCGCGTTCACCACATTGCGCGTCGCGATGCGCCCGCGCGTGGTGACAACACTCGTCACCTGTCCGCCTTCAGTTTCAATCCCTGTGACAGCGGTGTCGAGCCACAGGCGCACGCCGCGCTCGCGTGCGCGCAGCATGAAGCCCATCATCACGCTATGCGGATCGACGAAGCCGTCGGTCGGGCAGAACGTGCCGCCCACGATGTCGTCCGTGCGCAGTTGCGGCACTATCTCGATGATGTCGGCGCGCGACACAAACGAGACGTTATCGACGCCATGCGCGGCCTGTCGTGCATGATTCGCTTGCAGATAAGCAAGATGGCGCTCGCTCGTGGCGACGAAGAGATAACCGTGCGGGCGATAGTCGGCGGGGTGGCCGACGGTTTCATCAAACTGCGCGAAGAAATCGATCGAGTAGCGCGACATCTGGATGTTGACGGGCGTGGCGAATTGCGCCCGCACGCCGCCCATGCTCTTGCCCGTCGAGCCTTGGCCCTGATGCGCCTCGCGCTCGACGACCAGCACGTTCGGGCAACCGGCTTCCGCCAGATGATAAGCCACGCTTGACCCGACGATGCCGCTGCCGATGATAACTACGTCCGCCGTCTCAGTCATACGCTTACTTCGTCGTTCCGACGCCAAGAAACGGTTGCCACACGTAAGCGATGGAGAAGTCGTCGCCCAAATTGAAGTGCCGTTTAACGGTACGCGCGGGATCAAAGAACCACATGCCGCGCGGCTCTTGCCGCTCGCTGATATCAAACCAGCCCCACGGCGGGCGGGCGATGTTATGCCCACCGATGCGGCCCCGGAAGGCCGTGCCGACCTTACCGAGCTTTACCTGTCGCGCCTGCGTCCGCCCGCCGGCGAGCGCGACCGTGACGGGTACCTGCTTGTAATCGAAGGCCAAGCCATAAGTGTTGTCCACGCCATGCTGCGCTCGCGGCCAGAGCGTGGTAAGCAGCGGCAGGAGATCGTAGCTCACCGTTTCCCCATGCAGTGCGGGCGCGTCCGCCCGACCCTCGTAGCTATAACGCAAGAGGCCCTTTTGCGCATCGTGCTTGCCGGTTGCGCGATACGCACCGATGCCGTGCCCTTTCGCCTCGACGTATAACAGTGGATGCTGGCCGTCGAGGCCGACGACGTTCGCGTCGCCTGCGCTCACGGTGTACTTCAGAAAATGGTTGTGGGCCACTGTCTCGATGTAAACCACGTGGGCGCGGGCGAGATCATCGCCCTGTTTGGCGACGACGACGAGGCAGCCCTCCATGTCGTTCTCGTGGGCCACGGTCGCCTTGTCGGCCAGTCCCGTCGGATCATACTTGCTGCTGCGTTGCACGGTCTCGTTGAGGAGGTCGCTCAGCAAACGCCCGCGCGTCACGCCGCCTTTGTAGTCGCGCGGATGAAACACCGCGTAGTGGATGAAGAGGTGCGTGGCAGTTTCGCTGATGGCGTAATAGATGTAAGCCTGCTGCGGAAAGTGTGGGTCGTCGGCGTGCGCCCAGTTGTTGTCGCCGCGCCAGTCGCCGTCGAAGTCGAAGTTGGTAATGTAGTCGTGGCGCGGCTGGCTGCCGAGACCTTGATAGAAGACGGGGGCGAAGCGCGCGGCGACAGCGCGTTCTTGCGCCGCGTTGCGCAACGTCTGCGCGTTGGTACAACTGTAGAGCGCGCAGATAACGAACGCGCACCAGAGCGCACGCTGGCGCAGATAAGGCCGCAGGAGACTCGCGGACATGTTCGACCTCCACGTTTGATCAGGACAAAAGCAGGAGGCTAGAGACTACCAAGAGTTGCGCGCGGCGACAACGTTATACGGGCGTGTGGCTCAGGCGAGGGTATGCCGGCCCTGTCGTTTGTAGTTCTGCTTGCGCTGGTACATGGCGGTGTCGGCTTGCTCGATGGCGGACTGCAAAGCGGTGAGCGTGGCAAAGCTGGCGAGACCGTGTGAGACGCTGATGCTGACCGGCGCAATTGCATGGCGCAGTTGCGTGGCCACGAGCTTTTCATTCAGCGTGCTCAAGCGTAGCCGTGCTTCGGCGGCAGGTAGGTTGAAAAGCAGGAGCAGAAACTCGTCGCCGCCCCAACGGAACAGCATGTCGTCGGCGCGGACGAGTGTGCGGACGGCGTGCGCGACGGCGCGGAGTGCTTCGTCGCCGGCGGCGTGGCCGTGCGAGTCGTTGATCGGTTTGAGATTGTCGATGTCAAGGACGACGACGCAACCGGCCGCATCCGGCCCTGCGCCGGCCTCTTCGCGGTCGAGCAGCGAGTGGAAGGCGTGCCGGTTGAACGCCTGCGTGAGCGGATCGACACGGGCCATTAACTCCAAGCGATCACGCGCGACCATCAACGCGCGATTCGTCGCTTCCACCTCGCGGCGCACGCCCTCCATCAACACCATCACCGTGCCGAAGCCGAGCAGGATTTCGAGGATGAGATCGAAGATCGACGTGTACTTCAAATAGGCGGCCGGCACGAACCAGCCCCAGATGTCATACCGCGCGCCGAAGATGGGCACGTAATGAAAGAAGTTGAGCGCCAGGAGCGCGAGCGCCACCGACATCACGCGCACGCCCGGACTCGTCGCTTCCTGTCGGCGCGCGGGTCTGAGCGCCCAGAACGCGACGGCGAAGAACGTGCCCATGATGCCGGCCTGCACCATGAACATGTCGTTAAAGTTAGCCACCAGATGCGGCAGCGCGAGGGCGAGCAGCGCGAGCGGCGCGAGCAGATAGAGTTGCCGGCGGGTGAGGAGCGCGCCGGTCGCGTGTTGCCGGCAACCGACGACGAACATGAAGCCAAACAGATATTCGCCGCTGAAATAGAGCGCGTACCAGAGCGGTTGCCACGCGCCGATGCGGAAGGCCACGACGAGCGCGGCCAGCGCGACGGAGAGGCACGACCACGCCAGCGTCCAGTAGCGCAAGCTGCGCGCCTGAATCGAGCGCATGATGAAGAACGAGAGCAGCGTCACCAGCAAAATGCCGACGCATTGAATGATCAGTCCGACCGTTGCATCCATAAGATAACCCGAACGTGGTGACAGATGAGGCGCAAGATGTAGCAGCAAGGCGAAGCGGTTAAAGTCGGGCGCGGCCGACCACCACAAACATTCTAACGAATCGCGGGCCGCCGCGCCAGAGGTTTGTTGGCGGCGCGTGAAGTCAGCGCCGGGAGCGCGGGCGGGCTGCCCACGTTCTTGGCGCTTGTGGCCCGTTGCTCATAGACGACGCGCCCGCCCATGATCGTGAGGGCGGCTTCGGTGTGCAGCATCTCTGCGGGCGGGATGGTGAGCAGGTCGCGTGTGTGGACGGTCAGATCGGCCAACATGCCGACTACGATTTGGCCTTTTTCTTTCTCTTCAAACGAGGCGTAAGCGGCCTCAGTCGTGTAGTTGCGGAGGGCGGCGGTGATGGAGATGCGTTCTTCGGGCCACCAGCCGCCGGGCGGTTGGCCGTCGATTGATTGGCGCGTGACGGCGGCGTAGAGACCGAGGTACGGGTTGATCGGCTCGACGGGCCAGTCCGTGCCGAACGGGACGTGGACGCCGTGCGCCATCATCGTGTGCCACGCATACGAACCAAGCACGCGATACTCGCCCAAGCGATCCTGCGCCCAACGCTTATCCGAGATCGCGTGCGACGGCTGCATCGAAGCGATCACGCCCAGGTCGCGGAAGCGCGCGAAATCCGTCGGCGCAACCACCTGCGCGTGCTCGACGCGATGACGAAAAGGTGACGCGGCATGCATCTGTCCAGTGGCAGGATCACGAATCTCCGCGTTGATTTGCTTTAGTTCCAGCGTCCCGCCAAGAGCAGCGGCTTGCGCGAGCGGTTGGCTTAGTGCCGCTGCGAATGCGTCGAGCGCCATGCGGTTGGCGCGGTCGCCGATGGCGTGGAAGCCAATCTGGAATCCTGCTTTCGCGCGTTCGACGGTCATGCGCGTGAGTTCTTCGGGCGTGTGGCGGGGGATGCCGCTGTTGTGCGGGTCGTCGGCGAAGGGCGCGAGCATGGCGGAGGTGCGCGAGCCGAGCGTGCCGTCCACGTAGCCTTTAAGCATCGTCAGTCGCAGCCGCAACGGATCGAGCTTGAACGACGCAAAATCCGCGCGTTGTTGTTTCAACTCATCAACCGTGTTCTCAAAATTCTGCCACTCGGCGACGCGCACCGTTAGTTTGTCGGCGGCGAGCAACGCGCGATACAACTCGACGTTCTCATAACCGGAGTTGTCCTGTATCGACGTGATGCCATAGCGGCGCGCCTCCGCGAGCGCAAGCTCTATCGCCTGCATGCGCTCGGCACGCGACGGGTCGGGCACGATGCGGCCGACGAGATTGCCCGCCGTCTCCTTCAAAATCCCCGTTGGCTCGCCTGTCGCATCGCGCAAAATCTCGCCGCCTTCGGGCGCTTGTGTGGCGCGCGTCACGTTCGCCTTTTGCAACGCCAGCGAGTTCACCCAACTCACGTGCCCGTCCACGCGCTGGACGTACACGGGATTATGCGGCGCGACTTCATCGAGGTCTTGGCGCGTCGGCCACTGCCCGCCCCAGAGCGTGTGATCCCAACCGCGCCCCAGTATCCACGAACCCGCTGGCAGTTCTTGCACCTTCGCCGCGATGCGCCGCTTCGCTTCGGCGAGCGTCGGCGCACCAAGCAGATTGACGCGCAGCAAGGAGAGGCCGCCGCCCACGAAATGCAGGTGCGCGTCGTTGAAGCCGGGCGTGACGAGCCGGCCGGCGAGATCAATCGTGCGTGCGCCTTCATAGCCCGCCTTGATCGTCTCGTTCGGGCCGACGGCGACGATGCGCTCGCCGTCAATTGCCACGGCCTGCGCGATTGTGCCGCCCGCATCGGCCGTAAAAACTTTACCGTTGACGAGGACGAGGCTGACGCGGCGACGCGTTTGTGCGTGGCTCTCAAACGGCGCGCAGACAAGGAGCAGCGCGAGCACGCAGGCGAGCGATGTACGAAGAAGTTTCATGTTAATCCTGGTCACGCGGGCAAGTTCGTTGCGCGGCGTTTGTTATAGCACCGAACGGAGTTGGCGTGGAAGACTGCGGGCGCGGTGGTACATGTGGCCCGCGCCCGCCGCGCATGTGCGGCGTGTTATCATGCACTACGCTTTAACAGAATCAAACAGACGAGGGGCGCGGCCACAAGGTTAAGCTTTCTCGCCAGTGCTGCGGGGAAACGTTCATGCGTGTATTAGTGACTGGGGGCGCGGGCTACATCGGCAGCGTGGTGACGGAAGAGTTGGTGCGCGACGGCCACGAGGTAGTGGTCTATGACAGTCTCTACAAGGGCCATCGCGGGGCGGTCGTGGCGGGTGTGCCACTCGTCGTCGCCGATCTGCTGGACGGCGCGGTGTTGCGCCGCACGTTTAAGGAACAGGGCACGGAAGCTGTGATTCACATGGCGGCCCATTCGGTCGTGGGCGAGTCGGTCACAAACCCGGCGAAGTATTATCACAACAACGTCGGTGCGGGCCTTGCGCTGCTAGATGCGATGCGCGAGTGCGACGTGAGGCGGCTCGTCTTCTCGTCCACCGCCGCCGCCTACGGCGAGCCGGCCAAGCAGCCTATCGAAGAGACCGATCCCACCGAGCCGACCAACCCCTACGGCGAAACGAAACTCGCCCTCGAACGAGCCCTGCGCTGGTACGAAGGCGCATACGGGCTGCACTACGCCTCTTTGCGCTACTTCAACGCGGCCGGTGCGACCGCGCATTGCGGCGAATGGCACAACCCGGAGACGCACCTGATCCCGCTCCTCCTGCAAGCGGCGGCGGGCACGCGCGCGAGCGTAGAGATTTATGGCGACGACTACCCGACGCGCGATGGCACGTGCGTGCGCGACTACATCCACGTCGTCGATCTCGCCCGCGCGCACATCAGCGCGCTCGACATCCTCGCTGAGCGCAGCGCGATCTATAACCTGGGCTGCGGCGGCGACGGCTACACGGTCAAAGAAGTGATCGATGTGGCGCGCGCGGTGACAGGGCGTGAGATTCCCGTCCGCACGTCGGCGCGGCGCGCGGGCGACACGTCCGTGCTGGTCGCGAGTTCCGGTAAGATCAGACGCGAACTTGGCTGGTCGCCGCAGTTTCAAGACCTGCGCCTCATCATCGAATCGGCGTGGGCCTGGTGGCAGACACACCCGAATGGATATGAGGAGCAAGGATGAACCATGAAGGCTGAAAAAGGACAAGTTCTGATTCATCGTTCATCATGCATCTTCCATCCTGTTCTAAGATGTCTCGCCTTCGCCGGAGAGAAAATTATTCAATTCATGCGCCGTGGGGAGCGCGGTGCGTGCGCCTAGGCTGCGGCACTTGAGCGCGGCGACGGCGCAGCCGTGTGTGAGCGCGGCTTCGATCTCTTCGCCTTGCAGCAGGGCGTAGAGAAAGCCCGCGTGGAAGGCGTCGCCCGCGCCGGTGGTATCGCGGCAACCGCCGGGGATAGGGAAGGCGGGTGCCGCTAAAAAGACGCCATCGTGATAGATGAGTGCGCCGCGTGGGCCGAGGGTCATACCGACGACGGCGCAGCCGTATCGCGCTTTAACTTCGATTAACGCTGCGCGCTCGTCCGCGATGCCGGTCAAGCGGGTGGGGAACTCGCGCGAAGACATGAGCACATCAACGAGCGGCAAGAGTTCGGGCAGACCCTCGTAGATGGTATCAGTGTCGGCAGAGACGATTGTGCCGCCCGCCCGCGCTGCACGTGCGACGCACACACAGGCGGGCGGATCATGTGCGTCGAGATGCAGCACGCGCCCGCGTGCGCCGAAGGCGGCTGGTGCTTCGTCGGCCTGATAAGCCAGCCGCTCGTCTCTGTCCCAGATGATCGTGCGCTCGCCGGTGCGCGCGTCGATGATGATGAACGCGACCTGATTGCGCGCCTCCGCGATCACTTCGGCGCAACTCGCGTCCACGCCTTCCGCCTTGAGCATCTGCAAACCGAACTGCCCGGCCGCGTCCGCACCGAAGCGCCCGGCGTAAGCCGTGTGCAAGCCCAAACGCTGCAAGCCGACCAGCGCTGACGCGGTCTGCCCGCCCGCGCTCTCTGTATGCGCAAGCAGGCGCGTCTTGGTATCGAAGGCCGGATATGCAGGGACGACAACGAGATGATCCACGGCATTTAAGCCGAAGCCGACCGCATCGAACTCTCTGTCTGGCGGGGGCGTGAACGGAAAGCGCATTGAGTTTCCTTGTCGGTAATTTAGCCGTCGCCGGCCGGTTGAGTTAAACTAACTGCATCCACTGAAACTTGTCGAGCGACGTAAGGGCTTTCCGGAGGCGAGCAAGCGTTGACCCTCGAAGAGAAATTAAAAATTTTGCCCACTGCACCAGGCGTCTATCTGCATAAGGACGCGGCGGGCAAGATCATCTATGTCGGCAAGGCGAAGAACCTGCGCAATCGGGTGCGCTCGTATTTTCAGTCAGGGCGCGGGCATGATGTGAAGACGCGCGAACTGGTGCGGCGCATCGTCGATCTCGAATTCATCGTCACCGACACGGAAGTCGAGGCGCTCGTTCTTGAGTCGAACCTGATCAAGCAGCACAAGCCACGCTACAACGTGCTGTTGAAAGACGACAAGCAATACCCGCATCTGAAACTGACCATCGGCGAGCCGTTCCCGCGTGTGATGATCACGCGCAAAATTCAACGCGACGGCGCGCTCTACTTCGGCCCGTTTCTGCCCGCCAGCCTAGCACGGCGCACCATCGATCTGATCAACCGCACGTTCCAACTCCGCAGTTGCGACATAGAGATCGACGGCAAACTGCCGCGCCCGTGTCTGGAGTATCACATCAAACGTTGCCTGGGGCCGTGCGTCAAAGGTCTCTGCACGCCCGTGGAATATATGGAGTCGGTGCGCGACGTGCGGCTGTTCTTGGAAGGGCGGAACAAGGAGTTGGCGGAGGAGTACGAGGGGCGCATGGTGCGCGCGTCGGACGAGATGCGCTTCGAGTTGGCGGCGAAGTATCGCGATTTGCGCAAGGTTGTGCTCGCCGTCTCCGAGCAGCAGAAGATGGCGACGAGCGCCGAGCGCGACGTGGACATCTTCGGTTATTACCGCGAGGGCGCACGGCTCGCGCTGCAACTCTTCACCATGCGCGAAGGCAAGATCGTCGGCCGGCGCGAGTTCTTCTGGGAAGATTTAACAGAGGAAAGTTTCGACCCGTCCGCGTTTTTGAGCGACGTGTTGACGCAGTATTACTCGACCGACTACGTGCCGCGCGAAGTCCATGTGCCCGTTGATTTTGAAGATCGCGAGTTATTGGAGAAGGCGCTGACCGAGCGCAAAGGGCGGCGCGTCCACATACTCGATCCGCAACGCGGCGAGAAGCGCGACTTGATCGATCTCGTCGAGAAGAACGCGCAGATCGCGTTCGAGCAACGCTTCCGCGTGTTGAAGCCGGACATGGAGCGCGTGCTGGAAGAGTTGCAGGAGACTCTAGAGTTGCCGCGCTTGCCGGCGCGCATCGAATCGTTCGACGTATCGAACATTTCGGGCGCGGAGAACGTGGCGGCGGTCGTCGTCTGCGAGAACGGCCGGGTCAATCGCGCGGCCGGCCGGCGCTTTCGCATCAAGACGGTTGAAGGGTCAAACGATGTCGCATCCATGGGCGAAGCTGTCTTGCGGCGTTATCGCCGGCAGTTAGACGAGCAGCAGCCGTTGCCGGAACTCGTGATGATCGACGGCGGCAAAGGCCAACTCGGCGCGGCGGCGGCGGCGATGCGTGAGTTAGACTTGGAAGCCATTCCGATGATCGGCGTAGTCAAACCGCCGCGCCGGCATAACGAGGTCTCGCACCTGCTCGTCAAAGGGCGCGAGCATGAACCGATCTATCTCGATTCGCACTCGCCCGTTCTGCGCTTGATTCAACTGATCCGCGACGAGACGCATCGCGCCGCCGTCACCTATCATCGCAAGCGGCGCGAGATACGCGACTTCACGTCGGAGTTGACCGCCATTCCCGGCGTCGGCGAGAAACGCAAGACCCGGCTGCTGCGCAACCTCGGTTCTATCACGCGCATTGCGCAGGCGAGCGTCGCCGAGTTGACGCCGTTCGTCGGTCGCCAGACCGCCACCGAGATCGCCGAACACTTCACGCGCCAACGCGCGCTCGCCGGAGTTGATGAGCATGAGCTAGCCGCCGGTGCAGATGGCAGCGCGGCTGTGGTTGATCTGGACGAGTTGCCGCCGGACATCGAGACGCGGCTCGACGATCCGGCGGGCGACGCGGCGGATTTACAGCCGCTCCGCTCGGTCGATCACAAAGGCGACGTTTTGCGGCGGCGCAAGTCCACGCGCAAACGCGGCGAGCGTTCGACGAATCCGCATGGAGTTAAGCGCGAGCAGTTGGCGGAAGAGGATAAATCCGAAGTGTAGTTTGCGTGTCTAAGCGGCGACCACCCCGCCTTCAACGTGTGGGCTTGAGCGTGAACTTGCCTTTCGTCCAGAGCAACTCAAACACTTTGTCGCCCGCTTGATTCGTCACCACGATGGTCGTGCCGAACCTCGGCAGTTCATACTTGAGCGCCGGATCGACCGGGGCGGGCAACGTGGTTGCGGTTACGTCGTGCCATTGCCCCTGTGCGTAGCGGAGAAAGACAAGTTGCGAGGTGGTGCGAGCGGCCGGTCGGTTGGGTTCGGAGTTGACGGAACTGACGGCGACGAGATGCGTGCCGGGAGACAACGCGAACAGGGCGATGGCGGTGCGCGCGGCCGGGCCGGCTGAGAGCGCGAGATAACCGTTCTTCACGTCAACGATTGTGCCGCCGCCGGTCAACACTGCCGCGCGCTGCGCCATCGGCACGGCCAGATATTGTTCCGGTAGCCAGAGGAAATAGTCGCGCACGTTCGTCAAAGTAGCCGGCGGCACGCGCTCCGGCGCGGTGTTGGCGGCTGAGTTCGCCGGTGCTGGCGCGAGCGTTCGTGTGGCTGTGCCGTTGCCGCCGCGCCCGCCCGCTGCCCGCCGCCGCGCGATGTCGGCGAACTGCCCCGCCGGATACTTCGCCAGATAGCCGCGATACTCCTCCGGGTCGCTGCTGTCTTTGATCGCGTTCCAGTATTCCAACTCGAAGGCCGCCGGCTCGACAGTAGTTGGCGGTGCTGCTTTGACCGTCGCCACCTTGTCGCCCGCTCCCAGCTTGATGAAGATGAAGTCGCCGCTCTCGTGCCCGGAGTTTCTGAGCGGATTATACTCCGGTGTCTGCTGCGCTCTGCCTGCCACTGCTTCTTCCACATAGCCACGGAACAATTCCGCGGCCGTGAACTGCCCCTTATCCATCTCACGCAGCCCGCGCAAGAGCGCGCCCGCAAAGACCGAATGCCCGCCGCCGCCACTATCCGCCACCGGCTCGTCGCCGCCACTCGCCATCAACGTGCGCGACCGACCGGCCGCCATCCGTTGCAAAAACTGTTCGCGCTCTGTCGGGCGCGGCAGCATCTCGCCGATGCCGCGTGTGAGTGTGCCTGAATAGCAACTGTCCGAGACGACCAGCACGTGCCGCGCCGGGATCGCGCGAATGCCCGACGTGATCTCGTCGGCGATGATCCAGTTCGATTGGTCATCGCGCTCGGCATCGACCGGCAGCCAGTAGGTCTTCTCCGTCTCCTTGTCGTTGTAACCGTGCCCGGCGTAGTAGATGAGCAGGTTCGCTTCGCCGGTCAACTCGCGCCGGTAGGTGGAGAGGGCGGAGACGATCTGCGCGCGGGTGGCGTTGACGAGCAGTTTGGTCTGGAAGCCGTAAGCTTCTTTCAGCAGTTTCTCGACTGCGCGCGCATCCGACTCGGCGGTCTTCAACTTCGGTAGGACGCTATAAGCATTGTTGCCGATCACGAGGGCGTAGTAGCGTGCGGGTGCCTGGTTCGGCAAGTTGAGACCGCGGGCTTCGGTTTGCGCCGACGCGGTCGGCCGCGATGAGAACAAGAAAGTTGGGCCAAGCAGCGCGAGCGCCGCGACGAGCAGCAGGCAGCGTGGGCGTGGGCAGTTGATGTGCATAAAACTTACTCGGCCGGACATTAAGTTAAGATAATAGGCAGCGGGTCGCAGCGCACGGCACGGGGCAGAGTGCCGCCGGGCAAAGTATCCGGGCACGACGGACGACTGTCAATCAGCCGCGCAGGCAAGCAGGGGGCAGTGCGCTTGACACGCCCGAATGCGCTCCCCTAGTCTTTAATGCAAACGCGCACAGCAACTACAAAATTTGCCTGCCGGGTAAGCTTGAACCAAGCATAGATACGATTTTGCCATGACGACAATTAAAGACGCATTATTGCAACTGATCCGCGAGCGGCGCGCACATGTGGGCGTGATCGGGCTGGGCTACGTGGGCTTGCCCTTATTGGTCGAGTTCGCCGCGCAGGGTTTTCCGGCGACCGGCTTCGAGGTGGACGAGGGCAAAGCAGCGCGCATCAACGCGGGCGAAAGCTACATCCCGGATGTGCCCGGCGCGCGCGTGAAATCGTTTGTGGCCGAAGGTGTCTTGCGCGCGACGACGGACTTCGCGGCCTTGGGGCAGTGCGACGTGATCATCATCTGCGTGCCCACACCCTTGCGCAAAACTAAAGAGCCGGACATCTCTTATATTCTGGCCGCCGCCGAACAGATTCAAACCTATTTGCGCCGCGGCCAACTCATCATCCTGGAGTCCACTACCTACCCGGGCACCACCGACGAGGTCTTGCTACCGATGTTCGAGGAGCGCAGCATGAAGTTGGACGAAGACTTTCTGCTCGCCTTCTCGCCGGAGCGCGTCGATCCGGGCAATCCGCAGTTTCAGACGCACAACATCCCGAAGGTTGTCGGCGGCTGCACGGACGATTCGACCGAAGTGGCCGCCGCGCTCTACGGCGCAATCGTCAACAACGTGCATCCGGTCACATCGGCGCGCGTGGCGGAAGCGGCAAAGCTCCTTGAGAACACCTTTCGCGCGGTCAACATCGGCATGGCCAACGAGATGGCGCGTTTGTGCTACGCGCTCGGCATCGACACGTGGGAAGTGATCCGCGCGGCGGCGACGAAGCCGTTCGGCTTCATGCCCTTCTATCCCGGCCCCGGTATCGGTGGCCATTGCATCCCGCTTGACCCACATTATCTGTCGTGGAAGGCCAGACAGCACGGGTTCGACTCGCGCTTCATCGGGCTGGCGGAAGAAGTTAACTCGCGCATGCCGGAGCACGTCGTCACGCTCATCAGCGACGGATTGAATGACGAGCGCAAGAGCCTGAAGGGCGCGCGGGTGCTGCTCTTGGGCGTGGCTTACAAGAAGGACATTGACGACGTGCGCGAAAGTCCTGCGCTCTCGATTATAGATCGCTTACGCGCGAAGGGCGCGGACGTGCGTTATCACGATCCGTTCGTCAGCAACGTCAGCTTCGACGACGCGCACACACAAGGCGGCGGCGCACCGCTCGCATCCGTCGCGCTCACCGACGACGAGTTACAGCGCGCGGACTGCGTCGTGATCGTGACCGACCACAGTCAGGTGGACTACAAACGAGCGTGCGAGTTGACGAAACTGATCGTGGACACCCGTAACGCCCTGACGAGCGACCTGCGGCGCACGAGTTGTGCGCGCATCGTCCGGTTGTAAATTGGATTGTAGTTAGATACAGGCGGAAATGATTGGCATGAATGATTTCAGCAAAATTGATTGGAGGTGTTGTGAACTGCCTTTTCGCTAGCGGAGGTGCTAACGAAAATGAGCAGATCGAAGAGGACAACACCTGTTTGTGGCATAACTGGAGCTTGCAGCGAGCAACAGGACAAGCGGCTTTACAATCGCCGTTATCGCCGAGTTTGCAAACAAGTGCTGCACGTAAATCCTGCCTGCGACTTGCTACCGCACATACGGGAGCACAGTAATCCTTGGGCGATGGATAAAGATGGCAAGATGCGTTTTGACCCGAGGAAGTATTCCGAATTGATGCGGAAATAGCTTCCTGCTACTTTAATTCCTGTTGCCACTCAGCCACACATTGCGCGAGCGCGCGGGCGAGCGGTTGCGGTTGCCAACGGGGCGCGAGTGTGCGCAAGGTTGTGATGTCAGCGCGCCATGCGTGCGGATCGCCGGGGCGGGCGACGCCGCGACAGCGCAGGTCTTTTTCAGGGGCAACCAACGCGCGAATTTGCTCTGCGAGGGCCAGCACGCTGGTCGCCGTGCCGCTGGCTACGTTGACGACGAGGCAGCGGCCCGCGTCCGTTGGCCGTGCCTGCGTTGTGGCTAGTTCGCCGAGCGCGGCGGCGATGTCGTCGATGGGCAGATAGTCGCGCGTCTCCGTGCCCGTGCCGGCGAGCCAGACGGTCGCGTCCGGCCCCGTGCATTGTTGGTACAACTCCCAGACGAGCAGGCGGCGTTGCGCCGCGCCGAAGAGCGAGAAGAGGCGGCAGACGATAATGTTAAAGCCGAAGCACTCGGCATACTCACGCGCCAGCAGTTCGCACGCGACCTTGTGAAAACCGTAAGGTGAGATCGGCTGCACGGGCGCATCTTCGCGCACCGGCAGCGCGGTCGGATTGCCATAGACGGCCGCGCTCGAAGGAAAGAGGAGCAACGGTCGTAGCTCTGTCCGGCGCACGCTGTCAAGCACGTTGGCCCACGTCATGACGGCGGCGCGCAGATCATCGAGCGGCGTATGCAGCGAAGCCGCGACCGAGGCCGTGCCCGCGCCGTGCAGCAACACGTCGGGCGCGAACTGGCGGATAATGTCGGCGAGGTCGGAAGTCAGCACGTCCGCCTGCGCATAAGTGCCGGGCCAGCCCGTCGCCGCTTGGCTGGCCCGCGCCACACCCAGCACCGTATGACCCGCCCGCGCCGCCCAACGACCCACGCCGCCGCCGACAAAACCGTTGCTGCCGGTGATTAGAATTCTCATGAGCTTAACTGCGACGCACTCGCATCTGCGCGCAATTCTTTAAGCGAGTCGTTGATCACATGCGCGATCACTTCGGGCGTGAAGTGGCGGCCGATGTGCTGATAGCCATTGTCGGCGAGACGCTGCCACAGTTCGGGTTCGGTGTAAAGCTGGACGACGGCGGCAGCGAAGGCGGGCGGCGGATCGGTAATCATCGCCGACTCGTTGTGCGTAAGCCCGATCCCTTCCGCGCCGACCGTGGTCGTGACGACCGGCAGTCCGTGCGCCAGCGCCTCGCCGATCTTGCCTTTCACGCCCGCGCCGTAGCGCAACGGCGCAACGAAAACGCGGCGCGTCTGCCAGAACGGCTCAACGTCCGGCACGTAGCCGCGCACACGCACGTCCGGCCCGGCGTAAGCGGCGATCTCCGGCGACGGATTGTCGCCGATGATGTCGAGTTCGATTGTCGGCAGCGCCGCTTTGATGAGCGGATAAACTTCGCGCAGGAAATACAGTACACCGTCGCTGTTCGGCCGGTGCGCGAGATTGCCGATGAAGAGCAGTTGCGTGCGCCCGGCAAACGCCTGACCGCGCTCATAGAGTTCGTGGATCGTGGGGATGACTTCGATGCGGACTGCGGGGGCGACTTTGACCACTGCGCTCTTATCTTCAGACGAGTTGCACCAGACGAGGTCGCTCATGCGCGCGAGTTTCGTCTCCAACTTACGATAGCGCGCCGCGTCCGTCCCCGTCTGCGGCTCGTGCGTGACCGCATGCTCGCGCTCAAGGCGGAGGAAGTAAGCGTCGACCATGTCGAAGATGAGCTTGACGCGGGCGTCGGTGCGGCGCACGGCCGGCATGATAGCGGCCGCCACGGCGGGCCGACTGGCAACGGCCGCGAAAAATTTGCGCGTGCGCAAGAGCTGTGGATACCCGGCGACGCGCGCCGTCTCGATCCCCTCCTGCCAAAGCCGCCGTTCATACTCCGGCCATTCGGGCCGGTTCATCGGCACGAACACAACCCGGCTATCGCGCGCGAGCGTGCGCAGGATGAAGAGCATCCGCGCGCTGCCCGCGTCGCGGTCGGGCGTCGGCACGCGCTCGTCGAAGACGATGATCTGCGGCCCGCGTTTGCGATTCGCCGCGCGCGCAACGAGTGCCGGCTCATTGGGTTCGTGGTCACGCTCTAACACTGCGCGCCACTTCGCGACGAACTTCGCGCGGTTGACGATCTGGTAGCGTTTGAAGCCCGTGCCGGTGTCGCGGCCGGCGGTCACGCCCTCGTAGTGGATGAGCCGCGACGCCGGTTGGAAGATAACTTTGCGGCCGAGCGCGCGCACGCCCATGCAGAGGTCTGCGTCTTCATAGTAGGCGGGTGCATAGCGCCGATCAAAGCCGCCGAGTTGCTCAAACAGTTCTTTACGAATTAGCAAGGATGCGCCGGAGCAGTAGTCCACCTCGCGTGCGAAGTTGCAGCGGTTATCGTCCGCGCGATAGCCCCAGCCGTAATGAAACGCCGCGCCGTCGCGCCACACACCCGCGCCCGCCTCTTGAATCAACCCATCGGGGTAGAGAAAGAGCGAGCCGACCGCGCCGATCTGTGCATCACGCTCAACCGTTTCGACGAGTGCCCGCCACCAGCCGGGCAAGACCATCGTGTCGTTGTTCAGAAAGATGAGATGGCGACCACGCGCGCCGCTTGCGCCCTGATTGCAGGCGTCAACGAAGCCTTGATTCGTCTCGTTGTTGATAACCTGGACGAGCGCGCCGAAGTGCGCGAGCAGGCGCGGCGTCTCGTCGCTGGAAGCGTTGTTGACGATGATGATCTCATTCACGCTAAGATCGACTTCGCGCAGCAGCGAGCGCAGACATTGAAACGTATATTCGACTTTGTTGTAGACGGGGATGATGATCGAAGTGACGATGGGCGCGTCGGGCAGTGCTTGACTCGTCCGCGCCCCGTCCATCAGCAGCAGAAAATCCTGCGCGCCCCACAGTTCATCCTTGAGCGCGGCGGACGGGACGGCGTTGAGGCGGACGGGCCAGGCCGCGTCGAGATCAAGCCCGTGCTTGACGGCGAGGTGCAGGACGTGTGCGCCAAAGCCGACGACGCGCGCCGTCCCCCGGACGCACGCGCCGACCGTGCCGACGAGTACGCGCTTCGCCAGAATCTTGAGCGCGAGCGGGGCCCGCGTCTTCAGCCGTTCTTGCAGTCGCGATGCGGGCTTCATGGGCGGGCGTGTGTATCAGCTACGGTAGGGGCAAAGTCGGTCGTCCAACTCAGTAACGGGCGCACGAGGCCGGGCATCGGGCCGAGATAATCGCCGCGCGCGGTGTCGCCTTGCTCGCTGTCAATCACCTGAAAGGCGACAACCTTGCGGGCCTCTACATGCACTGCTGTCGCCGGATGGTGCGACATAATGGAAGCGTGGACGAGCAGGCTGCCTTCGGCCAGATAGTTGCCGGGAATCCACGCGGTGCTGGTATATGTGCCGATGGGCCGCCCGGCGCGTCGCCACGCCGGGCCCGTGTCGTGCGCGCTGAATACGTGCGCGCCGGTCTCGTTATAGACCTCGACGACGGGCGTCAACGTGTGCCCCGCTTGCCGTACCTCGTAAGTGATCTCCAGACCAACGGGGCGGCGGATGTCGGTGGCGGTGCTGGTCGCGCCCGCATCGTTGCACACGCGCACGCGGCGCAGGCGCACGATGTCGTTGCCCGGCGCTTCCTGGGCCGGCCACGTGCGCTCGGCGGCAATGTCCCAATGCGAGCAGAGATAATCGTTGACGACTTGCTGCGCCGCGCCGTCGGCGACGATTTGTCCTTGTTGCATGAGTATCACGCGCTTACACAGGCGCGCGACCGCCGGCATGCTGTGCGAGACGAAAAAGATCGTGCGCCCCTGTTGCCGAATCTCGTGCATCTTGTCGAGACATTTTTGCTGGAAGGCCGCGTCGCCGACCGCGAGCACTTCGTCCATGATCAGTATCTCCGGCTCAAGGTGCGCGGCGACGGAGAAGGCGAGCCGCACGTACATGCCGGAGGAGTACCACTTGACGGGCGTTTCGATGAATCGTTCCACTTCCGAGAAGGCCACGATCTCGTCGAACTTGCGCGCGATCTCGGTGCGGCGCATGCCGAGGATCGCACCGTTCAAATAAATGTTCTCGCGCCCCGTCAACTCAGGATGAAAGCCCGTGCCGACTTCGAGCAAACTGCCGACGCGGCCGTAGAGCGCGATGCGCCCGCGCGTCGGCTTCGTGATACGCGAGAGGACTTTTAACAGTGTCGATTTACCCGCGCCGTTGTGTCCGATGATGCCGAGCAGTTCGCCCTGTTGCACGGTGAGGGTAACATCCTTGAGCGCCCACAGCGTGCGCCGGGCGGCATCGCCGTTGCCGTTCTTGCCGCGCCGCCGGAAGGGCGCGAACATCACGCCTTCAAGCGTTTCGCGGAACGTGGTATAGCCGGGATGCAGCCCACCGATGCGGTAGCTCTTGCTGACGTTCTCGATAGTCACCATCGGCTGTGTCATGGGTTAGATCACGTCGGCGAAAGTCGCTTCCAGCCGGCGGAAGACGTAGAGCGCGCTGATGAGCAGGACGAACGTCAGCGCGCCAGCGATGGCCAGCGGCCATGCGGGCAAGGCGTGCCCGGCGAGCGCGGCGCGAAAGCCTTCAATGATGCCGGTCATGGGATTGGCGGCGAGCAGCCAGTAGCCCTTACCGCGCAGTTTGCTCAACGGGTAGATGATTGGCGAGGCGAAGAACCAGAACTGCAAGATGAACGGTAGCACGTGGCGCAGGTCGCGATACTTCACGGTCAGCGCCGCGATGAGCGTGCCCACGCCAAACGCGAGCAACAAGAGCAGCACGACGAACACGGGCAGCAGCAACAAGCCCCACGTCAACGGTACTTGATAAAAGCCGGCCAGCACGACGAGGATGACGGACGCGACCGCGAAGTCGACAAGGCCGGCGGCCGTGGCGGCGGCCGGGATGAACAGGCGCGGGAAGTAGACCTTCGTGATCAGACTCGTGTTCTGCACCAGGCTGCCGGTCGAGTTGCTGACCGCATTAGCGAAGAACGTCCAGAGCAGCAAGCCCGCGTAAGCGAAGAGCGGATAGGCCATGCCGTCGGCCTCAATGCCGCCGAGTCGGTGGATGACGAGCGTGATGATGAGCATGGTAAAGAGTGGCTGGATGATGACCCACGCCGCGCCCATCAACGTCTGCTTATAGCGCACCTTGATGTCGCGCCACGTCAGGAAGTAGAGCAACTCGCGATACGTCCATAATTCGCCGAGGTCGAGTTGTACGCCCGCCGTTTCCGCTTCGATCAGTATGCGTGGGCGGCCCAGCCCAGCCCGCTCGGTGGCGGCGGGGGCGTTACGCAAGGTGAACTGTGCGGCGGGCGCATGCGTGGGCGCAGTCGGCTCAGGCTTCAAACTCATCAATCACTCTCTTCGCTTAAGACTGAATTCGCCAGCGGTAGCAAAAGTGCGGGCGGACCGCAACCTATGTTACCGGTTCGGCGGTTGTCGGCGCGCTGTTGCACTTGCAAGTTTAGTGTCTGCCTTTCCGAGTTGCTGCAATTTGTTTTAAAGTCATAGCCGGCCCTTCGCGTAATCAACGTATGTCCACAATGCGCAGAACCAAATATGGCGGAGCGCTTGCTGCGGGGGGCTTGTTTGTGGCCACCGCCGCCATCTATTTAGCATTTCCCACAAAGAACTACTACTGGGACGGCATTACCTACGCCCGCGCGATTGAGCATACGGCGACATTGAATCCGACGCTACTTCATCCAAATCATCTATTTTACGAAGGGCTCGGCTATA
>JBBQGM010000009.1:0-69700 GCA_038322995.1 Pyrinomonadales bacterium
GACTTATGGCATTTTCAACAGCGCTTGATTCGCAAAATCTTGTCCCATACGGTGATGGTCTATGTGAACTTGCAACTTAAGCGTGACCCGTTAGACCTTGATGGTCTGGTCACTTCCTAAAAAAGAGTCACACATTAGGTACCTCTTGCAAAAGTCGGGTTTGTTGAAGATGTCACCCGCTAAATCATTGGCTTTTGCACTCGGTCAAGCTGACTTTTGCAAGAGGTCTAATATCTCACTTTCTTATTGAATGAGAAGGAGAGACAGACAGCTATCTGCGGCGCAGCACATTTTGAGGAGTAGAAAAGTAGATTACAAAGTAGTTGTCAGCGCGAGCGAACGTTAATTCAGACAGCCACCTACGATGGATACATTTTGCGCCGAGTGCGAAAAATCTTCTGCCACTACTCTGATCGCACGCAGTGGAATTAAAATCTGTCCTGACTGCGCCGCAAGCTACTATCTTAACTGCGCTACTTGCGGGATTCTTTTACCTCAGGATGAGGCGAGATTGCGCGACGATAAGACTTTCTGTCCCGATTGCTTCGCCAAGCCGGCCGCGCAAGTGGCTGCAACACCATTGCCCGACGAATCGGGGATCGAAGCTCTGATCGGGGAGTACGTCCAATTGCACGCGGAAGAGAAGCGCATCGGTGAGCGTCTGGACGAGATTAAAGAGGCATTGAAAACAATCGCGGCAGCGAAAGAGCGCGTCGCTGGTGCGGTCGTCCTGCGCGCGGGCGCGGACGCTGTGCGCTGTAGCTACAAAGTCACGGTCAAATATAATCAGGAAAAGATTGCCGCCCTCGAAAGTTTATTGAACGCGGAAGAGTTCGCTTCGCTCTTTGAGCGAAAAGTAAATTACGCACCTGTTAAAGCCAGGGTAGAAGAGATTCTCAACAGCACGGACAGCGCACAGGCGGCTCTGCGCGATGCGATTAACGAAGCAGCCGAGCGCTCCGAAACCGCTTCGCTGGCTGTCGTCATACCACCAAAAAAGAAATAACGGGCCACAAAAATACGCGTCGCCGTCCGAATACTGGCTATGTTTCGAACCGATAACCTGACGCCTGCAGGCAGCGAGCGGCGTCTGGAAAGAAAACTCGCCGCGCAGCGCCTCGCGCAATACATCTCGCGCAACCGGTGCGAGCGATACCTGCGGTTGGCGATATTTCCGTCGGATGCGACTCCTCTGCGGGAACGCTACGGCGTTGGATTCGACGCGCTCTCGCCGCTGCTCTTTGAAGAAGGCGCTAGCTTTGAGCGCGAGAAGATTGACGAACTCGTCGCAAGAGGCGAAAGCGTCATTGACCTGACAAACAAACCCGCCTCCGAATTCTTCGATGCGTTGCGGAAACAGAACGCGCCGCGCGCTTATTACTATCAAGCCAGCCTCGAAGGAAAGATTGGCCTTTGGGCGTGCGGCGGACGCGCTGATTTGATTGAAGCGACGCGCACGCCCGACGGCGCATATCGCTTCACTGTCATTGACATCAAAGCGAGCGCGCGTGAGACCGTCGGCTATCGTTTGCAGGTCGCCTTTTACGTCGTTCTGTTGCGCGAACAGATGCGTGTCGAAGGCTTGCCGGTGGGTGAGATTGAGGGTGCGATTGCCGCGCGCGAGACCGCTTTTGCGGCGGGCGAGTGGAGCGTCTTCGACCTGACACTGTTCGTTGACGAGATCGAGCGGCTCATCGCCGCGCCGGATTCGGATGTGGCGCGGGCGGCACGAGTCAGTTTTGAAGCGGCGCAGTATCACTTGGGCGCGCACTGTGATGGCTGTCCTTATAATGCCATCTGCTTTATCAACGCGGCGGAGCGGGAAGATTTGTCGCTCGTGCCGCACCTCACCGTAACGGAAAAGCGCGCCCTGCAAAATCAGGCAATCGAAACCTCGCGCGATCTGGCGCGGCTGATGGAATATGATGCGAAGGGTATCGCCGTCGCGCCGGAGAGCGCTGAAGTTTTCGCCCGCATCGGTAAGCACTGGGCGCTGCATAACCGTCTGCCGATTCTCGCGCAACGCGCCCGCGCCGCGCTCAACCGTCGTGATAAGTCAATCGAACATCGCCGCGCCCTGTACGGCGGAGATTGGGGCTCGCTTCCTTGCGAGAGCCAGTATCCAGACCTCATTAAAGTATTTATCGACACGCAGCGCGATTATATACAGGATCGTTTGTATCTGGTCGCGGCGCTCGTCGTCGGCCCAAAAGGAACGCGCCAAATAATCGAGATGACGGAGGCGATCCCTGATACGGAAAACGAAGGGCGGCTCTTGATTCAGTCGTTGCAACAGCTCTTGCCGTCAATCGCGCAGGTCGCCGATTCGACCGACGCGCCGCTGCATCTTTATCTCTTTGACCGGCGCGGTCAGAGCCGCCTGCTGGAAGCCTTAACGCGCCACTTCGAGGAACTGTGCGCGCTCCCCGCCTTCTATGATCTGTTGACTTCAACGCCTGCCCTGACCCAAGGCATGATCTCTTTTCTGGGCGATGAAGTCTGCGAGCGGCAGAACCTAGGAGCGATCTGCACCAACCTCTATGAAGTGGCGCAGGCGATGAATTTCAAGTGGCGCGACGGCGCAATCAATTTGCCGCAAAGGTTTCGCTCCGGCGTCTTCGATAACCGCCGCCGGTACGTGCGTGAAGAACACTCGAAACAGTTTGCGCGGCCTGCGGGTGCTGCGAAAGCGGAGGGGGAATTGTGGGTCGAATCTGCCGCGCGCTTCGGCACGGAGATTCCGCTTGAGTACGCTTACGCGGCGTGGGAACAGTTGCCGCAGACGGCAGAGACTGAGCAGGCGCAGTTGCATAACTTCCAAGGAACGACGCGCGCCGACCTTATCGAATTAGCATCAGCGCGGTTGGCAGCTCTGCGCCACATTGAAGAGAGCTTCCATTACAAAAATCGCCGCATTGAGAAATTGCCGCTCGCGCTCGAAAAATTGGATCAGGTCGAACTCGACCCCGCGACCGTTCCCTTGTCCCGCGCGTTAGAGGATTTTCTCTACCTCGAACATCACGCCCGGATGCAGAGCTTGCTCCTGCATTTCGCTTTACCGCCCGCACAACGCACGGACACCGGGCGCACCGCCATCATGCGTTGCGACGGCTACGACAAAGAACGCAGGCAGGCGACCTTCACCTTAACGGATGAGACGGGCGAAGAACTGCCAGCCATTCAAGCGGGCGGGGCATTGCGTGTGCGAGAGGGCGATTGGATGACGCTCAATGCGCTCCGCGATGGCGAGACGGAAGAGCCGCCTGCCGGCAAACGCATCGTGCATGGTCGGCTCAGTGTCGTCGAAGAGATAACGGAGAATCAACTGCGTCTGCGCCTGCAACCTTTGAGCTTCAAGAACTCTCGCTTCCGCTTCGGCCATCGGATGATTGAGCCTGAACAAGGCTTGCTTTACACGCTCGACGAAATGGCGGACGATTTGAACGCAGATAAATTACTGGCAGCGTGTCGCAACGCCAGCTCGAATCATCTCTATCAGTGGTTGGATCAGCCTCAACTGGGACAGACGCCGCGCGCGGTTCGTCCAACGCGTCTGCGCGCCGCCAAGCGGGTTGCTGAAATCGCTCATGCCATCCAAACCCCGTTCGGACTAACCAATGCGCAACGAAAAGTGATTGGCGAATTTGTCGCTGACCGTGTGTTGGTCTTACAGGGGCCGCCCGGCACGGGCAAGAGCCATACGCTCGGTTTTGCGACGCTGGCGCGCGCGCTCTCGCAAAAGTCGGATGCCAGACCATTTCGCATCGCAGTCTGCGCCAAAACGCACGCCGCCGTGCAGATTGCGCTGGGGAGCATACGCGCCCGCGCCGATAATTTGTTGAGGGGCAGCGAAAACTTGAGCAGCGAAGATGTCGCGCTGCTGCAAACGCTTGCGCCTTTGCAAGTCTGGAAGATTTGCAATGACGAAAGCGAATCTTTACCGGACGGGGTCGAATGCTTGCTGGCTGACGGCAATCAAAGAATGAAAGCAGGTGAGCAATGGGCGCATCTGATGGGTGAGCCTTTGGTCTGCATCGGCGGCACGCCCGGAGGCTTTTACAATCTCGTCAAGCGCGGCGCATCAAAAGGTAAGGGGATTGACTGGTCGAACAAATACTTTGACCTCGTGTTGGTGGACGAGGCTTCGCAGATGGGACAGGCGGAAGCGTTGCTGGCGGCAGCATTCCTCCGCGAGGACGGACAATTCATCGCCATCGGCGACCACCGGCAGATGCCGCCCATCCTCGTTCACGCATGGGATCAGGATAGCCGCCGCGAACTTGAGCATGTGCGCCCACACCTGTCAATCTTCGAGTCGTTACGCGAATTGGAATTCGCTAACACCGCGCTCGATGAGTCTTTCCGTATCCCTGAAGAAGTCGCCGATTTTCTGGGGCGTCATGTGTACGCGGCGGACGGCATCCAGTTCCACTCGCAAAACCGGAACCAGCTGCCGCCACTCTCAGAGGACAGTAACGTACCCGCATGGATCAAAGCGGCGCTTGAGCCGGAACATCCTTTGGTCTTGATTGAACATGAGGAAGCGGGATCGCAACAGGCGAATGAATATGAGGCGGCAATTATCGCTGAACTGGCAAAGGTCGCAAGCGAGCATCTCGGACTAAAGGCAAAGGACGGCCTTGGTATCGTTGTGCCGCATCGCGCGCAGAAAGCTTTGCTGCGTGCGCGGTTGCCTGAGTATGCGGAAGCGATTGATACGGTCGAGCGATTTCAAGGCAGCGAGCGCGATCTGATTATCGTCTCCGCGACCGTTTCAGACCGCGAGTACGCTTCGGCGGAAAGTGAATTTTTGTTGGAGCCGCGCCGCTTCACCGTGGCCATCTCGCGCCCCAAGCGCAAGGTCATCGTCGTCGCCTCGCGCTCCGTCTTCGATCTCGTGCCGCCTGATTTGGACGCTTACGAGCGGGGAAGTTTGTGGAAGAGTTTGCGTCATGAAGTCGAGCATCGCGTCCTGTGGCACGGTGAGATTAAAGGCCACGCGGTCAGCGTGCGAGTCGTCTGATCCGCGATGGCTTCAACTTTCACCATTTTTGAGCACGAATACACGACGGGATTCAATTGGTCGGACGCAGACGCCGCTGCGCTTGAAAAAATCAATCAGGCTTTTGGCCCGGACGTGCTACGTGCAACTGTGCGAAAAAGAAAACGTGAGCTGCGCGCTTCCCAGCACGTCGGCGGCGTGCGGCTCGGCAAGCGCGCGCTTCAGGTGCTGCCGAAGATTCATCGCGCCGGGCAATCTTCCGGCGAAGACCGCATCAGCGCCGCGACGCGCAATCTACTCTAGCGGCACAACTTGAACTTCAGGACGCATCTGGAAACGGCTGCATCGCCGCACCATCTGTTTCTCAAAGTCCGCTGAGATGCAGGCGGCAGTGATTAAACTCTATAGTCAAGCACGTGAATGCTTACCAGCATAAATTGTGAGTCACGACCGAAGCAGGAATTGGAGCCGGCCTTGACGACGATTGCGGCTGGCAGCGCCCGACGCGAACATGAGCGGCCGCGCGAGTGGCTAGAGAAGCATGGTTTGCCCAAGGCGGCGCGTGTGGCGCAACGCGAGGCTTACAATTTGCTCAGGCAACATGGCCTGAGCAAGACTAAACCTACAAGCATACCGGCGGGCAAGGAAGTTTACGCAAAGCTTGATTCGGCCCTTGCCGCACAACCGCTCGTGGCCGCAGAACTTGCGGAATTGGCTTCGACTTGTCTGGCCATGCGGGAAGTTCATGGCCAAGAGTTTGCGCTAACTCTAGCCGCGCTCAGTACCGACGCCGGCGGCTGCCTGACGGCTGCGGACACTACGAAAATGTAGGCCCTTGCTGAAGACTTGAGTCGGGCCGAGTCACAAACACCTAAGCGTTACTCAGCCCAGCCGGCGGAACAGACATAAGTTTGCTCAATGACTTTGGGCGAATACTGTTGACAGTAACGACTGTTTGAATTAAAGTGTGGCGCATGACGGAAAGGCTTGAGGGCTTACGGCAGATGAAGTTTGTGGGGGTAACCGAGTTGGCCCAAACGGCGGCGCGCGTGTTGGCGGAGCGCGGCCCCATGCAGGCACGCGGCACAGTCAGCGAATTGCCGGATGAGCGCACGGTGCGCTACTACCTGGCGGAAGGACTGCTCGCGCCAGCGGAAGAGAAACAGGGCACAGCGTCGGTTTTCGGCTATCTGCATCTGCTGCAACTGCTCGTAGTGAAGAATCTGCAAGCGCAGCATTTGTCGATCCGTAAGATCCGTGAATTAGTCGAAGGGCGGAGCGAGCGCGAGTTGACGCGGTTGCTGGGCGGGACCGCAAAGACGGCCGACAAGAACGCTGCCCTCAGTTATCTGGAAACGCTGCTTACGCAGCCGCGCTCCGCCCTGGCACCACCAATGACTGCCAGCTTGTCAGCGGGTGCGCCGCCGCACAAGGCGACGGCACCGACCGCGCCGACCGCACCTGCGTCGAATCAAGCTACCGACACGTGGGCGCGGGTCGAGCTTGCGCCGGGGCTTGAGTTGCACATACACAGCGCCTATCAGCCGCCGACAGCGACGCATGGGATACGCAAATTGGGCGCGACCGTGTTGCGCGCGGTCGAACTATATGGACAGCATTTGATGGGAAAACGAGGTAAGTAAACAGCATGACTGCATTAACACCACGAGTGGAATTCATCACCGAGCGGGCGCAACTCACGGCCGACCGCGAGCAGACGATTGACCTGTTGATACGCATCACGCCGCCGGTCGCGCCGTCAGCGACGGCCGCGCGGCCGCAATTAAATTTGAGTCTCGTGCTTGACCGCTCCGGCTCGATGCAGGGCGAGAAGATGGCGCGCGCGCGCGAAGCGGCGCAGTATTGCGTCGCGCAGTTGCTCCCGACTGATCGCGTCAGCGTCGTCACCTTCGACGATCAAATCGAGTTGCTCATTCCGAGTCAGCCGGCGGCGCGAAGGGAAGAGTTGCAGAGCCGGCTGGCAGAAATCTTTGCGCGTGGCACGACAGCGCTGCACGAGGCATGGGTGCGCGGCGGCATACAGGTGAGCGAGCATTTGCAAGAGCGCGCGATTAACCGCGTGCTGTTGATCACGGACGGGCTGGCGAACGTCGGCGAGACAAACACGGATCGGATCATCGATCAAGCGCGCGGGCTGGCGGCGCGCGGTGTCTCCACTTCGACCATCGGCATCGGCGCGGATTTTTATGAAGACCTGCTCATGCCGATGGCGCAAGCCGCAGGCGGCAACGCCTGGCACGTCGAACAGCCAGCGGACATGCAACGCATCTTCGCCGTCGAGCTTGAGGGGCTGATCGCGCAGGTGGCCCACACGGTCACGCTCGGCCTCGTTCCATCAGACGGCGTCAAGCTGTCAGACCTGCTCAACGATTTCGAGTTGACCGAGACGGGGCGTTATCAATTGCCGAATATGCAGGCGGACGCACCGCTCGATGTGGTGGCCCGCCTGCGCGTGCCGGCGCAAGCAGCGGGTACGAAGCGGCAGCTGCTCGATCTGAAACTCGGCTACACGCCACAGGAGGTGCGGGCGGCCGAAGTGTTACGCCTGTCATGCGTGTTGGACTTTGCGCCGGAGTCGGTGGTCAACGCGCTGCCGGTGAACGACGAGGTGCCACGCGCCGTGCAATTTTTAATGAACGCGCGGGCGCGGCGCGAAGCGATCCGGCACATGGACATGGGCGATTACGGGCAAGCGCAGGCGGCATTACAACACGCCAGTCACGCGACGATGACATTAGGGCAAAGTGCGCCGGCCGCTTGTGCGCCGCTCTATGCCGCTGAGAGCGCGCAGTTGCAAGAGTTGGAAAGCTCGTTGCGGGATCGCGGGCAGGATAAGATGAGTCGGAAGCGGCTGTCTTATCAAGACTACTTCCGGCGGCACGGGAAGACTGACAAGTAAGTCGGCGCACAGCGCACCGATGCAAATAGAGGCGGCCAGCGTGCGTTATGCGCGGCCGCCTCGCGCCGTTTCAGTTTGGAGGAAATGATGGGCGCGCAGAATTAACGTGCAACTTGCGCCGTGCGTGATCTGGCTGTCATAGACGAGCCGGACTGCTTCCGGCAGCGCGAGTTTGACGGTCGTAATTCTTTCGCTGCCCTCATTGTGCTTCTGCTGGAACTGCAAATTGCGCGCGAGGAATAGATGCGATGGCGAATCGATCAGCGAGGTCATCGGGTCGACGCGGCCCAAGGCGATCAACGCGCCGGCCGCGATGCCAAGTTCTTCTTGCAACTCACGCCGGGCCGCAACAGGCGGCTCTTCGTCCGCATCAATCGCGCCGCCGACCACTTCCAGACTCTCGCGCCCGATGGCGTAACGAAATTCGCGCGCGAGATAGACGAACCCTGCTTCATCCGCAGCCAACACGGACACGCCCGGCCGCACAAGCGCCCGCGCATAGACACCGGGCGAGCCGTCGGGGCGCGTCACCTGATCTTCATGAAGCTCAATCAGCTTGTGCTTGTACTTCAGCGCGGACGAATTGATCGTCCACGGGCCGTGTTGTCGTGGTGTCATAAAATTTATGCGTTGTGTAGCAGACAAACCCAACTCGCAGGGGCGTAATTCGCGCGCGGCAACTCAAGTTTGTTGCAAGCGAAACCAGTAGAAGCCCCACGGGCCGAACGCGAGTTGATAAGGCGCGCTGCTGATCCGGGGGAAGGGCGTCTCGCCCACCATCTCGATTGGCGTCAGCCCGGCGCAGCCGCTCAGATCAAGTTCGACCGGCTGGGGAAACTGCGAGAGGTTGAAGACGCATAGCACCGTCTCGCCCTCATACTTGCGGAGGAACGCGAATATCTTGCGGTTCTCCGGTTTGACGAATTCCAGCGTGCCGCGCCCGAAGACGTGATGTTGTTTGCGCAGGTGAATCATCGTCCGCATCCAGTGCAGGAGCGAAGTGGGATAGCGGCGTTGGGCTTCGACGTTGACCGCTTGATAGCCGTAAACGGGATTGTTGATGAGCGGAAAGTAAAGCTGCTCGGCGTCGGCCTGTGAGAAACCGGCATTGCGATCACTTGACCATTGCATCGGCGTGCGGACGCCATCGCGGTCGTCGAGGAAGATGTTGTCGCCCATGCCGATCTCGTCGCCGTAGTAAAGAAACGGACTGCCCGGCAGACTGAAGAGGAGACCGTGCAACAATTTGATCATCAAACGACTGTTATCGAGGAGCGGTGCCAGGCGGCGACGGATGCCGACGTTCAGCCGCATGCGCCGATCTTGTGCGTACTCGTTATAGAGATAATCGCGCTCCTCGTCCGTCACCATCTCCAATGTTAACTCGTCGTGGTTGCGCAAAAACATGCCCCACTGACACGTATCGGGAATGGCAGGCGTGCGTTCCAATATCTCGACAATCGGATGGCGGTCGGCTTGTCTAAGGGCCATATAGAGGCGCGGCATGATGGGGAAATGATAGCCCATCTGGAACTCATCGCCCGCGCCGAAGTAAGCGACGACATCTTCGGGCCATTGATTCGCCTCGGCCAGTAGCAGCGCATGCGGAAACCGCGCGGCCACGTGCGCCCGGATGCGCTTGAGGCAGGCGTGGGTCTCCGGCAGATTCTCGCAGTTCGTGCCTTCGCGTTCGTAGAGATAGGGCACAGCGTCCACGCGGAAGCCGTCGATGCCTAGCTCCAGCCAGTAGTCCACGACGGCGAGCAGCGCGCGTTCGACTTCCGGGTTGTCGTAATTGAGGTCGGGTTGATGACTGAAGAAGCGATGCCAGTAGAATGCCTGGGCCTGTTCATGCCATGTCCAATTCGAACGTTCCGTGTCGGTGAAGATGACGCGCGCATCTTTGTAACGGTCGGGCGTATCGCTCCAGACGTACCAATCACGCTTGGGCGAATCGGGCGCGCGACACGCTTCTTGAAACCATGGATGCTGATCCGACGTGTGATTGACGACTAAGTCTGTGATAACGCGCATGCCGCGCGCGTGCGCGGCGGTAAGGAATTCTTTGAAGTCGGAGAGCGTGCCATACTCAGGCAGAATGGCATAATAGTCGGCGATGTCGTAGCCGCCGTCGCGCAAAGGTGAGGCATACATGGGCAGCAGCCAGAGACAATCGACGCCGAGCCAGGCGAGGTAGTCGAGCTTTTCGGTCAGCCCGCGAAAGTCGCCGATGCCGTCGCCGTTCGCGTCGTAGAAGCCACGCAAGTAAACTTCGTAAAAGATCGCATCCTTAAACCAGAGGGGATCATCGCGCAGTTGTCCCTGCTCAGTCATTCGCCGCACCTGCCGTTTCCTGATGTGTTAAATGTGGTACGCAAGATAGCGGCGCGGCGCGGCGCAATGCAAGAGTTTTCGCGCGCCGGACGTGATGGCGTTGCCCGCCGCGCACACGCCGGGCAACCGTCCGCACGAATAATTATTGACACCGATCCGTTCCTGCAATACCTTGGCACGCGCTTGGCCCGTAAGTCCGACCCTGATTCGCAAACGTTTGAAGGAGACTTTCGATGACGACCTTGACCCAATCTCCCGCGTGGCAAGCGCTCGCCGCGCACTACGACGAAATGGCCCCGCGCCACATGCGCGATCTATTCAAAGCAGACCCACAGCGATTTGACAAATTTTCCATCCGCTTCAAAGACATCCTGCTCGACTACTCGAAGAACCGGATCGATGCCGACACACTGCGTCTGCTCTTCGACCTGGCGCGGCAAGCGAACGTGCAGGACTGGATCACGCGCATGTTCAACGGCGAGAAGATCAATATCACAGAGGAGCGCGCCGTCCTGCACGTCGCCCTGCGCAATCGCGCGAACCGGCCGATCAAAGTTGATGGCGCGGACGTGATGCCGGAAGTGAACGCGGTGCTACAGCACATCCGCGAGTTCACCGAAGCCGTGCGCGGTGGCGCGTGGACGGGCTACACGGGCAAACGGATCACGGACGTGGTCAACATCGGCATCGGTGGCTCAGACCTTGGCCCCGTGATGGCGACCGAGGCGCTCAAACCCTACGCCAGCCCCGACCTGCGCGTGCATTTCGTCTCAAACATAGACGGCACGCACGTCGTCGAGACCGTTAAGGAGTTGAACCCCGAAACGACGCTCTTCATCGTCGCCTCCAAGACTTTCACCACGCAGGAGACGATCACGAACGCGCATTCGGCCCGCGATTGGTTTCTCAAAACGGCCAAGGACGAAAGCGCGATTGCTAAACACTTCGTCGCGCTCTCGACCAACGCCAGCGAAGTCTCCAAGTTCGGCATCGATACGAAGAACATGTTCGAGTTCTGGGACTGGGTCGGTGGGCGTTATTCGCTCTGGTCGGCCATCGGTCTGCCCATCGCGCTCTACATTGGTATGGACAACTTTGAAGAGTTGCTCGCGGGCGCGCACGAGATGGACGAGCACTTCCGCACCACGCCCTTAGAGCAAAATTTGCCGGTCATCCTCGCGCTCGTCGGCATCTGGTATAATAACTTCTTCGGCGCGCAGACCGTCGCCATCCTGCCCTATGATCAGTATATGCATCGCTTCTCCGCCTACTTTCAACAGGGCGACATGGAGTCGGACGGCAAGTCGATCAACCGCGACGGCCAGCCCGTCGGCGTCTCGACAGGGCCCGTTATCTGGGGCGAGCCGGGGACAAACGGGCAGCACGCCTTCTATCAACTCATCCATCAAGGGACGAAACTCGTCCCCTGCGACTTTATCGCGCCCGTCGAGACGCACAACCCCATCGGCCAGCATCACGCCATCCTGCTCTCGAATTTTTTCGCGCAGACCGAAGCGTTAATGAAGGGCAAGACGGCCGAAGAGGTGCAGGCGGAACTAACGGCGGCTGGGATGAGCGGCGCACAGTTGGAACAACTCGTACCGCACAAAGTGTTCGCGGGCAACAAGCCAACCAACTCGATCATGTTCCAGAAACTTACGCCGCGCACGCTTGGCTCGCTCATCGCGCTCTACGAGCACAAGATTTTCACACAAGGGATCATCTGGAACATCAACTCGTTCGACCAGTGGGGCGTGGAACTCGGCAAGCAACTGGCGAAAGCGATCTTGCCGGAACTGGCGGGTGACGAGCAGGTGACGACACACGATGCATCTACGAACGGCTTGATCAACCACTTCAAAGAGCAGCGCAAGTGAAGCGTGCGCTGCGCTAACCACAGCGGGTACAGCGAGGGCACAAAGACTATCACGCCCACAGCGCATCATTGAGTTGAGAGTTCAAACCTGAGCTTTGAACTCTCAACGCTGCGAGCGCCTTCTTCTGTGCCCTTCAGGCCTGCTGTGTGGAACTGGGTACCCGCTAACATAACGCGCGGAACGGCGGCGAGCGGCCGGCGATGCGGTTAGTATCATGGCAAAGGGATTAACACTCCAATCCTGTACCTTGATCGTGCGTCAGTTGACGACTGATAGTGCGATTACCGAAACGAACCTACCGATCACGACGTTGGAGGACTTGTTCGCGCAATGCGTGACCAAGACCGATCCCCGCTTGATCGAGCGGCTGCTCATTGCCGGGCAAGATGCTCAAGGTCGTGCGCGGCTACTCTCTTTCACCTTTCAGTCCGTCGCCGATCATCCTTAATATCTGACCTCGGGCCTCGCAAGCATGACCGCAGCAAACTGACTGGCTAACAGTCAGGCTGACAGGGTGCGGCGATCTGTGCTTGACCGGCGTTAAGCTGCCGCAGTGATTCGCCGCGCGCTACCTCCATTTTGCCGCAAGAAAATAGTTGTGCAATTGGGCCCCGGCCTGGCACAATGGTTGCAGACCTCAGCCCGTGCGGGCTGACACTGGCTTAACCCGCGTCTTAAGCGCCCCTGCCTCAACATCTCTGCTCCCATACTTTGCTTCCGCCCGACCTCGTTAACATATGAGTAAGCAGGAAATTACCCTAAGATTCAAGCAGTTTGTGGTGGTGGTGGGCGCTCTCTGCGTCATCGCCGCGTTGGTCGGGCTTAATTTTGCCTTGCCCGTTGCGCCGCTCCTCGCGCTCCTGCTGCTAACCGTTATCATCAACACGCGCTGCGTAATCCAGATGCCGCGCGAATGGTGGCAACTCTCGCCGAATGAGAGTCTGCTCTTGCTCACGATGTTGCTCTTCGGTGGCGAGGCGGCCGTGCTGCTGGCCGGCGCGACCGCGTTATCGTTGAGCCTCCGCGCCGGGCGCAATTGGCTGAACATAACCTACGCCGCAGCCATCACGGTTATCTCGACCGCGACGCTGGCCGTGTTGCTGCACACCCTCTACGGCGATGTCGCGGCGTTGAATCAGTCCAGCCTGTTCAATACCTATGCCGGCATGCTCGCCTGTGCGGTGCTGGTACATACCGTCTCGCGCTTTATCACGAGCGGGTTGGTTGTGGGCTTCGTGACAGTGCAGACACGTGGGCAGGCCTGGGCGAAGTTGATGTTGCATGCGCTGCTCGTCAGTTTCGTGGGTGCGTGCGCGGCCGGGTTGGTCGCCAAACTCGTCGGTTATACCGGCCTGAATCTCTTCATCTGGGCCGCGCCGGTGGTGGCGCTCGGTTGCGGCGTTTGGGACACCTACCGGCAGAATAAGTTTTTGCGCGGCATTGGCGGCGGTGGCGCGCGGGCGCACGCGGGCGCGGGCGAAGGCAACGAGAGCGAAGAGCGTTTCCGCAGCGCCTTCGACTACGCGGCCATCGGCATGGCGCTCGTCTCGGCTGAAGGGCGTTGGCTGCAAGTCAACCACTCGCTTTGCCGCTTGCTCGACTATACGGAGCGCGAGTTACAGATGACCGACCTGCTGACCGTCATCCACCACGACGACGCGGGCGCGGTCTTCGAGCACATCAAACGGCTGGTCAAAGGACTCTTGCCGGTCTTTCAAGTTGAGTTGCGTTTGCGGCACAAGTTCGGGCGCGAGGTCTGGGTGCTGGCCAGCGTCTCGCTGGCCAGCAACAGTCATAATCAATCGGTGCATCTGATCTTCCAGATGCAGGACATCACGGATCGCAAACTCGCCGAAGAGCAACTACAGCACGATGCTTTCCACGACGCGCTCACGGGCTTGCCGAATCGCGCTATGTTCCTCGACCATCTGCGCCTCGCCATCGCGCGCATGCAACGGCGCGAGGGCGTCGGTTTCGCCGTGTTGTATCTCGATGTGGATCGCTTCAAGGTCATCAACGACAGCCTCGGCCACCCCGTCGGCGATCAACTCTTGAACGGCATCGCGCGCCGCTTGGAAACCACGCTCAGACCCGGCGACACAGTTGCCCGGCTCGGCGGCGACGAGTTCATTCTGCTGATCGAAGAACTGCACGGCGAGACCGAAGCCATTTCGGTGGCCGAGCGGATTCAAACGGAATTGCAAGTCGCGTTCGACTTAAGCGGGCGCGAAGTCTTTGCCACCGTGAGCATCGGCATCTCGTCGAGTTGGACGAGCTATCTCAATCCCGAAGACATCGTGCGCGACGCCGACACGGCGATGTATCGCGCCAAGCAACACGGCAAGGCCCGGCACGAAATCTTTGACGGCGCGATGCACAAGCACGCGACCAGCGTCTTGCAACTTGAGACCGACATGCGCCACGCGCTCGAACGCGGCGAGTTTTTTGTCCATTATCAACCGATTGTCGCGCTGCAAGATTTCAAACTGCGCGGCTTCGAGGCGCTCGTGCGCTGGCAACATCCGGAGCGCGGATTTATCTCGCCGGTCGAATTTATTCCCATTGCCGAGGAGACGGGTTTGATCATTCCGCTGGGCGAATGGGTGTTGCGCGAAGCGTGCACGCAAATGAATCGCTGGCAGAAAATCTTCCCGGCCGACCCGCCGTTGGCCGTGAGCGTCAATCTATCGGGCAAGCAATTTATCCAGCAGGATTTGATCAAACGAATCGCGGGCATCATCACGGAGACGGGCATCGATCCGAAGGGTTTGAAGCTGGAGATCACCGAGAGCATGGTGATGGACAATGTCGAGACGGCGATTGAGATGCTTAAGCAGTTGCGCGCCCTCGGCCTCAAACTGAGCATCGATGATTTCGGCACGGGCTATTCGTCGCTCAGTTACTTGCACCGCTTCCCCATCAACACGTTGAAGATCGACCGCTCGTTCGTCACGCGCATGACCGACAACAACGAGAATCTGGAGATCGTGCGCACGATCATCACGCTGGCGCAGACGCTCGGCATGGACGTGGTGGCGGAAGGTGTGGAGGTGCAGGAGCAGTTGACGATGCTGCGCGATCTCGGCTGCGAGCACGGGCAAGGCTATTTCTTCTCGAAGCCGGTGGATGTGAAGGGGGCGGAGAAGATCATTTTAGAAACTTACATCCTCGCGGGCACAACCCCGCCGCCCCAGCCCCCGCAAGGAGCCACGCCCAGAGTGATGTCGGTCTAAGCTAACAAGTCACCCGTTCGGGGATCAGCGCGTCAGACATTGACCCACCAAAGAAACTCCGCGCACAAAGACGCGATGCAGCGCATTGTTTAATTCCGCTAAATATTCCGGCTGTACATCCGCACGTTGAAGCGCAGTTCCTCGCCGGGCCGCATGACCAGCACGTTGCTGTCGATGCCGCGCGTTTGCAGGTTGAAGGCATCGGTCGGACAGGTGTTTGGCTCGACGCAGATCGCCTGACGCGGAGCGGGCGGTGTGTAGACGACTACGTGGGGGAAGCGGCTGGCGTCAAACTCGACGACGGTCTCGCGGGTGGCGTCTGCGTCCGTTATGTAACAGCGTGTCAGACCGTCCACATCCGTCGTCACGGCCGTGTAGATGTCGTCCAGTTGCAGCCCGTTCAGTTCAGCCTGTGCGCGCAGATCATACGTGTCCGCGACATCGAGCAGGCGGCCCGTCGGCAGGCTGTCGGCCAACTCCCATCGTTTGCCGGCCGGGACGGTGAGCGTGCCGTGCGCGGGCTTACGGAAATAAGGGTGGATGCCGAAGCCGGTGGGCATGTCCGCGTCGCCGTGGTTGCGCGCGATGGTTTCCATCTCAAGGCTGCCGTTCCACAACCGATAGGTCACTTCCAGACTGAACGGGAAAGGGAACTGCGCGAGAATCTGCGCCGCGTGGTCGCGGGCATCAAAGCCGGCCGTCAGCCATGCGCCGCGCGCGTCCGACGCACCTTGCGCTAGTACCTGCCAGACCTTATCGCGCACGAATCCGTGGCGCGGCGGGTTCGGCTCAAAGGTGTGACCCTGAAAAGTGAACCGGCCGTCACGGATACGATTCGGAAAAGGGAAGAGAATGGGGATGCCGTAACTGGTCGGCCGCTGGCGAAATTCCGCGAACGCGACCGGCTCAAGGATCGGTTGTTCCGCGCCGAAGGCAAAACAGTTGCAACCGAGCGCGGGCGCGATTTCGGCCGTCGCGCCCGCGCTCGTTGCGCGTAAGGTAAAGACCTCGATGCCATCGCGCACGGCGGCGGCGATAGAATAGTTGGCGGTCATGGCTTAGCTCCTTTGAGAGTTGCGTCACAGAACGTGCGCGCACAGGTATCAGAAAGCCGCGCTAGTGAAGCACAAGCGTGGGCATTTTACAATCAATCACAGCCCGCAACGCGGCCAATCGAGCGCGCACAACCGGCTTGTGTCCTTTGCCCAAACGGCGGAGTTTGCGTGCGCCGGCCTGACTTCTTCAGCCCGTATGCTTGCCGTGCCGGCTGTCGTTGTGCGACAGTAAGCGCCCGCACGCTGCTATTAAATTTCACGCATCGGAGGACGAACGCCTTGCCGCAAAGTCGTAAACGCCAGACCGGAAAGAGAAGGGGCCGCCGAAGTTTATACCCGCCGCAAGCGCAATCGCATAAAGGCACGCCGCCACGCACGAAGTTGATCGCCGGTGTGCTGATCGGCTTACTAGTAGTCGCCGGGTTCGCACTGTTATACAAAGAATATGGTGGCGGCGCAGGCGCGGGCGCGGAAGTGACGACCCCCTCAGGGCTACGCTACAGCGAGCAGACCGAGGGCACAGGCCCCAGTCCACAGGTCGGGCAGAAAGTTTCCGTCCACTACACGGGCACGTTGGAGAACGGCACGAAGTTCGATAGTTCGCGCGACCCCGGCAAGCAGCCGCTTGAGTTTGTCGTCGGCGGCGGGCAGATGATCAAAGGCTTCGATGAAGGCGTGCGCGGCATGAAGGTCGGCGGCAAACGCAAACTCATCATCCCTGCCAAACTCGGTTATGGCCCGGCAGGCCGCCCGCCCTCGATCCCCGGCAACGCCACGCTCCTCTTCGATATTGAATTGCTTAGCGTGAAATAAACACGTCTGAAGTCAGCGATTGCTGTTGCCGGCCCACATGCCAAGGCATCCGGCCGGGGTGCGTCTGCCTCGCTACGCAATTTGTCTGCGGGCTGATATGATGTGGCGCATTCCGGCTGACCGACTCCCCCTTAAAATCACAACTTGCTAAAGCGAGGTAGAAAAAGTTATGCGTGTGTGGCGAATCCGAATCGTAGCTACTATGTGTCTGTTGTTGGCGCTGGCGGTGGCGCTCGTGACGGGGCGGCCGGGTCAGGCGGCGCTTGCGCCGACCGGCGATCAGACATTGAAGCCGGCCGAAATGCACGGCTTCAATGTCACCAATCTTGATCGCAGCGCGAATGCCTGTCAGGATTTTAACCAGTTCGCCAATGGCGGTTGGGTCGCGCAAAATCCCGTGCCCGCCGCTTACGCGCGTTGGGGCAAGTTTGAAGAGTTGGCGCAGAAGAATCAACTGGTGCTGCGCGAGATACTCGAAGCGGCGGCGAACAACAAACTGGCCAAGCCGAACAGTCTCGAACGCAAGGTCGGCGACTTCTATGGTAGTTGTATGGACGAGGCCAAGATCGACGCCGAGGGCAGCAAGCCGCTTGCGCCGGAGTTTCAACGCATCGTCGCGATTAGCGACATGAACGGCTTGCAGGATCAGATCGCGCGCATGCACAACTACGGCCTGCGCGGCGTGTTCGGCTTCGGCGCGGCGCAGGATTTTAAGAAATCCACGGACGTGATCGCGCAAACCGTACAGGGCGGCATCGGCTTGCCCGACCGCGACTATTATACGAAGGACGATGAACGCTCGAAGACGATCCGCGACGAGTACGTCAAGCACGTTGCCAAGATGTTCGAGTTGACGGGCGATGCGAGCGCGACGGCGGCTGACGAAGCGAAGACCGTCTTCGACATTGAGAAGCATCTGGCCGAAGTTTCCAAGACGCGCATCGAGCGGCGCGATCCGGCGGGGAATTATCATAAGCTGCCGGTGGCGGAGTTGCGCGAATTGACGCCGCACTTCGATTGGGCGCGCTATCTGACTGCGCGGGCCATCCCAAAGGTGGCAGTGGTCAACGTCGGGCAACCGGATTTCTTCAAGGCGCTTGATAAGTTGCTCGTGGCTGTGCCGCTTGTGGACTGGAAAGTCTATCTGCGCTGGCAAGTGCTTAACTCGACCGCCGCTTATCTGTCCGCGCCGTTCGTGCAGGAAGATTTCAATTTTAACGGGCGGGTGTTGAGCGGCACAAAGGAGTTGCAGCCGCGTTGGAAGCGTTGCGTCGAAGGGACGGACGCGGTCTTGGGCGAAGCGGTCGGCGAATTCTACGTGAAAAAGACTTTCACGCCGCAGGCTAAAGCGCGGGCGCAGCAAATGGTGCTGAACCTGATCGCCGCGTTGCGCGAAGACTTAACGACATTGCCGTGGATGAGCGAGGTAACGCGCCAGCGCGCAACCGCCAAGCTTGAAGCCTTCACGCGCAAGATCGGCTATCCCGATAAGTGGCGCAACTACGAGGCGCTGTCGATTAGTCGCGACGCTTATCTCGACAACATCCGGCGTGGCTCGGAGTTTGAATTGCGCCGCAACCTCGGCAAGATCGGGCAGCCCGTTGATCACGCTGAGTGGGGCATGACACCGCCGACGGTAAACGCTTATTACAATCCATCGCTGAACGAGATCGTCTTCCCGGCCGGCATCATGCAGCCGCCATTTTACGATCCGCTCGCCGACGATGCGCTCAACTACGGCGGCATGGGCGCGGTGATCGGCCACGAGATGTCGCATGGCTTCGACGATCAAGGCGCACGCTTCGACGCCGAAGGCAATCTCGTCGATTGGTGGACGCCCGTTGACTTCAAGAATTTCAAGGAACGGACGGATTGCGTCGTGCAGCAGTTCGACAACTACGAGGCTGAGCCGGGCCTACATCTACAGGGCAAACTCGTCGTCGGCGAGAGCGTGGCCGATCTCGGCGGGTTGACACTCGCTTACAAAGCGTTTCAAAAGTCGCAAGCGGGCAAACCAGCGAAACCGATTGATGGGTTCACACCGGAGCAACGCTTCTTCCTGGGCTGGGCACAGGTTTGGGCCAGCAGTATCAGACCGGAAGAGGCGCGGCGCAGAGTCGTGACTGATCCGCACCCGCTCGCACGCTTCCGCGTGAACGGGCCGCTCTCGAACATGGCGCAGTTCGCCACTGCCTTCCAGTGTAAGGAGGGCGATTCGATGGTGCGCCCGCCGGATAAGCGTTGCCAGATTTGGTAAGGGGCAATTAACACGCGCGGAGGGCACAGAGACCTAAGTCCCTGCGCCCTCCGCGTGCGTTAGTGTTGCGCGCCTTAAACTTCGCGCCGCGTCTCGTCGGCTACTTGTTTGTGATAATGCGCGACGAGTGATTCCAGCGTCAGTTGATCTTCAATCGTCAACTCTGAGAACATCACGCCGAAGCCGACCTCCGGCATGTGATAGCGCACTTCGGCGCGCAAGGCCCGCTCGCCTGGCAGACCCAACCGCAAGAAGATCTCCTGTCCCATAGCGGCCTCGTCGGCGGTCTGCACAAAACAACCGCCGACGGAGAAACTCGTCAGCCGCGCTTGTTGCACACAAGCAATCGTGAAACCCCAGTCGATAAAGAGTGAGACGCGCACGCGCTCATGCCTTCTTTTCTCGGTCATAATGTCTCCGCCACTTTTCCCCGCACAGACCTGCCAGGGGGACAATCTAATGGCCAGCTAGGATGGTAAGGAATAGGACGAACTCAATACGTTACGTCTTTCATGCCGGTTTCAATCATACACGTAAGCACACACCCTGTCCTACGATGGCCGCTATTCGGGCGGGCCTAATTCCAGCCGGCGGGGCGGAGATAAGCGCGCAGAAATCCGGCGCGGTGTTGTAATATCGCCGTCTATGAAAACTCAGTCAACGTTCCATCGCCGGTCTCTGCTCGCCGTTGTTCTATTATGTGTGCAACTCTGCGCTTGCTCAACCGGGCCGGCACCATCTGATGCGGCGAGCGCCCGCGCCACACCAGATCCCGCGCTCTTACAACAGGCCGACGAATGCTATGCGCAACGCGCCGAGCTTGATCGCGTTCGGGCCGGTATCACATTGCTTAAACGCGCACGTGCCGTCGCGCCCGCAGATTATGAAGCGGCGTGGCGCATGGCGCGTCTCGATTACACGTTGGGCGATCAGTCGAAAGACGCCAAGGAGCGCGAGAGCGCGTTTCGTGAGGGCATTGAAGCGGGCGAGACGGCGGTGCGCGCGGCGGCCGATAAACCGGAAAGCCACTTCTGGCTCGGCGCGAATTATGGCGGCTACGCTGAGACGCAAGGCGCGTTGTCCGGTTTATCTTCAACCGACAAAATCCGGCGTGAGATAGAAGCGGCGCAAAAACTCGATCCGGGCTTCTATGGCGGCACCACCTACATGGTCTTAGGCCGGCTCGACCTCGAAGTGCCGGGCTGGTTAGGCGGCGACCGTCAGCGGGCGCTGGCCACCTTGGAGCAAGGGTTGCAATACGGCTCCGAAAATTCGCTGCTCCGCTTACAACTAGCGAAAGCATATTTAGCCAACAAGCGGCCCGCGGACGCCCGCGTCCAGTTGAACTATATCCTTGCGATGAAGCCTGATCCCGAATACCTGCCGGAATACAAAGAGTGTGTGAGCGAAGCGCGCGAGCTATTGCAGAAGCATTGAGCTGGCCCAATAAATGCAGCGCCGCCAAGCGGCTTTTTCGTGACCGGCGGAGGCACGCATGAGTGTGCGCGGCGGCGCGGAGCAAGGCGGGCGCGGGCGGGCGCTTGTCCTGTTGTCACTCGCGGAATTGCTCTGTATGTCGCTGTGGTTCAGCGCAGCGGCGGTTGGGCCGGTGTTGCAGCGCGAGTGGCGCTTGACCACAACGCAGACCGGTTGGCTCACGCTCGCCGTGCAATTTGGCTTCGTCGCGGGCACGCTCATCAGCGCGCTGCTCAACTTGCCGGACGTATTGCGCGCGCGGCGTTTGTTTGCCGGCGCGGCCGTGCTGGGCGCACTGACGAACGCGCTTTTCGGCTTAGCTGCCACAGAACTGCGCACGGGTCTGCTGCTACGTTTTCTAACCGGTCTTTGTCTGGCGGGCGTCTATCCGCCGGGTATGAAGTTGATGGCGACGTGGTGGCGGCGTGGGCGCGGCATGGCGCTCGGCGTGCTCGTCGGCGCGCTCACGCTGGGCAAAGCTTCGCCCTATCTGGTTAACGCGGTGGGCAGCGCCGACTGGCGCATGAATGTGCTGTTCGTCTCTGTCCTCGCGGTCGTGGGCGGCCTGCTCGTGTTGCTGTTCGTCGGCGACGGCCCATATACGACGCCAACTGTGCCGTTTGATTTGGCGCAGGTCACACAGGTCGTGCGCAATCGTGGCGTGCGACTCGCCAACTTTGGCTACTTCGGCCACATGTGGGAGTTATATGCGATGTGGACATGGACGCCGGTGATGTTGCGCGCGAGTTTGCAAGGCCGCGCGCCGGCGTGGGCGGAGTGGGCTGCGTTTCTGGTGATCGGCGCGGGCGCGGTCGGTTGTGTCGCGGGTGGGCTGCTCGCGGATCGTGTCGGGCGCACGCTCGTCACGTCGTGGGCGATGGGTGTAAGCGGCGCATGTTGTCTGCTCGTTGGTTTATTATTTCAGGCCAGTCCGTGGTTACTACTGCCGCTCATGCTCGTCTGGGGCGCGGCGGTCGTGGCAGACTCGGCGCAGTTCTCAAGTTGCGTAACCGAACTCGGGGATCCGCGCTACATGGGCACGGCCTTGACGTTGCAAACGTGCCTCGGCTTCCTGTTGACGATTGTTTCGATCAATCTCATCCCCTTGCTCGTCGCCCGCACGGGTTGGCGCTACGCCTTCGCCGCGCTCGCGCCCGGCCCCTTTCTTGGCATCTACGCGATGCTGCGCCTGCGGCGCTTGCCCGAAGCCGCGCGGATTGCGCAGGGGCGGCGTTGATTAACAACAGGCGGATGCCAATTAGCCACCAACCTGCGGAAGGGGTCGCGTTAGGCACAACCACCAACCTTGAACTAGCGGCGCGTTTGCCGGCAGCAATGGAGGAGCCGGAGGATGCAGAATGAGGCAGCAAATATCAACCGTTGGTTACTTTGCGGGTTGGCCGCGTGGTGGGTTTTGTTGTTACCCGCGCACGCCGAGCGTTTGCCCGTTAAGCTTTACACATCGGCGGATGGCTTGGGCAGCACTTTCGTGGACTACATCATGCGCGATTCGCGCGGCTTCATCTGGCTCTGCACGCGCGATGGGTTGAGCCGGTTTGATGGAGCGCAGTTCGTCACCCTACCACCTCGGCCACAAACGCTCGCCACCGGGCCTTGTGACTATATCTACGAAATGCGTAATAGTTTACCAGCGATGATACGCCGGATGGCCGGGCTTGACGGCGACAAATGTGCCGCGACAGGTGGCGCAAGTTTTACCGTGCGCAATGAGGCGCGCTTCGACGATGGCGCGTTCATCTTGTGCCTCGACGACGGTAGCGATCAGTTCGAGCGGCGCATCGGTCGGCGTTGGACGCAGGAGTTTGATGGCGTAGTCGGCGGTGACGGTGCAGGGCGGCGCGCTTAGGTCGCTCTGTTGCATCAGGTGATGAGCGGCCGTCCAGTTTGAGTGACAATCGAGCAGCGTGCCGACGATGCCGCCGCTCAGGACGCCGGGAAAGGCTTCGTATTGCGGCGCGGGTTGCCACTCGGCCACAACGTCGCCGCCGCGCACGAAGCTGCGGATGTGCAAGCCCACCGGATTCGCCGGCCCGCAGCCGAAGCAGGCATTATGTGGGGCATACTCTTCCTGTAAACTCTGCGCCATCGGTTCATCCTCAGCTACAATCGTTAGGCCAATCTGCGCCGCATCATAGCGCAGCCGTTGGGATTGCGATACCACTTCCCTTCATGGTATTGCTGGCGCTTCGTGTCTATGAAATTGCGCCAGCCGCCATTTGACGTGCGCGGCCCACTCAGACGAAGATACGCGTTGCTGCCCGCGAGTTTGCCGCTCATGACTCAAGCATGTGAGGTTCGCGTTATGAATTCAACTTCGATGTTCAAGCTTCTCATCGGCCTCTGCCTCATGCTCGCTGCGTTCACCGTGCGCGCGCAGGACATTCCCACGCCGCCCCCGGAGGAAGCGCCGCCCGTGGTTGCGCCCCCGACCGCGAAAAAAGCGAACACGCGCCCGGCCGCGCCCGCCCAACCGGCCGGCGACCCGTTCGATAAAGCGACCGCGACGGAGATGTCCGGGCAGTGTGTGCTGCTTGAGACCGAAGTGGGCCCGATCCAGTTGGAGATGCTGGCGGATTTCGCGCCCGAAACGGTGCGCAACTTTCTGAATCTTGTGGCCACCGGCGCGTTCGACACCACCACGTTCAGCCGCGTCGTGCCTGGCTTCGTCGTGCAAGGCGGCAACCTGGCCACGCGCACGAAACTCACGCCGGAACTGCAAGAGCGTTCGCGCCGCACAATCTTGGACGAGCCGAACCACGTCGAGCATGTGCGCGGCATCGTCTCGATGGCCCGCCCTGAGACGTCGAACGGCGCGACCACAAATTTCTTCATCCTCGTCGGCGACGGGGCGCATTTGAACGGCAAGTTCGCGGCCTTCGCGCGCGTCATTAGCGGCATGGATGTGGCCGATGCGATTAACCACGCAGCGGTGGAAAACGAGAAGCCAGCCAAACCCGTGCGGCTGAAGCGCGCCCTCGTCTTCGGTTGCCCGACGCGCGGCGCGGGTGCCGCCCCTGTGCCGCCGCAAGAGTAAAACAAACAAATTTCCGGAGCATCTTTTCCCATAATGAGTACAGCCCCAAACAAAATCATCTACTCGATGGTCGGCGTCGGTAAGTATTACGATAAAAAACCCGTCCTGAAAGACATCTACCTCTCTTACTTCTACGGTGCGAAGATCGGCGTCATCGGTCTCAATGGTTCGGGCAAAAGCTCTTTGCTCAAGATCATCGCGGGCGTGGAGAAAGAGTTCGTCGGCGAGACCGTGCCGTCGCCGGGTTACAGCGTCGGCTATCTCGAACAAGAACCGCGCCTCGACGAGTCGAAGACCGTACGCGCGGTGGTGGAAGAGGGCGCGCAGGAGACGGTTGAGCTATTAAAAGAGTTCGAGCAGATCAACGAACAGTTTGCGCAGCCGATGAGCGACGACGAGATGAGCGCGCTCTTGGAACGGCAAGGCACGGTGCAAGAAAAACTCGACGCGGCTGATGCGTGGGACTTGGACAGCCGGCTTGAGTTGGCGATGGATGCGTTGCGTTGTCCGCCGGGCGAGACGCCCGTGCAAGTGTTGTCGGGCGGCGAACGTCGCCGTGTTGCGCTCTGCCGGCTGTTACTGCAAAAACCGGACATCCTGTTGCTCGACGAGCCGACGAACCATTTGGACACCGAATCGGTCGCATGGCTTGAACAACATTTGCAGCAGTACGCGGGCACGGTCATCGCCGTCACGCACGACCGTTATTTTCTCGACAACGTCGCGGGCTGGATTCTCGAATTGGATCGCGGCCAGGGCATCCCGTGGCAAGGCAACTATTCATCTTGGCTCGAACAAAAGGAGCAGCGGCTTGCGCGCGAAGAGAAGACCGAAGGCGAGCGGCGCAAGACTTTGCAGCGCGAGCTTGAATGGATCAGGATGACGCCGAAGGCGCGGCACGCCAAATCGAAAGCGCGTATCAACGCTTACGAGGCCTTGGTCTCGCAAGAGAGCGAACGGCGCGCGCAAGAGCTTGAGATTTACATTCCGCCGGGGCCGCGCCTTGGTGATGTCGTCATCGAAGCGCAGGGTGTGAGCAAGGCTTTCGGTGAGCGTTTGCTGGTGGACGACATGACGTTCCAACTGCCGCCCGGCGGCATCGTCGGCATCATCGGCCCGAACGGCGCGGGCAAAACGACGCTCTTCCGGCTGATCACGCAGCAAGCCGAACCCGACACGGGCACGATCCGCATTGGCGAGACGGTCAAAATCGCGTATGTAGATCAAAGCCGCGACACACTTGCGCCGGACAAATCAATCTGGGAAGAAATCTCCGATGGTCTCGATGTCGTCATGCTCGGCACACGGCAAGTGAACTCGCGCGCTTATGTGTCGCGCTTCAACTTCGGGGGCACGGATCAGCAGAAGAAGGTTGGCACACTCTCCGGCGGCGAACGCAACCGCGTCCATCTGGCAAAAGTGTTGAAGGAAGGCGCAAACGTGTTGTTGCTCGACGAGCCGACCAACGATCTTGACATCAACACGATGCGCGCCCTTGAAACCGCGCTCGAAAATTTCGCGGGCTGCGCCGTCGTCATCAGTCACGACCGTTGGTTTCTCGACCGCATCGCCACCCACATTCTCGCCTTCGAGGGCGACAGCCGCGTCTACTGGTTCGAGGGTAATTACTCAGAGTATGAAGTCGACCGGCACGCGCGGCTGGGCGCGGCGGCCGATCAGCCACACCGGATCAAATACCGGCAACTGACGCGGGACTAACCGATGACGGACGGCGCAGGGCGGACGATCAAGACGGGTTGCTGCGGCTTTCGCCTCGCGCGCACCGAGTACATGCACGAGTTTGCCGCCGTCGAAGTGCAGCAGACCTTTTATCAACCGCCGCGCATCGAGACGCTCGCGCGTTGGCGCGCAGAAGCGCCACCCGATTTCGAGTTCACGCTTAAAGCGTGGCAACTCGTCACGCATCAAGCGCGCAGCCCGACCTATCGCCGTTTGAAACGTGAGTTGACCGAGCAGGAACGCGATGAGGCGGGCGCGTTTCGCCCGACGAAGATGGTGCGTGAGGCGTGGGCAGTCACGCTCGCGGCAACCGTGGCGCTTGGTGCAACGCGCGTGCTGTTTCAATGCCCGGCCAGTTTTACACCTACAACCGCAAACGTCGGCAACCTGCGCAAGTTCTTTACGAAGCTCAAACGCCCGCCTGGTCTGATCTGTCTGTGGGAGCCGCGCGGCGAGTGGCCGCGCGAGTTGCTCATCGAATTATGCCGCGAGCTTGCGCTCGTCCATGTGGTTGATCCGTTTGCGGCGCGCACGGTCACGCCGGAGCAATGTTATTACCGGCTGCATGGGCGCGGCGGTTGGCGTTATCAATATGAGGACGAAGAGTTGGCGGAGTTGTTAGAGATGCTGCCCGATGCGGGCACGTCCTATATCATGTTCAATAACGTGCGGATGCGTGAAGACGCGGCGCGCTTTCAAGTTTTAGCGCAAGAGGGATAAGCGAAGAGATGGACGCAGAGATGCAGGATAGAGTTGCGCTCGTGACGGGTGCGAGTTCCGGGATCGGGCACGCGACAGCCTTGAGTTTCGCGGCGGCCGGCGCGCGGGTCGCGCTCGTCGGGCGGGCGCGCGAAGCGTTAGCGGTGGTGGCGCAAGAGATCACGGCGCAAGGCGGCGAGGCGCTCGTCGTTCCGGCGGACGTGATGGTCGAAGCGGACGCGGAGCGCGCGGTGGCCGAGACGGTCGAGCGGTTTGGTGGGCTTGATGTGCTGGTGAACGCGGCCGGCATTATCAGCAACGGCACAATCGAGACGACGGCGCTCGCGGCGTGGGACGAGATGATGAACGTCAACCTGCGCGCGGTCTTTCACCTGATGCAACTCGCCGTGCCGCACCTGAAGCGGCGACCGGGCAATGTCGTCAACGTGTCGAGCGTGACGGGCTTGCGCGCCTTTCCCGGCGTGCTGGCCTATTGCGTCTCAAAGGCCGGCGTTGATCAACTGACGCGCTGCGCCGCGCTTGAACTGGCCGCGCAGGGCATCCGCGTCAATGCCGTCAACCCCGGTGTCGTCCGCACCGAGATACACAAGCGGGGCGGCATGCCCGCTGAGCAGTACACCGCCTTTCTTGCACATTCGCGCACCACGCATCCAATCGGCCGTGTGGGCACACCGGCGGAGGTTGCCGACCTGATCCGCTTCCTCGCGTCAGACCGGGCCGCGTGGATCACCGGTGTAACCTATTCGATTGATGGTGGTCGAGCGCAGACTTGCGCCCGGTAGTCCTATGAGTTGCGTAATAACGTTGTCAGGGCGGGGACGAGGCAGCGGCGATTACTTCACGGGGGCAAAAGTCTCAGTGATTGGTATTACCCGTTGAAGTATTGCTGTTCGCTTGATTCGTATTGTGGGTGCCCTTGTTACTGTTCTGCGGACGTTGCTTTTGTTGCTTCTCGAATTCCTTGCGGGCATTCTCGACCCTTGCGTTGCCGGACTTGGCGCGCTCTAAGGCTTCGCTGGCGCGGAAGAAATCGGGATCGAGATTAAGGGCACTGTTGTAAGCTCCCATCGCTTCTTTGTAGCGCGCGAGTTTGGTATAGGCTTCGCCAAGATTGTAGTAAGTTTCGCTATCAGTATCTTGCAACTTCAGTCCGCGTTTGTAGGCATCCACCGCCTTTTGATATTCGCCGGTCTGGTAGAAAGCTTCGGCGAGATGAAGTTGCGCGTCGGCGTTCTTTGCGTTTACTCTAACAGCGCGCTCGTAGAATTTAACCGCTTTGTCGTAAGCCGCCTCCGCTTCCTTCTTCTGGCCGAGCACGCGATAGGTTAGGCCGAGTTTCAAATAAGCCTCTGCGTGTTCGGGGTCTAATTTAAGGGCTGCCTGATAAGCCGCGAGGGCTTGCTCATCCTGATCCTTGCGATAAAGCTCGTTGCCGAGCGCGACATAACCGGCGGCATCCGGCCGTGGCGGGAGCAGCACGGCCGCGGGCGCGCTCTCGACCGGCGCGTTCACCGGTGTAGGCGAAGCGTTGACCGGGGTGGGGTTGCTGGTGCGGGATGAACAACCTGTCAGACCGCAAATTAAACAAGCAAGAGCCAGGGCGAAACGCGGAGCGGTGCGAGTAGCTATCATTTTGCTGCCGTATGCAATTGGAGAAGTTGAACTCGGGCCGCCCTGTTCTAAGCCAAAGGGTGTTGCTAAGTCAATCGTGGGTGTTGGAATTGAGATGCCAAAAAAGGCACTTGGGGCGACTGGCTCCCCCAAGCCTGCCGCCCCGCGTGTCCGTCCCAGTTGCCGTAAAAGGATGATGTGAAGTTACACGTCAGCGGCCCGGCGTTGGTTGCAAACGCGTTGCGTTCAAATTACGAAAGTAAGATAAGCGCAATAATCTGGTAAGTGGGCTATTGGCCCGGGGCATTAGGCAAATGGTTGATAGCGTCGTTGAGTGTGGCGGCAAACTGCGGGTTCAGAGTCTTGAGCGCGTTGTACTGCTCCGACGCCCCTTGTTTATCACCCTGCTGCAATGAAAGGAAGCCCAGTACGCGGCGCGCTTCGGCATCGTCGGGCTTTAGTTCGACGGCGCGGCGGAAGGCTTTGATCGCTTCAGCGGGTTGATTGAGGCGACTGAGCGTGTTGCCGTAATTGAACCAGGCATCGCTGTCTTTGTCGTTAAACTTCGTGGCGTTCCGGTAGGCGTCAACTGCTCCCTTTGGTTGATTCAACTGATCATAGGCATTACCGAGACTGAAATATGCTTCAGCATAATCGGGTTTGAGCCGCACCGCCTGTTGATAAGCTTTAATGGCCGCTTGCGGTTGCCCCGCGCGCCGTTGGGCGTCGCCGTATCGGAGTTGCCCGGTCGCATCTTTCGGGTTGGCACTGACAGCTTGCTGATAAAGGTTCAGCGCTTCATCCGGCCGGTTCGCACGGGCGTAGAAGTCGCCTTGATGGATGTAGGCATCGGCATTCTTCGGATTGATCTGCATGGCCTGTTTATAGGCGTCGAGCGCAGCCTGATCCTGATGCAGCGCGCCATAAGCGTCGCCCATGTGGACGTAAGAGTCGGCATCCTTCGCGTCGATCTGGATCGCTTGCTTGTATTCGTTAATCGCTTCCTGATATTTGCCGGCTGTGACATAGACGTTGCCCATGTTGTAATGAACGTTCTCCGGCTGATCCGCCATGTCCTTCTCGAACGCCTGCCGGACTTGCTGCAACTCCTGTTCGGAGACGGTGGGCGCGGGCGTGGGCGCGTTCGGGGCGGGCTGGTTGGCGGTTTGATTAACTGGCGGCGTGCTTTTCTTACAGGTCAATTGCAAGAGCGACAAGGCTAGGACAGGCACAATTAGCTTAGATAAATGTCTCATAAGGACGCTCGCTTCCGAAAAAAGGTTGCTTAGTTGGCCGATTATGAGAATAATCTCCGTCCGCAGTCAAACCGGGCCGGGGCTAGGCTTTAATTCAACCTCCGTGCGATTAGAAATTTCTCGGCACATCAGACGAAGAAAGTTGAGCACAAAGATATGTCAGCGACAGACACAGAAGCAGGACAGGCGCAGTTCGGCATGATCGGCCTCGGCGTGATGGGCGAGAACTTGGCCTTGAACGTCGAAGACCACGGCTTTCCCGTCGCAGTCTGGAATTTAGAAGGCGACTGGGTGGATCGGTTTATCAACAAGCATGGCCCGGGCCATCGCTTCACCGGCACGAAGACCTTTGAGGAGTTTACACGTGCGCTGCAACGCCCGCGCCGCATCATGATGATGATCAAGGCCGGCACGCCCGTGGACATGACCATCGAGCGGATCAAACCGCTGCTTGAACCCGGCGACATCCTGATCGATGGCGGTAACTCCTGGTTCAAAGATACGCAACGGCGCGAGGCCGCCTTACGCGCGGAGAATTTGAACTTCGTCGGCATGGGCGTCTCCGGCGGCGAAGAGGGCGCACGCAATGGCCCCAGCCTCATGCCCGGCGGTTCGACCGATGCGTGGAACGCGCTGCAACCGATTCTTGATGCCATCTCCGCCAAGACCGACTCCGGCGCGTGCGTCACGCACGTCGGGCCGGACGGCGCGGGCCACTTCGTCAAGATGGTGCATAACGGCATCGAGTATGGCGACATGCAACTCATCGCCGAAGCCTACGACATAATGCGCCGCGCGTTAGAGATGGACGCCAACGAATTGGCCGACACCTTCGCCGAATGGAATCGCGGGCCGCTCGAATCGTTTCTGATCGAGATCACAGCTCAAGTGTTCAGTGCCAAAGACCCGGACACACATAAGCCGCTCGTCGATCTGGTACTAGATAAAGCGGGGCAGAAGGGCACAGGCAAGTGGACGGCGCAGATCGCGCTGGACTTGGGCGTCTCGATCCCGACCATCGCGGCGGCGATTGATGCGCGGGTGCTATCGAGCATGAAGGACGAGCGCGTGAACGCGAGCAAGAAGATCAAGGGGCCGCGCGCCAAACGTTTTCGCGGCGACCGCAAAAAATTGATCAGCGCCGTCCATGATGCGCTCTACGCCTCGAAGATTTGCTCGTACGCGCAGGGCATGCATCTGATCAGCGTCGGCTCGAAGGAATTCAACTGGAACGTCAATCTCAAAGAGATGGCGCGCATTTGGAAGGGCGGCTGCATTATCCGCGCCCGCTTCCTCGATACGATCATGCAAGCTTACGAGCGCAACCACGATCTACCGAACCTACTGCTCGATAAAGAGTTCAACGGGCACATGCGCCGGGCGCAAGGGGCGTGGCGGCGGGCCGTCATGACCGCGCAGCAACTCGGTATCCCAACCCCTGCGATGTCCGCCGCGCTCGCCTACTTCGATAGTTATCGCACGGCCGATCTGCCGCAGAATCTAACGCAAGCGCAACGCGACTTCTTCGGCGCGCACACCTACGAACGCACAGACCGGCCCGACGCCGGCTTCGTCCACAGCGATTGGGCGAAACTCGCAAGTGGCGACGGCCACGAGTAAGCGACGTAGGCCCGATGGCGTCCGTTAATCTCTCAATGGCTCCTCTGCGTCAGCGCGACCTGGCGTGCGGTCTTGTTAAAGCAAGCAGCGCACGCCAGGTCGCGCTGGCGCAGAGACTGGTTACAGGTTTCGAGTAAAGGCACAATATGTCAGCAAAAGTTGAAGGCGTGGTCGCGCCGTGTGAGGCGCGGGCCCCGCTGCCGGAAGTTGAGCCGAGCGTCATCGTCATCTTCGGCGCATCGGGCGATTTGAGTAAACGCAAGCTTGTGCCCGCGCTCTACGATCTCTTTCATTCGGGCTGCCTCAAACGCAGCTTCGCCATACTCGGCGTGGGGCAAGCTGTTTGGTCGGATGATGAATTTCGCGCGACGATGCGCGAAGGCGCGGGGAAGTCGGAGGATGTGGACGACTTCAACGCGGCCAAATGGGATGAGTTCGCCGCGCATCTAACGTACATGACCGGCGACTTGCAGGCGGATGCGACTTATACGGAAGTGGCCGCGCGCCTCGATCAGTTGCACGCGCAGATCGCGGCCGGAGGCAAGCAGAACCGGCTCTTCTATTTTTCGACGCCGCCCTCGCTCGCGCCCGTCATCGTCAAACATCTTGGCACGGCCGGCTTGCACGGCGAGACGAACGGTTGGTCGCGCATCATCATTGAAAAACCTTTCGGGCGCGATCTCAAATCCGCGCAGGCGTTGAACTCGGAGATCGCTACGGTCTTCACCGAGCAGCAAGTTTTTCGCATCGATCATTATCTTGGCAAAGAGACGACACAGAACATCCTTGTCTTCCGCTTCGGCAATTCACTCTTTGAGCCAGTCTGGAATCGCAATTACATCGACTACGTCGAGATCACCGCCGCCGAAACACTCGGCATCGGTGGGCGCGCCGGCTACTACGAAGAATCCGGCGCGTTGCGCGACATGGTGGCCAATCATCTTTTACAACTGCTGGCGCTGACCGCGATGGAGCCGCCCGTCGCCTTCGATGCCGATTCCGTGCGCGAAGAGAAGGTGCAAGTCTTACGCTCGATTCGCCCGATGTCGCCTGAAGATGTCGCGCGCCGGACGGTGCGTGGGCAGTACGGCGCGGGTCAGGTTGAAGGGCAAACTGTGTCGGCTTACCGCGATGAGCAAGGTGTCAAGCCGGATTCCAACACGGAAACTTTCGTCGCGTTGGAGTTCTGCATTGAGAACTGGCGTTGGGCGGGCGTGCCGTTCTACGTCCGCACGGGTAAGCGACTATCTCGCCGGATGTCGGAGATCGCGGTGCATCTCAAACGCACACCGCAAACGTTATTCGCGCGCACACCCGACGACAAAATCGAGCCGAACGTGATCGTGTTGCGCATCCAGCCGGACGAGGGTATGACCGTCACGCTCGCCGCCAAATTGCCCGGCATGGAGATGCACACGGGTACTGTTCACATGGTGTTTAATTATGAGTCGGGCTTCGGTGTCCGCACCGCCGCCGCCTACGAGACGCTGCTACTAGATGCGTTGCAAGGCGACGCGACGCTCTTTACCCGCCGCGACGAGACTGAAGCCGAGTGGCGTTTGATCACGCCGATTGAAGAGGCTTGGGCGCAACAAATTCGGCCGGAGTTGCCTAACTACGCCGCCGGTAGCGACGGCCCCGCCGCCGCGAACGAGTTGCTCGCGCGGGCGGAGCATCAATGGCGCACCTTGCGCGCGAGCCACGCCGACGCGCTAGTTGCCGCCGATACACCGCACACTGATACGGCTGAAGGTGTGAAAATAAAAGCCGGCGAGGCCACGCAAGGGTGTGGCTAAATTCCGTCGCTCTGGTTAGCTGGAAATAGTTAAGGCCGGCAACGCCCTCGCAACGCAGCCGGCCTAACCTTCCACAAGGTTTCCTTTATTGGGGGAAACAATGAGTAGGTGGCGGAGAAGATAGCACCAAACCAGTTTGAATGGCAAGGCTGAAGTTCGCCGCCGAGAACGCAAGGCGAACACTTAGGCCGCCCACTTATTTGCACCGCCGCCGCGCACAAGGGCCAGCCAGACTGACGTTGCCGGATGCCATCATGGGCCGCAGCAGTTATACTTGCTCCGGCTCCTAGCATCATTGATGGAATTGCTTCGCACTTGCAGATCACTTTTCTAGGCACAAGTTCAGGCGTGCCCACCAAAGCACGCAACGTCTCGGCCGTCGCAGTCAAGCTACCGCAGCGCGCGGAGGTCTGGTTGTTCGACTGCGGCGAAGCGACGCAGCATCAACTCCAACACACAGAGCTACGCCACAGCCAACTGCGCCGCATCTTTATCACGCATCTGCACGGCGACCACATCTACGGTCTCATGGGCCTCCTGGCCACCTGCGGCATGGCCGGGCACGCGCAGCCAATCACCATCTATGGCCCGCCCGGTCTGGACGAATATGTGCGAATGTCCGCGCATTATTCGCGGCTGCGGTTGGGCGAGCAGGTGCAAGTCCAGACGGTGCAAAGCGGTGTCCTCTATGAGGACGCGGAGTTTGTCGTTAGTTGCGCGAGTCTGCGCCATCGCGTGCCGGCGTTCGGTTACCGCGTGACGGAGAAGGATCGGGCCGGCCGGTTCAATGTCGAACGTGCGGGCGAGCTAGGCATTCCGGCGGGGCCGCTCTACGGGCGTTTGAAGCGCGGCGAAACGATCACACTAACGGACGGGCGCACCATCAGCGGCGCAGAACTGTGTGAACCGCCGCAGCCAGGGCGCGCCCTCGTCTACTGCACCGACACAACTTTTTGCGATAACGCCGTCGAGCTTGCGCGCGCTGCGGACGTGTTGATTCATGAAGCGACTTTCGTGCGTGAAGATATAGAGTTGGCGCAACAAAGCATGCACTCGACTGCGGCGGACGCGGCGCAGGTCGCGCAACGCGCAGCCGTCCGGCAACTCGTGCTGACGCATATCAGCCCGCGTTATGCGCCGGGCAATCCGGTTGGCCCGGACGAACTGTTACGCCAGGCCCGCGCCGTCTTCCCACACACGATCCTCGCGCACGACTTTATGACGCTTGGGATTCCGCGCCGGGGCGCACGAGATGAAGCAGCCTGAGTAGTAACTTGGGTGGTAGTTAAGTTGAACGATTGAAAATGATCGGCCACAGGTTTAGAGTGGGCGACGTAAGCGCAAAGCGCAGACATTAGGAGCCGTAGCAGCACCTATGAAACCAAGCAACCCCATCCTTGGCGCGATTTTGAGTTTGCTGCTTTGTGGGGTCGCATGGGCGCAGGCTGAGGTTCGCTATACAGAGCTGCCCAACTATCATCAGGTGAACATGCAACTTTATCGCGGCGGGCAGCCGAAAGCCGGTGGCCTGGCCCAACTGGCGCGGAGCGGTGTCAAAACGATTATCAACCTGCGCGGTGCCGATGAGCGCGCGCAGGCTGAAGCACAGGCCGCACACGCGTTAGGGTTGAATTATTATAATGTGCCGCTGCCTGACTTGCACCGCCCGGATGATACGAGCGTCCAGCGTGTGCTGGGTCTGCTCGCCGACCCGCAGTTGCAACCGGTCTTTGTTCACTGCAAACGCGGCGCGGATCGCACCGGCACTATCATCGCCTGTTACCGCATGCAACACGATCATTGGCCGCCCCAGGCCGCGCTCGCAGAAGCCAAACACTACGGCATGAGCTGGCTGCAACGTGGCATGAAGAACTACGTGAAAGAGTTTGCGCGGCACAACGATGCGCGCGCAATGTTGGCTGTAAAAATGCTCGGCCGCACCGCGCAGCATCGTTTTACCGGTTCGGCTTGTGAGTTGAGTCTGAAAGGAGTGCCAGTTAATCATGTCTCGCCCGGCCACCCGCGACCGTTTTGAGGATTATGTGCCCGTCGCCGAACGACTCGAAAAGTTTTACGAGCGTTTTCCCGACGGGCGCGTTAACACATTCATCGTGCAGCATGATCTGGAGAGCGGCTTCATCCTGATGCGCGCAGAGGTTTATCGCAATGCGGAGGACGCGCAACCGGCCGCGACCGGGCATGCCTTTGAAGTACGCACCGAAGGTTATGTGCAGAAAACTAGCTACGTCGAAGTCTGTGAAACTTCGTCGGTCGGTCGAGCACTGGCGTTGCTTGGCTTTGAAGTGAAGCGTGGTATTGCGAGTCGAGAAGAGATCGAGAAGCCGATGCGCATGGCGGCGGGCGGGTCGGCCCAGCCGGCCGAGCCGACGCCCGAAGAGCAAGCGGCGAAACTCGATGCGGAGATTTTGCAGAGCGCGGAAGCACTCGGTTACGATGCGGCGAAGGTGCGCAAGTGGGTCAACAATAAATTCAAGGTGACGAGCGGGCTGGAAGGGTTATCGCCAGATCGCAAGCGCGAAGTGTTAAAGACGTTTCGCGAGAACGCGGCGCAGGCCCGGAGCGCACAGAAGTAGGAGCAGAAAATCGACGTTTGAAGATAGGATAAACGATGGGGCTACAGATCACACAGGTTGATGCTTTCACAAACAAGCCGTTCGCGGGCAATCCGGCCGCCGTCTGTGTGTTGCCGGCGGCGCGCGATGAGCGTTGGATGCAAGCCTTGGCGTCGGAGATGAATTTGTCAGAGACCGCTTTTCTCGTGGCGCAAGCGGACGGCTATGATCTGCGTTGGTTCACGCCTGCGGTTGAGGTTGATCTCTGCGGCCATGCGACCTTGGCCAGCGCGCATGTGCTCTGGGAGACGGGGCAGTTGGCGGCGGCCGCGCAGGCGCGCTTCCACACGCGCAGCGGTTTGTTGACGGCGATAAAACAGGGCGACTGGATCGAGTTGGATTTCCCGGCGCGGCCTGTGGCCGAGTTGCCCGCGCCGCCTGAAGCGGCCATGCGCGCCTTGAATGTCGCACCCCTATTCGTCGGCCGGACAAAGGATGATTACCTGATGGAGTTGGCGGATGAAGCGGCTGTTAGGGCAGTCGATCCGGACTTCACCCAGTTGCGGCGCGCGGACTTGCGCGGCGTGATTATCACGGCGCAAGCGACGACGAACAACTACGATTTTGTCTCGCGCTTCTTCGCGCCGGGCGCAGGGATTGACGAAGACCCGGTGACGGGCGCGGCGCATACCGTATTGGGGCCATACTGGCAGGGCCGACTCAAACGCGACGAGTTCACAGCTTATCAAGCCTCGGCGCGCGGCGGGGTTGTGCGTGTGCGCGTTGGCGGCGAGCGCGTTTATCTGGGCGGGCAGGCGCTCACCGTGTTGCGTGGCGAATTGAGCGAGAGCGCAGTCGCCTAATAACCACTGTTATGCAATCTTTGGCTCCCAGCCTTCGGCGATGGCGGTGGCAAGTAAAATCTCGGCGGCGGTGAGAGCACGGGCCGGATCGGGATTGTCGCCAAGATTAGGATGGAGCGCGGGCGGCAGCGGGAAATAATCAAGTCCCGGTTGCGCTCCGGCCGGCAGGTCGGTGCGTTGACAGGGATAAGGCTGCGGCACGCGCCCTAACTGCTCCAACGCAAAATATTCGTAACCCTCGCCTAGCCAATGGCGCAGCACGTGCCACGCATTGTCGAATCCTTCGACGATCATATAATCCCTCCGCCTTAGCTGACATAAAATTACTACAGCCCAAGCACACGCACAAAGAAATAATAACCGCGGGGCTTTCAACCTGTGGCAGTTGATTGCTAAACTGCACGCACCGAGCAAGCAATTGAATCTCTCCGGTGCGCGCCATTAGTCAGGCCCGCGCGCAGTCCGGCCCCGCAATGGTAGCTAAATGACGACGGCATTAATCATCCACGGCCATTTTTACCAGCCACCACGCGAGAACCCGTGGACTAATACCATCGAACAGCAACCAAGTGCGCGCCCCTTTCATAACTGGAACGAGCGCATCCAACGCGAATGCTATCGGCCAAACGCATACGCGCGGGTGATCGACAATCGCGGCTTCGTCGAGCGCGTGGTTAACAACTACGCCAACATCAGTTTCAACTTCGGGCCGACATTGATCTCCTGGCTGGCAGCGCAACATCCGGAAACTTACGCGCGCATCATTGAGGCGGATCGCCTCAGTACACAGCGGCACGCCGGGCACGGTAATGCCATCGCGCAAGGTTATCACCATGCGATTCTCCCGCTCTGCAACGAGCGCGACCGGCTAACGGAAATCCGTTGGGGCTTGTTCGATTTCCAGCATCGCTTCGGGCGCGCGGCCGAGTCGTTGTGGCTGCCCGAAACGGCCGCGAACGATGCGACGCTGGGCGCGTTGATTGATGCCGGCCTGAAGTTCGTCATCCTCTCGCCGCACCAGGCCGAACGTGTCCGGCGCATCGGGTTGGACGTGTGGACGAACGTGATTGACGGCAACATCGATCCGCGCATCCCCTATCGTTACCTGCACCCGGACGGCTCGGGCCGCGCGCTCGCGATCTTTTTCTACGACGGGGACGTGGCCAAGGCCATTGCTTTCGACGGGTTACTCGCGTCGAGTCACGTTTTGCTTGAGCGCATCGAGCGGGCGGTGGGCGATGGTGGGCCGTTGGTTAACGTGGCCACCGATGGTGAGAGCTACGGGCATCATTTCAAGTTTGGCGACCGCTGCCTGGCCTATGCGCTTGAGGTCGGCGCACGTGCGCGCGGCTTCGAGGTAACGAACTATGGCGCGTTCCTGGCCACGCACGAGCCGACGTTCGAGGTTGAGCTTAAACAGGGGCCCGGAGGGGAAGGGACGGCGTGGAGTTGCGCGCACGGCGTCGGCCGTTGGGCGCGCGATTGCGGTTGTCATGCGGGGGCGCGTGATGGCTGGACGCAACAATGGCGCACACCCTTGCGGGCCGCACTTAACTTTTTGCGCGACGCGGCCGCGCGCCACTTCGAGACGCTCGGCGGCGATCTGTTCCGCGACCCGTGGGCCGCGCGCGACGCCTACATCGAGTTGCTGACGGATGTGACGACTGACCGCGCGGACTTCTTTGCCCGGCATGCGGGCCATAGTTTGAATGCGGACGAACAAACGCGGGCGCTCACGCTGCTCGAATTGCAGCGCAGCGCCTTGACGATGTTCACAAGTTGCGGTTGGTTCTTCAACGACATCTCCGGCATTGAGACCGTACAGGATCTAAAGTATGCGGGCCGCGTGTTGGATTTTCTCGGCGAGTTGAAGCTCAAACCGCCGCGCGCCGCGTTTCTCGAACTGCTCAGTGAAGCTGAGAGTAATATCGCGCAGTTTGGTAATGGCGCGGACATTTATCGCCGGCTGGTGGATGGCGCGCGCGTGACGATGCCGCATGTGGCGGCGAGTCTGGCGATTGCGAGTCTGGTTGATCAGCCGGACGCGCGCGACGAGTTGGCGGGTTATGACTTTACACGGGCCGAACTACAGCAGCAGCAACATGGGCGGCGCGCGCTGGCCACCGTGCGGCTTGAGCTCGAAGCCGTTGCGACCGGGAAACGGCAATCCTATCAGGCTGCCGCCATGCACTTCGGTGATGTGGACTTTTATTGTGCATTGACAGAATTCACGAGCGATGAAAAATTTCAGGCGGCGACGAAACGACTCTGGACACATTTTCACACCGCCTCGTTGCCGACGCTGTTGCGCATCATGCAAGACGAGTTTGGGCCGCGCGAGTACGGTCTGGGCCATCTGTTGCCCGAAGGGCGCAAGCGCATCCATGAGATCGTGTTCGGGCAAATGATCACGCGCTTCACAGAAGAGTATGAGCGACTCTACGAAGAGAATCGCCGCAACATAGAGGTGCTGCAAGAGTCCGGCTTCGTGTTGCCAAGAGAGTTGCGGGCGGCGGCCGAGTTTACCATCGGCCTGCGGTTCGAGTCCGAGTTGGACCGGTTCGAACAGCAAGACCCGGCTGCCTATCGAACTGCGCTACAGATCGCTGATGAAGTGGCGCGCCACGGCTATCGCATCGACCGCGCCAGCCTGTTACAACGGTTGGAAGAGATGCTGACGCGCGCCGTGCGCCACGCGGTCGCGCAACCCGCCGCAGAGAATTATCAAGCCGCGCTGACGCTCATCACCATCGCGCAACGGCTTGACCTGGTGGCGAACGTCGAACGCGCACAAGAAAGCGTTTACGAAGCGATTCGCGGCAATGACACCGCGCCGGAGGGACTGCGCGAGTTGGCTCTGCAACTCAAACTCGCGCCCGTGCTAGTGCGCCCCGATGAGCGGACGTTGCTTGAGCCGGCCGCAGAGGGGCGGCGCGCGCCGGCCGCCTTGACTGTCCCGCTTGCCGCCAACATCGACAGCATATCCTGAAGTTGCGCTTTGGTTATGACCGAGTTTGTTTATCCACCCGTGCCGTTAGAGGAGTTGGCGCTGCTGTTTGCGCTCATGCATCCAGACCCGCATGCGCTGCTCGGCGCGCACCCGACCGCTGCCGGGGTGTTGGTGCGCGTCTTCCGCCCCGAAGCGACAAGCGTCGAAGTCATCGTCGAGCAGGCAGCGCCGCGCTTGATGAGCAAGGCACATGCGCTCGGCCTCTTCGAGTTGTTATTGCCGGACAAGGCGCAGACATTTCCTTATCAACTGCGCGTCACTTACGCGACCGGCGACACTTATACGTTGCGCGATCCTTATGCTTTCTTGCCGACGCTCGACGACTTCGACGAATACCTGTTCGGTGAAGGCACACATCTGCGGCTTTATGAAAAGCTGGGCGCGCACTTGCGCCAACTCGGCGATGTGACAGGCGTGTCATTCGCCGTGTGGGCTCCGGCGGCCGATGGCGTCAGCGTGGTCGGGAGTTTCAATCAGTGGGATGGGCGGTTACATCAGATGCGCCGGCTTGGTGTCTCCGGCATCTGGGAATTATTCATTCCCGACATCGGCCCCGGCGCGCTTTATAAATACGAGATACACCGGCAGGACATGTTACCGTTCCTCAAGGCCGATCCTTACGCACTACAAGCCGAAGTGCCGCCTGCAACATCATCCATTGTCTATCAGCCGGGTTATCAGTTTCAAGATGACGATTGGCTTGCTCGCCGCACAACCCGCGCGCACTTGCGCCAGCCGTTGACCATCTACGAGGTGCATCTGGGTTCGTGGCGACGGATCACGGAGGACGGCAATCGTTCGCTCACCTATCGCGAGACCGCGCCCGCGCTGGCCGACTATCTGGCGGAAATGGGTTTCACCCACGTCGAGTTTCTGCCCCTCAAAGGTCATCCGTATGGCGGCTCATGGGGCTATCAAGTGGCGAACTACTACGCGCCCTCCGCGCGTTACGGTGCGCCCGACGATTTCCGTTTCCTGATCGATTACTTACACGGGCGTGGCTTTGGCGTCATCATGGATTGGGTGCCCGCGCATTTTCCGAAAGATGCCTTCGCGCTCGGTCGCTTCGACGGGACGGCGCTCTATGAGCATATTGATCCGCGCCAGGGCGAGCATCCCGATTGGGGCACGTACATCTTCAACTACGGGCGCAATGCGGTGCGGAATTTCCTGATCGCGAATGCGCATTTTTGGATCAAGGAATGCCACATCGACGGGCTGCGAGTGGACGCGGTCGCTTCCATGCTTTATCTCGATTTTAGTCGCACCGACGGCCGCTGGGTGGCCAACAAATATGGTGGGCGCGAAAATCTGGAAGCGATTGAGTTTCTGACAGAGCTGAACGAGACGATCCACCGCGAGCATCCCGGCGTGTTAATGATCGCGGAAGAATCAACTTCGTGGCCGGGCGTGTGTCAGCCGGTCAGCGCGGGCGGCTTAGGGTTCGATATGAAGTGGAATCTGGGTTGGATGCACGACACTTTGCTCTACTTTGGAAAGGATACAGCCTACCGCCGCTGGCATCACAACAACCTGACGTTCGGCTTAACGTATGCGTGGTCGGAAAATTTCATCCTGCCGTTCTCGCACGATGAAGTCGTGCATCTGAAAAAGTCGCTGCTCAACAAGATGCAGGGCGACGTAAGGCAGAAGTTCGCCAATCTGCGTGCGCTCTATGGTTACATGTGGGCGCACCCCGGCAAAAAATTATTGTTCATGGGGGGCGAACTAGCCCAGTTGCGCGAGTGGAACGACGATCAAAGTCTAGACTGGCATCTGCTTGACGAGCCACGCCATCGGGGCGTGCAGCAATTGTTGCGCGACCTCAACCGGCTCTACAAAGCTGAACCAGCCTTGTGGGAAGCTGATATAGACCCGGCCGGCTTTCAATGGCTCGACGCCGACAACGCGGCGGCACACGTGCTGGCTTTCTTGCGGCTTGCGCCGGACGCCAAGCGGCAGTTGGTCTGCGTCTGCAATTTCTCCCTCAGCCCGCAGCCTGGCTACAGGCTCGCGCTGCCGCACGCCGGTACGTACCGCGTGTTACTGAATACCGATGATGAAAGCTATGGCGGCAGCGGCGTGATCAAACTGACGCAGGTGGAAGCGACAGCGCAACCCGCACACGAGTTGGCCTTTTCCGCTGTACTTGATTTGCCACCATTAGCGACGATGTGGCTGGCAGTGTCTTAAATGCTGTTAGGTTAGGCGAACAGTCGGACAATACCATCTGAAAATGATAGCTAACAACCGAAATGGCGCGGTTAAGGTAACGCGGACTGTAAAGCCAATTTGCTCCCGCCGCACACTACAGCTTGCGCCCTTCTTGCTCTGCCTGTTGCCGTTGGCCTTGAGCTTTTGGCCGGCGTCGGCAGATCAAACAATCACGCACCAACCAGCCTCAGAGGGCCGCAACATCACACCGGCGGGCGAACTGTTGCTAGATGCGACGACGCGGCAACCGGCGGTCGGCGCGTTGCCGGTGGACTTCGTGCGCAGTCCTGATGGGCAGGGGCCGGCCGGGGGCGGGCGCTATCTTGTTGCCGTTAACAGCGGTTACGGCATCAAGTTCAACGCGGCGACGAAGGCGCAACAATCGCTCGCGTTGATCGACCTCAACGCCAGACCCGCGCCCGCCGTGGTGCAAAATATTTACTTCCCCGCGCCGCAGAGCGTCAATGTCGGCGTGGTGTTCGCGCCGCGCCCGGATGCGGATGGTCAATTTGCAATGTATGTATCGGGCGGCGTGGAGAATAAAATCTGGCAGTTCCGCTTTCGCCCTGATGGCCGCCCGCCGGTGACGCCAACTTCCATAGGGCCGGATACGAAGGTCGAAGCGCCCGCGCTTGATGTCAACGGCTTCAGCGACGTGAAGGCGACGCCGCGCTATAACTCGAACAACGTACCCATCTATCCCGGCGGGCTGGCCGTCAGCGCCGACGGGGGGACGCTCTACGTGGCCAACCGGCTCGGCGATAGCCTCGGCATCGTACACGATCTGCCGGGCGCACGACGGCTCGAACACATCGCGCTCACGGGCCAGCAGGGACAGCTTACGGGCGGTGCAGAGGCAGAGCATTTCATCAATCCTTACGGCGTCATCGCGGTGGCACAGGCTGCGCCCCGCGCGGGCACGAAAGTTTATGTCTCGTGTTGGAACGACGCTTCCATCGCGGTGGTTAATCTCGCCGGTGCTGTGCCGCACGTCGCTTACATCCCGGTCGCGCGCCACCCGACGAAGATGTTGTTCGACAGCACGCGCACATTGCTCTACGTCGTCAACTCGAACGCCGATAGCGTCTCCGTCATCAATACGCAACGCGACATAGAGATTGAGCGCATCAACGTCCGTCTGAGCGAGACGGCACAACTCGGCAATAGTCCTGAGAGCCTGGCGCTCAGCGCCGACGGGCGCACGTTGTTTGTGGCCAACGCTCATAGCAACGCGGTCGCGGTCATTACGCTCGCCGAGCATCCGTCCGGCGCAAAAGGCGAAGGGCGGAGCCGTGTGCGTGGTTATATCCCGACGGGCCAGTATCCATCGGCGGTCGCGGTGGTTAATGGCCTGATCTTTATCGGCAACGGCAAGGGGACAGGCTTCGAGAATTCTTCGCTTGTCGTCAATAATTCCGGGCGCGTGCCGAATCTGCCGAATGATCGTTTCCCCGTCAGCACGGGGCGCGCGGGTGGGATGGGCGGCGAGTATAGCGTGGCTATCGTGGCGGGGAATATTAGTTTACTCAACACGCCGGACGAGCGCCAACTGTTGCGCTATACGCAACAGGTCATGCGCAACAACGGGCTGCTCGATCCGCCGCGCGCCAAGCTGTTTGGCGGCCGCTCGCCGATCAAGCACGTCATCTACGTCATTAAAGAGAACCGCACATATGATCAGTTGTACGGCGACGTGGCGCACGCGGGCAACGGTGAAGCGGCCGACGGTGATCCATTGCTCGCCATCTTCGGCGCGGGCGAGGCGGCACGAAAGCCCGAAGGCGCAGCGCAAAACATCACGCCGAATCAACGCGCGCTCGCTCTCCGTTTCGGCCTGCTCGACCGTTTCTTCACCAACGCGGAAGCGAGCGCCGACGGGCACAACTGGTCAACCGCCGCCTTTTCCTCCGACTACACGGATAAGGCCTTTCGTTGGAACTACGGCGGGCGCGGGCAGTCCTACGACTTCGAGGGCTTCAATCGGATGCCCGACTACCGTCCGCGCACGGATGCGCCGCCCATCCTACCCACGCCCGTCAGCGCGGCGGACCTGGCTAATTTCGTCAAACGCTTCGTGCCCTATCTGCATGGCGCACGCGACGCAGCCGAGCCTGATAGTTTGTACTTGTGGGATGCCGCCGCCCGCGCTGGTCTGTCTTATCGCAACTATGGCGAGTTCATCGGCACCGAGTCGGAAGCCTTCGTCGCGGCGGTGAACGCAAACAAGCGGCGCAGTTATCCCGACATATCGCCCACGGCCTTCGCCGTCCCCTCGAAACATGCGCTCGAAGGTCATCACAGTCTGACCTTTCGCAACTTCGATCTGTACACGCCCGACGCCATGACGGTCGACTCTTACCGCGCAGCGAAGGAGGCGCAGGGCGACCCACTCATCAGCGCGCAGAATAAGAGCGAGCGCTTGCGCGGCAACTCGCGCACGGGCGAATGGTTGCAGGAGTTCCAGTCATTTGTGGCCGACCTGCAAGCGGGGCGCGGCGATCACTTGCCGAACCTCTCCATTGTGCGTCTGCCCTGTGATCATACAGAAGGCTTAACGGCGAACACGCCGACGCCGCAGTTCTACGTGGCCGATAACGACTACGCATTGGGCCGGCTGATCGAAGCGGTCTCGCATAGCCCGTACTGGCGCGACACGGCCATCTTCGTCGTCGAGGACGACGCGCAGGACGGCCCCGATCACGTTGACGCGCATCGCTCGCCCGCGCTCGTCGTCAGTGCCTATAACCGGCCCGGCGCGCTCGTGCATACGTTCCATAACACAGTCAGTTTGATCCGCACCATCGAGTTGCTGCTTGGTATGCAGCCGATGAATCAGCTTGATGCGACGGCCGCGCCGATAGACATTTTTCGTGAGGAACTGGATGCGCGCCCGTTCGATGCCCTCCTGCCCGACGTGGCGTTGGATAACCTCCTCGGGCCACCGGCAGCCAAAAGCGCGGAAGCGGCTTACTGGATGCGCCGCACCGCAGAGCAGAACATCGCGCACGCAGATCAGTCCGACGCGCACGTGCTCAACCAGATCATCTGGTATTCCGTGCGTGGGGCGAATATGCCCATGCCCGCTGTGGCGCGGCTGCCGGCGTGCGATGCTTTTATGCCGGCCGAAGATGAACGGGCCGAACGGGAAGAACATGCGGCGGTTGGCCTGGCGCGCAACCGTCGATTCTGAACTTGCAGACAACCTGGCAATCAGGAATAACAATGAGTCGAAAACTACTACAGCAACCTTTGTGTCTCGCGCTGACATGTACCCTACTCTCCGCCGTTACGTTTGCTGCGCCAGCGCAACAGCAGCAGCAGGCTGCGCCATCGCCGCTCAGCCCGCAACTCGTGCGCGAGTTGACCAGTATTCAACAATTGGCATTGGCTGAAGATTATGCTTACCGGCAGGTGGCGCATCTGTCGAACAACATCGGGCCGCGCTTGAGCGGATCAGCGCAGGCGCAAGCGGCGGTCGAGTACGTCGCGGGTGAGATGCGCAAGCTGGGCCTGGAGGTGCAGTTGGAAAAATTGGCCGTGCCGCATTGGGTACGCGGCGAAGAGACGGCCGCGCTCGTGCAGTATCCGGGGCAAGCGCCCGACGTACCGCAAAAGGTTGTGCTGACCGCGCTCGGTGGCAGCACGGCCACGCCGGCCACCGGTTTGACTGCCGAGGTCGTTGTGGTCAACGACTTCGACGAGCTACAGGCATTACCGCGCGCACAAGTCGCCGGCAAGATCGTGCTCTTTAATCATCGCTTCGATCAGCAGATGGCCGCGCAAGGATTCGGGGGCGAAGCATATGGGCAGTCGGTCGTCTATCGCGGGGCTGCACCTAGTGCGGCGGCGCGGTTGGGGGCGGTCGCCGCACTGGTGCGCTCGGTTGGCGGCGCGAGTTTTCGGCTGCCGCACACGGGCGCGACGCGCTATGCGGAAGATGTGCCGCGTATTCCCGCCGCCGCCGTCACGGCCGAGGACGCGGATATGATCGCTTATCTGGTTAAGCAAGACACGGTGCGGATGCGCCTGACGCTGACGCCGCAGCAATTGCCCGACGCAGTGAGCTACAACGTCATCGCCGATCTGAAAGGCAGTGAGCAGCCGGAGCAGATCGTCATTGTGTCAGGGCATCTGGATAGCTGGGATTTGGGCACCGGCGCGATTGACGATGCGGCGGGGGTGGCGGTAGCGATGGCGACCGTGCAACTCGTCAAACAATTAAAGCTGCGACCCAAACGCACGCTCCGGTTTATCGCATGGATGAATGAAGAGAATGGCACGGTGGGCGGGCGCACCTACGCGCGCGAGCATGCGGCGGAAGTCGCCAACCACTTTGCGGCGATTGAATCTGATCGCGGCGCGGGGCACCCACTTGGGTTTGAAGTGAAAGGTAAGAGCGAGATCGTCGCGCTCTTGCAACAGGTCGCGAACGTGTTGGCGAGTCAGGGCGCGGGCTTGCTGCGCCAAGTTGACGATACGGAGGCGGACATCTCCCCGCTTGCGGCCGCCGGTGTGCCCGCCTTCGGTCTCTGGCAGGACACACGCACATATTTTGATTATCACCACACGGCGGCGGACACGTTCGATAAGATTGTGCCGCGCGAGTTAGCGGAGAATACGGCGGCGTTGGCGGTGCTGGCGTATGCGCTGGCGAATCTGCCGCAGCCTCTGCCGCGTTGAAGCACTACTGCATTTGCTTCCCGGTTCGCGCATCAATCCGTACCGTGCAGGTGCGTTCTGTTTGCTGCTACTCAAGCTCGTCAATCTGTAACCCGATGGGGTCAGCGCCCGCGCCTTTCAAGCCGTCAATCAGACGCGCCACGTCGCCATATTCTAGCGCGCGCGGCGCTTTGATAAAGACCGTGCTGGTATTCGCCAGCCCGCCTGGTAACGGTGCGCCGTTCAATCCTGTATGGCGCGCCCGGAAGGTGTCGGCGAGCAACGTCGTCAACCTGCTCATGTCGTTCGTTGTGCCTAAGACTTCGCCCTGATTCAACCTGAGCCGACCTTGCGTGTCCATTGTGACGACCAATGTGAAGGGATAGGGCACGACACGTTGTTCGAGTTGTGGCTTGGCGGGCACGAGCGCCTTGAAGCGGGTCGGTTTGAGCGGTGCGATAACCATGAAGATGATCAGTAGCACCAGCAGCACATCAATCAAAGGCGTGACGTTGATCTGCGGCGTTGGCTTGCGTTGCGCTTGTGTGGTTAGTCTGTCCAAGATTCAACTGCACCTCCGTATGTATATGAGGATGTTTGACACTGGGGCGGCCAAAAGGTTCCCACGCGCGGGGGCGGCAGAAGAGTAAGGCTTAGAGCGCAAAGCATGACAGCCAGTCGCATATATATGCGACTGGCTGTCGTGGTCTTATGTTGAATTATCGGCCTGACGAATTACAGAAAGATAGTTTCGTAGAATCCCTCCGGCCGGAAACCGACTTTGTGATAGAACGATTGCGCCGCGTGGTTCTCATGATTGACTAACAAGCTGAGCGTATCTGTCTGTAGCAATAATGTGCGGCATAGCTGGGAGAGACATCTGACGCCGAGACCTTGCCCACGAGTTGCCGGGTCAACGTAAATGCCCTCCAGATAGATCACGGTGGACGTCACTGCCTGTAGCTCGGCCTTGAAGAGTAAACGGCCCGCGCTGACAACCGTCCACGTATGCCCCTGCGCGATGCGCCGCGCACACCGCGCGCGAAATCCTTGCGGGTCGGCAACCAGTGGACTACGGCCGCTTTCAGCGCAAGCCAACTCAGCCTGCACCGGGACAATTAGATCGAGTTCGGCGGTTGTAGCCTGCCTTAGCGCAGGCGTCGTTTCAAAGACCGGCAGCGGGAAGTTGAGTGTCAAGAGCGTTTCGTGGGCGATGCGGCGTGGGCTGAGCGCAGCATCCGCCGCATAGTGTTGCCAGAAGCGGCCGATGGGCGTGCGCTCTCCCATTAACATCTGTGGACGCGCGTGTTGTTGGGCAGCGCGGGCCAAAGCTATAAGCGCACGCTCTGTCTGGGCTTCGATGAGTGTGGCGTGCCCAAGCAGGGCCACGCCTTCAAGTTTCTGCGTCTTGTTGCGGAGTCCGTAGAAACTGCCCCGGTTAAGCGGGCTGACAAGTCCGTGGGCGCGAATCATGCTCGCCAGCAGCACGGTATGTAAGGGCCGCGCGGCGAGAAAGTCGAGCACTTCCGCCTGCGCCTGCTGGGCTAGGAGCAACGGTTGGCCGACGTTGGGAGTGAATGATGCAAGCGGCCGTGCGCTTGCGAAAATTTGCTGTGCTTGGCAGGTGGACATAACGAATAACACTCAGCTTGTCTGGCGGATAATGGTTTCGTTGCTTACGGGCCGGCGCAACCGGGCATAACAAGCATGCGCCGGTTGCGCGAGCCAAGCTTACTGCTTCAATGTGGTTACATTCGCTGTGTTCGAGTAAGCAGATTTGCCGTTGCCGTTGAAGGCGCGCACACGATAATAGTATTTCGTGTTGGTACTAAGGCTCGTGTTGGCGTAGGCCTTGCTGTTGGTGGCGACTGTGGCGACCTGCGTAAAGCTAGTGCCGTTGAGCGAGCGTTCAATCGCAAACCCGGTCTCGCTCGTGCTGTTGTCCGTCCAACTCAAATTAACCTGCGACTTTGAACTGGCCGTCGCAACAAGCGCGCCAGCCGTCCCATCCAGCATTAAAGTCATGCTGATTGTGTTATCCCCTAGGCGCATAGCTTTCGATGCCTGCGCTGCAAGGTCGCCGAGTAGCACCCCATCGCCGAGCAGTACACCATCGCCGAGCAGCACGCCGTCACCGAGCAACACGCCATCGCCAAGTAGCACACCGTCGCCGAGCAGCACCCCGTTTGAGCAGACGGTGGTACCGTCACCGATCATCGCGCCGCTGCTGGATAGAATGCTGTCACCTAACATAACGCCGTCGCTAAGTAGCACGCCATTAACTAAGAGCGCGCCGCTTGAGCCGATGGTCGTACCATCGCCGAGCAGCACGCCGAGGTCGTAGATTTTCTGATACTGCGTGATCAAGTTCGCGCCGGTGGCATATGTATGATCGAGGATGAGACCTTGCGCCCAGGTGAAAGTGTAGCTGGCGATAGCTGTCTGCACCGACGGCGCGTAGCAGGTGGCACAGAGCAAGGGCGCGCCCAGCGGGGTGCTGTTGGTGAGGTCAGTGCGCACGAGTTTCGCTAGCTGCACCGCGCCCAAGATGTTGATCTGGCCCGCGCCTTGCTCGAAGTGGTCGTAGCCGGCGAGTGGTTGCGCGGAATACATCAGCAGGGTCTTAATCAGGTTTGGCCGCAGCGCGGGATTGGCTTGCAGCATGAGCGCAGCCGCGCCGGCTACGACGGGCGTCGCCATCGATGTGCCGCTCAGGTACATCTGATTCCGATTGGCAGCGGCGCTGACATTAGCATTGAGGGTGGGGGTGTTAGTTACTAGATAATTGTTCGGAGCTTGCGCGGCGATAAGCTTGTTACCGGGGGCCACCACGTCCGGCTTGAGTTGGTTGTCGTAATGATTGATGCCGCTTGCATCCGTCCAGTAACCACGGGTCGGGCCGCGCGAGCTATAGGTCGCGATGCTGTCGTCATTGCGCGCATCCGTGCCGTAAGTGTTTGTTGCGCCAACCGTGAGCGCGGACGGCTCAGCGCCCGGCGCATGTATCTGACCGTAGACTTGACTACCGTTGCTATCTTTGCCTTCATTGCCAGCGGCGCAGACGACAACCACACCCGCATCTACGAGTTGGCGTACAGCCTGGCAGAGCGGATCGTATTGGTAGGAATCGACCGCCGGTGCGCCGAGGCTCATGTTAACGACCCGAATGTTATAGGCTGCGCGGTTCGTCATGACCCAATCGAGCGCGTTCAAAAGCGTCGAGACTGTGCCCACGCCCGTGCTATTCAGCACACGCAGATTGATAATTTTAGCGGCCGGCGCAATGCCCTGATATGCACCGTTGGAGATGTTGCCATTACCGGCGGCGATAGAGGCGACGTGCGTGCCATGGCCATAAGGATCGTCAGTGCGATTCTCGCCGGTGAAGTCAACGTTCACAGCGATCCGCGTTTTTGAGTTGCTGTCGTTAAACGCGACGTGATTCGGATCAATGCCCGAATCGAGGATGGCGATGCCGATGCCTGCGCCATCGAGAGTTGAACCGCTAACACCCAGGTTACGCGCCCCGTCCGCCCCACTGGTTAGCGTGACATGGCCGAGTTGCTTCACCTCGCGGTCAAGCCCCACGTAGCCAATGTCGGTACGGCTGGCGAGATAATCCGCCACGGCGGCGGGCAGATTCACCACCCGATGGCCGAAATTCTTATAACTGCGCACAACGTTGCCGCTATAACCGTTGAGGGTATCCTCAATCGCACTGTTCCAAGCACCAGTCGGTTGCACGATCACGTTGACGCGCGCACTGGGGTTGCTTTGTATCTTCTTGCGTAAGTCCTTCGAGACCTTATCGTGCGAACTGGAAGAAGCGCTCGTGTGTTCACTAAGACCGATCCCTACGGCGAGACAGAGCAACAACGCGCAAAGCGCGCGAGTGATGAGTCGATTGGAATGATGAACGGCTGATCTTGTTTGCATGTTATGTGTTAATGGCTCTCAACTTTTGGAACGATAGTAAAGGGCTAGTTCCCTTAACGCAGTTCTCTTCAGCAATGCTTATGCCGTGGTTGATAGGTATGGCTAAGTGATTGATATGTTATGGCTTATAGGGATTAAGGGGGTTGTGTGGCCGGGCATGAGGCTGGCAGGTCAAATCAATCTGCGTGAATAAACAGGTCAGAATGAAGAGTGAGCGGTTGGGTGAGCTTGATATGGGCACGGCGAGAAACTAAAGCTAATTCAGCCCTGGCCGGATTTTACCATTCAGGCGGCGCTGGTTTTAGGGAATGTGTCAGAACGTTGACTCGTAGAACATGACGGGATTGGAGTGTGCTACGTCGGCCAGAGCGCGGAACTTGCGCTTGAGCGTTAGAGGTCATCGGCCCTGGCGCGCAAGGGCAGTTTCAGCGCCACGATGCGGGCGCGCGCGTTGGTATAGGCCTCCAGACCTCGCCCATCCGGCCTGCGCCCGGCTGGCGGCGTAACTCAAACCGTTCCATGCTCTGAAAAAGCTTGCGCGGCCAGATCATAGATATGCGCGGGGCCGTCGGCAGACGATAATCAGATGAATCACGAAGCCACACCGAGATACACAAAGCAGAGCCAGCGGCAGGCTGCGTTCGTGTATCCAGGTGTGGCTTCGTGATTCATGCCGGGCCACCGGGCTGCGGGCCGGGCTTATGGCACTTCGCTTTCGAGCAGTTCTTTCGCGCGCAGCAAGTTCTTCATGTGTTCTTCGCCGACATCCGGGTACTTCAGATCGAGCGACTTTAATTTGGTGATAATCACGTCGGCGACGGCGGCGCGCGTGAACCATTTGTTGTCGGCCGGAATGATGTGCCACGGGGCCCAGCGCGTGCTCGTATGTTGGAACATGTCCTCGAAGGCGGCCATGTAGTCGTCCCAGTAGCCGCGCTCCTTTGCGTCGTTCAAGGAGAACTTCCAGTTCTTCTCCGGCGTGTTGATGCGCGCAAGGAAACGCCGCCGTTGCTCCTCTTTTGAGACGTTGAGATAGAACTTCAGAATCAAAATGCCGTTGCGCACTAGATACCGCTCGAAGTTGTTGATCTCTTGAAACCGTCGCCGCCAGATGTTTTTGCCCTTCGCTTCGGGCGGCAGTTGTTGCAGGTTCAAATACTCCGGATGGACGCGCACGACCAGGCATTCCTCGTAGTACGAACGATTGAAAATACCGATGCGCCCGCGCTCCGGCAACGCTTTGAACGAGCGCCACAGATAATCGTGATCGAGGTCTTCGGCCGAGGGGCCTTTGAAAGAAAAGACCTGCGTGCCCTGCGGGTTGACGCCGGACATGACATGCCGGATCGTGCCGTCCTTGCCGGCCGCGTCCATCGCTTGCAAGACGACGAGCACCGCATAATTATTTTGCGCGTACAGCACGTCTTGCAGCTTGGCGAGACGCTGAATGTCCTTCTGAAGTTTATCCGTCGCTTCTTCTTTGTTCTTGAACTTACCGGTGGAAGTGGGATCGTAATCCGCGAGTTTGACCTTCTTACCGGGCGGCACGAGAAAACTGTCGTGATTCATTGTAGGGCGCTCCTGTTCAATTGACGTATGGGGACGAGCGTGTGCTTGTTTCAAGCGAACTGACTCATGATCTCTTTGGGCCGGCTAAGTTGGCTTAACCGGCCGGTCTGAACTGTCACCGCGCGCCACGTTGCCAATTCAAATTTGATGCAGGCGACGGCGGCCGTGGGCATGCGCTCCGGCGGCGCAGCGGTGAGTAAGCGGACAAATTCTTCCATGCCCGGATTGTGACCGACAAGTAGGACAATGCTGGCCGGTTCGGTAATCTCATTGACGACGGCGAGCAGGCACAGCGCGCTCGCCTCATAGATGCGCGCGTCATAAGTTAGCGCACAATTGAACTGCGCGGCCGAGTGGGCCAGTTGCGCTGTCTGGCGGGCGCGCTCGGCGGGCGAACTGATGATGAGCTCAAGATGCGGATAATGCCGGCGCAGGAAGCGGCCCATGAGTGGCGCGGCTTGCCGGCCACGCTCATTTAGTGGCCGTGCGTAGTCCGGTTGGGCCGGATCGGCCCAACTCGATTTCGCGTGCCGCATGAGCAGGAGCATCTTCATGGTCTCGACAAAGGTGCAAGGGCGCTGCGCTGTAGAATCGGTTAATCAAAGATCGAGCGCGGCGGGCGCATCCGGCGGTGCTGGTAGCGCTGCTGCGATTAACTCATCATCGTCTTCGCCTTCATCCGGCGGCAGCGCACCCGGTTTACCGAGCGCCTTGAGTGTCCGCAGCACGTCCTTCTGCGCAACGTATTTGCCCTTCTTGCTCTCACCTTTCTTCGCGTGGCGGATGACATCGGCTAGCGAGATGATGCCGACGAGCCGGCCGCTGTCGCCCGTCACGGGTAAGCGGCGTAGTTGCTCGCGCCGCATCAAGTCGAGCGCGATGCGCACATCATCATCTTGCTGGCACACGATCAACTTGGTTGCGCTGACCTCACTGACCGCGATGTCTGTGGCGAGCCGGTGCTTCAGCGTCACGGCCATGCAGATGTCACGATCCGTAATGATGCCGACGGCTTGGCCCGCCCCATTGACGACGGGCACGATCCCACAGTCGTTCTCCCACATCGTTAGGGCCGCGCTCGCCAGTTTATCTTCCGGGCCGCACGTCCGCACGTCTGTCGTCATAATATCCCGCACCTTCATCGCTGGCTCCTTTAAGGCTGAATCCCTGCTGCCCGGCGTGGGCGTGGTGAAGAGGCCCTTTCCCTAGCGCGGCCCGCAGGCAGGTTGCATCAACAAGAACTTTGCCGCCAAGCTTTTAGCACAAAAAGGGTTGGCCGCGCGACTTTTCTGGGCCGCTGTTTCTGCGTTACCATCAGCGCGCGCTGATTGACGCGCACTTGATTGAGCGAAAACTATGGCGGGCCGCACCATCGTCGTCGGCGACATACATGGCTGCTACGATGAACTCGTCGCCTTGCTCGACCGCATCCGCTTGCAGGCGGCGGATCGCGTCGTCGCGGTGGGTGATCTCATCACGAAGGGCGAGCAGAGCAGAGAAGTGCTCGATCTGTTTAGTGGCGATGCGCGTTTCGCAACCGTCGTCGGCAATCATGATCTAGCCCTCTTGCGCTACTGGCAAGGCGAGCCAATCACGCTCAAGCCCGCGCAGGAACGGACACGCAAAGAGCTTAATGGAAACAAGCGCCGGTACACGGCCTATCTCGCCGCGCTACCATATCTCATTGATCTCGGCACGCATCTCGTGGTGCATGCTGGGGTGCGGCCCGGCGTCGCGTTGGGCGCGCAGACGCGCGCTGATTTAACGGAACTGCGCACGCTCGGCCCCGACCGCACGAGCAAGACGGGGATGCCGTGGTACACGCTGTATCATGGGCCGCCGACGGTGCTGTTCGGGCATTGGCCCGACCGCACGCCGCGCCGGGCCAGCTATGCCATCGGACTCGATACCGGCTGCGTCTATGGTCTGCAACTGACGGCTTACATTATTGAGACCGGCGAGTTCGTCCAAGAGCCGGCGCGGCGGGCCTACGCACAGCCCAAACGCACAGACTGATGAGCCGCATGTTACCGGCCGCTAACCTGAATGCGTTATAGTGCAACATATGATTCAGTACGGTCAGCACCAGTTTCCCGGTAAACTCTTCGTTGTGGAGGGCACGGACGGCAGCGGTAAATCAACCCAACTCGCGCTGCTGCATCAGTGGCTCAAGGCTGAAGGCTATCCCGTCTTTTTCTCCGAGTGGAACTCTTCGCCACTCGTCAAAGACACCACCAAGCGCGCGAAAAAACGACACCTGTTCACGCCCAGCACTTTCTCTTTGCTGCATGCGACTGACTTTGCCGACCGCACCGAGCGCGACATTATCCCGCCGTTGAAGGCTGGCGCAATCGTGTTGGCGGATCGATACATCTACACGGCGTTTGCGCGGGACGTGGCGCGCGGCTGCGACCGCGCGTGGGTGCGCGAGGTCTATCGCTTCGCCGTCAAGCCGACGGTAGCTTTCTTCTTCCGCGCGCCGCTCGATGTAGCGATTGATCGGATCATCTCGGGCCGGCCCGAGTTGAAGTACTACGAGGCCGGTTTGGACATGGGTTGGACGGCCGACCCCGAAGATAGTTTTAAGCTTTTTCAAGGTAATATCCTCATCGAGTACGACCGCATGGTCGCCGAGTTCGGCCTGACCATGATTGATGCGACGCGCTCGATTGAGAAGCAGCAGCGCGTAATGCGTAGCATTATCAAACAACACTTGACGGCACAGCCTGCCACGACAACGACACAAGCAACCACGACTGCATGAAGCAAATGACCTTCTATGGCACGGCGCTAGCGGGCGTTGAGCCTGAGCCGTACACCGGCAAGTTGATCGTGATCGAAGGGCCGGATGGCGTCGGCCGTTCCACCCAGATCGCCTATCTGCGCGCGTGGCTCGAAGCGCGTGGTCATGCCGTGCTCGATACCGGCATGACGCGCTCGGAGTTAGCCGGCGGCGGCATCAAAGAGGCGAAACTGGGGCACACGTTGGGCCGGCTCACGATGCACCTCTTCTACGCCACGGACTTCGCCGACCGGTTAGAGAATCAAATGTTGCCGGCCTTGCGCGCAGGCTTCGTGGTGTTGACGGATCGCTATATCTATTCGGCGATTGCCCGCGCTGTTGTGCGCGGCGCAGACCCCGCGTGGATGCGCGCCGTCTACGGAATCGCGCTCGTGCCCGATGCGGTTTTCTACCTGCGGATCACGTCAGCGCCGGAACTGGCCGAGCGGCTCGTCCTGTCCGGGCGCGGATTCGACTATTGGGAATCAGGCACGGACATGTATCTGGGCGACGACCTCTACGATAGCTTCGTCGCGTACCAGACACAGATGCTCGGCGAGTTCGAGTTGATGACAGGGGAGTATGGCTTTCAGGTCATCGACGCGTCGCGCCCGGTGCAGCGCGTCGCGACCGATCTCAGGCGGGCGGTGACACGAGTTATCAGTCAGCGCAGCACGCGCGCCAAAACTGCGAGCGCACCGTCGCCAACAGTGCAGACGCTGACGCCCGCGACCAATCAACTCGACACAGAGGCGGACAAGCCACGACCAACTGATGAACAAACCCAAACAATAGGAGCCTTGAGCATGGAGGGGAAGGGCGCGGGGCAACTTTGAGACTAGCCGCGATTGACATCGGCTCGAATTCAATCAAACTGGTTGTCGTAGAAGCGACGGCCAGCGATTCGTTCGCTGTGCTGGCGCGTGAGAAAGAGTCAGTCCGGCTCGGGCACGATACGCTCAGCGCCGGCGTGCTGGCCCCTGAAGCGATTGATAAGGCCGCCGATTGTATCAAGCGCTTCAACTCGATTGCCGAGGCGCGCGGGGCCGAGCAAGTGATTGCGACTGCCACCGCCGCGGTACGTGAGGCACGCAACGCGCGCACGTTTATCGCCGAAGTTGAGCGTAAGACCGGCGTCAAGGTTGAGGTGCTGTCGGGCATCGAGGAAGCGCGCTTGATCGGCGTGGCCGCCGCGCAAGGCTGTGCGCCGCCGGGCAAGACGCTTGTCAACATAGACATCGGGGGTGGTTCAACCGAAATCTCCATCATGCGCGATGGCGTGCCGCTCGCGCTCCACTCGCTCCGGCTCGGTGCGGTTGGCCTGACCGAGCAATTGCTCACCACTGATCCGGTCAAACCAAAAGAACTGCGGGCGCTGCGCAAACAAATACAAGCCGCGCTCGAACGGCCCGCGCGCGAGTTGAAGGGGCACAACTGGCAAGAAGCCACCGGCACGTCAGGCACGATCATCGCGTTGGGCGAGGCCTTGCGTCAGCGCACAGCGAAAGACAGTGATCGCAACACACAGGGCGCGCAACCGGCCGGCGTTGAGATCAATCTGAGCCAACTTGAACAACTCAATCTGCAATTCGCCGCGACGGCGGTGACGGAGCGGCGTTACGTCGTCGGCATCAGTCCGCAACGCGCGGAGATCATCGTGGCGGGCGGGCAGATTTTGGAAGGTACGATGCGCGCCCTCGGCATTGGCCTATTAAGCACCTGCGACTTCGCCTTGCGTGAAGGCGTCATCATCAATCATCTGCGCGAGTTGGAAGCCGAAGCGCGGCCGCCCGTGCCGGACATGGCTGATCCGCGCCTGCGCGGCGTCCATGCGGTTGGCCGCCGCTTTGGTTACGAAGAGGCGCATGCGCTCCAGGTGGCACGGCTCGCGGAGAAACTGTTCGATAGTTTGACGAGTGTATATAAACTGACGCGGCATCAACGCACCTTGCTCGCCGCCGCCGCGCTCTTGCACGACATCGGCTATCACATCGCGCACGAGGCGCATCACAAACACGCACTCTACCTGATCAAACATTCCGAGTTGACTGGCTTCTCCGAGGCCGAACGTGAAGTGATCGCCAACGTCGCGCGGTACCACCGGGGCACGCCACCACGCGAACGGCACACAGACTACGCCGCGCTCGGCACGGCCGACCGCGCGACCGTTAATCGGCTCGGCGCGATCTTGCGCGTGGCCGACGCGCTCGACCGTAGTCACGATGGGCGCGTGATGGATGTGACCTGCGAGTTGATCGACGGGACTGTGCGCCTCGTGGTTCATAGCGCACAGACCTGCGAGCAAGAGTTGTGGGCCGTGGAGCAAAAACGCGACCTTTTCGAACAAACGTTCGACTGCGCATTGGTTGTGCGCAAGGGCTAAAATTGCTGCGAGTTCATGCGACTTAAGCGTGCTGCCACAAAGAGAATGCTGGGCAAGGCCCTTTGCTCTGTGTGTGTACTTCTTGTCCACTGGGTTGCGGTGAACTTTAGCTCAAGCCAACAACAGACATAAAAATGGCCAAGGCAAACGATATTGAGGGACTTGACTGCGCGGCAGCGGCGGGCGTAGGAGTCGCTACAGTTTTACACACGCGACTCGTGGAGATGTGTGCGTTGCGCACGGCTGCGCTTGATTGGTCTGACCCGGAAGGTGTCCACGACATGCGCGTGGCCTCGCGCCGCTTACGGAGCGCGCTCCGGGATTTTGCACCCTACTTGCGCCATCGCTTGCCGCAACGCCGCTTGCGCCGGTTGGCCGCTGCGTTGGGCGCGGTGCGCGATGATGACGTGGCGCTTATCGCGCTCGAAGCGTTGGCGCACGAGGTAGAGGCGGAGCTAACTGCGGGCTTGAGTTTGCTCGTTGCCGCGCGGCAGCAACGCCGCGCGCAATCCCGGGCCGTGCTGGCGCGCGCGCTGGAGGAAACTGCCTTCGATGTTGGGCAAACAAAACTCGCGCGCAAGTTAAGTCAGGCCATCGCCGTTAAAGCTAAGCTGGCTGTGCCCGGCGTGGCCGGAGCAGATGCTTTGACGTTTGCCGACATCGGGCGCGATGTTTTGACCAACCTGTCGGCCGAGTTGTTTGCCGAAGGTCGAGCCCTCTATCAACCGCAGCGCGTACGCCGCATCCATGAACTGCGGATCACGGCCAAGCGTTTACGTTATGCCTTGGAATTGTTCGCCCCGTGTTGGGACACCCGGTTAACGATTTGTGCCGATGAAATCGGCGCATTACAAAAATCGTTGGGTGAGTTGCACGATTGCGATGTCTGGATCGCCGAGTTGGGCGGGCTGCTCAAGCAAAGTTGTAAGCGGCCTGAGTTGGCCACGATAGAGTCCGCCGCCCGCACGGCCGAACACAAAGCAGCGGTCTGGTTGTTGAGCCGTTTCGTCAAAGACCGCGCCAAGTATTTCCGCGCGGCGCTGGACGGCTGGGAAACGCTTTGCGCGCATGACTTTCGCGCCCAACTGCTTGGCCTAATTCGGCTCGCGCCAGTTATAAACAAGACCCAATCCGCGCCTATAATTGACCTGTCAACTTAACCTACTAGCGCAAAGTCCTACATCATGGGCAAGGTCTGTGGTTAGCCACCCGGTTATTTGTGGTTTGCTTCCTTGCCGTGTGCGACTTAGTGTCGTTAGGCTCTGAGCGTTAATAAATAACACGCCCGCAGACACAACCGGGCAGACAGGTGCGCTGGAAAATGGCCCTTGTGGCAGCGCGCTCGACGCGGGCGGTGCCAGGATGAATGGGGAAGACATGCTCACGCTGCTCAAGATCGAGTTCGGCAAACTAATTCGGGCGAAGAGTTTTTATCTCTCGTTCGGCGCGCTCGCGGGGTTCGTGGCCCTGATGCTATGGGGCTTCTATTCTTATGCGCAGCGCAAGACGGGCGGGCAGGCGGTCGAGCAGTTTCGTTATACCTACGAGTCGAAGCAGTATTTCAACGGGCTGACGTTCGCGCTCTACTCTGTCTTGTTTGCCTTCACGCTGTTGCTGCCCATCTTTGTCGCTATGAGCGCCGGCGCACAGGTGGCCGGCGAAGCGCACGCGGGGACGCTGCGGACAATCTGCACGCGGCCCATCTCGCGGGCCTCGCTCGTGCTCGCGAAGTTTCTCATCACGGCGCTGCATACGTTTTTGCTGCTCGCCTTTTTCATTGGGCTGAATCTGCTGGTGGGCCTCTTGTTCGTCGGCTGGGGCAATCTGGAACTTTATCCGGGCGCGCTTAATCTCGTTGACGCGCCGGGCAAGATCATGCGCAATGAGGCGCTCTGGCGCTTCGGCTATGCGCTGCTCTCGGGCACGTGGGCGTTGCTGGTCGTCGCGGCGCTCGCCTTGCTCTGCTCTGTTATCTTCGACACACCCGTGTTGGCCGTTGTGACCACGGTCGCGGTCTATCTGACGCTCTACATCGTCGGGCGCGTCGAGTTCTTCGAGCAACTGCGGCCCTATTTCTTCACCACCGATATGGATTTCTGGCGCGACGTATTCAAGCCCGACATCCCGTACGCCAGCTTCTGGCATTACGCCTGCACCTGCGGCACATATACGCTGGGCCTGCTCTTGGCCGCTGTCGTTATCTTCGAGCGGAAGGACATCACCAGCTAAAATGTGGGTGAAACTCATGCTTGCGGCGTTGTGCGGCCTGATGATCTTGGGCGCGCGCCATTTCAGGCCACAGGGCGCGCGGGCTGTGTTGGGTGCGCCGACGCGAAACGCTGCAGCCGTGCGGCTGTTGACATGGAACATCGGCTACGCCGACCTTGAAGCCGACACACGCGCGCACACGGAAGATTTGCCGGCGGTGGCGGAGACTATCCTGCGCGCAGCACCGGACGCGGTCGCCTTGCAAGAGTTGACGGGCACACCACAATTGCGCGCCTTGCTCACGCTGCTGCACGGGCGTTATACCGGCGCGGTCGCGCAGGTGGGTCAGTCTGATCGCTTCGAGGCTGTGCTGGTGCAAGGCGCGGCGCAATACACGCCGGTGGCCGCGGGCGCGCGTTATGCGCTCGGCGCAACGTTCAAGCCGCACGCTGACGCGCCGGAGGTGGTGCTTGTAAGCGCGCACGCCGACGCTTTCAATGCCGCCCGCCGGCGCGCTTACACCGAAGCGGTCGTGGATTGGGCGCGCAATCGGATGCCTGTCGCGCGGGTTTTCATCGCAGGTGATTTCAACTTTGAACTGCGGGCCGGCGACGAGACGAATCTATACACGGATAATCTAAAGCACGACAGCGAAGCTTACAGCTACCTGTTGCAATACTTCCGCGATCTGGGGCGCGCGGCGGGCGACACGGCCATTAACGACCGGCGCATCGATTATATCTTCGGCCCGAATTCGCCCGCGCGCGTGCGCCGCACAGAAGTTCTGCACGCCGCGGCGGTCGGGCGCATGGATCATTGGCCCCTCGTGATTGAGTTCGAGTTGTGAAGCTTGGGGCCAACTGCGCGTGTGTGCCGTAAAGTTTTTATGAGCGACGTTGTGTTGCAGACCGAGGAGCTAACGAAACGCTATGGCCGGCGCGTGGCCGTGGATCAGTTGTCGTTGCGTGTCGAGCGCGGGGACATCTATGGCTTTCTCGGTCAGAACGGCGCGGGCAAGTCCACGACGATCCGCATGGTGCTTGGGCTGGTTAAACCAACCTCAGGGCGCGTGCAGTTGCTCGGCTACGAACTAGGCAGAGAACCTTTGCAGGCGCGGACACATGTCGGAGCGATAGTCGAGTCGCCGGCCTTTTATGACAACTTGACGGGGCGGCGGAATCTGCGGCTGCTCGCGGCCTTGTCGGGCGGCACGACGGCCGCGCGGATCACCGAGGTGCTGGCCATCGTCGGCCTCGGCGCGCGGGCGGACGATCCTGTGCGCGTCTATTCGAGCGGCATGCGTCAACGCCTTGGCTTGGCGCAGGCGCTCTTGCCGCATCCGAAGTTGATCATCCTCGACGAGCCGACGAACGGTCTTGACCCACAAGGCATACATGAAGTGCGCCAACTGATCCGCCGCTTGCGCGACGAGTTCGGCCTGACCGTGCTGCTGTCGAGCCATTTGCTCGCCGAGATTGAGCAACTCTGCGACCGTGTCGCAATCATTGATGCAGGTCGCTTGCGCTATCAAGGCACGATGACGGAACTGCTTGCGCCCACGCCCACGCTGCAACTCCGGGTGGATCGCGGTGCAGATGCTTATCAACTACTCCGCCGCGATCCAACTCTTACCGTCCGGCGCAATGGCGCGGACGGGCTGGCTATCGAACTGCCCGTCGAGCGTATCCCCACCGTCAACGCTCAGCTCGTGGCCCAAGGTATCAAGGTCTTTGAATTGACCCCACGCCGTGAGACTTTGGAGGATGCCTTCTTGCGCTTAACCAGCGCAGACCAAGCATGATCTGTTGGGGGGAAAGACGCACAAGCACATTAAGTGTTAGCCTATGCTATCGGGTGCGGTGGCGTTGGTGCAGCGCGGGCGTTAAGGCACGAAGCAAATCTGGGAGCAAGGTGTTGAGCTGAATGACTGAATTTACTGATGCCGAACTCATCGGTGGCCATCTGGTGATTATCGGTGGGGCGGAAGATAAATATAACGAGCGGCGCATTCTGCATAAGTTCGTCGCCTTGGCCGGCGCACACGAGGCGCGTATCTTGATCGTCCCCGTCGCCTCCGATTACCCGGAATTCTCCGCCGACGTGTACACGCAGACGTTCCGCAATCTCGATCTGCAACAGGTTAAAGTCCTGCGCGCCACTTCGCGGCAAGCAGTGATTGATGCTGACGCGCGCGGTTTGCTGGCCGATGTAACCGGCGTCTTTATCTCCGGCGGCGATCAGATGCGCCTAGTCTCGATGCTCGGCGGCACGGAGTTCGCGCGCTTATTGGAGGAGCGCGTGCGGCATAGTCCGCTCGTGCTCGCGGGGTCGAGCGCGGGCGCGGCGGGCATGAGCGCAACCATGATCGTGCGCGGCGAGGCTACCTCGCAGCCAAACAAGAGTTCACTTCGGCTCTCGCCGGGGCTGGGGATTTTGCAAAACATTATTATCGATCAGCACTTCACCCAAAGAGATCGGCTCAGCCGGCTAATTACCGCCGTCGCTTACAATCCGCGCCAACTGGGCATCGGCATTGACGAGAATACGGCCGTGATTATTGCCAGCGACGGCACGCTGGAGGTCAGTGGCGACGGCACCGTCACCATCGTGGATGGCTCGCGTATCACGTATAATGACATCGCTGAAGTCGCAGACTCTGACCCCTTCGCGGTGGCCGGCATCCAGTTGCACATCTTGCGCGACGGCCTGCGTTACGACTTTGCCCGGCGCTTGCCCGTGCCCGTCAACGAACAGTTTCTGCTGCCGGACATTGAATAGACTTGGCCCCTCGCTCATAAATTGACTATGCGAATTCTCGATATTAAAGCGTTGCGCGGCCCGAATTATTGGAGCGGCTATCGGAACAAACTGATCGTGCTGCGGCTCGACCTGGAAGAATTTGAACAGCGGCCGACCGACAAAATCGAAAACTTCAGCACGCGCCTGGCAGAGTTACTGCCGAGTCTGCATCAGCACGGCTGTAGTTATCAAACGCCGGGTGGCTTCTTGCGCCGGGTCGAGGAAGGGACATGGGCCGGGCACGTGATCGAGCATCTCGCGTTGGAATTGCAGACGCTCGCCGGGATGGACACGGGCTACGGGCGCACGCGCGAGACAAGCCATGCGGGCGTCTATAATGTTGTCTTCAGTTATATCGAAGAGGATGCGGGCCGCTATGCTGCCCGCGCCGCCGTGCAATTCTTTACCAACCTCGCCGCCGGCACTGCCCTCGCCGAACTGAAATTGCCGCTCGCCGCCGATGTGCAACGCCTGCGCGAGATACGCGAGGACGTGCGCTTTGGCCCCTCCACTGGCAGCATCGTGCAGGAAGCCGAAGGGCGCGACATCCCGCACATCCGGCTCAACACGCAATCGCTCGTTCAGCTTGGCTACGGCGTTAATCAACAGCGCATCCAGGCCACTGTCACAGGGCGCACCAACATGATCGCCGTCGACCTCGCCAGCGACAAAGACGCGACGAAACAACTGCTGGGCAGCATGGGCGTGCCCGTACCAAAAGGTTATCAGATCGTTGACGAAGATGAGATCGAACGGGCGGTTGAGCGCATCGGGTTTCCGCTGGCCATAAAGCCGCTTGACGCCAATCACGGGAAGGGCATTACCGTCGGCTTGCAGACGCTTACGCAAGTCCGTGCGGCGTTCCCGCTCGCGAAAAATTATGCGCACCGTGTCATCATCGAGCAATCGCTCGCGGGCCAAGACTTCCGCGCGCTCGTCGTCAACAATCGGCTCGTTGCCGTCGCGGAGCGCATCCCCGCGCATGTCGTCGGCGACGGCGCGCAGACGATTCAAGAGTTGATTGATCGCACGAACGAAGACCCACGGCGCGGCTATGGCCATGAGAACGTGCTAACGCAGATTGACGTGGACGCGCAGACCGAGAGTCTGCTGACCGCGCGCGGCTATACGCTGGAGACGGTGCTGCCAGAAGGTGAAAAGTTGCGCCTCAAAACGACCGCCAATATTTCCACCGGCGGCACGGCCATAGATCGCACGGACGAGGTGCATCCATTCAACATCACGCTCTTTGAGCGCATCGCCCGCATCGTCGGTCTCGACGTGGCCGGCATCGACGTGGTCGCGCCTGATCTCTCCACGCCGCTCACGGAGAATGGCGGCGGTATTATCGAAGTGAACGCCGCGCCCGGCTTTCGCATGCACATCGCGCCTTCGGAGGGCATCCCCCGCAATGTGGCCGAGCACGTTATCGACATGCTTTTCCCGCCCGGCACGCCGGCCCGTGTGCCCATCATCGCCATCACGGGCACGAACGGCAAGACGACCACGACGCGGCTCATCGCGCACATCATCAAGAATTCGGGCCGCAACGTCGGCTTTACCACGACCGAAGGCATCTACATTGGCAACAGTCTGATTCAACCCGGCGACAACACCGGCCCCGTCTCCGCGCAACTCGTGCTTAAAGACCCGACGGTCGAGATCGCCGTGTTGGAGACGGCGCGTGGCGGCATCATCCGGGCCGGTCTCGGCTTCGACCGCTGCGACATCGGCGTCGTGCTGAACGTGACCGTCGATCATCTCGGCTTGAAAGACATCGAGACGATTGCGGACATGGCGCGCGTCAAAGCGGTCGTGCCGCGCGCTGTCGGGCGCAACGGTTACGCCGTCTTGAACGCCGACGATGAACTCGTCTATGCGATGCACGCCGACACGCCGGGGCAGATCGCGCTCTTCGGCATGGAGGAAGAGAACCCGCACATCGTCGCGCATACACAAGACGGCGGCATCGCCTGCGTGTTTGAGAATGGCTACGTGACGTTGCTCAAAGGCAAGTGGAAAGTGCGCGTGGAGAAGGTCATCAATATCCCCTTGACCTACGGCGGGCGGGCGGCATTCATGATTCAGAATGTGCTGGCCGCCACGCTTGCCGCGTATCTGCAAAACATCAGCATCGAAGATTTGCGCGTCGGGCTGACGACTTTCGTGCCTTCGGTCGCGCAGACGCCGGGGCGTTTGAACCTGATCGAAATGGGCGACTTCACCGTCTTGATCGACTTTGCGCACAACCCGGCCGGGATGGAGGCGCTGCAACGCTTCATCACCAAGTTTCCGAACAAGACGAAGACCGGCGTGATCGGCGGCACGGGCGACCGGCGCGACGACGACCTGCGCCTCTACGGCCGCATCGCCGCGCAGATGTTCACCAACGTCATCGTGCGCGAAGATGATGATCTACGCGGCCGCCCGGCCGGCGATGCGACCCGCCTCGTCGTCGAAGGCCTGCGCAGTGTTAATCCCGCACTGCCGATCAAGGAATTTACCGACGCGCGTGAGGCGATCAACTATGCGCTACAGCACGCGCGCAAAAATGAGTTACTGGTGATTCTCGCCGACAACGTCGGGCGCTCAATCGAGATCGTCAGTAAGTTTCGTGAACAACGCACGCCGGTCAAAGTTGTCCACGAGGACATCCCCAATCAGCATGCTTAAAACTCAGGCGCGATAAATTGCCACTTGCGCTGCGCTCCCCGCAGTAATCCACGCGCGGTACATGCCTTCGCTATTGAAGGGCAGCGCGATGTTGCCCGCCTGATCCACCGCGATCAGCCCGCCCTCGCCACCCAACTCGCGCAATGTCACATCGACGACTTGCGCGCAGGCAGCGGCGAGCGGCAAGTTTTTGTACTTCATCAGGCAGGCCACCTCATAGGCGGCAACCGTGCGGATGAAGTATTCGCCGTGCCCGGTGCAGGAGACGGCGCAGGTGCGGTCGTCGGCGTAAGTGCCCGCGCCGATGAGCGGCGTGTCGCCGATGCGCCCGTAACGTTTGTTGGTCATGCCGCCGGTCGATGTCGCCGCCGCGAGATGCCCATCACAATCGCGCGCGACGGCCCCGACCGTGCCAAACTTGTTCCCCGTCGAATGATCCAAGCGCACCGCCCCCTCGCGGCGGGCTGCGAGCAATTGTTCGTATCTTAATTCATCAAAGAAATATTCTGGCGGCGCGAAGGCACAACCGGCCGCACGGGCGAACTCCTCCGCGCCGGGCCCACACAACAAGACATGCTCCGTCTCTTCCATGACGCGGCGCGCGAGCTTGATCGGGTTCTTAACGCCGCTCACCGTCGCGACCGCGCCAGCGCGCAAGTCTCGGCCGGACATGATCGCTGCGTCCATCTCGTGCCGCTCGTCATGCGTGAAGACCGCGCCCCGCCCGGCGTTGAAGAGAGGGTTATCTTCAAGCACGCTGACCGCCTCTTCAACCGCAGCGAGCGCCGCGCCGCCGTCGTGCAAGATGGCCCAGCCACGCAGGAGAGCATGTTGCAAGCCGGCGCGATAATCCGCCTCGCGGGCGGCGCTCAGTGCCGCGCGATTAATCGTACCTGCGCCGCCGTGGATGGCGAGGGCCAATTTCGCTTCGTGCTGCTTCGTTTCAGGATTCATATCCGAGAGCATGGAAACTATCGCCCCGTTCGTCAAGCTTACAGCGCAGAAAAGACAACGCGAACACGGCTGTCGCCTGCTAGAATCTAAAATGCGTGGTACAAAATCATTGCGGCTGGGCCTGAGCGCGCACGCCTAAATCCAGGTAGCGGCCACTAAGCTTGAGCAACATTAGACGTGGCTGTGCGCAGTTAGCTTGGCGGGGCGACGGTGTGTTTGTAGTTTGTGAGCTGGAGGGAACTAATGAAACAAAACGTGCAGTTTAAACAAATCGCAATCACGGTGTTACTGGTCGCCACGTGCTTTAGTCTCGCATTAGTCAGCGACTCGCTAGGCTCCGCGTTGGCCGCGCCACAAGCCGCGCAGCCAGAGCAGCTGTTACGCGACATTTATAAAGAATTGGTCGAGATCAATACGACGGATTCAGTCGGCAGTACGACGCAGGCGGCCGAGGCGATGGCGGCGCGGCTGAAAGCTGCTGGTTTCCCGGCGGTGGATGTCCAAGTGCTGGTGCCGCCCGGTAACGCACGCAAAGGCAATCTCGTCGCGCGCTTGCATGGCACGGGGCAGCAACGGCCCTTGTTGCTATTGGCCCATCTGGATGTCGTCGAAGCGCGGAAAGAGGATTGGTCGCCTGAGCTTGATCCGTTCAAACTGCTGGAGCGTGACGGCTTCTTCTACGCGCGCGGCTCTATCGATGACAAAGCGATGGCGGCCATCTTCATCGCGAACTTGATCCGCTATAGAGCGGAGGGTTTCAAACCTGAACGTGACATCATCGTCGCCCTCACCGCTGATGAAGAAGGCGGCGGCTTTAATGGCGCGTCGTGGTTGCTCAAAAATCATCACGAGCTGGTCGATGCTGCGTTCGGTTTGAACGAAGGTGGGGGCGGGCGGGAGCGCAACGGCCAGCCGCTCTTTCAAGGTGTGCAGGCGAGCGAGAAGATGTCGCAGAGTTTTCGGCTCGAAGTGAAGAACAAGGGCGGACATAGCTCCGTGCCTGTTAAAGACAATGCTATTTACCGGCTAGCCGCTGGGCTGAATAATCTAGCGAAATTCGATTTCCCCATCAACTTAAACGAAGTCACACGCGCTTACTTTGAGCGCATGGCTGGCGTCGAGCGTGGGCAGACGGCCGCCGATATGAAGGCGCTCTTGCAGGCGCAACCGGACGCGCCCGCGGTCGCCCGCCTGGGCGAAATTGCCTTCTACAATGCCATGCTGCGCACAACCTGCGTTGCCACTAAACTCGAAGGCGGGCACGCCAATAATGCGCTGCCGCAAACCGCGAGTGCCGTGGTCAATTGCCGCATCCTGCCGCAAGAGACGCCCGCATATGTGCAAGCGACGCTCATGCGCGTACTCGCCGACGAGCAGATCGTCATTACACCGCTAGGCGGCGAGCGGTCAAAGGCCAGCCCACCCTCGCCGCTTGAGCCGCGCGTCCTCGCGCCCGTGGCCCGGCTCACGCAAGAGATATGGCCGGGCGTGCCGGTGATTCCGATGATGAGCACGGGCGCAACCGACAGCCTATATTTTCGGCAAGCAGGGATTCCGATGTATGGTATCTCCGGCCTCTTCACCGACATTGACGACATCCGCACGCACGGCAAAGACGAACGCATTGGCGTCAAGCAACTCTTCGGCGGGCAGGAGTTTCTCTACCGCCTCGTGCAGGTGTTATCGTCCGCGCCTTGATATCCGGCAGGGCGCGCAATATCTCAGCGCTGCTTGTCAGTCTCACGCCTTTGCGGGTGCGCGAAGCGTGGCACTAACCCTCTGCGTAGTTCTAGCCCGTACAGACGGACATCGTCGCGTTGTACCGTCCAGATCAAGCGGTCGTTAAGCAGTGCGTTTAACGTCAGACCTAGCCGCTCGTCATTGAGCTTGGCCGTTAGCTTCAGATATTCCCAGTCGCGTGCGCCGGCCTGCAAAGCGTTTAGAACTCGTTGTTGCGGGGCAACATTGGTCACCGCGATCCCACCTTTCTGCTTTGTCCCTGCTTGCGCACTATTCGACATCGTTCGGCGCAGTGCCGACGCCGCCGGTCTCACCGGGAAAATTACCGCCTGCGCCCACATGTGTCGAAGTCGCCCCGTCAATGTCACCGGCTTCTTGCACGTTGAGCTGTGGCGGCGGGGCCGACGGATTTAGGTCAGTGCCCGCGCCGGGTTCACCCTTGACCAATCCAGCATCACCGGGCACATTCACCCCGCGCTGTTCCATTTCGAGCGGATTCAGGTTGCTGTCTTTGTCTGTCTTGCTCATCTCAAATCATCCTTCTGTGTTTATGGTCAAAACCCGTTGCCCGTTGGTGTCTGGCATGTCGGATCAGTGGTCGCAATACGTGCAACGATTTGTGCAATTGGGCCACGTCCGGGACATAATCCTAAGTTTCGCCCAAAGTAGCGCCGGGGTGCATCATGTAAGCACAAGATAGAACAAGTGCTAGACCTTCTGCAAAGTTTATGCGAAAACTTTGACAGGAGGTCTCGGGGGATGAAAAAGTCACGCCCGGCTAGTGTCATCCGACTCTAAATAGACCTCTTGCAAAAGTCACCTTGACCGAGTGCAAAAGCCAATGATTTAGCGGGTGACATCTTCAATAAACCCGACTTTTGCAAGAGGTCTATTGAGGTTGTTCGAGACTATCGCAGCACAGGTTCACATCCGGCAGAAGCCGATCAAGCACACGCCGCTTGAGAAGTTGACGGACGCTAGCATAGCGATCCACTAAGGTGCGCATGGTCTCCGTGAGGTGAATACGCGTGTAAGAAATGAGGTAGGTCGTCAAAAGTGGCCGCCCTGAATGCCGCTCATGCGGCGTGCTGTTGCCGCGTGAACGTAGGTGCTGGCCGCCGTCCAGACTGCGGCGGGGCGCGGCACCGTGAAGCGTTGCGCTAAGAGATTAGGAGCGACGGGTAAATGATGCGGCGCGGCGGTCGTCTGAACCCGGAAGCGGCGCTTCTGCTGGCCGCATTGCAAGCCTAGCTCGCGCCCGCTCTTGCTCGTGCCGAGACTCACCCGGCCGCCTGCGCTCGCAAGTTCCTGCTGCAAGCGCCGCGCGTGCGATTCGATGGTTGCCATACGAGCCACGCCTGCTAGCCGCTCTGTGCCCCGTCAAGCACACGACATAGCACGCAGCGTGGATACGCACCGCCTAGGTCTGTGCTCAGCGCCTACCTCCCAGCGCCTCGCTGGCGCAGGACGCCGCAGCCTTCTTTAGAATATCGCGCGCCAGTCGCAACCCGGCATGCGCGCGCCGCGCGGCCTGCGCTTTGGGCGACACGCCGATATGAAGCGGTGTCGCCGGATGACAACCGCTGATTCAAGCCTACGGGCATGGTTGGTTTGCCGCCGTGCGCGCCCGCTGGGCAGGGAGAATGCTAAATGCACAACCGGCAACGAAAGATAAGCGTGCCGCTCAGTTGTGCCTTGCTGGTGACGGCGCTTGTGACGGGTCGCGTTAGCCCTGCGGTGCGCGGTGCACCCGTGCCCGTGCTGGCTGCGCCAGCCGCTATCGACTGCGAGGGCAATGCGTGCAGTCAGGTCACGCTGACGTGGGACGAGACGAAACAGCAGTATCTGGCGCAGAACAACTCCGCCGACCGTGCGGTGCGGGTCGAAGGCTCAAATTGGGCGGGCGGCGCAAGCGTCCGTGTCGCGCCCGGTAAGTCTGACTACCTCGCCCTCAAGAACATCGTCGGCGCGTACCACGCCAACTATGCATGAAGCACAAAGCCCTGTCACCAGAGACGGAAAGAGATACAAGCGATGAGCAAGCAGACCCCAGCCGCCAGCCGGCCGCCTAGTGCCCGCTGCCACCTTCTAACCTTGTTGCTCCTGATGGGCGCATTCGCTGCGGGGCAGCAGGCGCAGGCGCAGACGCAGACGCCGACGCCCTCGCCGTGGACGACGACGGGCAACAACATTAGCAACACGAACACGGGCAACGTCGGCATCGGCACGGGCACGACCGCGCCGACGAAGAAGCTGGTGACGGCGGGCGGCGCGCTCTTCGGCAGCGTGTTCAGCCGGACTGAGTTGTGGCTTAACTTTACGACGCAGACTAATCCGGCGCTGCTCGATCTGAACTCCGCCGCCGCCGTGTCGGATTACACGCGGTTCGCGGCCTTTTCGCTGGTGACCAAGCAGTCCGGCACAGCCCATCCCGCCGTGCGCTGACTTGCCCGCGCTCGCGGCGTGCAGCGCACTGCTTGCCCAAACTCTGGTGCGCGTCCGGCTTGACGTTTAGGACAAAGTGCCAGCCGTAGCCGATAATTTGCCGCAGGTGCGGGACCTTAGCGGATAA
>JBBQGM010000010.1:0-67714 GCA_038322995.1 Pyrinomonadales bacterium
AACTTGTAGCTGGCCGTTCGCGTCGAGCTTGCCCTCGCCTTCCTTTACCATTGAGTCGCCGTAAGACGAATAATCGTCGCCGGTATCTTCCGCCGCCGCGCCTTGATCTGCTTCGACGCCGAAGTCGTCCACCGGGTCGGCCTCGCTGTCGAAGAAGTAATGATAATAACGCTCGCGGTAGATGTAATACTTCACGTCGGCGCGCGTGACGGGTGCGCCGAAGAAATAACGTGCGCCCACGGTGAAGCGCGCGGTCTGCCCGGCGGCGACGAACTTCTGCGGCGTGGCGACCGTCACCTTGTACTCAGGCTTCTTGTACTCCAGCACCTCGAAATAACCGGACGCCGTGGCTTCGCCGATGTGCGCCGTGATGTTGTACGAACCGAGCGGCGCGTCCTCGCCGATGTCCAAGTCGCCGCTAAACGTGCCGCGCGCCGAGAGCGGCAAATCTTTCTCATAGACTTGATTGCCGTCGCCGTCCTCAATCGTCACGTTCACGGTCGAGCCGACCATCTGATAGCCCTTGTCGGTCAGCCGGCGCAGGATGCCTTTGAAATAAACTTTCTGAAGCGGGCGATAGACGGGGCGGTCTGTGTAAACGAAACTCTTCAAGCTCTCGTCATAACCGCCGGAGTCGCCGCCGTTGAAATAAAACGAGTCGAGGTCGGAGATGGCGAAGTTATCTTTCTCGCGCGCCATGACGAGATACGACGGCTGCGTCTCGCCATCGCCGCCTTCAGCGTCGCCGCCTTCTTCATCGGCCGCGTCCGTCTTCTTCGGTTGCTCCACGATCTTCGTGCGCAGCAGTCCCTGATTGTCGGTCGTGCCGGTCGTGATCGTGTCCTTGCTTTTGATGACCTCGACGTTTACGCCCGCGCGGGGCGCGCCCGATTGCCGGTTGGCCGCGAAGATCATCAACTGCCCGTCGCGCGAAGTCTTCTGCACCATCGTTAGATCGCTCACGATGGCGACGCCATAAGCGCGCAAATCGCCGTTCACCACTTCAACCAAATAGACGCCCGGTTCGCGTTTGCCGAGCGAGATGGGGCGGCGCTCATATTGCTCTTCGGACGAAAGCGGGGGCAACTTCTCGCGCCAACTGCTGACCATTTGATCCTGATTCAAGAGCGGCACACGCGCGTAGTCGGCCACGTTCAGAGGCGTGCGCGTCGTCGGGTCTTCGCCCGCGTCTTCGCGATAGCGTTGATTGAATGTCTTGCGCGAACTGTGCTTGAGTTGGGTGCGCGTGTAGTTGCGAAACCAGTTGTAAAAACCGAGTTTGAAGTGGCGGATGCGCTCCAGAAACGAGGGCTTGCGTTTCTGATAGTAGTTCTCGAAAGCGTAGTCTTCGTCCTCGCCGACCTGATGCGGGTTGTCGAGTTGCTGAAAGAACTTGACCGGATCATTCACTTTGTAAACACGAAAATCGAGCGCATCCAGATCGTGATAATTCACCCAGACGCGCGTGCGCTCGTTCGTGCCGTAGGTGCGATTGGTCATCACCGAGAAGAAGGGCTTGGGCGCGGCGGCGTCGGCTTTGCGCTCGTAGTAGTCCTGCTCAGGGAAGAACTCCTGCGTCGTGCCTTCGGCGAGCGCGCGCACGCGCCAATAGGAGAAGCCGAGCGCGGCGACGAAGACGGCGAGATAAATCAGAATGGAGGTGATAAGTCTGCGACTGTTCATAAGTTCAGCCTTGTCGGCCTAACGGTTCAACTCAAAATCTTGAGCCGATAGAAGCCTAAAAAGTTTTGGTTCTGCGGCACGGGCCGCCAACGTTTATCAGGATGCTCGGCAAGCACAGCGAGCCGCACTTTCTTGACGACGCCCTTGTCCGTCACTGATGCGCCCGTGTGATAAACGACCCAATCGTTCGCGCCTTCGGCTTGCTCGCGCGCCGCGCCCAGAAAGATCATGACGTGATACGGATACTTCTGCGCGAACGGTTGGAAATAAAACAGCAGATCGCCGGCCTGCGCCTGCGCGCGGTCGCGGCTGACGAACGTGCAGTTGAAATCTTTGAGCGCGTGCGCGTCGGCAAACTCGGAGAAACGATCCTTGGCGAGATCATCCGTGCGAAACGCGCCGGGCGCGGTACGAAACAGCTTCTCGCCGAGCGGGCTGGCGGCGAGCGTGTAAGCGCGCACGTCCGGCGCGAACGCTTCGTAGCTCGCGCCCATGCGCCGCAGCCAGAGGCGGTCGTGCGCGCGCAGAGACTCGCGCCAAGCGAAGCGCACCAAGCCCGCGCAGTCGCGTTGCGACTCGTTCCACGCCTCGTTCATTCCATAGAACTGCATCTCGGCGATACCGGTGAACCAATGGCGAAAATTCTCGCGGTCATTGAACGAGCGCAACTCGGCGCGGTCGGGGAGGCCATCGTTGTCGTCGTCCGCGGTGTCGGCGGCAATGGTGCGCGCGGCGTTTGCCGTCGGCGCGGCAGATTTCGGCGCGACGGCGGCCAATGTGTCCGTCGGCGCGTGCGCTGTTGCATTGCCGATGCAAGCCGCTTGCAGCAGGCAGACGCAGAGCGAAACGACAGCGATGAATGTGGAACGACGCAACGTAAGCGAGTTACCTCACAAGCCGAACGGACGATGCTGGCTGTTTATCCCGCCGATGTTCATCACGGGGCAGTATGGAGCGTATGCAGCGCGCATAATACCCGACCGGCTGAATTTGGTCACTATAATTTTAGACAGTGATAATACGCGATGCTGCTGTTCGCTTGCGTAGCCGCGTAGCGGCAGTTGATTTTAGCCGTGCGGTTCAACGCACGGTCAGCGGGTGTAACGATGCCGCGTCGCGTCAGCGACATATGAATTCAGGCGTCGCTGACGCGATGCACGGTAATCTCCTGCGCATTCCCGGCGTTGAAACGCCGGGCTAAAGTCAGTTCGCCGCTACGCGGCACGGGCAACTAGCGCTACATTTTTATCACCACCAAGTCTTGTTTGCGGGGCAATAGCACGGCGTAGATTATCAACCCTTACTATCGTCAATGCGCCGCGCACGCCGACAGCCACGCGACCGGCTACCCTCTGCGCGCCCGCGCCGCGCCCGCCCCGCATTGATGTGGTTAGCCACATTGACCGCGCGGCATGGATGACCGACGCTAAGGCGTGCGGTTGATGTTAAGATTGAGCATGCGAGCTATCATCTGATTGCGGACAGCGCATAACCTTATGTCCATCCTGATTGCCGAAGACAACGTGGCGCAGCGGCGTTACCTGCGCGAGTTATTAGAACGCGAGTTCGCGGGGCACGGGCCCGTGTTGGAGGTGGGAGACGGCGCGGCGGCGGTCGAAGAGGCGTTGCGGCACCGGCCCAAGTTGTGCGTGCTCGACATACAGATGCCGGGGCTGTCGGGTGTGAAGGCGGCGCGGGCCATCTGGCGCGAATTCCCCGCGGCGCGCGTGATCTTCTGGACGCAGTTTCCGCACGAAGTTTATATCAACGAGATACGCAAGATCATCAAGGCGGTCGAGCCGCCGCCCGCGTACGGGTTCATTCACAAGAACAACCCGGAGTCGCGTTTTTTACGCTTCGTCGCCGCCGTGTTGGAGGACGGCGCGGACATGATCGATCCGGCGTTCAAAGATTCATTCAAGCGGCCGCTCCTGACCGAGTTTGAAGCCGAAGCGTTGTATTATCTTGCGCTCGGTTTATCGAACTGGGCAATTGCGCGCAAGTGTAGTCTCTCTCTGCGCGGCGTGGAAAGCCGGCTCGCTACGCTCTACGAAAAACTGTTCGTCTCGACGCCCGAAGGCACGCCGCACGAGGCGTACGAAAAACTCGCTTACAACATACGCACGCGCGCGTTCTTTGAAGCGCTCCGGCGCGGTCTCATCAACAGCGACGAACTAGACAAGGCCGCAACCGATCTGGAAGCCTGGATCGAGCGCGACCGGCAACGCTATCTCGAAGAACAAAAAGCCGAAGGCAAAAGAAGGTAGGCAGTAGGCGGTAGGCCGTGGGCAGAAGACAGACACATAACCGCGCTCGCCGGCCGCGCCTCGCTGATTGCCAACGGCGCGGCGCTGACTACTTCTTGCTCGCCGCAATTAGCTTACTGCTCGCTGCCTACTGCCTACTGCCTACTCCTTTCTCTGCCGCGCAGACTACGAACGACAACGCGAACGTGCCCGCTTCCAATCTCCATCAATGGGGCGCAGTGACGTTGTTTCACGGGCTGCCGTCAGATCGAGTGCGCGCGTTGGCGCAGGATGCGGAAGGCGCGATGTGGTTCGGCACGGACAACGGCCTCGCGCGCTACGACGGCCGGCGCACACAGTCGGTGCAGATCGCGGGGGTGGCGGGGGCACGTGTGCTGGCGTTGGCGTTCGATGACGCGGGCGTGCTGTGGGTCGGGACGGACGCGGGTGCGGCGCGGCTGGTTGACGGCGCGGTTCAGTTGCTCGCGGAGACGCGCGGCAAAGCGGTGACAGCCATTGCGCCGGTGCCGGCGGAGCGCGGGCACGCATGGCTGGCCACGGGCGAGGGCGTGCTGTTCGATTGCCGCACGGGGGCGGACGGCGCGCTTGACGTGCGTGCGTGGCCGTCGCCGCCACTCGCGAGCGCGGACGCGGACAGGCCGGGCGCGTTAGCGTTGACGAGTCTCGCGTTCGAGCAAACGGGTGTGCTGTATGTCGGCTCGCGCAGTCGCGGTTTATTGCGCGTCGAGCATGAGCAACTCAAAGAGGTCAACAGTCGCCCGCGCGCGTTCTTCGTCGAGGCGTTGGCGACGGGTGCGGAGGGCAAACTGTGGCTCGGCGCGCGGGCGCGCGGCGCGGACAGCGGTCTCTATCAAGCGAGCGATCCGTTACATCCGGTGAAGCTTGGCGCGGGCCTCGGCACAGTCACGGCGCTTGTGCGTGATGGGCAAGATGGCTTGTGGGTCGGTACGGACGGGCAGGGCGTGTGGCGCGTCAGTGATGGGCATGTGCGCGAGCATTTCACGTTCGCGGGCACGGGCGGGGGCTTGCGCTCGGATCACGTGTATTCGGTCTTCGTTGATCGCGAGGGCGTCGTCTGGTTCGGCACGGACAGAGGCGTCTGTCGCTTCGACGCGAGCGCGCCGCACAACGAGACCATCAGCGCGGACGCGGAGAGCAACTTTGTGCGCACGCTCTATCAAACGCAGCACGGCGAGTTGTTGTGCGGCACGAAGCGCGGGCTGTTCGTCTATGACACGCAGTTGAAAGCGTGGCGCGGGCTGGAACAACTGGCGCGCAAAACGGTTTATGCGTTGACGGAAGATGCGGCGGGCCGGCTGCTCGTCGGCACGTCGAGCGGGCTGTATGTCGGCGTCAGCATGAAGCGCGGAACGGTGAAAGCGCAAGCGTCAATCGCGCCATACGGGGCGGAGTCGCCGCCGGATGAGGCAGAGGCGAAGCCGCCAGCGCCAAAGGGGCCGAGCGCAACGCAAAGCGCGGATACAGCGTTGGCCGAGACGGGCACAACGCCGACGAATAGCAACGTGCCGAGCAATAGCAACGCGCCGAGCAATAGCAACGCAAGCCAGAATGATGATGCGCAGAGCGCAAGCGAGCGCGCCAAAAGTGCAGGTAAAGACAAGCGCACGCAGCCGCGCGACAAAAGCGAGCCGGCGCGTGTTGAGAGCGTGCGTGCGTTGTGCAACTTTCAGGGCGCGACCTACGTGGCCAGCTACGGTCTCGGCGTCGAGCGTTTAGAGGGTGCGCGCCGCACGCACGTGTGGCCGGAGATGAGCGCAGACGCGCGTTTGCGCGAAGTGACGGCGCTCTATGCGGACGGCGACGCGCGTTTGTGGATCGGCACGGCCCATGCGGGCGTGTTTGTTTATGCGAACGGGCAGGTGGGCACTGGCGGCGACGCGCTGGCGGCATTGGCGGGCAGCGCCGTCTGGGCGATGGCCGGGCGCGGCGAGCAAGCCGTCTGGTTCGCCACGGAGAAAGGTCTCTACCTTTATCGCGATAAGCAGTTGACGTTGCTCGTGCCGAATGTGGCCGTGCGCGGTGTGGTCGCGGACGCGGGCGACGCGGGCGCGACGAGCGCGTGGTGTGCGACGGCCGGCGGCGGCCTCCTGCGCGTGCAACTCGATGAGCAATTCGGGCCGCTCGTCTCGCGGCTCGATGTCGAACAGGGCCTCGCGTCGGCGCAGGCGTTCGCGCTCATGCGCGCCGATGAGCAGGTGGCCGCAGAGGGCGAGCAGGCGGGCAGTGGGTTGCTCGTCGGCACAAGTCGCGGGCTGGTGCGTTACAGTTTCAGCCGCGCCGCGCCGACGCTCGTGCCGGTGCGTGTGCTAAGTCGGCGGCTGCATCAACCCGAAGAGTTGCGCGCCGGCATCGAGTTGCCTTATCCGCAGAACAGTCTCGCGCTCGACGTGGCCGCCTTGAGCAGCCGCACGTACCCAGAACAGTTTCAATATGCCTTCATCTTGCGCGACGGCGCGGGGAAAGAACTGCGGCGCAAACTCGCGCACGATGCGCAGTTCTTAATGGAGAATCTCGCGCCCGGTCTTTATCGCGTCGAGGTGCGGGCGTTCACGAAGGATTTGGCGGTCTCCGCGCCGCTCGCGTTTGCGTTCACCGTGGGCCGCGCGCCGTTCCCGTGGACGACGACGATGCTGGCGGTCTTGCTCGTACTGGCGCTCGTGGCGTTGACGTGGGGCGCGGTGCAGAACCGGCGCATCGCGCGCACGTCCACCGAACTGGCCGACGCGCATCACGAACTGGCCGGCGCGCGGCTCGAACTGGCCAACGAAGCCGAGCGCGAACGCCGCCGCATCGCCCGCGACCTGCACGATCAGACGCTCGCGGATTTGCGCAGCCTGATGCTGCTCACAGATCAACTGCCGACCGACGAACAGGCGAACGGGCAGCACGCACACATTGAGCCGGCGCGTTTTCGCGCGGAGATCGAAGCGGTCTCGCAGGAGATCAGACGCATCTGCGAAGATTTGAGTCCGTCCGCGTTGGAGAACGTGGGCTTGGCCGCCGCGCTTGAGTTCGCGCTCGCCAACGTGGTCGCGCATGCACCGCCCGCGAAGCGATTCACGTACGAGTTTAGTTGCGCCGAAGATTTCGACGAACAGCTCGCGCTCGCGCCCGGCGAACGCATGCAGCTTTATCGCATCGCGCAAGAAGCGATCAACAACATCTGTCGTCACGCCGACGCCCGCCACGTGCGCCTCACGGTCGCGCTCGCTGCCAACAGCGAACTTACGTTGCGCTTAGAAGACGACGGGCGCAGCTTCGATCTCAAGGCAGCGAAGAAGGGGCGCGGCCTCGCCAACATCCGCGCCCGTGCCAGCCTCATCGAAGCCGCCGTCTCCTGGACGCGCCGCCCCACCGGCGGCACACTCTTCACCTTGCGCAAATTAAACGCGGCGAAGGACGCAGCGCCTATATAAGGAACAGGCATCTATCATTCGCCGTAAAGATGGCTTCAGCTTTCTCACATGCATTCGTCGCCATCGCGCTCGGTAAGACGTACACGGGCGCGCGGATGCCGTGGCGTTTCTGGTTGTTGTCGGCATTATGCGCGGTCGGGCCGGATGTTGATGTGGTCGGCTTCGCGTTCGGTATCCGTTACGGCGACATGTTGGGGCATCGCGGGCTGACGCACTCGCTGGCGTTCGCGTTGTTGCTCGCGCTCGTGGTGGTGTGGTTTGCGTTTCGGGCTATGCCGCGGCGGACGCGCGGTTGGTGGGCGCTCGTGACGTACTTCTTCGTCGTGACGGCTTCGCATGGCGCGCTTGATGCGTTGACGAATGGCGGGTTGGGTGTCGCGTTCTGCGCGCCGTTCTCAGCAACGCGCTACTTCTTTCCGTGGCAGCCCGTCGAGGTCTCGCCCATCGGCGTCGCGCCTTTCTTCAGTCAGCGTGGCTTGGAAGTGATCATGAGCGAGATCGTCTGGCTGTGGCTGCCGGCCGCCGCGCTCGCCGTGTGCGCGTGGGGCTATCGAAAGTTGATGAGGCGGGGTGGGGAAGAGGCACGCTAAATCAAACGACGAAAGATTGGGGCAACAGGGAAAAGCTATCCACGAAATCACACGAACAAGCACGAAGCAAAACACACACCGGTTCGTGTTGGTTCGTGTGATTTCGTGGATAAATCTTTTTCACTCTAGTCGGGCCATGCTTATGTGGTTCGATTCAGTTCTTGAATACATAAGCGAGCAGGAGTGCGCAGAGCAGACAGAGCAGGCGCACACCAGCTTGATAATCGCGCCGGGCGGGATAGGCGGGATGGCGGCGCATGCCCGTCTCGTCGAGAATGAGAAACAGTCCCATATAGCAGACGACCGGCATGGCCAGCGCGCGCCACGGCCACCAGTAGACCGCCCACGCCACGAGCGTCGCCGCGAAGCCTAAACCCAAGACGAGCGCGAGCAGTTCCATTAACGCCGTCAGGGGTCGCGCGCGGAGGCATTGGAAAAGTAGGGCCAGCCAGAGTAGCAGGGTGGCGCAGAGTGAGAAGAGCGCGACGATGCGCCCCGGTAAAGTCGTCAGCCGCTCGGCCGCGAGCAGCGACAGGCCGAGGAAGAGCGCGAGCGCGGCGCACAGTTTGAAGTGGCGGCCGACGAATTCCGTGACAGTCGTGCCGTGATATTGACGGGTTTGTGCCATTGCTTTGACAGTTCAAGTTTAAGCTGTGCTGTCGGGTCAGTCAGCAGTATATGAATCCGGCTTGCATCTGAGAAGCGAATCGGGTCATGCTCAACCTGCACAACGAACTGTTGAAGGGAGCAAACGAATGAAGATCATCGTGACCGGCGCGAGCGGATTGATCGGCTCGGCGCTCGTCTCGTCGCTCTTAAAGCAAGGGCATAAAGTGACGACGCTCGTGCGGCGCGAGTCGAAGCGGCGCACGCAAACGGACGTGACTGAAGTGCCGTGGCATCCGGCGACGGGCGAGTTGGATGCGGCCCAACTCGTGGGGCACGATGCGGCGATACATCTGGCGGGCGAGCCAGTCGCCGAAGGGCGTTGGACAGACGAGAAGAAGGCGCGTATCCGCGCGAGCCGCATCGAGGGCACGCGCCTCTTGGCTGAGACGCTCGCGCAACTGCCGACGCGCCCCGCTACGTTTGTCTGCGCGTCCGCCATTGGCTACTACGGTGACCGTGGCGCGGAAATCCTGACCGAAGCGAGCGCGCCGGGCACAGACTTTCTGGCGCACGTCTGTCGTGATTGGGAAGCGGCCAGCGAGCCGGCCCGCGCGGCCGGCATCCGCACGGTCAACCTGCGCTTCGGCGTTGTGCTGAGCGGTGCGGGCGGCGCGTTGGCGAAGATGCTGACGCCGTTCAAACTCGGCGTCGGCGGGCGGGTCGGGAGCGGCAAGCAGTATATGAGTTGGATCGCGCTTGAGGACGCGCTCGGCGCGCTTGAACATGCGTTGACGAACGAGCGCGTGGCGGGGCCGGTCAACGTGGTCGCGCCGCAACCGGTGACGAATGCCGAGTTCACACAGGCGTTGGGGCACGCGCTCGGCCGCCCGACGTTTTTCCCTGTGCCTGCCTTTGGTCTGCGCCTCGCGCTCGGCGAAATGGCCGATGCGCTGTTGCTCGCAAGCGCCCGCGTCGAGCCGGCGCAACTCAAAGCCACCGGCTATCAATTCAAATATCCGCAACTTGATAACGCGCTACGCCACTTGTTGCACGAGCAAGCTTAAATGAGCAAAGCGCAATGGCGATGAATGAACGGACAATGCATCCGCGTTGGATGAGTCCGGTGTTATATGCGGCGGGCATTTATAACATCGTGTGGGGCGCGGTCGTGGTGGTGTTTCCGCTCGCGTTCTTTCGCTGGGCGGACGCAGTGCCGCCGAACTATCCGCAAATCTGGCAATGTCTCGGCATGGTCGTCGGCGTGTACGGCATCGGCTACGCGCTGGCCGCGCGTGACCCATTTCGTCATTGGCCCATCGTGCTGGTTGGTTTCCTTGGCAAGCTGTTTGGCCCCATCGGTTTTTTACAGACGGCAAGTAGCGGCGCATGGCCGTGGCGCATGGGCTGGATCAACATTACGAACGATCTGATCTGGCTCGTGCCCTTTGCGCTCATACTATGGCGCGCTTATCAATCTGCACATGCGCCGAAATGACCGCGCGAGTGCGTTCAGCTTATAATTCGTGATCGTGAATTCGGAGAGCAGACAGCAGTGGCAACTAACGCGCTTCGCCAGATTTGCGTGGGGCGTGGTGGTGTACAACCTGCTCACGATCATGTGGGGCGCGTACGTGCGCGCTTCCGGTTCGGGCGCGGGTTGTGGCGAGCATTGGCCGCTGTGCAACGGCGAGGTTGTGCCGCGCGGCCGCGGGATCGAGACATTGATCGAACTCTCGCATCGCCTCACAACGAGCCTCGCGGGGCTGTTGGCGATTGCGCTTGTGATCTTCGCGTTTCGCCTGTTGCCAAAGCGGCATCCGGCCCGGCTCGGCGCGTTGCTCACCTTGCTTTTCATTTTACTGGAAGGTGCGGTCGGCGCGGTGCAGGTCAAACTTGGCCTGACGGCGCACAACGATTCGCTCGCCCGTGCGCTCGTCGGTTCGATTCACCTGGTCAACACGTTCCTGTTGCTCGCGGCGATGACGCTGACCGCGTGGTGGGCGGCGGGCGCGCCGCGCGTGCGGCTGAAAGAGCAGGGCAGTGTGTGTGCGCTCTACGCGCTCGGTCTGTTCGGTTTGCTCGTGCTGGCCGCGTCCGGCGCGGTCACGGCATTAGGCGACACGCTCTTTCCGGCGCGCACGCTGGCCGCAGGCATGCAGCAAGACTTCTCGCCGACCGCGCATTTCCTCTTGCGCCTGCGTGTACTGCATCCCTTGCTCGCGCTCGCCGTCGGTTGCTACGTCGTGCTGACCGCTTCTTACATCAGCAATTTCTTGCGCCCGACCGCGCGCGTGCAGCGGCTGACCGCACTGCTCATTGCAATCTTTCTTTTGCAACTCGGCGTGGGGTTGTTGAACCTTTACCTGCTCGCGCCCATCTGGTTACAACTCACGCACCTGTTGCTCGCAGACCTCTTATGGCTCGCGCTCGTGCTCACGTCGGCCGCCGCGCTCGCCGTGCCTGCGACACAAGTTGAGCCGGTCGCCGCGCTCGCGTTGCACACGGCCGAAGAACTTTGAGGCGCAGATGAAGCGAGAGCTTAGCGGGCAAATCGTGATCGTCACCGGCGCGTCGTCAGGGATCGGCGCGGCAACGGCGCGCCGCTTGGCAGGGGCAGGCGCACACGTTGTCCTCGTGGCGCGTAGGCGGGAGCGACTCGCCGCGCTCGCAATTGAAATCGAAACGGCGGGCGGGCAGGCGACGGTGGCGGCGGGCGACATCACGGCGGAGGTGGATCGTGCGCGCATCGTGGAGACTGCGTTGGCGACGGGCGGGCGCATTGACGCGCTCGTTAATAATGCTGGCTATGGCACGCGCGGCCCCGTGGAACTCGTGCCCCTCGCAAAGATCAGGCAGAACTTCGAGCTTAATCTCTTCGCCACCATTGCGCTCACACAACTCGTCATCCCCATCATGCGCGGGCAGGGCAATGGGCGCATCGTTAACGTCAGTTCCGTCGCGGGCCGTGTCGCGCGCCCGCTCTCGTCCATCTACGACGCGACGAAGCATGCGCTCGAAGCGATCTCCGACGGGCTGCGCGGTGAACTTGCACCGTTCGGCATCAAAGTCATCGTGATCGAGCCGGGCTTTATCCTGACCGAGTTCGCGCAGGTCGCCGACGAAGCCTCGCAAGCAATCGTCGCTGCCGCCGGCCCCTACGCGCCGTTCTTCGCCGACTACGGCAAGAATTACACACGCGCCAAGCGCATCGCCGGTCGGCCCGAAGACATCGCCGCCATCATCCATGCCGCGCTCGCCGTGCCCAAGCCGCGCCTGCGCTACGCCGCCCCGCGCCACGCCCATCTCGCCCTCGCGCTCAAACGCTTCCTGCCCGAACGCTGGTTCGACTACATCCTCAACCGGCAAGCTGGTCTTACCGCCGATAAACTAAAACCCGCCGCAAGCACAACCCGGCACGACTGAGCGAACGGAGCAATTCTCTGCACTCCGGGCACACATTCGTGTTGGCTGCCAGGTATAATTCTGCGCCGAGATATGTGGCATGAAAGGGCCGTTGAATGAGTTCACCCAAACACAGTAAACAAGCGCCCAATCTGGGGCTGGTCTGCATCACGCAATCGGACGAAGTGCGTTATCGCACGGTGACGCGCACGCGCCTGTTGCAATTCCCGCCCGCCGAGCAGCGGCGCATGCTGCACACGATCTACAGCGAGAATCTCGTGCGCCTCAATCGCGCGCTCGATTTTTGCGCACAGCACGAACTCAAGTTGTACCGGCTCACGTCTGGCCTGTTCCCATTCGCGGACGACCCGTTAGGCGCTGAGTTGCTTGACGAATTTGCCGATGAAGCGCAACGGACAGGCGCGCGAGCGACGGCGCAGGGGTTGCGGCTCGTGGCGCATCCAGATCAGTTCGTTGTGCTCAGTTCCGACACACCGCACGTGGTGGCGAACAGCATCAAGATTTTGCGTCTGCACGCGCGCGTGATGGACATGTTGGGCCGGCCGCGCTCGCCGTGGGCCGTGCTGGAGATTCATGGCGGCAAGTCAGACCGCGCGGATCGCCTGGTCAGTGTCATCCGCGCTCTGCCGGACGAGATTCGCACGCGGCTGGCGTTGGAGAACGACGAGTATGGTTATAGCGCGGCGGAGATTTTGGCTGTGTGCCAACGCGCCGGGGTGCCGATGGTCTTCGACGCGCATCATCATATTTGCCACGAAGGTCTGACGAGTTATGACGATCCGAGCGTCGCGGAATTTCTGGCCGCCGCGCGCACGACTTGGCCGCGCCCTGAATGGCAACTCGTCCACATCTCGAACGGGCGCACCGCCTTCAACGACCGCCAGCACAGCGACCTGATCGAAACGATGCCCGCCGCTTACCGGCACGCGCCGTGGATCGAGGTCGAGGCTAAGCACAAAGAGTTGGCAATTGCGAAGCTGCGCGCGGAATGGATGAAATAGTAGGCAGTAAGCAATTAAAGCAAAAGGCGACTGAGTGAAAAACACGCCACCATTTGAATGCAGGTTAACTAACTGCCTCTGCTTGCTGCGTACTATTCTGTATGTCTTGCTCCCGACAACTCTAAGCCCGCGAGCAAAGCCGGAATCGCCGTGATTGCATTGGCTTTTTCCGCCGTCTTAACTTGCCCAAGACCGCCGTGTGTTCTGCCGCCCACGCCGAGACCCGCCGCCCGCCTACTTTCCCGGCGACGGGCGCGGGCCCGGGCCCGCGCAATTCCTTCCCCTCCACCTTGATGAGCCTGCCTTTGGGCGGGCGCACTGCCGCGCGCACCCACTCCAGGAAGGTGCGCTCAGACTCGTGCGGGTCGAGCAATAAAAAGATGCGCCGAAAGGGGTCGTGCCAGGGGAGGCCGCCCGGCAACTCCAGCAACGTGGCGAACCATGCTCGTTTCGCGCGCCCGAACTCGGCAATCTCGGCCCAACTTTCCGCCCCGCACAGCACAGCGCAGACCGCAATGACGGCGACCATCTTGTGAAAAGTATCGGGTTTGACTTCGCAATATCGTTTGAAGAGTGCGGGTCGTAAATCTTTTATTTGTTGATAGCTCATCGGATTTGTTCCTGTGAGCTATTTGTCGCATCAACTAACCGACTTTTGCAAGAGGTCTAATAAGTGGCGGCCTGGTAGCGACGGGGGCACTGCGCAACTCCAATACGCCATGCGGAGCGACTGCTCGCGGCCACACCGTTATCGCGTCTATCTAGAATTAAAGGCTTACCAAATCTTCGCTGTAACCTATCCGCAACAAAATTATCGGCTGACTGCAACCTAACGAGGGGCTTAAAAAGTTTAAAACAACTCCGCCGTACTGCGTCAGTTGTAGAGGTTCGTTCTACCCGGCAATCACTAATCGGCCTGATCCCAAAATACATTTTATTGCAATAAGCTATGGGCATTTCGCCCGAGGACAATGAAGTTCTGCTGTTATTAGGTGCAATTTAGCTTCAGTTATTCGATCAGTTCTATTATCCCTTGAGTCTGAGGTTCCTATAGTGCGTATGTTCCCTTGCGTTGCTTTACCGCAGCAACGTTTTACCCCCTCGTGTGCAATTAATCCATCGCTAGTGTCACTGCTTGCGTTAATTTGCTTTGCCTTTAGCTTTCAGAGCGAAGCACGGGCAACGACTTTACCCGTCCCTGCGGGTGGAAACTTTCAAGCTGCGCTCGACGCCGCGCAGCTCGGCGACACTATCGTTCTCGCAGCAGGCGCAATCTATCCTGGCCCCTTCACGCTGCCGAACAAGCCGGTGGGCACGGGCACGGATGCTGACTACATTACGATCCGCACCGGCCCAGACGACACTAATCTGCCGCCAGGGGGCGTGCGCATCTCGCCGGCTTACTCGCCGGCTCTCGCCCAAATCGTCTCTCCCGGCTCAGCCTATAATGCTTTAAATACCGCGCCGGGGGCGCATCACTACAAGTTCATCGGCATCGAATTTCGGCCGGTCGATGCCAACGCTTTCCTGTATGATTTGCTGTTTCTGGGTAATGTTGGTGCTAATCAAAACACCTTGGCGCAAGTACCGCATCATCTACAATTCGACCGTTGCTACATTCACGCTTTCGCGACGCAGAGTTTAAAGCGTGGGATTGCCCTAAACACGGCCGAGACCTCGATCAGCAACTGCTATATCTCCGGCTTCAAAGTGATGGGCCAAGAGGCCCAGGCCATCCTCGGTTGGAACGGCCCCGGCCCTTTCCATATCGTCAACAACTATCTGGAAGCGGCGGGCGAGAATCTCATGTTCGGCGGCAGTGACCCTTCTATTCCTAATCTGATTCCTTCGGACATCGAAGTACGGCGCAACACGCTCACTAAATTGCTTGCTTGGAAGCCCTCCGACCCAACTTACGCCGGGGTGCGTTGGGTGGTTAAGAATGTGTTGGAATTAAAGAATGCGCGCCGCGTGCTCATTGATGGCAACGTGATTGAGAACAGTTGGCGCGACGCGCAGGATGGGACGGGCATTCTCTTCACCGTCCGTAATCAGGATGGCACCGCCCCCTGGTCAACGGTCGAGGACGTGCAGTTCACCAACAACATCGTGCGCCATATGTCTTCAGCCATCAACCTACTCGGCCGCGACTATTTCTACCCGAGCCAGGTGACCTCGCGGGTGGCCATCAAGAACAATCTCTTTTATGACATTGATGGGCCGACTTGGGGTGGCAATGGCACATTTTTAAACGCCAACGGTGGCACGGACATTTCTTTCGAGCACAACACGGTCTTGCAAAGCGGCAATGTTACCATTGCCGATAGTTTGCACACCCGGTTCGTGTTTAATAACAATCTAGTACGCGCGAATCAATATGGCGTGATCGGCACGGGGCACGGGATCGGCACCGACACGCTAGGTTTCTACTTTCCGGGCGCGGTCTTTACCGGGAACGTTATGATCGCGCCGACGAATTATCCGTGGCTTTATCCGGGTGGGAATTACTACGCGCCATCGATGAGTGCGGTCGAATTTACGGATGTGGCAACTGATAATTATCGGCTGTTGGTGAGCAGCCCATATAAAAGTGCAGGCTCGGACGGGAAGGACATTGGCACCGACTTCGACGCGCTCGATGCTGCGCTAGCCGGGGCAGGCATCAGCCCGACACCCACCCCAACACCGACCCCGACAGGTACGAATGTCGCGTTAGCCAGCAACGGTGCCGTGGCGCGTGCCTCATCGACTTACAATAACTATCCGGCAAGTGCCGCGCTCGATGGTGACCGGAAGGGGTTGAACTGGGGCACGGGCGGAGGCTGGAACGACGCCACCAGCAGCAGCTATCCTGACTGGTTGGAAGTTGCTTTCAGGGGCAGCCAGACGATCAGCGAGATCGATCTCTATACCCTACAGGATAATTATGGCAACCCTGCGGAGCCGACCGACACGTTGATCTTCACCCAGTATGGCGTGACAGCTTTTGATGTGCAGTACTTCGATGGTGTGACGTGGCAGACCGTGCCTGGTGCGAGCGTGACGAGCAATAACCTGGTCAAGCGCAAGTTCAGTTTCGCGCCGGTGACGACAGCAAAAATCAGGATCGTGGTTAATAACGCCTTGGCCGGCTACAGCCGTATCACTGAAGTTGAGGCCTTCACCGGCAATGCCGCGCCCACCCCGACCCCAACGCCGGATCCAACGCCCGCGCCCAGAGTTAATGTTGCGCTCGCCGCTACCGGTGCGGCAGCTACGGCTTCATCGAGCTACAGCAGTAACTATCCAGTCCAAGCGATCAACGACGGCGAGCGCAAAGGGTTGAACTGGGGCGCGGGTGGCGGCTGGAATGACGCCACCGTTGATGCCGCCCCCGACTGGGTAGAAGTTAAGTTCGCTGACAGCAAGTCGATCACCGAGATCGATGTCTTCACGCTACAGGATAACTACACCAGCCCGTTGGAGCCGACCTTGGGCATGCCGTTTAGTCAATACGGGCTGGCGGACTTCGAGGTGCAGTACTGGACTGGTGCGGGTTGGGCGAATGTGCCGGGCGGTGCTGTGACGGGCAACAGGTACGTGTGGCGGCAGTTTATATTTTCGGCCGTTACAACTCCCAAAATTAGAGTGCTAGTCAATAACTCCCTCGCCAGTTACAGCCGAATCGTGGAGGTCGAGGCTTATTAATTGTCCGGGTCAACACTTGCATCGTACCCGCGCGTTTCCGAAAGATGGCGTGATCTTTTCGGAAGCAGCACACACCAGGGGTTAAGCCTGCTTCGGCGGTTTCGCGCAATTACATAACTATTACAAACGGTTGGGGCGCGGGTTGCTACTATGTGGAGGTGAGATGCGTCAAACGGGCGCAGGGAAAAACTCCAATTGCAAAAGAGGTGCTTATGGGTAAAGTAGCAATGTTGGGCGACAGAGCGCCGGGCCGGATCAACTGGACGACCTCGATCTTTATGATCATCTTCCATCTGGGTGCGCTCGCCGCGCTGTTTGTGTTCAGTTGGCGGGCGTTTGCCGTCACCGTGCTGCTATGGTGGGTGGCGGGCAGTCTCGGCATCGGCATGGGCCATCACCGGCTCTTGACGCATCGCGGGTACAAGACGCCGAAAGCAATCGAGTATTTCCTGACCATCTGCGGCACGCTCACCCTCGAAGGCGGGCCGATTGACTGGGTCGTGACGCACCGCATCCACCACGCGCACACCGACGCGCCCGGCGACCCGCACACGCCGCGCGACGGCCGCTGGTGGGCGCATATGGGCTGGATTCTGCGCGGCACAGCGCAACAGCATGGCGAACAGGTGATGCAACGCTACGCCCCAGACCTGATGAAAGATCGCTTCCATGTCTGGCTGAATAATTTCTACTGGCTGCCGTTGACCATCATTGGCGTGTCGTTGTTCGCGGTTGGCGGCTGGTCGATGTTGCTCTGGCCCATCTTCTTCCGCGTTGTCTTCGGCTTGCACGCGACGTGGCTGGTCAACTCGGCGACGCACCTGTGGGGCACGCGCCGCTTCACCACGACCGACGATTCGACCAATAGCTGGTGGGTCGCCTTGCTGACGTTCGGCGAAGGCTGGCACAACAACCATCACGCGCACCCGCGTGCTGCCCGGCACGGTCTCAAGTGGTACGAGATCGACGTGAACTGGTACGGCATCCGCGCGCTGCAACTGCTTGGCTTGGCTAAAGACATCAAGCTCATCAGTCAGGCCACGATCAGGGCGGCTGAGCGTGAACCGCTCCGGCGCGCGGCGTAAAGCAAAATTCGTTAAAGCGCCCCAGCAGACGCGACAGGGAGTGACCGCCGTTTGGTGCGCGCTCCCTGTCGCGTTTTCCCTTTTAGCGTAGGCGTACTTTAGAATGAAGTCGTTATGCGAATCGGCAGTCGGCGCAAATCGGTCGTCTTCTTTCTCACGCTCGGCATCTGTCTGGTGTTGTTGGCGCTGGCGCTCAACGTCGGCTGGATTCTGCTCAACTGGCGCGAGGTCGCGCTGCTCGTGTTCGGCATCATCTTCTTCGTGCTGATCATCACTGGTCTCGTCCTCAACACGATCTTTCTGATCCGCGAAATCAAGCGCAACGAACAGCACGACGCTTTCATCAACTCGGTGACGCACGAGTTAAAAACGCCCATCACCTCGATCCGGCTCTATCTGGAAACCTTGCAGACGCGCGAAGTGGATGAAGCGCGGCGCAAAGAGTTTTACAACATCATGCTCGCTGACAGTGACCGTTTGTCGCAGACGGTCGAACAGGTGTTGCGCGCCAGTCGCACCGCGCACAAGCAACGGCGCATGGAGGTCGCGATCATCGATCTCGCGCAGATGGTGCGCGACTGTCTCGACACCACGCGACGACAACATGATCTGCCGGCCGACGCGCTGCAATACGCGGAGCATCTGGACGCGGCCGGCGCGCGGGTCGCGGGTGATGCGGACGAGTTGCGCGCGGCCGTGGCGAATCTGCTCAACAACGCCGTCAAGTATTCGGATAAAGAGGTGCGGATTTCGGTCGAGGTGGCGACGCTCGATCCGCGCCGCGTGGCGGTGCGCGTCGCGGATCGCGGCATCGGTATTCCCGGCGCGCAATTGAAGCGCATCTTCAAACGTTTCTATCGCGTGCCGGGCAACTTCATGGCGCGCTTCAAAGGCACGGGCCTCGGTCTCTTCATCGTGCGCTCGGTCATCGAGAAACACGGCGGGCGCGTCTTCGCTGAAAGTGCCGGTGTGGGGCAGGGCAGCACGTTCACCATCCATCTGCCGCGGGCCGAACAGCGATGAGCGCGGTGCTAATCGTCGAGGACGAACGCCACCTGGCCGACGGCTTGCGTTACAACCTTGAAGCCGAAGGCTACACGGTCGAGATCGCACGCGATGGCGAGGCGGCACTCGCGCTGCTACTGACGGGTGCGCGCGCCGAGTACGCCGCCGTGGTGCTCGACGTGATGCTGCCGGGCAAGGACGGCTTCACCGTCGCGGCGGAGTTGCGCGCGGCCGGCCAGTTCGTGCCGATCCTGATGTTGACGGCGCGGGCGCACCCGGAAGATGTGCTGCACGGCTTCGAGTCGGGCGCGGATGATTATCTGGCCAAGCCGTTTGAACTAGCCATCCTGATCGCACGCCTCAACGGCCTGCTCCGGCGGCGCGAATGGTTTCATCTTGATCGCGACCCTACGACCGCGCCGCCAGCGACGACGGGTAAGCAGTCCGATGCACCGGCCGCCGATCCCGAACTCTTCGTCTTCGCCGGCAAACAGATCGACTTCGCCGCGCTTGAGCTACACACCGCTGGGCAGTCCATGCGGCTCACGCTGATGGAAGCCAAACTGCTGCGTCATTTGATCAAACACGAGGGGCGCGTCGTCTCGCGCAAGTCGCTGCTCGAAGAGGTCTGGGAGCTACAGGAAGACACCGACACGCGCGCCATCGACAACTTCATCGTGCGCCTGCGCAAATACATCGAGGACGAACCCGCCAACCCCCGCCATCTGCTCACCGTGCGCGGCGTCGGCTATCGCTTCGTCGCCGAAGCAAACGAGCCGGCAGCCTGACGTTAGCCCGCCCCGTCCTTTCCGGCGCGCACGCCTTAACCGGAGAACCGCGACTCCTGCCGGCGGAAACACACTCCTCAAGGGCGGAAGCGCGATTCTCATGTGGGGAATCGTAACTCCCTCAAAGGGAATCGCAGTTCCCTGACAGGGAAGCGCGATTCTGTCGCGGGGAATCGCGATCCGGTGGCAAGGAATCGCAATTCTGTCGAGGGGAATCGTGCTTCTGTGCCGGGGAATCGTGCTTCCCTGCCACGGAATTGCGATTCCGGGTTGGGAATTACGCCTCCCGGTGCGAAAATCTCGCGCGCAACGGCAAGATTTCGCTGCCGACGCGAGGATTATGCGGTTTTCCTCAGTAAAAGCGCATAATCCGGTCAGCAACAACAAACGTCGGCACAACGACTCAAGGGCACACTGCCCGGCGACGTAAACCGGCACACAACGCAACCCCTACTCGTGCCTCACCAGCACGCCAACACGAAACCCAACCGTGCGCCCCGCGCGCACAGGAGGAAACACCGATGGCCACGAGTCCCAAAGAAACCGAAGAGAAACTCAACCGCATGTTGCAAGCATGGCAGACGCTTGCGTCCGACAAAAACTTCGGCGGCATGACGCTCACGCAATTTCGCGCGGTCGTCCAACCCGCGCTCGACGCGCGCGACACCGTCGCCGACCTCGAAGACAAACTCGCCCAAGCGATAGCCGCCCGCGAGACCGCCGACGCCGCCGCGCTGACCAAAGCCCAACTCGCCGTCAACGGCGTCCTCGCCGACCCGACCGAAGGCCCCGACAGCGCCCTCTACGAAGCCTTCGGCTACACCCGCAAAACCGACCGCAAAAGCGGCCTAACACGCAAACGCAACACACCACCCAAACCGTAACCCACATAACCCGCGAGCGCGGCTGCCCCGCCTGCTGAGAGCAGGGCAGCCGTGCTCGCGCAACTTTTACTACAAGCCCAAGCGTGGAAGTTACAGACGACAGACGGTGGCGGGGACAAGGCTTATTCCTCTAATCGAAACTTGCAGCTTGTCGTGTCGAAGGCGGCCATGCTGTACATCGCGTTCAAGACGAACGCGACGGCGACAGGCAATCACAGCAGCGCGTTGTGGAAGCGATTGTTTCACTTCTACATGATGAACCAAGAGCGATTTATGCAGGCTTATCATCGGCGCAGTAATGTCGAGACGACGTTCTCTATGATTAAGGCGAAGTTCGGTGAACGACTGAAAAGCAAGACGCAGACAGCGCAAGTAAACGAAGCGTTGTGTAAAGTCTTGGCGCATAATCTGTGTTGTGTTATTCAGTCTATCTACGAGTTAGGCATAGAGCCGACATTCTGGACGGAGTAACCTCATGAAAAAGAAACATACGCATAGAACTAAGCTGAACAAGTTGCGGCAGTTACTTACACCCAAGCGTCTTGTCCAGACCGAACCAGATCAAGGGCAGGCACAACAAGACGACGGCCGCACCGATAGCGAGCAATCGCCCGCCGTGCCGGAGTCCGTCGTCAAGCCGATCCAACCCGCGATAAACGAACCAAAAGCCGAACAGCCCTACCCCGCCGCCCGTCAACAGGTACAACCAGCCGAGCCAGACAGAAGCACACGGCGGCTGCAAGCTTGGTTGCCGCTCATCATTAGCTTTCTGACTTTGGTTGTTATTACCATTCATGCCTACTACTACAACAAACAATGGCAGGCGATGGTCAGACAATCGGAGATTATGAATAGACAGTCCGAAGTCATGTCTAAGCAGCTTGATGCCATGAATGGAAGTTCCATGCAAACTCAAGAGTTGATTGACCAAAACCGCGAACTCGTTGGGCATGCGGGAGAGCAGGCTAAGGCATCGCTGGCTCAAGCCGAAGCCGCAAAACAGTCTGTTGGCGCGGCCCAAGCATCCGCCAGAGCCGCCGAGAAAGGCGCGCAGATAGCTAAAGAATCTTTCTACATCGGAGATCGGCCTTACGTTAATGTCAAGAAGGCTAATATGGACAAATTTGAAGTCGGAGAGAAGCCGAGGGTGTATATACATCTCATCAATACTGGCAAGACTCCTGCCCTTGAAGTTAAGGTGACAGCAATCATTAATATTGGGACTGAGCCGAAGCCCGACATTAAGCGGCCTGATTTGAATGACCCGGACTATTATCTCTATCCTTCCCTGGCAGCAGGAGGAGACACCGGAGCCACATTGTTGGCTAGCGCAGAAACCGGTGTCGTAGCACTTGGGGCCAAGCCGCTTAGCAAACTGACCATCGAAGAAATTAAGAGCGGAAGACTGTTTATCTATGTATGGGGTGGGGGCTTGTATAAAGACGGCTTGGGCAAGCAGCACTCATTTACATTCTGCGCTTTCTACAGCCCCGAAGAGGAGTCGTTTACCGCCTGCCCGACCTTCAACGAGACAAAATAGCAGCAAAACCGTGAGCCACTTTATGTGCAGCAACGCACGCTGCACATAAAGCGCATACTCACTAATCCATTTCTTAGACATTATGTGCAAAGCCACGCACGCCGAGATTGCGCTGGTTGAAGGGCAAGACGGAGGAGGCGTGTTAAAATTTGCGCTGGGGGTTCTTCGTTATGAAGCGAAACTTTAGCGCAACCGTCTGGCAAGAAGGCGCATGGTTTATTGCGCAATGTTTGGAAGTTGACATCGCTTCGCAAGGCGCAACGGAAGAGGCAGCTTTAGAGAATCTTGGCGAGGCCTTGGAACTTCATTTCACGCCGCCTGTCGCCACCGTCGCGCCGCGCGTCCGCAGCGTCGAGGTTGAGGTCGCGGCGTGAAGAGGCAAGTTAAGGAGACGCAAGCTATGACTAGACGAGTGCTGTTATATCCCGGTGAGGACGGCTATGTGGTCGCCGAAGTGCCGAGTCTGCCCGGCTGTGTCAGTCAGGGGCAGACGCGCGATGAGGCGCTGGCGAACATACAGGAAGCCATCGCGCTGCACGTCGAAGTGTTGCAGGCGCGCGGCGAGCCAGTGCCGGACGATCAAGTGGAGATCGTCGAGGTTGCCGCTTGAGCAAACTGCCCGTCGTGTCCGGCGCGCAGTGCGTCAAGGCGCTGGAACGGGTCGGCTTCGTCGTTTACCGGCAACGCGGTATGTCACATCACGCTGGTACGCGCTGACCCCAAAGCGCAGACAACCGTGCCCCAACACAAAGAGCTTGATCGCGGCACGCTCCGCGCGATTATCCGGCAGGCGGGCTTGAGTGTGGATGAGTTCGTCGCGCTTTTATAAACTCCCGTTTGCGCACCGACCGCGACCGGCATCATTACGCAGCGAAGTGCGCCGCCCTCGACCGCCAGCTTGACGCGCTCGTCTATGAGTTCTACGCGCTGACGCCCGCCGAGATTGCGCTTGTTGAGGCGTCCGGCGAAAAGCGTTAAGCTGAGTTTGCGCAGAGCAACGAAGGAGTGAGCATGAACGCCATTTACCACATTAAAGCCGACGAACTTGACCAGAATTTCCTCGACGCTATCAAGACGCTGTTCAAAGACAAAGAGATTGAAATCGCCGTCACCGAGCGCGACGAAACTACATACTTGCTGCGCTCTCCGGCTAACCGCGACCGACTCCTGCGCGCCGTCGCTGATGTTGAAAGCGCACAGCACCTGGTCACGCCTCCGCCGGAGCAGTTTCAGTGAGGCTCATTACGTTTCACCAGACGGCCTTCGATGACTACAGCGATTGGGCCAAGGTTGATAGGAAACTATTCGAGCGTCTCCGCCGCCTCATCATCGAAACAGCCCGAACACCTTTTGACGGTATCGGCAAACCCGAACCGCTCAAGCGCGAGCTTAGCGGTTACTGGTCGCGTCGTCTGACCGACGAACATCGTCTCGTATATAAAGTCACGGATGAGCAACTTATTATCGTCTCCTGCAAATACCATTACGAATAATCATTACTCACAAGGCGCGCCACCGACCGTAACCGCCACCGCGACGAGAATAAGTGCGCCACGCTCGACCGCCAGCTTGATGCGCTCGTCTATGAACGCTAAGAACTGACACCCGCAGAGATTGCGCGGGTCGAAGGCGAAGGCGTGGTCATGCGCTGACTGGCGGACGACCTCGCCGGACATCGGCACCAGCGCTTCGTCGTTCGCCGCGGGCAGACGGTTCTGCTCGCGCACAACATAGACAGCGCACCACGGGTTGACAGGCTACGCGAGGGCGCTAGCATACGGTTCAATGGCGAATACGTGTGGAACGAAGAGGGCGGGGTGGTTCACTGGACGCATCACGACCCGGCCGGCCGGCACATGGCCGGTTGGCTCAAACACAACGGGCGGACTTACCAGTAGCTGCCCGGCGCATGTTCCTCGGTGGAACGCAACTCAACTATCCCATGTCGCGGACGCGCAATTAGCGTTCTTCTCATGCAAGATTTATCGCTGCCAATCGAAGGGACGGAAAAGCAATTATGCGGACTGCGAAAGGCATACTTTGCCTGCTCAGCTTGTTTGGCGTCTGCGCCTCGGCGCAACGAATTTCGGCACAGTCGCCTGCGCCGAAGCAACGCATCGTGCTTGCCGCGAGCGTAATCTTCGATGGCAAGGGGCGCGTGCTACACAATACGCGCATCATCGTCGAAGGCGCGAAGATCGTCGCCATTGACCCGAAGGCCGGCCCCGTGGACTACGACCTACGCGGCCTGACAGTGTTGCCGGGCTGGATCGACGCGCATGTGCATATCACCTGGAGCTTCGGCCAAGACGGGAAGAATGCGGGCGCAGATGTGACAACGCCAGCCGCCGCGTATCGCGCGGCGGCGAACGCGTGGCTGACGTTGATGGCCGGCTTCACGACGGTGCAAAGCGTAGGCTCGCCCGCGGACGTGCCCCTACGCGATGCCATCGCGCAAGGCACTCTTCCGGGGCCACGTATCCTGACAGCCGGCGAGCCGCTTTTCGGGCAAAACGAGCAGACCGGCACGCCCGATGAAATCCGCGCGTTCATCCGGAAGCAGAAGGCCGCAGGCGCAGACCTGATCAAAATCTTTGCCTCGCAGAGCATCCGCCAGGGTGGTGGGATGACGTTGTCGCAGGCGCAACTGAATGCCGCCTGCGATGAAGCCAAGCGGCAGGGGCTGCGCACGCTCGTGCATGCCTACAAAGGGGCGGTGCGCGCCGCGACACTTGCCGGCTGCACGGAGATCGAGCATGGCACCATGGCGACGGACGACGACTTGAAGTTGATGGCCCGGCAGGGCACTTACCTCGATCCACAAGCCGGGCTAGTGATTGAGAATTATCTGCGCAACAAGGAAAAATATCTCGGCACCCCCGGCTATACCGAAGAGGGTTTTGCGGCCATGCAGCGGGTGCTGGCGCTGAACCACGAGTTGGTGCGCCGCGCCGCGAAAACTCCAGGGTTAAAGATCGTATTCGGCACGGACGCCGTGGCGGGCGCGCACGGGTGCAATGCCGAGGAGTTTATCGACCGCGTGCGCGACGGCGGAGTAGCTCCGCTGGCAGCGCTTGTTTCTGCTAACTCGCTGGGGGCGGAAGCACTCGGTATGGGCGACCAGATCGGCGCAATCGCGCCCGGCCTTGCGGCAGACATCATCGCGCTCGACGGCGATCCATTGCAAGACATCACGGCCGTGCGGCGCGTTGTGTTTGTGATGAAAGGCGGCATCGTTTATAAGCACGCCGCGCGCGGCCGCGGCCCGGCTAACGCAGGGGGCCAACCCTGATGCACTGCGGAACTATTACCTGTGAGGCAGCAAGGTACATCATGCTGTTTATGTACCTTAAGATTAGCGGAAGGCGTTAGCGGTGTCTGCACTTACGACTGCTCTTTGCTCTCTCCGACTGCGGGCGTCAGCGCCAAAGCCTTCGCTAACTCCGCTGCGATTGTGACCTGTAACGCTGCCGCGATTTGCGGGGGCGGGCCGAACCGCCCTGTTGTAGCTTTCCGCAGTTTGTGTAAAACTTCGCGCCCGCAACCCCAGAGCGCACGATGCGCTGATTTTTACACGAGGCCGTTAAAAGTTTCTCGCTTACCAGACAAACACGCACAGCTTGATGATGAAAGCGCAGCGCCACGTTACACTGTACCTTTGCGGGCTGCTCTGGTTGCTCGCAACTGTGTCCGTGCGCGCCGAACGCCTGCCCGTCAGAATCTACACTTCAGCCGACGGCCTGGGCAGCAGTTTCGTGAGCAATCTCATGCGCGACTCGCATGGCTTTTTATGGCTCTGTACGCGCGATGGCCTGAGCCGCTTCGACGGTGTGCATTTCGTCACTTATCAGGTCAGCGATAGAAACGCGCCGCCCGGCATCGAGCAGATGCTCGAAACGAGCAAAGGCATTTACTGGATCGTCACCACCGGCGGGCTGTACCGCTTCGACCCCGCCGCCGCGCCTGCCACGAATAGCAACTCGAACACAGACCGCCCGATCCTCAACGCCGAGTTAATGGGCGAACAGCGCGCCGTTATCTATGAAGACCGACACGGCAACCTCTGGGCGGGCGGCGATGGGCTTTATCAATTGACAGAAAAGGACGGGAAAATTTATGCGCAGCAGGTGGAGTTGCATTTGCCGGCGAATCCGGCCAGCGAGTTCGCCGTCGTCGCCATCCGCGAAGGACAGGATGGCAGCCTCTGGCTGGTCACGTCCTGGGGCCTCGTGCGGCGGCTGCCGGACGGGCGCGAGATTTTCTACCGCGCTTCGGCCCGCACCGATGCCTCGATTTCAGTGCTGGCCGACCGCGCCGGGCGGATTTGGCTCGGCCGCACATCCGGTGTCTATATCATCAAGCCTGAACCGCTCGCCGAACTGGCCCGACTCGGCGGTCTGACAGTGCGCGAGTTAGATGGTTTAGCGAAGGTGCAGACGCACGGCGAAAGCGGGGTCAGCCTACCCGAAAGGGCGGGCGAAATTTTTAAGTACACTGGCCTCGGCAGCCCTGCCTACGGTAAGTATTTGTATCAGACCACGGACGGGCACATTTGGATCTCCGCTGGCGACGGGGTGATCGAATACGACGGGCGCGCGTTGCATGCATATACGCCCGCGCAGGGCTTGCTCAAAGGCGGCGGGCAGATGGTCGAGGACGCGACCGGCAATCTCTGGCTGGGCTGGCCGAACGGGCTGATGCGGCTCGACCGCCGGGGCTTGACCACCTACGACCTGGCCGACGGATTAAAAAACCTTGCGATCCTCACCATCAACGAAAGCCAGGACGGCAAGCTAAACGTCGCCACCAACGATTTTTACTTGAGCCGATTCGTTGATAAAGGATTTGAAACCCTGCGCCCGCCGCTGCCACCCGCCGCTAAGGCCCTGTGGACGGCCAACCCGATCTATCAGGATCACATGGGCGAGTGGTGGCTGCTGACGAATGAGAAGCTTTATCGCTTTGCCGCCGCACCGACCTTCGCCGCGCTGGCCGGGCAGCGGCCGCTGGCCACTTACACAAGCCGCGACGGGTTGAAGGGCGACCAGCTATTTCACATCTTTGAAGACTCGCAAGGCGCTTTGTGGGTCAGCGTGCGCGGCGCAAACTCCGCCCAGATCGGCTTATCAAGATGGACGCGGGCCACGGACAAGTTTTACACCTTCTCCGCGGCGGAAAATTTCCCGCCGGCTAAATCCACCTCGGCCTTCGCCGAAGACCGCGCTGGTAATCTCTGGGTGGGCTTCTACGAAGGCGGGCTGGCGCGCTATGCCGCCAACCGTTTCACCGAATTCACCACGGTCGATGGGGTGCCCGACGGTCTGATCACAGCGTTGCATTTAGACCGCCAGGGCCGACTGTGGGTGGCCTCGGCGCTGAGCGGGCTTAGTCGGCTGGATGACCCGAGCGCCGCGCATCCCCGCTTTGTCACGGTCACGACCGACAACGGCTTGGCCAGCAACAACGTCCGCTCCCTGACCGAAGATGCGTACGGTAACATTTATGCCGGCACGGCGCGTGGGATTGATAAGCTCGCGCCGGACGCGACCCGCATACAGCACTATTCGGTCAAAGATGGCTTGGCCGGCGATTTCGTCAACGTCGCCTTTCGGGATCGCACGGGTGCGCTGTGGTTCGGCACGCCGAACGGCCTCTCGCGGCTCGTGCCTGAAGCGAGGCGCGACACCAGCGCGCCGGCGGTATGGTTGGGCGGGCTGCGCATCGCGGGCGAGAGTCGCCCGCTGCCCGAACTTGGGAGCGCGGAACTTTCCGATCTCGAACTAGCGCACACGCAGAACAGTTTGCAGATCGACTTCTTCGGCATCGACTTCAACGCGGGCGGGGCGTTACGCTACGAGTACATGCTTGAAGGGGCCGACCGCGCCTGGAGCGCGCCGACCGAACAGCGCACGGTTAATTACGCCAACCTCGCGCCCGGCTCGTACCGCTTTCTGGTCAAGGCTGGTAACGATGGCGGATTAGCAGCGGCGCGCCCGGCAATGATCTCATTTCGCATCCTGCCACCCGTCTGGCGGCGCTGGTGGTTCCTTACGCTCGCCGCCGCGCTGATCGGGTTGGCGCTGTACAGACTCGACCGTTTTCGTAGCGCCCGCCTCGACGAACGCAGGCGCGCCGAAGAGTCTCTGCGCCGCGTGCGCGAAGAGCGCATACGTGAGCTTGAGCGTGTGCGGACGCGCATCGCCACCGATTTGCACGACGACATCGGCTCCAGCTTGACGCAGATTTCCATCTTAAGCGAAGTGGTACGCCAGCGCCTGGGCGATAAAGAGGCGCAGGCCGCGCAACCGCTTCAACTGATCGCCACTTCATCGCGCGAACTCGTTGATTCGATGAGTGACATCGTCTGGGCTATCAATCCAGAAAAGGATCACTTGAGCGACTTGACGCAGCGTATGCGCCGGTTCGCCAGCGATGTGTTCACCGCCCGCAATATTGAGTTTCGTCTACTCATTCCCGGCGCGGAGCAAGATATACAGATGGGCGCGAATATGCGGCGGGAGCTTTTTCTCGTCTTCAAAGAGGGCATCAACAATATGATCAAGCACTCCGGCTGCACAGCGGCAGAGATCGAGTTTCAAATCGAAGCTGAGCGGCTCGCTTTGAGATTGAGCGATAACGGCAAGGGATTTGATCCGACACTTGAGAGCGACGGCCATGGCTTGATGAGCATGCGCGAGCGCGCGAAGAGTCTGGGCGGTCAACTCGAATTCGTCTCACAGCAAGGCACTGGCACAACCGTTACTCTCAAAGTTCCGCTCAACTCCACGCAGCCGATGGAGCGCGCGTGATACTTACTACCTGAACAAGTGGTGCAGCAGCTTCAATCAGCGCGTAAGCTCAAGCCTTGAACGACACTTCGTCCGCGGAGGTAAAGGCTTATGCTGGAAGAGAATCAGATCACAATGGAAAGATCGATACCACTACCGGCGACGATCAAAGTCGCCATCATTGAAGATCGGCGCGAGATACGCGATGGTCTCGCGATGCTGATTGGCGGCACGGAAGGCTTTCGCTGCACCGGCGGTTTTCGCTCGATGGAAGAGGCGCTCGCTAAGATCAGCTTTGAGTTGCCGGATATCGCGCTCTGCGACATCGGCTTGCCGGGCATGAGCGGCATTGAAGGGATGCGAATTTTGAAAGAGCGCTACCCGGATTTGCTGCTGTTGATGCTCACGGTCTACGACGATGACGAAAGAATCTTTGACGCCCTCTGCGCCGGTGCCTGCGGCTATCTCTTGAAGAAAACGCCGCCCGCGCGGCTGCTCGAAAGCCTCAAAGAATCGGTTAACGGCGGCTCGCCCATGTCGCCGGAAGTTGCGCGCCGCGTGATCGCGCTGTTTCGCGACATCCGACCGCCGGAGCGCGCTGACTACGAACTCACGCCGCATGAAACGCGGCTCTTAAAACTGCTGGTTGAAGGCCATAATTATAAGACGGCTGCGTTAGAATTAAACGTGAGCATCAACACCATCTCCTTTCACATGCGGCACATTTACGAGAAACTACAAGTCCACTCAAAGAGCGAAGCCGTCGCTAAAGCTCTGCGCGACCGGCTCGTCAACTAAACCGCGCACACAGCAAAATCCGATACAAGCGTAGTGCTCTCTGCCTGCGCTCGTTGCCTCCTCAGCGGCAACCTTCGTCTGCGACTTCATCTGCATTCTTTACCACCTGAATAAGTGGGGAAGCGCCTGCGTCATCTGGCGTAGCACGCTATGCGCGCCTTCATTGCCTGCCGGAAATGCTGCCCACCATGCAAACTCTCGGCGCGCGGCCCACGGCTTACGGTGTCAGGGCTGAAGCCTACCAGACGGTGGGCGCGGCTTTGCTCTGGACGCTAGGGCAGGGTCTCGGCGCAGGCTTCACACCTGAAGTTAAACAAGCGTGGACAGCCGGGTCCACGCCGCGGGCGGCGGCGATGCCGAGTGGCGTGCCTGCTGTTCTGGCCAACGCTGCCTGAAGCAGGGCAGCAGGGCAGCGCGCCACACATCACTACCTATGTATGTGGTGCTTCGAGCGCGCTACTTAGCTTATTTATTTAACCAGCAAGTGGAGACTAACTTTGATAGAGGAGATAGAGATGAAAACACAAAAGGACACAACGACACGCACGCGGCGCATGGTCAGTCTCGTACTGGCTACAATCGGTTCGCTGTTTTTCCTGACGGCCACAGCTTCAGCCAGGATCATTACAGTCACCGGCACGGGCGACACCATCGCGCTCGACGGCAAAGTCACATTGCGCGAAGCCATGACGGCAGCCAACACAAACTTTGCTTCTGGTGACGCCCCGGCGGGCGACGCGGGCCTCGACGTTATTCATTTCAACATTCCCGGCGGCGCGTTCCACACCATCACATTGGCCTCAGAACTGCCGCCCACGCCGGAGCCGCTGACGATTGACGGCACATCGCAGCCGGGCTTCGCGGGCCCGCCCGTCATCGAATTGAACGGCAACAACGTGGCCGCGACGGGCCTGTTCATTTTCGGCGGCAACAGTGTGGTGAAAGGGCTTGTGCTTAATCGCTTCACGGGTAATGCAATTATTCTCTCAACCAAGGACTTGAACTTCGTCGTCGGCAATTACATTGGCACAAACGCGAGCGGCACGAGCGTTCTCGGCAACGGGCAGGATGGAGTTAGCATTCAAAATACGTCGAAATTTAACACCATTGGCGGGAGCGGCGCGTTGCGCAACGTCATCTCCGGTAATGGCTCGAACGGTGTTACCGTCAATGGTGGCTCCTTTAATACTATTCAGGGCAATTATATCGGCACCAATGCGGCGGGCACGGCCGCGCTCGGCAATGCTAGTAGCGGCATCCGAATTTTCACCGCCAATAATATCGTCGGCGGCACGGGGGCCGGCGCGGCGAACGTCGTTGCAGGTAATGTGACCGGAGTCAGTCTTGAAGGTGCTGGCGCGACTGGCAATCAAGTGCAGGGCAACTTGATCGGCACAAATGCCGCCGGCACGGCTGCGCTCGCCAACACGCAGGAAGGCGTGTATATCAGCGCCCCAAACAATATCGTCGGCGGCACGACGGCTTCAGCGCGCAATCTCATTTCCGGCAATCGCTTTGGCCTCTACATCACCGGCGATACGACGATGGGGAATCAGATACAGGGCAACTACATCGGTACTAATCTCAGCGGTAATGCTGCTGTCGGCAATACCGAAAACGGCATTACCATCTTCGACGCTCCAACCAACAGCATGGCGGCACAAGCGCCGGAGCGGGCAATCTCATCTCCGGCAATGCAAGCAACGGCGTCCTCATCAACAGTAGCAGCGCGACAGGTAATCAAGTGCAGGGAAACCTGATCGGGACGAATGCCAACGGCGACGCCGCGCTCGGTAACGCCAGCTACGGTATTCGCATCATCGGCGCAGCGAACAACACGGTGGGCGGCACGACGACGGCGGCGCGCAACATCATCTCCGGCAACGCGCGCGGCCTGAGTATCGAGACTGTCGCGGCGACGGGGAACTTGGTTCAAGGCAACTACATCGGACTCAACCCCGCGGGCACAGGGACGCTCCCCAACAACGGCTCCGGCGTCGAAGTTTCAGGCGTCAACAACTTAATCGGCGGCACCGCATCCGGTGCGGGCAACGTCATCTCCGGCAATGCAAACGATGGCGTGACTGTCACCGGTAGCAACTCGATGGGCAACAAGATTCAAGGAAACCTCATCGGGACGAATGCTACGGGCACAGCCGCGCTCGGAAATACATTTGAAGGCGTGCGGGTGATCGACGCGCCCAAGACGTTGATCGGCGGTACGACGGCGGCGGCGCGCAACATCATCTCCGGCAACTCGCGCGGCATCTCGATTGAAAGCGCGGCGACAGGCAGTCTTGTACAGGGCAACTACATCGGCACGGATAGCACCGGCAGCAACGGTCTCGGCAATTCTCAGGAAGGAGTCATGCTCTTGTCATGCTCCAATAACCTGATCGGCGGCACGATCAGGGGGGCGCGCAACGTCATCTCCGGCAACGCGAATGACGGGGTTCGCATTGGTGGCCCGAATGCGACGATGAATCTCGTGCAGGGCAACTACATCGGCACGAAGGCGGATGGCGTGACGCTGTTGCCCAACCTCGGAGCCGGAGTTGACGTGTTCGGAGCTTTCAACAACACGTTCGGCGGCACAGCCGCCACGGCGGGCAACGTCATCGCCGGCAACGGTTACGCGGGCGCGCTGATTCAATCGGGGAGCGGCAATGCGCTGCTTGGCAACTCATTCTTCAACAACGCCCGGCTCGCAATTGATCTCGACCGGAACGACATCATTGGCCTGCTCGCCAACGATCAAGGTGATCCAGACCCCGGCGCAAACAAGCATCAGAATTATCCGCTGCTCACCTCCGTCATCGTCTCCGGCGGCAACACCAGCATCCTCGGCAAACTCAACAGCACACCCAACAAACAGTTCCGCGTCGAGTTCTTTGCCAACAGCGCGTGCAGCAACGCAGGCTTCGGCGAAGGGCAAGTCTTTCTCGGCACCACTTCGGTCACGACGGACGCCAATGGCGACGCCGCGCTTAACACGACGCTGCCGGTTGCGCCCGCCGGCCAGTTCATCACCGCGACCGCCACGAGTCCTGACAACGACACTTCGGAATTCTCGCCGTGCGCGCTCGTCGGCGGCCCAAACCCCGGTGTGCTTCAGTTCGTCAGCAACTTCTTCATCAACTCCGAATCCGACGGCACAGCCAAGATCACCGTCACCCGTTCAAGCGGGCTGCTTGGCACCGTGTCGGTGCACTACGCGACGAGCGACGGAGTGGCCACCGCGCCGGCCGATTATGCGACCACGAGTGGCGATTTAACTTTCGCCGATGGCGAAGTCATCAAGACGTTCACCGTCCCCGTCGTTGACGACGGCGTGCCCGAATCGCAGGAGACGCTAAATCTGACGTTAAGCGCCCCGACGGGCGGCGCGGCGCTCGGCGCAAATGGCGCTGCTCAGCTTTACATCAACGATGCCGATCCGAACTATCCGGGGACAAGTTTTTCGGACGCCAGCGTTGTCGAAGGCAACAGCGGGACAGTCAACGCGGTGTTCCACATCACCGTCACCACGCACGCCGCTGTTGTGACTGTCGGCTACACCACGACAGACGGCACGGCTCAGGCCGGCACGGATTATCAGGCGACGAGCGGCACGCTGACCTTCAATCCCGGCGAGACGAGCAAGGACGTGAACGTGCCCGTGATCGGCGACACACTGGCCGAAGGCAATGAGGTCTTCTTCTTAAACAGCACCGGGTTGAGCGCGGGTTTCGTCAACAGAGCGCCGGGTGAAGCCGTCATCATCGACGACGAAGGTTCAGCCGCGCTGTCTTTGGGCGCGGCGACTTACAGCGTTAACGAGAACGGCGGCAGCGTTGATGTGCTCGTTAAACGGGTGGGTAGTAGCACGCCCGTCACCGTTGATTATGCGACGATGGATGGCAGCGCCGTCGCCGGTTCCGACTACACGACGAAGACGGGGACGCTGTCGTTCGCCGCCAACGAAACGGATAAAACAGTCAACATCCCCGTCCTCAACGACGCCCAAAACGAGCCGGATGAGACTTTCAGCTTCAAGCTCAGTAATCCGGTTAATGTGGTTTTAGGCAGCCCTAACGTGGCGGTCATCACCATTCAAGATGACGACGCGGCGGCACCACCGCCGGCCAACGGCGCGGTGCTGATCAGTGAATTCCGCTTCCGCGGCCCTGTCCCCGCGAATGCGCAGACCGACGGGCACTTGGATGAGTTCGTCGAACTCTATAACACCACGAACGCCGCGCTCGTCGTCAGCACCGACGATAACTCGGCCGGCTGGGCACTCGTCGCGCACAACGGCGGCGCGCTACCCGTCATCTTCACCATCCCGAACGGCACAACCATCCCGGCGCGCGGGCATTTCCTCGCCGCCAACGCCAACGGCTACAGCCTGACCGTCGCCGCTGTCGGCGACAGCACCTATCAGCCGGACATTTTCGACGGTACCGGCATCGCCTTGTTCCGCACCGCCGCACCCGCCAACTTCGACAGCGCGCACCGGCTCGACGCGGTTGGCTGCGACAATAATGCCGATCCTGTGCCAGCCCTATTCCGCGAGGGCCCGGGCTTGTCGTTTACCGGCAACAGTGGCGGCGAGTTCAGCTTCGTGCGCAAACTGACGACCGGTCTGCCGCAGGACACAGACGACAACGCGCAGGACTTCGCGTTCGTCGCCACTGACGGCGGCACGTACAACGGGCTCCAGGCGCAACTCGGCGTGCCCGCGCCGGAGAACTTGAGCAGCCCCATCCAGCGCAACGCGACGATCAAAGCGTCGGTCATCGAGCCGCAGCAGGTGGTCACGGCCGCGCCGAATCGCGTGCGCGATCTGACGCCCGTCCCGAACGGCGCGCAGGGCACGTTGGAACTGCGTCGCCGGTTCAAGAACAGCACGGGCGCGCCGCTCACGCAGTTGCGCTTTCGCGTGGTGGACATCACGACGCTCAACACGCCGAACGCGGGCGGCGCGCAGGCCGATCTGCGGTTGTTAAGCTCGGCTGATCTGGGCGGCGTGCAAACCAGCGGCGGCGTGCTGACGCTGCGCGGGACGCTGCTCGAAGCAAGTCCGGCGCAACCAAACGGCGGCGGGTTGAACGCGGCGGCGATCATCAACTTGCCGGGTCAACTCGCGGTCGGCGCGAGCGTTGACGTGCGCTTCGTGATCGGGGTGCAGACGGGCGGGAGCTTCCGCTTCTTCGTCAACGTCGAAGCGCTGACGAACGAGGCCACCACGGCCAAAGAGGGCGGCCCGAAGTTGGGCGTACCGCTGTCCAGATAGGTGGCACACGACCGAACTTTTGGCTGTATGTAGCAAGCCTTTGTTTATTCGTGCGGGACTGGCGTGCAGCAAGCTCAACTCGGAGTGTGCAGCAAAGCTGCCGCTCCTTCGCCCTCCGCGCTAAACGCGCGACAGCCACCGTGCCGGGTTTCGCCCCGCACGGTGGCTGTTTCCTTTCCGGGAATCCACCACATACGCGCGCCGGGCAACACGCAAGCCGCCCGAACGGGTTGGGCATGAAGACTTCTTCAACCGCGTGTTCGTGGCGATGGCGTAAGTCGGCTATCTGCGCCGCGCGCCCGAACCAATCAGCTTCGACGCTTAGCACCAATTCTCTCAACGCCAGCCCGCGACTCTTTGCCAAATCTTCGGACTCTTTTACTACCTATATAGGTGGTGACCCGCCGCTGTTTTTGCGCGAAGATGTCTGCGTTGTAGGAAACACAACAACGGCGTGCGTCCGCTCCGACGGGCGCATGCAATCAAGCACAGCAGCGGAGGACATGATGACTAACGAACAAATCACATTGGTACAAACCAGCTTTCAACAGGTCGTGCCTATCGCCGACTTGGCCGCGCACCTTTTCTACGCTCGTCTCTTTGATCTCGACCCGGGCCTTGAGCCGCTCTTCCAGAGCGACATTGCGGAGCAGGGACAGAAGCTGATGCAGATGCTCGGGGCCGTGGTCAAAAGCCTCGACCGGCCGGAGCAAATCTTGCCGGCGGTGCGCGCCCTCGGCGGGCGGCACGTGGGTTACGGTGTGCGGAATAAGGACTACAACACGGTTGGCAAGGCGCTGTTGTGGACGCTACAGCAGGGCTTGGGCGACGCCTTCACGCCGGCCGTTGAAGCCGCCTGGAGCGCGGTTTACGCAAAGCTCGCCGCCGCGATGACGGGCAGCTATGTGTGTGACCCGTGGGCGGTGACACTCGCCTACGCCCACTGAACAATAGCTGACTACGGCGGCAACGTCAGAGAGCGGATGACATGAAAAGTCTCGTCAAATTACTCCTCGTCAGCGGCGCGCTGTTCGCCGCAGTGTGCGGCTTGTATCGCGGCCAGATGCGGCAAGAGTTGCTGCTGCGTGCCGCCATGCGCGGGGATGTCAAAACCATTGACGCCCTGCTGCGTGCCGGGTCAGACCCAAACTCGGAGATTAGCGACCGGCACGAATACGACCGCCCGTTGCTGATGGCAGCCGGGCATGGCCACACCGAAGCAGTGCGCCTGCTGATAGATCGCGGGGCGCAAATCAACCTGGCGCAGGACGACGGTCGAACCGCACTCATCGCCGCAGTCGAAGGCGGCCACACGGAGACGGCGAGCTTGTTGTTAGCGCGCGGCGCAGACGCAAATGCCGCGTACGCACAAGGCAGCGCATTGACCATCGCGTTTGAGAAAACCCGCGGGTTCTGCGCACCCAACTGTGCAAAGGCAGCGAAGCTGATTGAACTACTGCGGCAGTACGGCGCGAAAGACTACGCCGGCGTGCAAACCCCGGCGCTGTCACTAACCGCACCGCCGCAAACCAGAGGAGAGCCATGATGAAACGCTTCGGCTTGATTTGTCTACTTTTGATTTCCGCCAGTCTGAGCAGTTTCGCGCAGGCTGGCGGGCGGTTTACGGATCATTCGCGCCCCCCGGCTAAAGGCAGCGCCGTCCGGCAAGCCATCCTGGACGCGCTGCGCAGTCAGGAGCAGGTCGCGTTCAAAGTGCATTACTTGCGCGTGAGCCGAGGCTGGGCTTGGATCGATGTGACGCCGTTCGACGGGCGGCGACGGCCTGCGGCTGAACGATACTGATTGCTACTGCGGCTGGAAAGTGGCACGTGGAAAGCCGCCGATTTGTCGGCGTTGCCCGAAGACCCGAACGATCCACTGGAAGCAGAGACGCCAAGTCGCGGTTACGTCGTGAAAATACTGAAAGCTTATCCTGACGTGCCGCTCGACATTATTCCCAAAGCCAGCAGGCCACATTGATGGCGCGACACGAGGTTCTGCGCGGCATCACGCTCGCGAGGCTGGTCTGGTGGCTTAGCCACTTGGAGGGCGCGGTCGAAATCGACGGCACGCGGTACAATCGCTACCGCGTCTGGTACCCACGCGCGCCTATTTCGCTACAATACGCGAAGCGCAATCCGGCTGGCGCAATCGGGGCGGCGGCGTGATTCAACTGGTAGAGATGCTGAACGCGTCGTGGCCGTCATTGCGATCCTCTTCGCCGTGGCGGACAAAGACTTTAGCCATCAAATAAAATCGTCGGAGCGGGACAGTGAAGAGAGGATGAATATGGTGGACGGCGTCAAACGAGCGATAGTCATTGGCGGCGGCATCGGCGGATTATGCGTGGCCATCGGGCTGCGGCAGATCGGCATAGAGGTCAGTGTCTATGAGCAAGCGCCCGCGCTCGGCAGGGTCGGGGCCGGGCTGACCGTGTGGGCTAACGCCATCAAGGCGTTGCGTAAATTAGGCGTGGCGGACGCCGTGCTTGCGTCCGCGGCGCGAATTGAGCGCGCCGAAGTGCGCACCGCGCGCGGGCGCGTTCTGGCCCTATCGCGCCCCGGCGAACTCGAAGCGCGCTATGGCGAGCCGACCGTAGCCCTCCACCGCGCAGACTTACACCGCGCGCTGCTCGCCGCCCTGCCGGATGACGTTCTGCGACTCGGTGAGAAGTGCAGTCATGTCGCGCAAGACGAGGGGGGCGTGACCGTCCGTTTCGAGAGCGGACGCACCGATCACGCCGGGCTGCTGATCGCCGCCGATGGCATTCATTCGACTGTGCGGGCGCAGGTTTTTTCGCAAAGCAAGCCGCGCTATGCGGGCTACACCTCTTGGCGCGGCATCGTCAAGACGGAGGATGAGGCTGCGTTGGGCGTCACTTCTGAATCGTGGGGCTGCGGCTCACGCTTCGGCCTACTGCGGATAGACGAGCGGCATGTTTATTGGTTCGCCACCGCTAACGCGCGCGCGGGCCGAACGCAAACGGCGGACGAGCAGAAGGAGTTTCTGCGCACACGATTCAGGGCCTGGCATCACCCGGTGGGGCTGTTGATCGACGCCACGCCCGCCGAGCAAATACTGCACACAGACATCTATGACCTTGAGCCGATGAGGAGTTGGAGCGTGGGGCGTGTCGTTCTGTTAGGCGATGCGGCGCATGCCACGACGCCGAACATGGGCCAGGGCGGGTGCATGGCGATTGAGAGCGCCGTGGTCTTAGCGCGTTGTTTGCGGCAAGAGCCTGGCCTCGTTGCGGCGCTCAAACGCTACGAGGCCGAACGAATGCCGCGCACGAGCTGGATCACGGCGCAATCATGGAAGATCGGCCGCATCGGCCAGCTTGAAAATCGCTTCGCCTGCATGTTGCGTAACCTTGTGTTTGGCCTTACCCCGGCGGCAATAATAAAGAAGCCACTTGAACAGGCGGTTGGCTTCGAAGCTTGAGAGAAAAGCCGGGCGATGAAAGTTCTCATTACAGGTGGCACCGGCGCGCTGGGTTGGAAGTAAAAGGCGTGCGTAAACAGATCGTCCACCTGCCAGTACCGGGCGGGTGGACGGCAGTCTTACGCGCCGGGGAAAACACCGCGTCGGCAGGTGCGCGCGGCCAGACAAGTTGGCGCGCGTGGCTAAGCCAACGCACCCCAGTTCAGAATTCATTTCCACCAGGGATTTGGTAACTACGAGCGCAGGCATGTGCAATTCTGCTCGCATGGCGCGCATTACGCTAAGAGTTTTTCGATATTGCGCCGTGAAAAAGTGTGCATTATGAAATCCAACAAGGCAAAATACCGAGCATGAAACTGAATGTCAAAGATGGCTCCCCAAAGTTACGCCGCAATAGAATCACGCGCCGTCTGATAGCGCTGCCTTTCGTTGTGGCACTGCTGGTTAATTCGTATTCTCTGGCAAGAATCCAGGGCCAAACTGCACAAACGACACTGCCGGGCAACTCCGGGCTGAGCGAATCCGCTCCACGCATCATGCCGCCGGACGGTGCGATGTTCGTCGTTGACCAGCGGTTTGATATTCGGGCCGAAGCGCCACCCGCTGCGACCGGCGCGTTGCGCGTCACGCTTGACGGGCAGGACATCAGCCAATGGAACAACCGCGATCATCTGACAGGCAAAGACCTTGAGCAGACGCCTGCGTCGCCGTTGAGTGGTAGCGTCGCCTTTCTCTCTCGTGCGTGGTCATTTCCAACGGCCGGCCGCCACACGTTGCGCGCGCTGGCGACCGGCGCGACAGCGCGCGAAGTTTCGTTTGAGATCGTTGCCTGGCAGAGTACGGGTGCGCGCGTGCGGAATGTGATCTTGCTGATCGGCGACGGCATGGGCGTCGCGCACCGCACCGCCGCGCGTATCGTGTCGCGGGGCTTGACTGAGGGCAAGTATCGCCACGGCATGCTGGAGATGGATCAAATGCCGGCGACCGGCTTTGTCACCACTTCCTCGCTCTCCGCGATGGTCACGGACTCAGCGCCGGGCGCAAGTTGCTATGCGACCGGCAACAAGGGCGCGAACAATGAAGAAGGCGTCTTTCCCGACAACACCGACAACGATGCCTTGAAGCGCACCGACCCGGAGAGCGACCGCTTCTTCGATAATCCGCGCGTCGAGAATATCAGCGAGTATCTACATCGCACGCGCGGGACAAATCTCGGACTTGTCACGACCGCCGATATAACGGATGCGACGCCCGCCGCCTTTGCCGTTCACACTTCCAACCGCAACGCTTCGACGCGCATCGCCGACGATTATTTCGACCGCCGCGCGCAAACCGGCTTGACCGTCTTGATGGGCGGCGGCAGGCAGTGGTTTGAGCCAAAGAAGGCGGGCAGTAAAGACGGGCGGCGGAGCACACCGACCAATCCGGGCGTGAATACGGCGCGCGATCTCGTCGGCGACTTTCGGCAAGCCGGCTATGCGTTCGCCGACTCCGCCGCATCCTTGCGCGCGTTGAGTGCGGACAAGCCCGCACGTTTGCTGGCACTATTCGCTCAGAGCACGATGCCCGCGGCGTTCGATAAACTCGGTCGGGGTGCTGAGCGCAGCACCAATGTGCCGATGCTTGACGAGATGGCGCACACCGCGATCAGTTCGCTCGCGGCATCCAGCCCACGCGGTTTCTTTCTGATGATCGAAGGTGCGGCGATTGACAAGCAGGCACATCAAATGGACGCCGACCGCGCGATCTGGGAGACGATTGAATTTGACCGTGCCGTCGGCGTCGCAAAGCGATTTGCCGAAGCGACTAACTCCGACTCCGACCCGAACAACGACACGCTGGTCATCGTCACCGCCGACCATGAGACCGGCGGCTTCTCTCTGATCGGCGCTCGTAATCCCGATCCGCGTATTCCACGCGGCAGCCGCGATGCGGCGCGCGCCTATCGTGGGTTTCCTGATTACAACGATGCGGACGGCGATGGCTACCCGGACGAAGCCGACCCGCCGGGCAAGCTGATCGTCGGCTTTGGCGCGGGCGCAGATCGCTATGAAGACTGGCACAGCAATGCGCGCCCGCTTCCGCCTACAATTATAAAAGACGGGCGTGCCATCGCTAATCCACACCGCGATGGGCCGGAGGATGCTGATCCTGCCTCAAGCAAAGGCACGCTGATTAGCGGGCAAGTCGAGAATGGTGAGTCAGCCGCAATCGCCCCTGATCTCGACATTGAGCCGATGACCACTGCCGTGCATACGGCGACGGATATTCCGTTGACCGCGACCGGCACCGGCGCAATGCAATTCATCGGCGTGCAGGACAACACGGCGGTCTTCTTCAAGATCATGCGGGCCTACGGCGGCTCGTTCCCGCGCATATACTACGATGGCCGGCCGGCCACTCCCGCGCGTCGTGCCCCAAGGCGATGAACGAAGTCGGCCGCGTTTTTAGTTTCGGATTTGTCGGCGGGCGATTGAGATCGGACGTTAAAGGTGCAGGAGAAAGTTTTTGCTTGGTGAGCGCCATGATGTATTAGCGGGGGCGATTGAAGGGGGCGGCACAAAATTCGTCTGCGCCGTCGGCCGCGGCCCGCACGACTTATCCCGGACAGAGTTTCCGACCGGCGACGATCCATTTCGAGTCTTAACCCAGGTTACCGATTGGCTCAGTGCGCAGCAACGCGAACGCGGCGCATTACAAGCCATCGGGATCGGCTCGTTCGGCCCGCTTGACCTGCACCCCGACTCCCCGACCTACGGTTACATCACCTCGACGCCAAAGCCCGGCTGGCGCAACACTGATGTGCTGGGCGCGGTGCGCCGCGCGTTCCCGCACCTCCCCATCGGTTTCGACACGGATGTGAATGCCGCCGCCCTCGGAGAATATTTCTGGGGCCACGCTGCCGGCTTGAGCGACTTTGTTTACGTCACGATAGGGACGGGCATTGGGGCGGGCGCGGTGGCCGGGCGGCAGCTTATACATGGCCTCGTCCATCCAGAGATGGGCCACATGCTGCTCCCGCGTGTGCCGGGGGATACCTTCGCCGGGGTGTGCCCCTATCACGGCGCGTGCTGGGAAGGTCTGTGCTCAGGCCCGGCGTTACTCCGTCGTGCGGGGCTGTCCGCGGAGACGCTGCCACCGGAACACGAGGCTTGGATGCTGGCGACACAATACATCGCCTATGCGGTCGCTAACATCGCCTGCTTGTTGTCGCCGCAGCGCGTGATCATCGGTGGCAGCGTCAGGAAGGCAGGCAGGCTCGGTCAGGAGCAATTCTTCCGGCTGATACGCGCGAAGACGCAAGCGGCGTTAGGCGACTACATCGCGTCTCCGGCGTTGGGCGCAGAGATCGGGAGCTACATCGTCGCGCCGCAGTTAGGGGACGACGCGGGCATTTGCGGCGCGCTCGCACTGGCGCAGATCGCGCTGCATGATGCATAGCATGAGTCCGTGCTGCTATAGCGGAGCAGAGTAAAGAAGTTGCTCGACAAAAGTTAGATAGTAAGATTTAATGCCACTTCTACGCGCTCCTATCTAAATCGGAGCGCGTAGGAGTGGCACAAAGAGCGAAAAAGATTTATCCACGAAATTACACGAACCAACACGAATCAACGTGTGTTTTGTTTCGTGCTTGCTCGTGTGGATTCGTGGATAGTTTTTCTCCCTGCCCCAATCTTTCGTGGTTTGATTTAGCCGCATCAGGTGAATATTTATGGCAAACATTGTGAAGTCTAAACCGGCGTTTTTCATCACCGCGTTCATCGTGATGTGTTTCACTTTTAATCTAGGTGGGGCCCTGAAGGCTATGGGGCAAGAGCCGATTGATGAGGTCGATCCGATGATTGGCACCACCGGCCCGAGTGTCTATGACTACGGTGGGATGATTCCGGGTGTCACTACGCCCTTTGGCATGACGCACTGGACGGCCATGACCCGCGAGAACAAAATCAGCGTCTATTCATACAACCACAAAGACACGACGATACAGGGTTTTCTGGGCACGCATCAGCCCGCGATCTGGATGGGCGACTACGGTTATGTGAGCTTGATGCCCTCCATTGGCGAGTTGCAGACCGCGCGGAAATTGCCCTACCGGCATCAAGGTGAAGTATCTGCGCCTAACTACTACGCCGTCCAAATGGATGACGGGGGCCGACCGCTCAAAGCCGAGTTGACGGCGACGACCCGGGCCGGCTTTTTGAAATTCACTTTTCCCGCCGCCCAAACTGCCCATATCGCCGTGACGGCCAGCCGCTCCAAACAATTCTCAGGCTTTGTCGAGATCAATCCGCAGCAGCAGGAGATCACCGGCTACAACGCTGATCGGATGTCCACTGAGCTAGGGCCGCCGTTGCCCAACTTCAAAGGCTACTTTGTGATTCAGTTCAGCAAACCTTTCGCGTCCTCCGGCACATGGACAGATGACAACATTCAACAGGGGAGCAAGCAACAGAGCGGCCATCAGATCGGTGGTTACGCGACCTTCAGCACGACAGCAGGTGAAGTGATCGCGGTCAAGATCGGCACGTCGTTTATTAGCATTGACCAGGCACGTGATAATTTGCATAGAGAGATTCCCGATTGGGATTTCAACCGCGTGAAAACGGCCGGCCGACAGGTCTGGAATGAGGCGCTCGGCAAGATCAAAATTCAAGGCGGCACAAAAGATGAGCGCGTTAACTTTTATACGGCGATGTATCACACGCTGTTATTCCCCCGCATCTTCTCGGAGTATGGCCGTTACTACAGCGCCTTTGATGACCGGGTACACAACGGCGTCTCGTACAACGACTATTCGCTCTGGGACACCTTCAGAGCGGAACACCCGCTGCTGATCTTGACCCAACCAGACAAAGTCCCGGACATGATTACCTCGCTCCTGCAAATGTACGATGAGGGTGGCTGGCTGCCGAAGTGGCCCAATCCGACGTATAGCAATATCATGATCGGCACACACGCCGACAGCGTCATCGCGGATGCCTATGTCAAAGGCATCCGCGGCTTCGATCTCAAGAAAGCCTACGCGGCGACGTACAAAGATGCCATGACGCCGCCCGACGGCGATGCTCCTAACAGGTGGCTTGATCGCGCGCCCTGGACAGCGTTTGAAGCCAGAGGCGGGCTGACATGGTACAAGTCGCTCGGCTACGTGCCGCAAGATAAAACGGATGAGTCCGTCTCCCGCACGCTTGAGTTCGCCTACGACGATTTCTGCGTCGCCCAACTCGCTAAAGCTGCGGGCCGGCAGGCCGACTACGAGTTGTTGATGAACCGCAGCCGGAACTATAAAAATCTGTACGATCCGGCGTTGGGCTTCATGCGCGCGAAGAAGGCGGACGGGACTTGGGACGAAGAGAGTTGGGCTTCGCATGAAGATAGGAAGCCCGGCTTCACCGAAGGCAGTCCGTGGACGTATCTGTTCTGCGAGATGCAGGACATTCCCGGCATGATCACTTTAATGGGCGGCGCGCAGAAATTCGTCGCCAAGTTGGATGAGAATTTCTCCGGTGATCATTATCGGCACGATAACGAACCGGGACATCATTATACTTATCTCTATGACTATGCCGGCCAGCCCTGGAAGACGCAGGCGCAGGTCAGAGCGACGATGGCCTCGAAGTATCACAACGCGCCGGATGGTTTAAGCGGCAATGACGACTGCGGGCAAATGTCCGCCTGGTATATTTTCAGCGCGCTGGGTTTCTATCCGGTGACGCCGGGCAGCCCGGCATATGCCATCGGCAGCCCGCTCTTTGCCAAGGCCACGATCATATTGGATAAGCCTTACACCAAAGGGCCGTTTACGGTCATTGCGAAGAATCAATCACCAAGAAACAAGTATATTCAATCGTTGACCCTCAACGGCCGGCCGTTAACTGAGCCATTTATCCAGCACGCTGATATTGCCAATGGCTCAACCCTCGTCTTCGTCATGGGCCCACAGCCGAATAAGAAATGGGGCGTAAGAAAGAGCGCAGCGCATGACATCATAAGTTCAGACAGAAGCACTCCCTAACTCTTCAACCCGGATTGCGCCCCCATAGCCGCGTGTTGAGGAAGCGTCGCAGTTGGTTCAGCCTGCCTGCACCGGCGCGGAAGGCTGGCCCCAACAAAGAAATGATCCACGAAAGCACACGAACCAACACGAAGCAAGACCAAAAGAGTTTCGTGCTTGTTCGTGTGCTTTCGTGGATAGTTTTTATCTCTGTGCCAAGCTCGTTAAGACTGATTTAGACAAATGGCAAGCCGGGAACGAATGCCAAATTGTGAGGGTTGCGGAATGAACGTCTATCTAGCAGAAGTTATCGGCACGATGATTATGCTGATTCTCGGTGACGGCGTTGTCGCCAACGTGCTCTTAAACAAATCAAAAGGGCAGGGCAGCGGGTGGATGGTGATCACGACAGCCTGGGGGTTGGCGGTCATCATCGCCATCTTTTGCGTCGGGCGCATTAGCGGCGCGCACCTGAACCCGGCGGTCACCATCTCGCTCGCCGCGATTGGCTCGTTCCCCTGGCGGCAAGTGCCCGGCTACATCAGCGCGCAAATCATCGGCGCGTTTCTCGGCGCGGTTGTCGTCTGGGTACTCTACCATCCGCATTTTGTGGAGACGGAAGACACGGACTTAAAGCTCGCCGTCTTCTGTACCGCACCGGCGATCCGGCATCCGATCTCGAACTTCATCGCCGAAGTCATCGGCACGGCGATTCTCCTGTTCGGCATTCTGGCCATCGCCGCGAACGCACAGAAATTAACCGCGCCGAGCGGCCTCGATCTCTCGCTGGTTTTCAGTCAGGGCATCCAACCGATTCTCGTCGGCTTTCTCGTCTGGGGCATCGGTCTTTCCCTCGGCGGCCCGACGGGCTATGCGATCAACCCGGCGCGCGATTTGGGGCCGCGACTCGCGCACGCCCTGTTGCCAATTACCGGCAAAGGGACAAGCGACTGGGGCTATGCGTGGATTCCGGTCGTCGCGCCCCTCATCGGCGGTATCATCGGCGCGGCTCTATTCACGGTCATCGGATTCTGACGGGGAGGTGGGCGAAACATGACTCGATACGTCGGCGCAATTGATCAGGGCACGACGAGTACGCGCTTTATGGTGTTTGACCACGCGGGGCGCGAAGTGGCGCGGCACCAACTGGAGCATACGCAAATTTTGCCACAAGCCGGTTGGGTGGAGCACGACCCCGTGGAGATATACCAACGCACCTGCGACACTATCGAAGGCGCGCTCTCCGGTGCCAACCTGACGGCGCGTGACCTCGCTGCCATCGGCATCACCAACCAACGCGAAACCACTGTCGTCTGGAATCCGAAAACGGGTGCACCGCTCTACAACGCCATCGTCTGGCAGGACACGCGCACAGATCGCATCATGCACCGGCTCGAACAAGACGGCGCAGGCGCGACGATTCGGCGCAAAGCGGGTCTGCCGCCCGCCACCTATTTTTCCGGCGGCAAGATGCAATGGATTCTCGACAACGTGGCAGGCGCACGCGCTGCCGCCGAACGAGGTGAAGCGGTCTTCGGCAACATAGATACGTGGCTCATCTGGCACTTGACCGGCGGCACGAACGGCGGCGCGCACATCACCGATGTCACCAATGCGAGCCGCACGATGTTATTCAATCTCGCAACGCTTGATTGGGATGACGAGCTGCTCGCGCTCTTTAACATCCCGCGCCGGATGCTGCCCGCCGTGCGGCCTTCTTCGGACGCGAATTTTTACGGCATGACGAAACATGACGGAGCATTCAAAGGTGAAGTTCCTTTGTGTGCCGACTTGGGCGACCAGCAAGCTGCGACCGTCGGGCAAGTATGCTTCGCGCCCGGCGAAGCAAAGAACACTTACGGCACGGGCAACTTCATGCTGCTCAATACCGGCGAGAACATCGTGCCCTCGCAGGCCGGCTTGCTGACCACCGTGTGCTACAAACTCGGCGACGCGCGGCCCATCTATGCGTTGGAAGGTTCGGTGGCCGTGACGGGTTCCGCCGTCCAATGGCTGCGCGACCAACTCGGCCTGATCAAACAAGCCGGCGACATCGAAGCGCTCGCCAATACCGTCGCCGATAATGGCGGCGTCTATTTCGTGCCCGCTTTTTCCGGTCTCTACGCGCCCTACTGGCGCGCCGACGCGCGCGGTTGCATCGTCGGTCTCTCGCGCTTCAACGACAAAGGTCATCTGGCGCGGGCCACGCTCGAAGCCATCTGCTATCAAACCCGCGACGTGCTCGATGCGATGGCGAAAGATTCCGGCGTCCGTTTAGAAGTCTTGAAAGTAGATGGCGGCGCGACCGGCAACGATACGTTGATGCAACTGCAAGCCGACATCTTAGGTGTGCCCGTCGTGCGGCCTGTCGTGGCCGAAACCACCGCGCTCGGCGCGGCCTATGCGGCCGGCTTGGCCGTCGGCTATTGGCGCGATCTGGAAGAGACGCGCCACAACTGGCAAGCGGACAAGCAATGGGAGCCGCGTTGGAGCCAGGAGCAGCGAGACGTAGGTTACGCCGGCTGGCAGAAAGCTATTGCGCGCACATTGAATTGGATTGACGTTAATTGATGAAGGATACGCCGCCGCGATTTATCCTTTCAGGAAGTCATCCAACTCCGCGCGCGTCGGCAACCCGGTGCGTGCGCCCAAAGCTCGACAGCCGAGCGCCGCGACCGCGCAGCCCAGTTTGAGGCACAACTCAATCTCTTCACCTTGCAATAGGCCATAAAGAAAGCCCGCATGGAAGGCATCGCCTGCGCCCGTTGTATCAATGCACCCGCCGGGCACTTGAAAAGCAGGCGTCTCCAAAAAATCTCCCGCGCAGAGAACTGTTGCGCCCCGCCCGCCCTTGGTCAAGCCGACGAGCGCACAGCCATAGCGCGCTTTGATCTCGGCGAGGGCCGCGCGCTCGTCCTCGATGCCGGTCAAGAGGCGCGGGAATTCTTTCGACGAGATGAGCACATCAATCAGCGGCAAAAGCTCAGGCAGTCCGTCATAGACGTTATCAATATCGGCGGAGACGATTGTGCCGGCGGCGCGGGCTGCGCGCGCCATCTGCGCGCAGGCCAATGGGTCGTGCGAATCTATGTGCAGCACACGCGCTTTTCCGGCCAAGGCGACGGGCGCGGCTTGGGCCGCATAGGCCAGGCGCTCGTCGCGATCCCAGATCACGGTGCGCTCGCCGCGCTCGGCTTCGATGATGATGTAGCCGACTTGTGTGCGTGCGCCTTCGATGACTTCCGAAAACTCAACGTCAACGCCTTCGTCCTGCAACGACTGCAAACCAAAGCGGCCGGCCGCGTCCGTGCCGAAGCGCCCGGCGTAAGCGGTGTGCATGCCCAGTCGCTGCAACGCGGCGATGGCCGATGCCGTCTGCCCACCCGCCCCTTGCTTGTACTCGCGTAACCGCACCTTCGTCTCTACGTTTGGATATGCGGGCACGACGATGAGGTGGTCAACCGCATTGACGCCAAAACCCGCCGCATCAAATTCTTTTTCCGTCGGAAGTTTGAAGGGAAACTGCACTAAGTCTGCTCCACAATTTAGAAAGAGGTAAACATCGAGAACCGGTTGTCTGCATCTTACCCCGAAAGCTGCTGCTTCGTTGTGTACTAATAGCTTCTACCCTGTGCGCGACGCGGCGCGCGTTGTCAGCACACTGAGTCTGCTGCCCGTTTGGGGCAGAAAACGACGGCGCGGAAGTGTGTTCCGCGCCGCCAAATTTTTTACAGCCCTGCTGCCCGGCACTCAGAAATAGAGCTTGAGGGCAAACTGGATTTCGCGGGCCGGAAACGCGGTGCGCAGCGTGCCGAAGGTGCCGCCGATGGCGTTGCCGCTGGCATCGCGTGTGATGTTCGAGGCGTTTGTGTCGGGCGCGGCAAAGTTGGAATGGTTGAAGATGTTGAAGGCTTCGGCGCGAAACTCCAGCCGCGTCGTCTCGTTGATAAGCCCGAATTGTTTTTGAATCCCTACATCCGATTGGAAGAAGGCAGGGCCGCGGACAATGTTGCGTCCGGCGCTGCCGAACGGTTGGCTACGGTCTGTGGGGATCGCCACGGCATTACGATTAAGATAGTTATCAGGCGTGCGCTGGCCCGATGGCACGGTCAGGTTGCCGACGATGTTCGGACGATAGCTGAGTCCGAGGGTGCTAGTGACTTGGAATGCCGATGGCGCGTTGTAGGTGAGATTCCCGACCTGCCCGCTCGTCGCTGTATTGATGAGCGTGAGCCGCCAGCCGCCGAGTATCCCGTCAACGATAGGCGAGGCGTCGCGGCCAAAGTGCCGGCCTTTGCCGAACGGCAGTTCATAGACGACGCTGGTCGTGTTGTTCACGGGTTGGTCGTAGCTCGACAGCCCGCGCTCGCTCGGCAGGTTGCGGATGTTGATGCGCGAGTTGTCACCGTTGTTAGCCTCAAGGTGGCCGGACGCATTGTCTATCGCTTTCGAGAAGGTGAACGAGTTAAGCAGATAGAGACCACCGGAGAAGCGGCGTTCGAGTTTGATTTGCAGCGCGTTATAGTTCGCTTTGCCGCCCGCGAAAGAGGACTGGATAGACGAAAAACCCGGAATCGGGCGGCGCGCCTGCAAAGAGGTGCCACCCGCTGGATCGGTCGTCGTGTTTGGACGCGCCTGATTGAAATCCCCAAGGATAATCAGATTGCGACTAATGTTGCCGACGTAGGCGACATCAATCAGGAGATTGCGGACGATCTCACGCTGGATGGAGAGGTGATAGCTCTGGACATAAGCCGTCCGTGTGTCGCGTGGTGTGTAGTTAATCTTCGCGGTCAGCGGCGTGAACCTCGAAGCATCAACAAGTCCTGCTGGATAACCGGCAGGGGTCGGGCGGAAGCAACCCAGAAAATTGTTGCCGGTGCAGATCGGATTGGTTGCCGACGGCGCGCCCTGTGCGACAGTTGCGATGACGACTTGCGGCCCGTTTAAGGCGAGCAGGTTTTCGCCGCCGAGCCGGTTGAAGTGAACATAAGAGATGCCGTAGCCGCCGCGAATCACAGTGCTTGGCATGGGCGTGTAGGCGAAGCCGAGTCGCGGGCCGAAGTTGTTGCGGTCCGGGTCAACGAGTGCGCGGTCATAGAGCGAACCGGACTTCGCCAGGAGAATCGTATTGGTGGCCGGATCGTAGTTCGAGAGGCGGTTGTCGCGTTCGTACTGCGGCGTCGCGAAGTCGTAACGCAGCCCAAGATTAAGCGTCAACTTTGAATTCACGTTGAAGTCGTCCTGGAGATAGGCGAAGTGCATCCGCTGGCGATAGTGGGCGATGAAAGGGCTGCCCAGCGCATACTGCGAGCGCGCGCCGAAGATGAAATCGGCGACGTTATAGAGATTGTTCGACGCACTGACATTGGCGGGCCGGCTGAAATTTCCGCTGTACGTGTCTTGCCCGTATAACGGCTGAATATCCTGGACATCGGTGTTGATGGACTGATATTCGTAGCCGGTTTTGAGGCTATGACGACCGATGAGAAAAGAGTAGCTGAGGCGCGGGTCAATGACAGTCGGATTCTGAAACTGCGGGTTACTATTTTGTCGGCCCAAATCAGTGAAGCCCGAAACGGTTTGCGTGTACAAGCCGCCGGAGAGTACCGGGTCTTCTGGCAGCCCTGTGATGCCGTAGAGTTGGAGGGCGTTGGCCGTGCCGAGGCCTGGGGGCGTTTTACCGGCGAGCGTGCGCGAGATGCCGAGCCGAAATTCGAGCACGGAATTGGAACTCAACGTATAAGTCAAACCGCCCGCCAGTTGCTGATTAACGATGCGAACGTTGGCATTGGCGGGATTGCCCAATGGCAGCGGGATGGTCGGTGCTTCAAAGTTGTTGACCTTCCGCTCCGAGCCACGCGCGAAGATGGTCATGTGCGTATTGATTGTGTGGTCGAGCTTGAGATCACCTTTGTCATTGTAGAACTTGCTGCGCGGCAGACCCTCGAAGTTCTCGGTGATGCCCAGCACGCCCGAAGAACGGTTTGGCGCGGGCAGTTGGGCATAGACTAGTTGCGAGAACGCCGTGCGCACGTTTAGCGGGATAACGCCATCAGCATAGACGACGTTGGTGAATGGATTGCGAATCGGAATTGGCACACCCGCCGCATTGCGGAAAATGCCTTGCCGCTGTTCGAGCGTCGGGACAGTAGCAAAGGACAGCGTTTTAGTGATGCGGCGGAAACCTTCGTAGTCTACAAAGAAGAAGGTGCGGTCTTTGCCATTGTACAAACCGGGAATCGAGACGGGGCCGCCGAACGTGCCGCCATATTGGTTTTGAATCAGCGTGGGCTTTTGGCCGCCGCGCGGTTTGAAAAAACCGACCGCGTTGAATTTCGTGTTGCGAATGAAGTCGTAAAGCGTGCCGTGAAAGTTGTTCGTGCCGCTGCGAATCGAGGTGTTGATGATCGCGCCGCCCGCGCGCCCGTACTCGGCGCTGTAGTTATCGGTTTGCACCTTGAACTCGGCGACAGCATCCGGCGAAGCTTGCACGACCTGATTCGAGAAGCCCTGATTGCTCGTGCCGTAAGAATTGTTGTCCACGCCGTCTAGCACGAAGTTGTTCAAAGAACTACGTAGCCCGTTGACATTAAACGAAGCATCGCGCCCGCCGGAGCTATTGTTATTGAGCACTGATTTGCGGACGCCGGGACTGAGCAGCGCCAGGTCGGCATAGGCTCGACCATTCAAAGGCAGATTGACGATCTGTTCGCGCGTGATGACCTGCCCACGTTCGCTCGAAGCCGTCTCAAGCAGCGGCGTCCCCGCCGAGACGGTCACGGTTTCAGTGACCGCGCCGGCCGACATAGTTAGGTCAATACGTTGGCGGGCGTTGACAGTTGCTTCCACATTCTCGGCGACGGCGGTCGAGAAGCCTTGTGCTGCAACCGAGACTTGATAGGTGCCGATCTTGACGCCGGTGAACTGATAATTGCCGCTCTCATCCGTCTTGACGGTGGCCACGGTGCCGGTTTGAACATTCTTCAGCGTCACGGTCGCGTTCGGCAGCAGTCCACCGTTCGTGTCGCTGACGGTGCCGAGTACGGTCGCAGTATCAAATTGTGCGTGAACGGTTGTGGCATGGCCGAGCAGCAGGAATGTGACCAGCAGAAATCCAAATGTGCGGACGATATACGCCTGTGCCTTCATGGGGAATACTCCTTAAGGGGTGATGTTTGTTTGCAGTGAACGGCCCGGTTTATGCTGAAACCGCATCTGAACCAAGTCAGTCCTTTGCGGTTGCGCGTCCCCTTGTACGTGAAAGAAAAAGAAGTTTGGGTTCTTGCCGCTACTGTAACTCAGGCCGCCTTCGCCAAGTACGATAGATAAGAGGGGCCGCCGAGGTTACTTCATAATGGTACTGGATGTGCGGACTCTCGCGGCGCTCAGCCAATGTGCCGCCCTTGAGACCGCTGAGCCATTTGGGATAGCAGAAACCTTCTATGCTCTGTCACTGGCGACTCAGCTATGTTAATGCAAGAATGCAGCTTAACGATAGGCAGTTACAGGGCATCTAAGTTCGAGTTGCCATAAAATTAAATCTTCGGCAATTCTTCGTTACACAGATCAGCTATCAGGTAAGAAAATAAATTCAGGCCAATTTTCGGCTCGCTGCGACAATTGATGAGCCTTAGTCGTTACTATCTGCTTTTAATAGGTTGAACACGTGTGCATTCGGATTTATCGAAAAGATAGCACACTTCACCGGCTGGGGAAAGAATTTTTATTGCGCCGGTTTTTTTTCATTTGCGCCTTGTGGACAAGCGCGGGTTTCGCCTGTGCGCTTCCTATCGGTTTCCCGGACACAAATTCGAGATTGAAACCTTGGATGAACTGCCGTACCTTGAACGCCGATGTTTGTGTCCGCGCTGATGACTATTAGGACTTACGCAGTTGAAATAGAGCCTTGTTGAAAACAAATGACTTAGCGGAAACGCTTATTCCCGTAAGTTGTTGCTTCTTCGTCTAACTGCGTAAGTCCTAACTATGATATTTGGCTCCTTAATCATAGACAGAAAGCATTTCTTCGCTGCCGCCACCGGCGTAAGGCTATCGCAAATGAAAATTTCTCTAAGCTTCTTCAGCTTGCCGCTGCTGCTTTTGATTTCCGTTTACACGGCATCGAGTACGACGGGAACGCACTTCGCGGCGACGCATAACATTTCGCAACTTCCTAAACCGCTGGCGACCGAAGTTTTTAACTTGCCGGATAATATGGAAGTTGGTCTGGAGATCGAAGCCCGCGCGCCGGGTGCGTCATGGGCCCGCGAGGGCGCGGAAGCCGCCGCCTTGATGGTTTTGGTTGACGGCGTATACCAACAAGATTTGCTGCTCTGGGCAGGCGACGAATTATTCTCCTATCGCGTCATGCTCGGACACCTCAACAAAGGAAAGCACACGGTTTCTGTGACGCTTAACGCGGCGCGTTCGGCTGCCGCAGCCCGCCGGGCTGAAGTAAAATCGCTACGCCCGCTCCCATTTGCGCCTGCGCGCGGTGCGGGCAGAGTAGATGAAGAGCAGTTGGCTCTAGCCCATGCACCTTTTCTCTACGCCCGCGCCAATACGATTGACCATTTCACAGACCTGCCGTTGCTGATGTACTACGAAGTTCTGCACGAGTCCGGGGGCGAACTGCTCGTGCGCTACACAGTGATTTTCACGAATGAAGATGGCGGCACGCAGACTGCTGCGTTGTTGGCGCGCTGGGGGCGCGGGACAGACATCGAATGGGTCTATCAATTTCGCGCGCATGGGCAAAAGATCATCGAGGAGACTTATCAGGGCGTGCGGCACGAGACGAAATTCTTTACCGGCTCGCGCGCTTGTGGCGATCACCCGCTGCTCGCCGTCGCCTCGGACAACAATAACTTCTCCGATCTGGCCTCGTCCGCCGTCCGTTTCGCGCCCTTGCCCGTGCGCGCCCGACTTGAGACGGCAACGCGCGAGAGCGTGATGGATATGTACCCACAAACTTACCGCGTCATGACTGAAGAGTTGCTGCGTGAGAAGCGCATCAGCGACACGCCCGCCGACATAAACACCATCGCCGACCCGCGCGAATATCTCTACATTGAAGCCGTCTCAGAGCAAGCAGGGGCGACAGTGGCCTTTGATGTGCAGCTTACAGGTCAGGCGAAAGCGTTCGCTTCGGATATGGGCGAACCTCGCTTGCGGATTGACCGGAGCGGTTATTTCCGCACGGCGGTGCGTTTACCCAAAGGCGTTTCACCCGCCGCGGTTGAGACCATCACAGCGCGCTGTCAGGCAACCGCAACGGCTGCCAATGAGAGACGTTGCAATCATCTCAAGGTAGTGCGCGTCTTGATGCTCGATCAATACTATGTGCCGCGTTCGCTGCCACTGCAAACACAATCCGAGTCGTCGCTTGCGCCGGGTGAAACGACGGTAGTCAAGCTTACCCAACATTAAGCCGCCTATCTGTCTTTTCCGATTTTGACATAAATAGGGTTGGTTAGGGCGAGCACAGTTTTCGTTTTATCCCGCACCTCAAGCCGGAAATAAGCGTCATGTTGGATTTCAAGCGCGAGCACCTGTGGCTGACCATCCGGTTTGGCCGGGAAGCTGCGTAGCACCTGACCGTTCGAGATCAATGAGCCGGTCGCGTCGGGCGGCGCGGCTTCGGTGGTGATGAAGAAGCGTACTGTGCCCGGTGCGCGCAGGCGAAGCTCATCACCGATGAGCGCGCGTGCGCGTCGTTGGCCCGGCGTGGCCTCAGCTTCAAAACTGACGACGGGGCGCATTGCTTCACCCGTCAAATAGACGCGGCCCTGCCGGATGGCTTGTAGTAATGCTGCTTGCGCTAGAGCGTTTGCCGCCACGTGCGTTGTCGGTTGACCGATGGGTTGACCAGTAGGATTAGGCGGCGGCCGGTGCGAGTCGCTGGACGCGATGGCGGTGATATGTCGCCCGCTCTGCAAAATCTTATCCCACATCGTGAGCGCCAGTTCATCCGTCTGATCCCACGGGCCGTTCCACACTTCGATGCCATCGAAGTCGCGCGCCGCAGCGTCGTAGCTCCAGGCGCAGCCGCCGCATAAAGCGAACGGATGATTGATGGAGATGACTGCGCCGGCGCGGTGCGCTTGCGCGGCGATATTAGCGATGCGAGCGGTATCGCCCGGATGCGCGCGGAAGTCAATCCACGTGCCCGAAGGCAGGCCCCACGCATTCGTATGACCGCCGTAAGTGGTGATCTCTTCGCCGCGCAGCACGAGTGGTTGCTGCGCGCTGGCGCGTAACCGATCAATCTCCGCGTGGTGGCTCGCCGTATTGTGATCCGTGATGGAGATAAAATCTAACCCGATGTGGCTGGCGTAGGCTACTAACTCGGCGATAGTCCAGTCGCCGTCACTGTGGACGGTGTGCATGTGTAGATCACCGCGCCACCAGTGCGCGCCCCGCCCGGCGACTTGTGGCGGAGACGCTGTTCGTTGCGCGGCGGATACTATTGTTGCTGTGCCGGCAGATGAAGGGTCGGGCTGGCGCGGCGCAGGCGTAAGATTCGCTGAACTGTTTTCCTCCGTCTCAATGCTGATTTTGAAGGAAACATCAACGCCTGCCGGCGCGACCTTGTAAAGACCAAGAATGATGCGCCATGTTCCGGCTGTTATCGCACCCGGCAGATAACCGGGCGTCGCCTCGGCGCGAGAAATGGAGAACTCCGAGCGCCGCCCGCCGCTCCAGCCGCGAAAACCACGCGGATCAGTATCGGAGCCGGTCGAGCGCGCGTCGAATAGGCCGATGTCAATCGTGTTAGCTTCATTGGCGCGTTCATACTGATAACTAACGCTGATCCGCACGGCGTGTGGCGGCACGTCGAACGGGACATAGACGTAACGACTATCGTTGGCATTAAGTGGAGCCAGATGAACGAGCCGAGCAAGCGTCTGGGTCTGAACGTTCTTTGAAGCTTGAACGCGGCGAACAACGTGCGACGTTGTCACCGCGCTGACGCAACAGATCAGCGCGAGCGTGATTAATCGTGTGATTGTTAGCATATGTCAAATCACTATTCTAGCGTTACGCCTTCAGCAGTTGTGGGTGTTCAGCGTACACTTTTAGGATCAACTCGCCAAACAGAGTGTTGGCCCACGCGAACCATGGTCTGGTGAACTTTTGTGCATCGTCTTGGGCAAACGCCTCGTGCATGAAGCCTGTCCCCGCGTGCGTCGTCTTGAGCATGCTGAGACACAACGCGATCTCCCGCGCATCCACACTGGTCAACGCGCGCATGATGATACCCAGCGGCCAGATCATGCCTAGACCCACGTGCGGGCCGCCAATGCCTGCGCCTGCGCGCCCGCGAAAGAAGTAGGGATTGTCTGCGCTCAAGACGAAAGCGCGTGTGCTCCGGTAGGTTTTGTCTTGTACGGCACAACAACCGAGGTAGGGCAAAGACAAGAGGCTCGGCACGTTGGCATCATCCATGAATAACCTGTTGCCGAATCCGTCCGTCTCGTAGGCGTATATCTCGCCATATTGCAAATGTTGCGCTCTGGCGTGCGTGTTGATGGCCTGGCTCACTTCATGCGCGAAGGCACGGCATTCGTTGGCGAAGCTCTGGTTGGCGAGCGCAGTAGCATATATAACAGCGAGTTGCTTGAGCGCCGCTACGGCGAAGAGATTCGCCGGGATCAAAAACGGATAGATGCAGGCATCGTCAGATGGTCTGAAGCCTGAATGAATCAAGCCGCACAGGCGAGTCGGATTGCCGCCACCTTTTAACGGTAGCGAGTCAGTCGGATTTCTGGTCACGCGCTGGAACGAGTACGAGCCTAAATTTTGTGTCTGCTGCTGCTCGCGTAATGTCTTGACGACGAGCGACATTGCCGCCTGCCATTGCCGGTCGAAGAGGGAAGCATCGCCCGTGGCCTGCCAGTACCCGTGCGCTAAACGCACCGGATAGCAGAGTGAGTCGATCTCCCACTTGCGCTCGTGCAGTTCCGGCTTCATGAGCGTACGGTCTTTTTCCCATTCGCTGCCCGTCGCGGCGTAATTGAAGGCGTTGGCATAGGGATCAATCAAGATGCAACGCGCCTGCCGGTTGATGACGCCGGCGAGGAGCGTTTTCAGCTTCTTATCCTCTTTGGCAAATTGCAGGTAGGGCCACACTTGCGCCGTCGAATCTCGCAGCCACATCGCGTCAATGTCGCCGGTGATGACGAACGTGTCCGGCTGCGCGTCGAGCGTGCCGACGCGGACGGTTGTATCAAGCGTATTGGGAAAACAATTCTCGAACAGCCACGCGAGTTCTTTGTCCGCAATGGCGCGCTTGACTGCTTGAATCTTCGCCTCGACGGCCGCACTCGTAAACCGCCGCTCGCCCAAGGCCGGGCGGCGACTCGTGAAATCAAGCGGTCGTGCCGTAGCGAACTGGCGTAAAGGATGAGTGCTGCCGACAGTGAGACCGCCGAGCGCGCAAGCTGTGGTCTTTAGCATCTCTCGCCGTGTTGGCATAAGTTTGCTGGCCTTACTTGCCAGCGCTCCGCTCCGGCACGGACATCGAAGGCGGTCTGTCGCCGCGTCCCCATGTGGACGGCTGCGCGCCCATGCGGAGGACGAGCCGCCCGCCGCGCACAAGCTCATCATGCTTCAGCCATGCGCGGTCAAGCGTGCGCCCGTCGAGCGTCGCCGACTGCACGTATAGATTGGACTCTGAAGTTTCCGGCGCTTCGATGATGAAGGTACGCCCGCCGCCGAGGTGGATGGTTGAACGTTGAAACAGCGGGCTGCAAATGTAGTAGTAAGGCTGTCCGGCATTCGGGTACAGGCCCATTGCGCCCCACACGTACCACGAAGACATCGCGCCGCTGTCGTCGTTACCGGGCAGCCCGCCGCGCCCGGTCGTGTATTCGGTGGCGAGAATGCGTCGCACACGCTCCTGCGTGCGCTCCGGGCGACCCGCATGAATGTAAAGAAACGCGGCCAGAAAGTCCGGCTCGTTGTTGTGATTATAGAGTGCGTTGTTGAATGCCGGATCGCGCGTCGGTGGATTGTTGAAGAAAGCGTCGAGCCACGCGCTGAACGGTTCGTCGCCGCCAAGTTTGTTAATCAGTCCTTGCGCGTCGTGCGGAACATAAGTCCCGTAGATGTAGCCGCTGCCTTCGTAGAACGGCGCGTCCCAGTAGCTATAATCTTTGTCAGGATAGAAATGCGCCGCTTGAAACGGCGCGAGCCAGCGGCCATCGGCGTAACGTGGGCGCGCCGAGCGCGTCTCATCACTCCACACATTCAGCCAGTTTTTCGAGCGCGCAAGATACTTGCGACTGTCAGCGGTCTGGCCGAGCGCTTGCGCCACCTGCGCAATACAAAAATCATCGTAAGCATATTCCATTGTGCGCGAAGTCGAGCGCGGATAATTCATACTCACGTAGCCGAGTTGCTTGTATTCAGCGAGCGCGCGGCCTTCGTAAAGCGGACGCGGGCTGTCAACCTCCGCGTTCTTGATCAGCGCCTCGTATGCTTTCCGGTAGTCAATGCCGGTCACGCCTTTCGCCAGCGCATCCGCCACCACGACATCGCCGTTCGAGCCGCCTTGCGTCATACCGTTGGCTCCGGCGATGCGTGAATCGGGCATCCAGCCAGTATGGATATATGTGTCAACGAGCGAGCGCACCATGTCGCGCTCGCGCTCAGGTTGCAGCAACGTTAGGAGCGGAAAGTGGGTGCGGAACGTGTCCCAGATGGCATAGAAATCTTCGTAGTGCGGCTCGTGGGAATCCCACCAGACATTCTCGCCGGTGAGATCGTGCGGCATGTAGTGTGAATGATAAAGGGCGGTGTAAAAAATCTTGCGCTGTACTTCCGTGCCGCCCTCAATTTTGATTTGTCCGAGGGCATTCTCCCATGCGGCTTCAGCTTGGCGGCGCACGGCGTCAAAGTCCCAAGCGGGCATCTCCTGCAAGAGATTAGCACGCGCCTTCTCAGGGCTGATGAAGGAGACACCAATCTTCATCTGCACGGTTTGCTTGTCCGTCGTGTCGAAGGTGGCGTAAGCGCCGACCGCGCCTTCGTTGGCTGCCGCCGCCGTCCCGGATTCGATGCGGTTATCTCGCCACGTGCCAAAGGCGTCGAACGGGCGATCAAACTCGGCGGAGAAGTGGATGGTATATGGTGATTGATTCCAGCCGCCGATGAAGTTGCCACTGCCCTCGATGCGATTCGGCGCGATGACGCGCACGTGACAATCAACCGGGTGCGGGTTTTTGACGGCATTGTCCCCGGTCTCCGGTTGCACGACGGAACTGACATCCAGCAAGACGTGCGCTAGTTTCGACGCCGGATAGGTGTAGCGGTGCAGGGCGACGAGCCGCGTCGCCGTCAATTCGACTTGCACATTTGCGCGCGTGAGCCGGACGGTGTAGTAGCCGGGCGCGGCCGCTTCTTCCGTCTTAGGTGAGCCGAGATTGTTGACGCGCAACTTGCCTACGAGCGGCGTCGTGCGAAAGTTGCCGTACTTACTCGCGCCGCCCGTGCCGCTGACATGGGTCTGGCTGAAGCCGAGAATGTTTTCGTAAAAGTTATACCCGGCCGTCGTCGGCTTCTCTGTGTCAGGGCTGACGTGAACGAAGCCGAAAGGAATTTGTGCGCCCGGTACGATGTTGCCGCCGTTCTCCGTGCCGACGAACGGATCGGCGTAAGCGATCAAGGGCTGGGGACGATTCACCGTTTGCGTAAATGCGGGTATAGCCTGACCGAGCATGAGCGCGATGGCGAGCAATGCGCGCATTACCGTTTGTAAGTGCAGCGAGAGGCGATGCTTCATCATCGTTACAGCTCTATCAGATCAAATCCCGATCACATCTCGGAGATATTGCCGGCTGCGAAGGGCGCTCGCAAAAGGCTTAACATCGGCGTTGCGCGTGTCCACGTCTTGCTCGACGATGGCCCAGTCCGAGTAGCCCCCGGCGGCCATGTCCCCAATGACTTGCTTGAGATCAACCGCACCTTCACCGAGTTCGCAGAACACGCCGCGCCGCACCGCCTCAAGAAAGCCGACTCCGTCCCGGCGCGCGGCCGCTAAGACCGGCAGTTGCACATCCTTCAGATGAAGATGGCGGATGCGCGAGCCGTACAAGCGCACCGCCTCTACGGGGTCGCCGCCGCCGAAGAAATAGTGGCCCGTGTCGAGGCAGAGGCCGAGCAGGGCAGGGTCTGTACTAGCACACAGACGCGCGATCTCGTTCGGCGTTTCGACGAACGTGCCGGCATGGTGGTGAAAAACTGCGGCCAGCCCAAGTTCACTGCAAGCCGCGCCGATGCGGCCGAGTAGCTGCGCCGCGCCGGCCCACTGCACCTCGCTCATCCCGTCGCGCGCTTCGTCAACCCGGCCCGAGACGGCCATGCGCGCCGCGCTCATCTCATCGGCCAGCACAATCAGCCGCGCGCCCGACTGCGCCAGCAACCCGGCCACCTTCATTGCCTCCTGATAGCCCGCCTCGTGGCGTTCCGCATGCGCCAATGGCACAGGCACGAAACTGGCAACCAGTTGCAGCCCGCGAGCGGCTAATTCAGGCGTTAACTGGCTCGGCTCCGTCGGGAAGTAACCGTAAGGCCCTAGCTCCGTGCCCGCGTAACTTGCCGCGCTGATCTCATCCAGCACTTGCCGGTAAGGTATCTGCTCGCCCCAGCCGGCAACTTCCATCACGCCCCAACTAACCGGCGCATTCCCGACCTTTATCTTCATCCTCGGCTCCTAAGTATTGGCAGTGGCTCACAAGAGATCGTCGCCCTGTATTTTCACGGGGCGGTTTTCCTTGAATGACAGGGTGGCAGCCGCGCTGGCCTGTAGCGCGGCCACGCCATCGGCGCAGGTCACGGCCGGCGATTTGCCCTGCAAGACATTTTCTACAAAGCCCTGAAGTTGTGTGATGTAAGCTTGTTCAAAACGCTCGGTGAAATAGGGCACGGTGTCGTGGGTGATGCCGTCTTTGGTCATCACCAGCACCGGCGTTTCGCGTAGATACCCGATCTTGAGCGTGCCCTCGGTGCCGAGAATTTCGGTGCGGATGTCGTAGCCGTAAACGCCGTTCCGGCTGAGATCAATTGTGCCCAGCGCACCGCTCGCGAAATAGAGACTCGTGATGGCGTTATCAATGTCGCCGATCTCTTTCATCTCCGGGTAGGCGAGCGTCCCGCCGATGCTGTACACGCTCGCTATGTCGCCCATGTACCAGCGCGCCAGATCGAGATCATGGATGCCGCAGTCAACGAACAACCCGCCGCTGTGGGCCGGGTCGAGGTATTCAAGGCTTGGGCGGTACGGGTCACGCGAGGACGATTTGAAAACCACCGGCGTGCCGATCACGCCCGCTTCAATCTTGCGCTTGGCCGCCACATACCCTTTATCGAAGCGCCGCATAAAACCCATTTGAAAGAACACGCCCGCCTGTTCGACGGCGCGCAGCATCTCGCGCGCCTCTGCCAAAGAGATTGATAACGGCTTCTCACAAAAGATTGCTTTGCTATGGCGAACTGCCTCAAGCACGATCTCTTGATGCGTGCTAGTGGGGCTGACAATGACGACGCCCTCGACCTCTTCATCAGCGATTAACTCTTGATAGCGGGCATACCGTTTGGAGATGCCTAACTCCGCGCCCGCTGCTGCGACGGCCGCTTCGTTCACGTCGGACACGGCCACCAAATGAGCGCCGACAATGCGGCCATTAAGATATTTGGCATACGAACTGCCCAAACGCCCCAACCCGATCACGCCAATGCCTAGTCGCTTATTCATCTGTTCTTCGCTCCCACTAAGCTTATTTGCTTGCGTCCGTCGCGCCCGCATTTTCTTTCGTGATCAGTTTGATGGGCACGACGATCTCCGCTTTGATCTGCTCACCCTTAATCAAATGAAATGCGTTCTCCACCGCCAGCGCGCCCATCGCCGAGGGAGATTGCGCGACGGTGGCGTCCATCGTGCCACGCCCGACGGCTTGGCGGGCTTCGTCCGAAGCGTCGAAGCCGACAACGGTGATCTGCCCGGTTTTTTTCGCGGCGGCAATTGCTTCGACGGCTCCCAGCGCCATCAGGTCGCTACAGGCGAACACGGCCTGTACCTCAGGGTGCGATTGCAGGATATTTTGAAAGACGTTGAAGCCTTGGTCTCTTTCCCAGTTGGCTGTTTGCGAAGCGACGATCTCGATGCCCGGCGCAGCCTTGATAGCCTCGCGGAAGCCGCGCAAACGGGAGTCGCCGGTCTCATGGCCGGGGATGCCTTCAAGCACCGCCACCTTGCCTTTGCCGCCCAGCCGTTTGGCGATGAACTCGCCCGCGAGTTTGCCGCCCTCGTAATTGTCCGAGCCGATGAAGGTCGCGATCTTACCCTGCGCTTCGCTCAAAGCTTTGGCGTCCACGCGCGTATCAATGATGAGCACGGGAATGCCCGCGCGGTTGGCCTTATCAATGGCCGGAACGATCTCGCGCGAGCCGCTCGGCGTGACACAGAGCGCCGCGACTTTGGTCTGAATCAGGTTCTCGACAATCTGCATCTGCTTCTCGACATCAACCTCGCGATCCGCAGCCTGCACGATCAGATTAACCCCCAACTTTTTGGCTTCCGCTTCGGCACCCTTTTGCATCTCGATAAAGAAAGGGTTGTTCGCGGTTTTCATCACGAGCGCAATTCTGGGCGCACCGCCGGCCTGGTCGGTACCGCGCTGACAACTAACGAGCGCGATTGACAGGATGCCCAATAGCATCAGACACAGTTTCTTCTGCATAAACATTTCTCCTTCTGCACAGACGTTTTTACTTGCCTACTATTTCCCGCGCCGCTTCAACCCCATATCGATCAGCACGGCGACGATGATGACCGAGCCGATCACGACCTGTTGAATAAAAGACGAGACGCCTAAGAGATTAAGGCCGTTGCGCAGGACGGCCATGATCAATGCGCCGATCAAAGTCCCGACGACCGTCCCTTCACCGCCGAGCAAACTCGTGCCGCCGATCACGGTCGCGGCAATCGCGTCCAACTCGTAATTCATCCCGGCGATAGGTTGCGCGGAATTCAAGCGCGCCGTTAGCAGAATAGCTGCCAGTCCGCTAAGCAGCCCGGCTAACCCGTAAACCAACGTCTTGTATAATTTGACGTTGATGCCGGACAGCAGCGCGGCTTCTTCGTTGCCCCCGATGGCGTAAGTGTAGCGACCCAGTTTGGTGCGCCGTAAAACGAAATAGGCGATAGCATAGACGGCGACCATGATGACCACAGGCGTCGGGACGCGCAGGATTTCGCCGGTGGCGAGGGCGCGAAAACGTTCTGAGAAACCAGAGATCGGCCTGCCTGCCGTGAACATTAGCGCGCTGCCGCGTGCCACACTCATCATGCCCAGCGTGGCGATGAACGGCGGCAGTCGCCCGATTGTGATCAGCAGTCCGTTCACCACGCCGCAGAGCAGCCCCGTGCCCAGTCCGATCAGCAACGCCACCGGCAGCGGGAGGCCGCGCAGCAGCGCGCTCGCCATGACCACACCGGCAAAGGCAAGCACCGAGCCGACGGATAGATCAATCCCGGCGGTGATGATGACGAATGTCATGCCGACCGCGACAATGGCGATGATGGTCGCCTGCTCAGCTACATTCAGCAGATTCGAGATGGTTAAGAAATGAGGCGACAAAGCCCAAAGCACAGCGGTCAGACCCAACAGCCCCGACAAGGTGCCGAGTTGGCGGCCATAGTGAGAAAGAAAATTCTGGCGCAGGGCTATTCCTCCAGGGCACATTGTAAAATTCTTTCCTGCGTGGCTTCCGCGGCAGAGAACTCACCCGTGATGCGGCCGCCGCGCATAACCATGATGCGGTCGCTCATGCCCAACACTTCGAGCATCTCCGACGAGATCATGATGATGGCGACGCCGTTTGCGGTGAGCCGGTTCATCAGCCCATAGATTTCGGCCTTCGCGCCCACGTCCACGCCGCGCGTCGGTTCATCGAAGATGAACACTTCGGACTGACAACACAGCCACTTGCTCAAGACCACCTTCTGCTGATTACCGCCGCTTAAAAACATGACCTTCTGATCGAGGCCCGGCGTTCTGATCCGCAGGTCTTGCACATATTGACTGGCGGCCCGCTGCTCCGCGCCGGTGTCCATCAAGCCCCAGCGCGAAAATCTGTCCACACTGGCCAGGCACAGGTTTTCTTTGACCGACAACGGCAAGACCAGACCTTGCGCCTTTCTATCTTCGGTGAGAAAACCGATGCCGGCATTGATCGCCGCGCGTGGCGAGCCAATCCGCTGCGGCGCACCGTTGATGTAAATGATCCCCGCAGTAATCTTATCGAGACCGAAGATTGCGCGCGCCAGTTCCGTCCGCCCCGCGCCTAAGAGTCCCGCAATGCCCAACACTTCTCCCTTGTGCAGTGAGAAGCTAATATCTTGCAACCCGCCTTTTGTGCTTAACCCTTCGACCCGCAAAACTTCCGCGCCCTTCGTGGCGCGCTCCTTCGGGAACAACTCCGTCAATTCACGGTTGACCATCAGGCGGATCAGTTCGGCTTTGCTCATCCCGCGCACATCGTAAGTGCCGACTGAACGCCCGTCCCGTAAGACAGTGACCCGGTCGCCGATTTCAAATAGTTCCTCCATGCGGTGCGAGATGTAAACGATTGTTGCGCCTTTGGCCTTGAGCCGCCGGATGGTCGCAAAGAGTTCTTTGATCTCATGCTCGGTGAGAGCGGCCGTCGGCTCGTCCATGATCAGGATGCGGGCGTCGAGTGAGAGCGCCTTGGCCACTTCGACCATCTGTTGATCGGCCACCTTTAGCTCTTTGACTAACCGCTGCGGATCGAGCGTCACGCCCAGACTGCTTAAAACGCGCGCCGCCGCTTGAAAGATAGCGCGTTGATTGATCAGTCCCGGCAAACGCTCAGGCTCGCGCCCGAGAAAGATATTTTCCCCGACCGACAAATGCGGGATGAGATTGAATTCCTGATAGATGATGCCGATGCCTAAGGTTTGCGCGTGCTTGGGGTTTTTAATCTCCACCTCCGCGCCGTCGAGGAAGATTTGGCCCGCGCTTTTCTGATAAGCTCCGCTCAGGATTTTCATGAGCGTGGACTTGCCCGCGCCGTTCTCGCCGATGAGGATATGCACCTCGCCCCGCCGCAACTCGAAATCAACGTCGTCCAACGCCACGACGCCGGGGAACGTCTTCCTGATATGCCGCATTGCCAGCACGGGAGCATCTGTCATCTAAATCAGTCCTGACAAGATTGAGACAAAGAGAGGAAAGACGTTATCCACGAAATCACACGAAACAGCACGAACCTTTCGCGGTTTTATCTTCGTGGGATTTCGTGGACACCTTTTCTGTGGCTCCATCTCATAAGTTTCGCTATAGTTCGACCTTCTCGCGCAATAAGACTCGCCCGCGACTGCCGCGCAGCTTAAAACTTGCGCGACCACTGTTTGGGCCAGCGTTCGATCACGACTTTCTTCTCGGTGTAGAACTCAATGGCGTCGCGCCCCTGACTGTGCATGACGCCGAGGAAGCTGTCCTTCCAACCGCTGAAAGGGAAGTAAGCCATTGGTGCGGCCACGCCGATGTTGATGCCGACATTGCCTGCCTCCACCTCGTAACGGAACTTGCGCGCCGCCGCGCCGCTGGTGGTGAAGATCGAAGCCGCATTGCCGTAGAGGCTCTGGGAAAGAATTTCGAGTGCCTCGTCCACCGTCTCGACGTGGACGAGGCTAAGCACGGGGCCGAAGATTTCGGTCTTTGATAACTCGCCACCCGCAGGGACGTTTTCCAGCACCGTCGGCTTCAGGAAATTCCCCTGCGCGTGGTTCTGAATCTGCGCCCCGCGCCCGTCAAGCAGCACGCTCGCCCCTTCGCTCTTGCCTCTGTCAATCAGCCCTTCAATCCGCGCCTTGCTCTCGCGGGTGATGACCGGCCCCATCTGGCTGGCCTCTTCAAGGCCGTAGCCGACATTGAGTGAACTGGCGCTCTCTGCAATCGCATCCCTGAAGGTGCGTTGCGCCTCGCCGACCGTGATCGCGACGGAAACCGCCAGACAACGCTGGCCGGCGCAACCGAAGGCGCTGTCGCTCACGATCTGCGTCGTCGTCTCCATGTCTGCGTCGGGCAGGATGACCACGTGATTCTTCGCTCCGCCCTGACACTGCACCCGCTTGCCGCTGGCCGAGCCGCGCGTGTAGATATACTTCGCGACCGGGGTCGAGCCGACGAAACTGATCGCGCGCACCTGCGGGTGATCGAGCAGCACATCAACCACAGGCTTCGCGCCGTTCACCAGACTCAGCACACCGGGCGGTAAGCCCAATTGCTCAATCAACTCGAATAAGCGCCGCATCGTCAACGGCACTTTTTCCGAAGGCTTCACGATGAAGGTGTTGCCGCAGGCGATGCCGTAGGGGATGAACCAGAACGGAACCATGACGGGGAAGTTGAACGGCATAATGGCAGCGACCACGCCGAGCGGTTGCCGAATCATCATCTCGTCAATGCCGCGGGCGACATCTTCGAGGTTGTAGCCTTGCATCAGCGTCGGGATGCCGCACGCCACCTCGACGTTCTCAATCGCCCGGCGCAACTCCGCCCGCGATTCGACGAGCGTCTTACCGTTCTCCATGGTGGTCAGCCGGGCCAGTTCTTCAATGTGGTCTTCAAGCAGTTGCTTGAGCTTGAAAAGATATTGAATGCGCTCTTCCGGCGGCGTGCGCCGCCATGCGGGGAAAGCGGCGGCGGCGGCTTCGATGGCCGCCGTCACATCCGCCGCGCCGTCGAGCGGCACTTGGGCCAGCGTCTCGCCGGTGGCCGGATTCAGCACGTCCGCGAACTCCGTGGCGGTAGAATCCTGCCACTGGCCGTTAATGTAGTTGGGTAAGCGATTACTCGTTGTCATAATTATTCATCCTTCAATCCAAGCAGACTATGATGGGAAAACTGTAGGGCGCGTGTCGCCTAGAAAAAGTTTCGCTCTCGCTTCACAGCCTGCTCGTAATCTTCGCGGACACGCTTAACCGATTCTAGTTCCGAGACCTCTGCCACCGGCACATCCCACCATGACTCGTAGCCGGGCACACGCACTTCTTTATCAACTTCGATCACGATGACGGTGGTTTGTTCCTCGTGGCGGGCTTCTGCGAGCGCACGTTGTAGATCGTCGCGCGTTGTGGCGCGAATCACGTGCGCGCCCAAACTGGCAGCATTGGCGGCGAAGTTAATTTCCAATCGCGCACCGTCCAGTTGGCCGCTCGCACTGTTGCGCGCTCGGTAATTTGTGCCAAAACCGCCCGAACCTAATGCCTGCGACAGCCCGCCGATGCTGCTGAAGCCATAGTTGTTCAGCAGGATGATATTTAATTTGTAGCCCTCTTGCAGCGCCGTGACGATCTCGGTTGACATCATCAGGTAAGAGCCGTCGCCGACCATGACGTACACCTCGCGCGCCGGATCAGCCATCTTCACGCCCAGGCCGCCGGCAATTTCGTAACCCATGCAGGAGTTGCCGTATTCGAGGTGATAGCCTTTGGGGTCGTGCGTGCGCCAGAGTTTGTGCAGGTCGCCCGGTAGACTGCCGGCGGCGCAGACCACCACGTCCTCCGGTCTGGAAAAATTGTTGACGATGCCGATGACTTCGCTCTGGCTGACGGGCGGCCCCTCTCGACGGTTGAATAAACGTTCAACCTCCACCTGCCACTGCTCTTTGAAGGCAACGATGCGTGCTGCGTACTCGGCCGTGACCGCGTAGCCCGCCAGCGCCTCGCGCAGTTCATCAAGCGTGACGCGCGCATCAGCGACGAGCGGCAGCGCCGCATGTTTGTGCGCGTCGAGTTCAGCGATGTTGAGATTGATGAAGCGTACGCGCTCGTTCTGGAAAGCGGTCTTGGATGCGGTCGTGAAATCGCTGAGGCGAGTGCCGACGGCAAGCACAAGATCGGCCTCGCGCGCGAGGATGTTTGCGCCGGGTGTGCCGGTTGCGCCGAGGGCTTCGAGGTTTTGCGGATGATCCCAAGTGAGCGCGCCCTTGCCCGCCATCGTCTCGCCGACGGGGATGCCAGTCTGTTCGATTAGCCGCGCTAGGGCTTCGCCCGCTTCGCTGTAGATGACGCCGCCGCCCGCGATGATGAAGGGCTTCTGCGCCGCGCAAATCCATTCGACGGCGCGTGCGAGGAGCGTGCGATCAGCCAATGGACGAGAGATGTGCCAGACGCGCCGCGCGAAAAGTTCCGCCGGGTAATCCCACGCTTCGGCCTGCACGTCCTGCGGGAGCGCGAGCGTGACCGCGCCGGTGTCGGCGGGCGAGGTTAGCACGCGCATCGTCGCCATCAGGGCGGAGGGCAACTGGTCTGGACGGTTGATGCGATCCCAGTAGCGCGAGACGGGTTTGAAAGCGTCGTTGACCGAAATGTCCTGCGTGTGT
>JBBQGM010000011.1:0-65152 GCA_038322995.1 Pyrinomonadales bacterium
CATTAGATGTTCCGACAAAGTCCTATGAAGTGCTGAAAAAAGACACACCAATACTGGCTCAATTTAGCTTGGTGTCGCTAAGTGTTGAGAATACGTGGTAGCTCAAGTGCTGTGCCAAAAGTACCATAAACTTTGTCGGAATATCTATTAAGAAGAAGAATTTCGACTTACTCCGCGTTTAGCGCGCGGCTAAGGTTTCCTGTGGACTCCGCAGGCTCAGATGCGCCCTGTTGGTCGCCCTGTTGCTTTGTTTTATGTTGCGCCGCCGCTTGCAGTCGATTGCTATTACGCACTGGCGCAGGCGTTTGTTTTTGCTTGCGCCGGAAATCTTAGTATAAACTGGCAATGTAAGCGACTGCGCGCGAAACCGCCAGGTAAGTTGCAGGTGCGGTTCTTACGTGGTCGCTTAAAATGTTTGTGCTGGATAATGGCAGGGTACGGTTGCTTGCATGGCAAATGGGCTGGTGATACACGTCGAGGTCGGCCCGGAGCGGCACACCGAAGTGCTCGACCGCGAGCGCATACGCATCGGTGCGGGCGTTGATTGTGATTTGCGTTTTCAACCTGACCTCATGCCGCAGGCCGCGCCGCTCCTGCTCGAACTTGAACGCACCAACGGCTACTACCGCGTCACCGACTTTGATCAAACGCTCGCGCTGACCTATAACGACGAGCCAATCCAACCGGGCCGCGAGATTGCGGATGGCGATCAAGTTCGACTCGCGACAGCAAATTTTACACTGCAATTTTTCCCGCTGAGCGCGCCGCCGGTGCTTGTGCCCAACCGCGCCCGCGACGTACACATCGCACCCTTCATCCAGGATGCGAGCCTTGAGGCCGCGGCCACCGCGCGGCGCGACGATGCAAAAGTTTTCCTGCGCGAATTCACACGCGAGTTGCTGCGCGAGATCAATCTCAGCACGAAGTTCATCATCTTGCTCTTTGCGCTCGTGCTCGTCGGCGGCTCGCTCTATCTCGGCTTTGCCGGCTTCAAAGAACTGAAGCAAAGCCGGCGGCAGATGGAAGCGCAGAATCAGCAGATCGGACAGTTGAATCAGCAGATCAAGAACTCGCAAGAGCAGTTCGTGCAGGTTGATAAAAGCAACAAGGAAATTATCTATAGCATGTCGCTCGCACCGAAGTTGCGGAGCGAGTACGGCAACGGCGTCTGTCTGATCTCCGGCACATACATCTTCGTCGAAACGGGCACCGGGCGGCCCCTTCGCTACCCTGAAGCACAGCCACTGCCAGCAGACGACGCGACCGCGCCGCCAAACGAGCAAGCGCCGTTTCTGACCCCCGAAGGGCGCGGCGCAATCGCCGAGTTTCCTTACGTCGGCACAGGCTTCCACGTCGGCGACGGCTTCGTCGTGACCAACCGGCATGTCGCCGTCGAGCCGTGGGTGGCCGATGAACGCTCAATGGTCTTCGGTAGCGCGGTGAGTGGTAAGCCGCGCTTGACGAAACTGCTCGCTTACTTCCCCGCCATCAAACAACCGTTTGTGCTCCACTTCAAGCAAGCGTCGGCGCGCGACGACATCGCGATCTGCACGTTCGACCTGACCACCCCGCCCGCGAACATTCCGGCCCTGCCACTTGATAACGAATCCGATGCGGCGGCGGTCGGCAAGTCAGTCGTGTTGATGGGTTATCCTTCGGGGCCTGATCGTATCCTCGCTTCGCTGCCCGATGAGGACGCGAACAACATCAAACAGCGCTACGGGTCGTCCATCGACGTGCTCGTCGGCCGCCTCGCTGACTTAAACCTCATCAAGCCACTCACGACGCAGGGGCACATCACCGATTTACAAGCGCACCGGCTCATCTACGACGCCCGCGCGGCCGAGGGTAGTTCCGGCGCGCCGCTCTTCGGGCAGACGGGGCGCGTCATCGCTGTCAACTTTGGGCTCTTCACTGAAATGGCCGACGCCAATTTCGCCGTGCCCGTCCGCTACGCCATTGCGTACCTGCAAAAGGCCGGTTGGCAACCCGCTATGCCTGAGAACGAGGCCGCGGCCAACAGCAACACGGCCAAGGACACGCGCGCCACCGCAGCGCCGACCAATCAAGCCCGTCCGTGATTATTTAGCTATCAACAATGCGCCGCAGCAATTTGCGACTCGGCCGTTAGGGGCAAACGTTTAATTTATTGCGCCGCTCGTGACACTAAAAAAAACGGCACAAGCACGCCCGCGCCGGGCATTCACAGCGCGTAATTTACCCACAAACATGGTCTGACGTTTTTGACAGGCTGTTTGCTGACAGGCTAACCTTGCGCCTTTGCGTGCTCGCGCGGATCGACATCTATGCGGGCACGCATCGAGTCGAAGGAGCATGCGCGCCAGTCTTGTCCGCACCTACTGCATCAATCGGCCAGCCAAACGTTGCGCCCGGCCGTCATGCCGCGCAAAGCGTTCGCATGCCTGGCGGCCGCGCGCTCGTCGTGTCGCTGCTGAGCCTGATCTTGTTAGCAGGTTTCGGGCTGCGCGCCTATCGGTTGAGCGCGGAAGGGTTGAGCGAGGACGAACTTAACAAGTTGAACGCCGTCGCGGACTACCGCGCGCACGGACTGACTTCAACGAACGGCGAGCATCCTTTTCTAATGAAAGCGTTGCTCGCGCTGAGCGTGATCGGGACAGAGGCATGGAACAGCACGCGACTCGCAACGACGCACATGCACTTGCACGTCGAGGAAGAGACCGCGTTACGGCTGCCTGGCGTCCTGCTCGGCACCTTCACCGCGCTGTTGTTATTTTTGCTTGTCGCGGAAATGTTTGGCACGCCGACCGCGCTGCTTGCGGCGGCGCTCTGGGCGCTCGATCCGGCCGCCATCGGTTTCAATCGCGTGGCTAAAGAGGACACGTTCCTGCTCTTCTTCTTTTTATTGGCAAACGTCTTCTGGCTGCGCGGTCGGCGCGCGGCCGAGACACGCGAGCCGCATTTCAGGCGTTATCAATGGGCGACGGCCGCCGCCTACGGCGCGATGCTCGCATCGAAATACATGCCGCATCTGATCGCCATCAGCGCCAGCTACTATCACATCTTTCAGGCCATCCCGGCGACCCGCTGGCGTTTAGGCCGGCCGCGCTGGCTCTTATTCTTTGTCTTGATGGGCGCGGTGTTCGTGTTGTGCAATCCGCCGATTCTCTTGCCCGGCACGTGGCACGAGATGCGTATCTTCGCGGGCGAGCATCGCATGGGGCACGCCAGCTACGAGTTCATGGGCCGGCTCTACGGCAATCAGTTGACGCTCTGGCTGCGCGGCATACCCTGGTATTTTTATTACGCCTTCATGGCTTTCAAGTTGCCGCTGACCGTCGTCCTCGGCTTCGTCATCGGGCTGCCGCTCCTCTTCACCAAGCGACTCGGCGATAGTCGCTTCTTTCTGCTCTTCTGGCTCTTCTACTGGTTCTTCCCCTTCACGTTGCTCGGCGGCAAGTTTCTCCGTTATTTCACTGTCGCTTTGCCGGCCGTGCTGATCACCACAGCCGTTGGTCTCCAGGCCCTCGCGCGCTGGCTCGCTGAATTATTAGCGCGCAACAACACGCATGAAAGAGCTCGCGGTTACTTGCAAACAACAATAGTCTTGTGCGCTCTCGCTGGCTCAGCTTATGCCTCGGCCGGCGCGCGGCCCTTTTACCGGCTCTATGTAAACGCGCTCGGCGGCGGCCCGGCCCGCGCCGGCGACTATTTCCCACACGACGAATTCTACGATAACGGCGTGCGCCCGACCGTCGCGACTCTTGCGACTTTTGCGCGGCCACACGCGCGCGTCGCCAGCGAGACACCCGAACTGTTCACGCACTACGCGCACATCGCCGGGCGCGCTGATCTGCTTGCGCTGCCGCTCTCAGAACCGGCAACGCTCGCGCAACTTATGCCGGGTGATGTCATCATAGTGGCGCGCGGGCGGCGCTATTTTAGCAACGACGCGCTACTCGCCCGCCTGACCAGTGTGGCCACACCGACAACAGTCGTGTCTGTCGGCGCGACGCCGGCCACGCGCATCTACGTGCTCGATACCGCGACGCTGCAAGCCCTCGCTGAGTTCCGGGGCCTATAATCGTCCTGCCCTGTGGCAACTTACGCATGGCGCGCGGGCATCGCAGACGGGTGCGTTAACATTATGGCGTTCATGCGCGTCAATCGTTCGAGTCGAACTTAGATAACCTTTTGTTCTTAGGCGGCATGGTTGTTGCCGCGTTATTCTTTGGTGAGATTTATTGGCCCACAGTTAGCTACGATTGGGCGCGCCGCCTGCCTTTACGGTGCAGTCGCTTCGCTCCAGTTGCAACTATTGTAGAGCACCAGGGGAACACAGATCAATTATGAACAGTCCGGCCACTAAGCGCATGCTACGACCAGCGTTCATAACATCCTTAGCTCTGCTGCTGATCTTGCTGCCGACCAGCCAACTCTGTCTAACTGCGCAAACAAACGCCGCCCACGCCCAACCCGCCCCGCATCCGGCCGCGCCAGCGCCTACCGGCTTCCATCTTGACCGTACGCCGGTCGCGGGCGGCGCGGAGTTGTTGACTGTCTTCGGCCAACTGCCCGGTGTGGCCCGGTCGATTAGTAATCAGACTCAACAGGGCAACCCTGGTAACGCACAGTCAGCGCCGCCGGACGTGCCGCTCATCACGATTCTGCGCGACACACTCGGCGACGAGACGCGCGAGAACGACCGGCTGCGCTACGTCTGGCTGCACACTTACACGCGCCCCGCTACGGGACAACGCGCGGCGGCGGCCGTGCCTTTTCTCTATAATCGCGTCGGCAATAAAGGCGCGACCGGAAACGTACCGCCGCCTATCATCGATCTGGCCGCCACGGGGCGCGAAGTCTGGCAAAAACTTTTCTGGTCAACGCTGCAAACGCTGCTGCTCGACCCTTACGGCTTCGCGCTCAAAGCGCCCACGCGCACCTACCGGCGCAACCTGGCCGACTATCGCAAGGCGCACATCATCAGCGCGCTCGCCATCCTCTCGCTTTACGAAGCCGAAGCAGACGACGCGGCTATCTTCTCACCCGGTGAGTTGCACGAGATACAAGCGCGCTTGATGCTAACCGAGAAAACCTTCGGCGGTCTCATGGACGACAGCTACTTGCAGCGCGTCTATCAACAACAGACGAGCGGTTGGCTCGATACGCGCGGCCATAACTGGGAGCTACTCCGGCAACAGGCCGAGGCCGACAAGCTCATCTTTGAGCCGCTGCAACTGCCCGACGGAAGCGCCACCCACGCCTTGCTCTGGGTCGCCCGCGCAGACCTCGCCGCTAACCCAAAGCGCCAATTTCACAATCGCTTTCTCAACATCGCCAATCCGTGGGCCGACGAACGGCTGCGCCACTGGCAAGGCTACAGCGAGACGCGCTACTACGACGCGGAGCAACGCATTGTTGCACCGGACACACCGGGGGCGCATGCGGTCGAACTGATCCCGCTCGCGCTCTACGGGCTTGAGCATCCTAAGATTCCGATCCTGCTCGTGGACTTTCGCGCCGCCCTCAATCCGAAAAAGCGCGAACTATCGCAGCGCGTGTTGGCCGATGTGGCGCGCAACGTGCTCGCCGTCTCGCGGTTCGAGTTGCCGTATTTTCTCGGCCGTACCATCTATGATTACGTCACGGACAAACGCGGGCTGGATTTGAACCAGCCCTCGCGGTTGCGCGCCTACGCCCAACTCAAGCTCTTGCTCTCGCTGGACGCAACGCTCGCTCCGTCGTTCCGCGCCGAACTGGATCACCGGCTCGAATATGTTTCGCTGAACCCGTTGGAGAACGACCGCGCGGTCGAAGCACAACTCGCACGCACGCAGTATGCGGCGCTGCTCGACTATGCCCGCCGCACGGATGGACTGCCCGCGCGCCTGGCCCGTGATCGCCGCGCCGAGATGGTCGCCATCAAGCATACGCGGACAGAGCAGATGCTTTTGCGCGTCGCCAACCTGCTGAGTTTCGGCCTCTACACGCACCGCGAGCAGGCCACGCCCGCCGCGCAAACGGCCGCGCTCGACCCCGCACGGCAACTCGCTTACAACCGTCGCTTCCTCCGCGAAGTGGCGCAGACGAGCGCACAGGTCGAGGTGCAATGGAACATCGCGGCCGTGCGCCGCGCGCTCAGCTATGTCGCCACGCATGGTGCGCGGGCCGATGGCAAGACGGCCACCGCTATCGCGCACCTCTTCGCCCACACACATGACGAAGAGACGCAACAACGCTGCCTGGACAGTCTCTACCGTATCAACAATGAGACCGCCAAGGCCGCGCTTGCGCACATCTACCGCGACGATGCGCAGGACGAACGGTGGCGCGCACTCAGCGCCGCTTACCTGCGCCGCGCCGCCCGCGAAGAGCAACGCATCGCGCCCGACACCGCCAAAATCATCGCCACTATCGGCGGCGATCAGTGAAGCACCACAGCCGATTTACAGAAGGGAGTTCAGTTGAGTAACGAGCAGAGCAAGGGCGCGCACGGCAAACAAGCAAGGGGCCTTCGTCTGGCTATCAAAGTGATCCGTTTTTTCCTTTCATCTTTGCTTCGCACCAGCGCTCTACGTTTCTGTCTGGCCATCGCCTGCTGCCTGTTGCCTGCTGCCTATTGCTTACAGCCTGCGGTTGCACAGGCGCGGCGCGTGGTCATCATCAAAGTTGACGGGCTGCCGGGCGCGGAGGTGGACAAGTTTGTGCGCGAGCGCGATCCGCGCACGGACAAAAGCGTGCTGCCGTGGATCGATCATATTTTTTACACCGGCGGCACGCGGCTGGAGAACTTCTACGTGCGCGGGATGAGTTTGTCCGGCCCTTCATGGTCGCTGCTCGACACGGGCCAGCATTTGCAGATCAAAGGCAACGTCGAATTCGACCGCTACACGCTCCATTCTTACGATTATCTCAACTTCATTCCCGTCTGGATCGAGAACGTCGGCGGGCGGCGCGTGGACATGCCCGGGCCGGAAGTGCTCGACGAGCTTGGCGTGCCGCTGCTCGTGGACAATTATGCTTACAACGAGCGCTACGTCGGCTTTCAATTGCACCAGCGCGGCTTGCGTTGGACGACACTTGAGCGCGGGCTGAAGAATTATTTCACCCCCCGTTCGCCCGGCGAGTTGTTCGACGAGTGGACGCTCGGCATAAGCGGGAGCGACCTCATCTATCAACAGCTTGAGCGCGAGCTAATCGGCAAGCTTAACGATCCGCGCGTGCGCTATCTTGATCTCTACACGTCCGGGTTCGACCACGCCGCGCACCACAACCGCGACCGGGCCACGCATCTCGCGGCCCTGCAAGAACTCGACAGCCTCATCGGGCGTATCTGGACAGCGATCCAACACAGTCAACAAGCGGCGGACACCGCGCTCATCATCGTATCGGATCACGGGTTCAACTCAGACGAACGTCTCTACAGTCAGGGCTTCAACATCGTCAAATTGCTCGGCAGCGCAACCGGCGGCGGGCATCACGTCATCACCAAGCGCCGGTTGCTGAGCGACTACGCGCTGAAGGGCCTCTATCCGCTCGTGCCCCTCATCACCACAACGACGCCTGCTTCCTTCTATCTCAAAGAGCAAAGCACGGACTACCCGACCGCGCTCGTGGACTTCGACGGCAATGAGCGGAGCGGCATACATCTGCGCGATAGCGATCTCAACCTACTGCACATCCTGCTGCTTGAACTCCAAAGCACAAACCTCGCGCCGGCCGTGCGGCGCGCGGCCGCCGAAGCCTTCTTCACCACGCTCGACCAGCGCCGCGCCGAATGGCAACGGACACTCGACGATCTGCGCGAAGAATTAAGCGCGCTCCAACATCTGATCGACGAGCAGCGTGCGCTCGTGGCCGCGCAACCGAAGAAATGGACGAAAGCAGATGCGGACGCGGGTCGTGACAAAGATGCGCTGCGCCAGTTCGCGCGCCTTGATTCATGGCAAGGCGACGAGCGCACGTACACCGAATATGCGCGCACGTTGGAAAACTTGCTCGCGCTCAAACCTGAAGCATTTGCGCCCGCGCACCTGCGCATCCCTGACTTAATCGCTAAACACGCGATGGGCGAGCGGAACAGCGTCCACGAGTTGCAAAACTACGTGGCCGGACTCAGCCCGAATGGTCTTACGCTCACGCCCGATGGCGCGCTCGACGTGGAGCGCAGCTTTACGCGCATCGACTACCCTGCCCTGCTGCGCGCCGTCGTCGTCCGCAACAACGTGCAACCGGGCGTCGATAATCATCCCGTCGATTTCGTGGCGACGGAAATTTCAGCCGAGTCGTTGCGGTTGTCTGTTGTCGATCCCGCTCTGCGCGCGGACGATTGCATCTGGCTCTATCGCGGCGCGGACAAACAGGCGCTCGTGCTCGCGCGCCGTGAGCGCGACGATAAAATCTCGCTCCGCTATTTACCAATCGCGCATCTGCGGCAGCGCGCGGACGGCACGCTCGATTTCGCCCAACTGCCGTGGCAAGCGGATCTGCCTTTGCGCATCTGGGAGGACGCACAGCTTGCGTTGCCGGCGGGCGCGGCGCGGGCCGCGTGGCTGAGCGACTGGCATACCGACCTCGAATGGCTGCACGCCTTACACCGGACGGAATACTCGAATGGACTCATCGGCTTGCATGAGCAGTTCGCGCGGTTCACGCCTGCGGCGCTCGCGCCGGATGTGCCCGGCCTCGCGCATGATGAACAAGCGTTGCGTCGTTTCCGTCGCCGCCAGCGCGCGCTCGTCGAAACCGATCTCTTCGTCCATGCTAACGACCATTGGAACTTTGACGTGCGTGGGTTCAACCCCGGCGGCAATCACGGCTCGTTCTTCCGCGCCTCGACGCACGCGACGCTCTTATTCGCCGGCGGCGCGCACACGCGCATCCCGCAAGGTTTGACCATCACTGAGCCTTACGATAGTTTGAGTTTCGTTCCGACTGTTCTAAGTTTAACCGGCCAACGATTCGCATCGGGCACGCCTGCGCTTGTCGGCTACACGCAGCAACCGGCACAATACCCGGGCCGCGTCATTGCCGAACTATTCGCCCTGCCGCACCAGCCCACGCGCCCCGTCGCCACGGGTGTCACGGAGAGCAAACGTTGATTTCGGTTGAGGAGCAGACAAAAGCCGCGCGGGCCGACAAAGCAGAAACGCTTGTTCCCGTCGTCAAGCACCGCAAAAGCGGCGTGCGTCACACCATTTTTTTGGGGCAACTGATCGCGTTTCTGCTCGGGCTGGCTTTGCTCGTCTATGTGATCAACCGGATCGGTGTGCAGCCGATCTTCGATGCACTCGCACAGATTGGCTTTGGTCTCTGCACGCTGCTCGCAATCAGTGGTTCGCGCCATTTCATTCGCGCCATGGCCCTGCGCACCGCCGTCCCGCCCGAACGTCGCCGCTTCAATCTCTGGCAAGCCTTCACCACGCGCCTCGGCGGCGAGGCCGTCTCTTTTCTCACCTTCACCGGCCCCGTACTCGGCGAAGCGACGAAGGCGGCGCTGCTGCGCAAGCGCGTCACGTTTGTCACGGCCGCGCAGGCGCTCGTCGTGGACAATCTGCTCTATAACTTGTCGGTTGCGCTCTTCATTTTAACCGGCGCATGCGTCATGTTGGCGGTCTATAATCTCCCGCAACCGGCCTTCTACGCGCTGCTCGTCATCGCGGTCACAGCCTCGCTGTCCTTGTGCGGCGTAGTCTTCGCGCTTAGTCGCCGCGTCATGCCGGTGTCGGCCGCCATCAGGCGGCTCATCAAAGCTGGCTTCAAACCGCAGGCGCTGGCCGCGCGGCGCGCACATATTCTGCGCATCGAAGGCCATTTCTATCACTTCTATCGTCAACGCGGTGGCGCATTTTTCACCATCATCGCGCTCGATCTGCTGTCGCATGTGACGAGCGTACTTGAAGTCTATGTCACGTTGCGCATGCTCGGCTTTCGGCCCGGCCTTGCTGCGCCGTTCGTGATTGAATCGTTGACGAAAGTGATCAACTTTGCCTTTGGCTTCGTGCCCGGCACTATCGGCGTCTACGAGAGCGGCAACGTCGTCATTCTCGGCACGCTCGGCTTCGCCGCCGCGACGGGCTTGACGCTCGCCATCGTGCGCAAGGCCGGCATTATCTTCTGGACAGTCTTCGGGCTGACGATTCTCGCCGCCCGCGCCGTGCCCACGGCCGCGCGGCGTGTCATCGAACGCCATCCGCGCCTGCAAACAGCTATGGACAACCTCGTCTTCTCAAACATCGCGCACCGCCCCGCGCGCACGCTCGTCAGTATCTTCGGCGTCGGCATCGGCGTCTTACTGATCATCTTCACAGTCGGGCTGTCGCACGGCATCTTGCGCGAGCGCGGCCGGCGCGAAGCGAACATCGGCGCGGAGATCATGGTACGCGCCTCAGGTACGCGCGGCCTCTCCGGCTCGCAGCCGTTCGCGCTGCCCGTGGCGCACGCGGCCGAGTTGGCGCGCATCGCTGGTGTGCGCGCCGCCGTGCCGCTTGGACAGCGGGCCGATAAGACAGAAACGGGTCTCGGCACACGCATCATCGACGGCATTAACTTCGATGAGTACGTAGCGATTTCCGGGTTGCACCTGACAGAGGGCACGCCTCTTACCAACGGTGATGTAGCCATTGTGGACATCGCCTGGCAGAAAGAACATCACGCTCACATCGGCGATCCGGTCACGATCTACGAACGTCCCTTCCGCATCGTGGGCGTCTATGAGCCGCCCGGCGGCGGCCGGATCAAGATTCCGCTGCCAACTATGCAGGAGCACGTCGGCGGCGAGGGGCGTTGCGCCAGCATCCTCGTCGCCGCGCAGAACCCGGCCGAACAAGACGCCGTCGCCGCGCGCATTCACGCCGCATTTCCCGCCGATCAGATCATCTTCACGCGCGATCTGCCGGAGCTTTACGCGGTCGGCGTGCCCGCGCTCAATGTGTTCATCAACATCATGGTGGCTGTCGCGGCCGCGATCAGCATGCTAGTTATCCTGCTGGCAATGTACACCACCGTCACAGAGCGCACACGGCAGATCGGCATCCTCAAGGCACTGGGCATGTCGAACACGATGATCGCGTGGATCATCGAACAAGAGGCCATCCTTGTCTGCGCCCTCGGCGTAGGCTTTGGCCTGCTGCTGACCCTTGGCGCGCGCTTCGCCCTGATGCGTGCGACTTCCCTTGCCGTCGAGATCGAACCACGCTGGGTGCTAGTGTCGCTTCTGATCGGTCTTGTCGGCGGCAGTATCGGTGCGCTTTATCCGGCCCTGCGCGCGGCCCGGCAGGATGCAGTTGATGCGTTGAGCTATGAATAAGCAGACTTGACTAGCACGCTATGGCCGCGTGCGGCCCGGCCCGGCCGTATTTCTTCCACCCTCGATCTGTTCTACAATCTGCCCCGCTTAGCACGCCCGCATCTGCACGCGGATAGAACGAACGTGGCTTATCGAGAATTTCATTACCGTTGGGAGTGGCAACTAAAGGCCAGCCCGGAGGCACTCTGGCCGCTCTTGTCCGACACGAACCGCTTCAACCGCGACGCGGGTCTGCCGGTCGTCGCGCCGCCAACGAGTGCGCCCACGCCCCTCACAAACGCGCGGCGGCGACTTGGCTTCCGCCGGTTCGGCCTCGCGGTCGAATGGGAAGAAGAGCCGTTCGAGTGGATCCGTCCCTATCGCTTCGGCGTCGTGCGTAAACTCAAGCGTGGCCCGGTGGCTGAGATGCGCGTCGCCGCCGAACTCACGCCCCGACCCGAAGGCAGCACACAGGTCACTTATCAAGTTTGGGCGCGGCCCGGTTCGCCCCTCGGACTGGCGCTCATCCCACTCCAAGTTGGCCAAATCAGCGCGCGCAACTTCGCGGCGGTGGTGCGCCGTTATGACGACCTCGCGGCCGGCGGTACATCAGTTTCAGTTGCGACAGAGGCTGCGCACTTCGCGCCGAGTGGCCGCGCGCGCCTGGCGCAGGCGTGCGAGAAACTGATCGCGCAGGACGCGCCGGTCGAACTCGTCATGCGGCTCGCTGAGACCATCGAGCAGGCGGATGATCTCACCCTCGCGCGACTGCGTCCTTACGCCCTCGCCGACTACTGGCAAGCCGACCGCCGTGGCGTGCTTGAATTATGTCTTCAGGCCACCCGCACTGGTCTGCTCGATCTGCGTTGGGACATGCTCTGCCCGCTCTGTCGCGGCGCGCAGCAGACGAGCGCAACGCTCGCGGAGTTGCAGGAGAGCGTCCATTGCGCCACCTGCAGCATTGATTTCACGGTTAACTTTGATCAATCCGTCGAATTAACGTTCCGCCCAAACCCGGCCGTGCGCTTGATCGAGGCACGCGAGTTCTGCATCGGCGGCCCGCAAGTCACGCCGCACGTCGTGGCGCAACAACTCCTCGCCCCCGGCGCGCGGCGGCGGCTGACGCTACCGTTAGAAATCGGCCGCTATCGTCTACGCACGGTCACCCAACCCGGCGCGCAGGCGCTCCGGGTCGCGGCTGAAGGCATGGACGAACTCGAACTATGCGCGGATGAAAAAGGCTGGAGCAACGACGAATTAATTCTGGGCGCACAACCCGCGCTCAACTACGAGAACGCGACCGGGGCGGAGCAACTGTTCATCCTTGAACGCATGGCGTGGAGCGATCAGGCGGTGACGGCCGCCGAGGTAACGGCGTTGCAAATCTTCCGCGACCTGTTCGCGACCGAGGCGCTCCGACCGCATCAACAGATTTCCGTCGGCAGTCTCACGGTCGTCTTCACAGACCTGCGCGGCTCGACGCGCCTCTACCGCGAGATTGGCGACGCCCCCGCCTTCGGCGCGGTGATGAGCCATTTCGACATCCTCCGCGCGGCCGTGGACGAAGAAGAAGGCGCGATTGTCAAGACTTTAGGCGACGCGATCATGGCCGTCTTTCGTCGCCCGGCCGGCGCGCTCCGGGCGATGCTCAAGGCTCAGCGGCAACTCGCCAATCCGCCCGCGGGCATGCGCTCCTTCCAACTCAAGGTCGGATTGCACACGGGCCACTGCATCGCCGTCAACATGAACGGGCGGCTCGACTACTTCGGCTCGAACGTCAACATCGCCGCGCGCCTCGAACCGCTCTCCAACGGCGCGGACATCATCATCTCCGCAGCCGTGCGCGCTGATCCAAAAGTCGCCGCACTGCTCAACGATAGTGAAAACAAGTTGAGCATTGAGCCGGTTGAAGCATTGTTAAAAGGTTTTGACGAAGAGCGAATCGAGTTGTGGCGGGTCACGCAGGTGGTTTAAGCCAGGAGCGCAGGCAGCTTGATCGCCATGAGAGGTAAGCGCGCGAATACCCCCCAACTCCTGATAAATCTGAGCGCGTTCGACCGAACATGCTCACGCACGCTTTACGGGCAAAATGCTCGCACGCCCGGCATACTGTCTATCAATGCGGCGGTTCGTTGTGCAGTTCACGTGCGGCGCGGGCGTGAAAGTTTTCGATGTCGGCAATGGTGCGGGGCAAGGCGGCGGACATGTTTTTATAACCGCCGGCGGTCACGAGTATGTCGTCCTCAATCCGCACGCCGATGCCTTTGTACCTCTCGAAGGCGGGGCGCACAGCGGCGATGAGTTTGCGATTGGCGGGCGTGTCGGGCAAGTTAGCGAGCGCATCCGGGCGCACGTAGATGCCGGGTTCGATGGTTAGCACCATGTTCGGCTCAAGCTGGCCGGGCCGGCCCACGTCATGCACGTTCATGCCGATATAGTGCGACGTGCCGTGCATGAACCAGAGCCGATATTGATTTGAATCGCGTTCTGTGATCAGCCCGAGTTTGAGCAGCCCATCCTTGATCACCGCGAGCGCAGCCGTATGCGTCTCCCCGAAGTTTGCGCCCGGTCGCACGACGCTCATGGCCTGCTCCTGTGCGGCCAGCACGATGTTATAAATGTCTGCCTGCGCGGGACTGAAGCGACCGTTGACCGGAAAGGTGCGCGTGACATCGGCCGAGTAATGCTCATATTCCGCGCCCACATCCATCAATAACAGTTGCCCCGCCGTGACGCGCCCGGCCGATGCTTCATAGTGCAACGTGGTCGCATCGGGGCCGCAACCGACGATGTTCGGATAACCCCAGTTGTCCGCGTGGCGAAGCTTGAACGTATAGTCAACCTCTGCCTCGACCTCATACTCCCACGCAGCCCGGGCCGCCGCCGCCTGCGCCCGCTCGTGCGCCTCGATACTGATGTCCACCGCATGTTGTAAGTACAACAATTCCAGCGGCGACTTACGCAGGCGCAACTCGGCGAACACGCGCGCGGCGCTACGCACCACAAATCCCGTTTCCGTCTGCGCCCACTTCGCCGCGAACTCTTGCTCGCGCCGGTACTCGCGGCTCGCACCTTCGCCGCCCGGCCGCAACAGGTAGAGGGCCGCCTCGCCTTGCTGCATAGCCTTGAACAAAGTCTCGTAGCCGGTCGCGCCATTGGCAGTTGGCAGACTGTTTGTTGCAGGAGCGGCTTCTGTCATCGATGGCGTCGCAGACGTGGCGGCCGTTGTCGTGGTGGCTGAGAGCAGAATCGCTTCGGGCTTTGGTTGATACGGGCGGCGCGTGCGCAGGGCGCGCATGAACGGCTCGAACTCTTTGTCTTCCCAGATTTCATTGATGCCGGAAACGTCGCGCGCCTCTTCAGGGCTGTACATATGCCCCGTCCAAGTTTCGGCGGCCGGATTGCGGCGTGGCAAGAACAGGATTTCCGTGTGCGCCGTGTGGCCCGGCAACAGCACGAGCGTCGCGTCCGTCTGCGTTAGCTGCGTCAGGTAATAAAGGTTGTTTTCCTGCCGGAACTCATAATCAACGTCGCCCGTATAGACGCGCGGCTCGCCACTGAATAGCACGAGCAGCGACTTCGGCCCCGTCTGTTCGGCCACACGCGCCCGCCGAGCCGCCAACTCCGCCCGGCGCTCATCAGCACTGAACGCGGGCGCGGCCGGTGTGATGCGTAGCAACGGCGCGAGGGGGCCGGCCGTCGCATGCGTGGGTACTAACGCGAACGGGGCCAGTGAAATTGCGAGCAACGCGCAGAAGGTGAGTCCCAGCCCGGCCCAATTGAATGTCATCCAAGCGTTCCCTTCTTACCTCTGAGCAAACGCAGTTGCAAGTCGTGCGGAAAGGTTTTACTCGCGCACTCATATTAATTAGCGTGAAGCGTCGGCCAAACAATAGCAAGCGTCCGCCGTACTCCTGCTTCGTGTTGTTTCGTGTGTGTTCGTGGATAGAGTCCTAATTTTTAATAGCCGATAGCAACCCCTTCGTGGCGCGAGTCGCTACCGCCGAGACGCACGCCGGTTTGCGGCTCAAGCATGATGCCCTGTGCGTCGCCCATGTAGCCACCGCCGGTCGTCCAACCGGCGTTCGGGCGGACGAATAGCTGATGCCCGCGCCGCTTCAATATCTGCTCCGTGTCGGCTGATAGCCCGTAAGGTTCGTAGGCCAGTTCATCCGGCAACCATTGATGATGTATGCGCGGCGCGTCAATCGCTTGCTGAATGTTCATGTCGAAGTCGATCACGTTGGTGATGACTTGCATGACCGTGTTGATAATCGTCGAGCCGCCGGGCGAGCCGACCGTGAACCAGAACGAGCCGTCTTGATGCAACACAATCGTCGGTGTCATGGCCGAGAGCGGCCGTTTGCGTGGCGCGACCGCGTTACGCTCGCCCTGTACCAACCCGTACATGTTCGCCGTGCCCGGCTTGGCCGCAAAGTCGTCCATCTCGTTATTTAACAGAAAGCCCGTGCCCTGCGCCACGACCTTCGCGCCGTAAGAGCCATTCAACGTGTAAGTGTTGGCGACGACGTTGCCTTCGCGGTCGGCGACGGTGAAGTGCGTGGTCTCGGCGGACTCTGTGCCCGGCGGATGGCCTGCCCGCACCTTGTCGCTCGAAGAAGCACGCTCCATATTGATCGTACTGCGCAGACGCGCCGCATAAGCTTTATCCAGCAACCCGGCGACGGGCACGTTGGCAAAGTCCGCGTCGCCCATGTATTCCGCGCGGTCGGCATAGGCACGGCGCATCGCTTCCGCCGTGACGTGATAGCGGTCGGCGGCTGACCAGCCCATCGCGCGCAGATCGTAACCTTCCAATATATTCAGCATCTCGATCAGGATCACGCCGCCCGACGAAGGCGGCGGCATCGACACGATCTCGTTGCCGCGATATGTCGTCCGCACCGGCACGCGCTCTTTGGCCACATAACGGCGCAGATCCGCGAGCGTCATCAATCCGTTGTGCCGCTTCATGTCGGCCGCGATCAGACGCGCCGTCTGGCCTTCGTAAAACTCGCGCGGGCCGTTCAACTGTAGCCGCCGGAAGGTCGCGGCCAATTCCGGCTGCCGCAAGATGTCGCCTTCGTTATAAAACCGGCCGGACTGATTGAAGATGCGGCGGCTGTCGGCATAGGGCGCGAAGTCTTTGCTCTTGCCACGCAAGCCATTGGCCAAAGCGTAGCTCACCGGGAATCCTTGCGCCGCCAGCCGCCGCGCCGGTTCGAGCAACTGTGTCCACGTCAAACGGCCCGAGCCATACTGTTTAAGCGCGAGCGCCATCCCCGCCACTGTGCCCGGCACGCCCGCCGCGCGATAACCGAGCGTCGAAGAACCTTCGCCCGTGATCAAATCGCCTTTCTGATCAAGATAGATGTTGCGCGTGGCCCCGTCCGGAGCCATCTCGCGGTAGTCAATCGCCGTCGTGCGCCCGTCGCGGAGCCGTAGCAGCATGAAGCCGCCGCCACCCAGATTCCCCGCCGACGGGTACACGACCGCCAGCGCGAACGCCACCGCCACGCCTGCATCCACCGCATTGCCCCCGCGCCGCAACACATCAACGCCGACCTCCGATGCGATGCGATTCGTCGATACAACCAACCCGTGTGGCGCACGCACCGGCTGGCGCGTCGCCGCCGCGACCGTGCGCGTACGTTGTGCCGGCCCCGTCAGCGGCACAAGCGGCGCGGAGACGAACAGAAGCGTTAAGACGAACAGAAGCGTGATGCGTTTGATCGACATAGACACAATCCTTTCAATCTATTCGGCACGCCTAAAGGTAGGGGTAATTTATCCCTGCCCGACAGTCAAATCAACAGCAACTCCATAAATACTGTCCCGACCACCGGGTTGTATCTATAAGGCGCGATCTCCGTAAAGCCAAGCGCGCGGTAGAGTGCCTGCGCCGTGTGCATCGTCGGCAGCGTGTCGAGCCGCATGCGCTGATAGCCGAGTCGCCGAGCCGCCGCGACAATCGCGACCGCCAGTTGTCGGCCTACGCCCTGTGCGCGGTACGCGGGCCTGACGTACATCCGCTTCATTTCGCAGATGCCATCTGCCAGTTTGCGCAACGCGACGCAGCCGACATAGGCAGTATCTGATTTAGCCAGCAACAGACAGCCGGTCGGCGGCGCATAAATGTCGCGTAGGCCAGCTAGTTCTTCAGCAAAATTCTGAAAGCTTAAATCAACATTGAGCGTGGCGGCGAGTTCGAGAATCAGCGTGCGCGCCTGCATCCAATCGGTCTCAGTAACTGGCGAACAAAGTTGCATCAGAGCGTGGCGATGAGCGCGGCCAAAAGCGTGCCGCGCGGTACGATGTCGGCGACCAAGATGTGCTCGTGATCCGCGTGCGCCCCGTCACCGGCCACGCCAAGGCCGTCGAGCACGGCCGCGCCGACGGCGGCCGCGAAGTTGCCGTCCGATGCGCCGCCCACTTGCGTCTCACCGAGTTCGTAATCACAGACAGAGGCAAGGCGGAGCGCGTGCTCGTAAAGCTCGACCACGCGCTCCGTGCGCTCAAGCGGCGGGCGGTTGATGCCGCCGCCGACATTGATTTGTGTGCGCTCGTCGAACGGATGCAGATGGCTAATCGCCTCGTCGAGTTTGTGTGCCGCTGCCGCCGAGGCGAAGCGCACGTCGATCTCCGCATACGCTTCGGCCGCGACGACGTTCGCGCGCGTGCCGCCATTGATGACGCCGACGTTAACGGTCGTGCCCGTGCGCGCATCATTCAATGTGTGCAACCGCTCGATCTGACGGGCGAGTTCAAGGATGGCGCTAACGCCTTTTTCCGGCTCAAGGCCGGCGTGCGCCGCGCGCCCGCTGACTGTGAGCGTGTACACGCCTGTGCCCTTGCGCCCGGTTTTGACGCGCCCGCCCGGCGCGGACGGCTCAAGCACCAGCACCGGCCCGGCTCGCTTTGCCGCTGCCTCGACAAGTGCGCGGCCCGTATGACTGCCCTCTTCTTCATCGCACGTCAATAGCAAGACGACGGGCCGTTGCGGCATTATTCCGGTCGCCGCGCAGGCGTGCAAAGTTTCAAGCGCGAGCGCACAATTGACCTTCATATCGAAGATGCCGGGGCCGTAGGCTCGCCCTTCCGTTTCGCGCCACGGGCGCGCGGCGAGTGAACCGCGCGCATGCACTGTGTCTGTGTGGCCGAGCAAGAGCGTCGTGCGCGTGTTGCGCCCTCTATCTGCATAGAAGTTTATGCGCAGATGCTCGCCGTAGTTCTCAACAGGCAAGCGTTCGATTGAAGTGACGCCGGGCAACTCGCGCGCAGCTTCGGCAAGCAACGAGACAACCGCGCGGCTACCCGCCAGATCGCCGGATGGTGACTCGATCTCGACAAGCGCGCGGGTAAGCGCAAGCACCGCGCTTTGGCGCTGCACGAACTGCGTGCGGAGCGCGGCGACATCAGTCTGTGTTAGTGCGACAGGCATAAATCATTCTGCTTCAAGCAGCAACGAAACTTTCGCGCCGCACCGTCAGTTCGTTAATTCGCGCCTCGTTCACCACGAAGCCAAGGCCCGGCGCATCGGGCGCGATGATCGTGCCGCGCGCGGTGACGGTGACGGCCGGCTCAATGATATCTTCCGCCCAGTAGCGGGCGCTCGCGGACACGTCGCCCGGCAAGGTGAACCCGGTGAGCGTTGACATGGCGATATTGTGTGCGCGGCCGATACCCGACTCCAACATGCCGCCACACCAGACTGGCACGCCGCGCTCACGACACACGCGCTCAACCCGCTGCGCCTCCGCATGACCGCCTACGCGCCCCAGTTTCACGTTGATGATCCGACACGCGCCCAACTCAATTGCCTTGCGGGCGTCTTCGCTTGAACGGATCGATTCGTCCAGGCACACGGGCGTCTCAATCTGTCTTTGCAACGTCGCGTGGTCGTACATGTCATCAAATCCGAGCGGCTGCTCGATCAACATCAACCGGAAGCAATCGAGCGCTTGAAAGAGCGGCGCATCGGCGAGCGTATAGGCCGAATTAGCATCGACCGTCAACTGTATATCCGGGAAGTTGGCGCGCACACGCTCGACAATGGTGGCGTCCCAGCCGGGCTTGATCTTAATCTTGATACGCTGATAACCAGCCGCGACTTCGCGTTCGATCTTATCAAGTAACGCTTCGGGCGTGTCCTGTATGCCGATGGAGACGCCGCAAGCAATCTCGCGCCGCGTGCCACCGAGCATTTGCCATAAAGGCACGCCCGCACGTTGCGCCGCCCAATCCCAGCACGCCGTCTCCAACGCCGCCTTCGCCATCCGATTGCCGCGCACGCGCCCCATGAGCGGCCACGCATCGCCGGGCCCGGCCAACTCTTGCCCGACAAGCAGCGGCGCAAGGAAGGCACCGATGATCGCCCATGCGCTCTCCGTCCATTCCTCACAATAATACGGGCCTTCGCCTGCCGTACATTCCCCCCAGCCTGTGCCGCCATCTGCGTCGCGCACCCGCACAAGCAGAATCCTGCGCTCGTATGTGCGGCCGAAACTCGTCTCGAAGAAGTGGACGAGCGGCAGGCGTAGCTCCCGCAGTTCGATTGATTTAATCTGCAATAGACTGACTCCCGTTGCGCGTTATTATGAACAGAAGCCGGGCAATTTTGCCAGCGCCTGGCGGACATCATTAACCACAAAAGCACGTGGGGCACAAAGATGATCGAGTGATCTTTCTTTGTGCCCCACGTGCTTTTATGGTTCCCTCATCCGGCCGCTTGCTCGGAGAGAACATTGGGGCCGAGGTTTTCCGTCGTCGTCGTGTCCTCGCCATTGAGCGCCGCGTGCATCGTGTGCCATGACAGGCTGGCGCATTTTACGCGCGCTGGAAAGTCGCGCACGCCCGCGAAGATTTTTAACCGACCCAAACTATTCGGCGTGCCCTCTACGTCCAATTCGTCCAGCACCATGCGATGAAACTCGTCGAAAAGCGTTTCGGCCTCCTGCCGCGTCTTGCCCTTAACAGTCTGCGTCATCATGCTCGCCGACGCTTTCGAGATCGCGCAGCCCGACCCTTCAAAGCTCACGTCCTTGATCTCATCGCCGTCAAGCTCCAAATAGACGGTGAGTTGATCGCCGCAAAGCGGATTCACGCCGTCGGCTTTGCGGTTTGCATCCGCAAGCTGCTTGAAGTTACGCGGCTTCTTGTTGTGATCGAGAATGACCTGCTGATAGAGGTCGCTTAGTTCTGACACCTTAGCTAAACACCTCGATTACTTTCTCAACGGCCGCGACGAGCAGATCAACTTCCGCCCGCGTGTTGTAAAAGGCGAACGAAGCGCGGGCCGTGGCGGGCACGTTGAAGCGTTTCATCGTCGGCTGCGCACAATGATGGCCGGCGCGAATGGCGATGCCTTCTTGATCGAGGATCGTCCCCACATCGTGTGGATGCACTTCATCTAACACGAATGCCAGCACGCCCGTCTTCTCGCGGGCCGTGCCGATGAGCCGTACGCCTTCGATGGCGGACAATTTCGTGGTCGCGTATGCGAGCAACTCTTGTTCGTAAGCGTGCGCGGCGGCGCGATCCATCTCGTTCAGATAATCAATCGCTGCGCCCAGTCCGATCTGCGAGGCGATGGCGGGTGTGCCCGCCTCGAACTTATTGGGCAGCCCCGCATAGGTCGTCTCCTCGAAGGTGACCGTGCGGATCATGTCGCCGCCGCCGAGGAAGGGATTCATCTGTTCGAGCAGCGCGGCCTTGCCATAGACGACGCCGCTGCCGGTTGGCGCGAACATCTTGTGCCCGGAAATTGTGTAGAAATCACAATCTAAGTCCTGCACGTCGATCTGCAAATGCGGTGTGCCCTGTGCGCCGTCCACCAACACGGGGACGCCCTGTTTGTGCGCACGGGCGACGATCTCCTTGATCGGATTGATCGTACCGAGCGCATTCGAGACGTGCATCACAGCCACGAGTTTCGTGCGCTCGTTTAAGAGCGCTTCGTACTCGTCGAGCAGCAACTCGCCCGCGTCGTTCATCGGGATGACGCGCAGCTTCGCGCCCTTCTCCGCGCAAAGCATCTGCCATGGGACAATGTTCGCGTGATGCTCCATCGCGGAGATGATGATCTCATCGTCTGCGCCAACGAACTTGCGCCCGTAGCCGTGCATGACGAGATTGATGCCTTCGGTCGAGCCGCGTGTGAAGAGGCATTCGCGCGTCTCCCGCGCATTGATGAAGCGGCACACCTTCGCGCGCGCGCCTTCGTAGGCGGTCGTCGCACGCTGGCTCAGATAATGCACGCCACGATGAATGTTTGAATGCTCCTCGCGCAGATAACGGCTGCCGCGATCAATCACCACTTGCGGCACCTGCGCAGAGGCCGCATTATCTAAATAGACGAGCGGCCGGCCGTTCACGGTCTGACTCAATACGGGAAAATCACGCCGCACGCGCGCCACATCCCAGGCCCCATTTGCCTGCGGCTGTTCAATCGTCATCGCTTGCTCGGTGGCTATCATCGCTTAATTTTTCAAACCTCCAACCGCGCGTTCAGCCGGGTCAGAATCGTCTCGTCAAGCTGCGCTTTGATTGACGCGATCTTGATCTTCTCGACCAACTCTTCCGCGAACCCGTAAGTCAACAAATTGCGGGCCAACTCATGATGCAGCCCGCGACTCAATAGATAGAACAACTCATCTTCGGCAAGTTGCCCGACGGTCGCGCCGTGTGCGCACTTCACGTCGTCGGCGAAAATTTCCAACTGCGGCTTCGTATCCACACGGGCATCAGGCGAGAGCAGCAAATTTTTATTCGTCTGCTGCGCATCGGTCTGCTGCGCGTCGCGCCGGACAAACACCTTGCCATTAAAGACCGCGCGCGACTTGCCATCGAGGATGCCCTTGTAAACCTGCCGGCTCGTGCAATGCGGCGCGATGTGATCGATCAGCGAATGCGTGTCGGCATGCTGCCCCGTCGAGACGAGATAGAGACCATCCACCACACACGTCGCGCCTTCATGCGCCAATTTGACGTTGATGCCGTGTCGCGAAAGCTGCGCGCCGAGCGTAATGGTGGTCAGTTCATAAGCGGCATTGCGTTCAAGTTCCGCCTGCGTCCCGGCGATGTGAAACGCCCGCTCACTCTCGCGCTGCACCTTGTAATGTGTCACCTGCGCATTCTCGCCGACGAAAACTTCAACGACCGCATTCGTGAAATAGACGCTGTCGCTCACAGACTCATAACTCTCGATGATCGTCGCTGCACTCTCGCGCTCCGCCACGATCAGCACACGCGGGAAAGTTGCCGCTGGTGCGGCTGTCGGCTGCGCAAGAAACAGCAGGTGCAACGGTGCCGTGACTTGCACGCCTTTTGGCAGATAGACGAACGCGCCGTGATTGCTGAAGGCGGTATTCAGCGCCGTGAAGCCGTCGGCGTTCTCATCGAAACTCGCGGCCCGCGCGAGATGCGCCCGTAAAACAGCTTCATGCTCGCCTGCGAGCGCGTCGGCTAAGTTCGTCACGACCACGCCCACTGGCAGTTCCGTGAGCGCAGACAACTGCGGCTGGTAAATGCCGTTGACGAACACGAGGCGACTCCGGTGCGCTTCATCGTAGCTATACGGCGCGAGCGCAGCAGCGGACACATTGACAGATGATTCATCTAACTGCGGCGCAAACACGCCCCGCGTAATCGGCGCAACGTTCGTATATTTCCAGTCTTCAGCGTCAACTGTCGGGAAACCTATTTGCTCGAACCGCGCCAAGGCATTCGCCCGCACACGCTGAAACCATATAGGGGCATTGCGTTCCGCCGCGCGCTCTTGCATGATGCGGAACGCCGCTGCATACTCGCTCTGTTTTTTGCTTGCCTGTGCCATTACGTTTTGCATTTAGCGCGCCCCGGCCGTGACAACTGCATCCATCGCCGCGCCCTCCTCCTTGATCCAATCGTAGCCCTTCGCTTCCAACTCCAGCGCCAACTCTTTGCCGCCCGAACGCACGATGCGCCCGCGATAGAGGACGTGAACGAAATCCGGCACGATGTAATTCAAGAGCCGTTGATAGTGTGTGACGAGGATGACGGCGTTGTCCGCTGTGCGTAGCTGATTGACACCGGCGGCGACGATCCGTAGCGCGTCGATGTCGAGGCCCGAATCAGTCTCGTCCAGAACGGCCAGTTTTGGCTCAAGGATCGCCATCTGCAAAATCTCGTTGCGTTTTTTCTCGCCGCCCGAAAAGCCTTCGTTGACGGAGCGCGCCATCAAGGCCGCGTCCATCTCGACCACCTTCGCGCGCTCGGTCAACAGATCTTTGAACTCCAACGGATCAAGTTCTTCTTCACCAAGATGCTTACGCTTCTCGTTGTACGCCAGCCGCAAAAACTGCGCGTTCGAGACGCCCGGCACTTCGACCGGATATTGGAACGCGAGGAACACACCTTCACGCGCACGCACATCCGGCTCAAGTTCCAACAGGTTCTGGCCTTCGTACAAGACCTCGCCGCTCGTGACTACATAGGCCGGATGCCCCGCCAGCACTTTCGCGAGCGTAGACTTACCTGACCCGTTCGGCCCCATGATGGCATGCACTTCGCCCTTGTTCACCGTCAGATTCAGCCCGCGCAAAATCTCTTTACCTTCAACGGTCGCATGCAAATTACGAATTTCTAACACTCCACTCTCTCCTTAAAAAAGCTGTCAGCAATTGGCCTTCAGCATTCGTCTTAGCTAACAGCCAGTAGCTCTTTAGCCCACACTGCCTTCCAATTTCATGCCGAGCAACTTCTGCGCTTCGACAGCAAATTCCATCGGCAATTCGCGGAACACCGCCCGACAGAAACCGTTGATGATGAGCGAGACCGCGTCCTCTTGCGACAGCCCGCGCTGCATCAAGTAGAAGAGTTGATCTTCGCTGATACGCGACGTGGTCGCTTCATGCTCGACCTGTGCCGTGTTGTTCAGCACTTCGATGTAAGGAAATGTGTTCGCGCCGCACTTGTCGCCGATGAGCAACGAGTCGCACTGCGTATAATTGCGCGCGCCCGCCGCGCCCGCTTGGATTTTGACGAGACCGCGATAGCTGTTATTCGACTTGCCGGCAGAGATGCCCTTCGAGATGATCGTCGAGCGCGTGTTCTTGCCGATGTGGATCATCTTCGTGCCCGTGTCGGCTTGTTGCGCGTGATTGGTCAATGCCACCGAGTAGAACTCGCCGACCGAGTTGTCACCTTGCAAGATGCACGACGGATATTTCCAGGTGATGGCTGAGCCGGTCTCAACCTGCGTCCACGAGATCTTCGAGTTGCGGCCCGCGCATTTGCCGCGCTTGGTCACGAAGTTGTAAATGCCGCCCTTGCCTTCCTCATCGCCCGCATACCAGTTCTGCACCGTCGAATACTTAATCTCGGCATCGTCAAGCGCAACAAGTTCGACCACAGCCGCGTGCAACTGATTGCGGTCAAACTTCGGCGCGGTGCAGCCTTCGAGATAAGAAACGTGCGCGCCTTCTTCGGCGACGATGAGTGTGCGTTCGAACTGCCCCGATTCAGCGTTGTTGATGCGGAAATAGGTGGAAAGCTCCATCGGGCAACGCACCCCCTTCGGGATGAAGACGAACGAACCGTCGGAGAAGACCGCGCTGTTGAGCGTCGCGAAGTAGTTGTCATTCACGGGCACGACCGAGCCGAGATACTTCTTGATCAGTTCCGGATATTCTTTCACCGCTTCTGTGAACGAGCAGAAGATGACGCCGTGCTTTTTTAATTTCTCTTTATAGGTCGTCGCCACCGACATCGAATCAAAAACAGCATCAACGGCCACGCCTGCGAGTTGCTTCTGCTCTGTGAGCGGGATGCCGAGTTTCTCGAACGTGCGCAGCAATTCAGGATCGACTTCGTCGAGGCTCGCCTTCACAGCCTTCTGTTTCGGCGCGCTGTAGTAGATCATGTCTTGATAATCTACCGCCGGATAGGTGACGTTCGGCCAATGCTTCGGCTCGGTCATCTTGAGCCATTGACGATAGGCCTTCAGGCGAAACTCCAGCATCCACTCTGGCTCGTTCTTCTTCGCCGCGATCAGCCGCACCGTCTCTTCGCTGAGACCCTTAGGGATCACATCCGACTCGATGTCGGTCACGAAGCCGTACTTGTATTCTTTGTTCGTCAGCAGTTCGATTGTGCTCATTGTTTCTCTCTCAAGCGGCCATTGTTTGATGGCCTTTCTATCCACATAAAATCAAATCCGTTGTGCCTATCAGCCACAATGCCGTTGCTTACGCCCTGCGGCCCGTCGCCTCAACGTGGCGCGGCAGCGCGTGAATCCGGTGCAGCCGATTCTCAACCTTCGCTTCCGTGCCGAGCAGTTGCGCGAGCGTGATACCAGACAATGCCTGCTCAACAATGTCGTGCAAGCCGACGATAACCGGCCGGATGCCGCAATTGCCTGTGTGGACGCAAGTATCAAGCACGCCTGTATAGCTCTTGCAGTGCCCGGCCAGCACGTCGTCGTCCAACACTTTGATGATCTCGCTCAAGTGTATCTCGGCGGCGGGGCGCGCCAACCGGTAGCCGCCCTTCGTGCCCCGGATCGATTTAACCAGGCCCGCCTTATTCAAAATCCACATCAGCTTGCCGGCATTCGCCACTGACAGGCCTTCGCGCTCGGCGAGCTGCGCCAGCGTCAGATACCCGTCCCCGGCGAGCGGTGCGAGTTGCAAGAGACAGCGCAACCCGTATTCTTCCTGCGCGGAAACTTTCATATCGCACGCTCCAACTTTGATCGTACTATGTCCGGCATAGCGGCATTATAAGCAATACCTTACTTTTAAGTCAAGATTGGACGCCAGGGGCCACCGCTATCGGTATGGACTAAAACCATTGGGCGCGCGGCGCTCATTTGTGCTAACAATATCCGCGCAACGTGAACCCAGACACTTGAAGGAAATATATGTCAACGCCCCCTGCTACCAGCGACAATAATGAACCCATCGCGCGCCATAACACGCGCGCCAACCTGGAACGCTTGCTCAACGATATGATCGAGCAGCCCGAACGACGTGTGGAAATTACGCGCGAGATCGAAGAAATGTTCGGCCAAGATAAGTCGATCATGATCTTGGACATGTCCGGTTTCTCGCGCCTCACCCAACGCCACGGCATCGTCCCATTTTTGTTGATGATCCATCAGATGCAACTGGTCGCCTGCCCATGTGTACAGGAAGAGGGCGGGTTGCTGGTCAAAGCGGAGGCCGACAATCTTTACTGCCTGTTCGATACAGTAGCCGACGCCATCCGCGCCAGCCAGAAGATCACACGCCATATGAGCACCGCCAATCGGCTGCTGCCCGAGAGCCACCGCCTCTATGTCTCTATTGGTATCGGCTACGGGCGTATCCTCAACATAGAGGATCGCGATCTATTTGGCGATGAGATGAATCTCGCTTGTAAGCTAGGTGAGGACGTGGCCAAGATGGGCGAAATCCTACTATCCGCGGCCGCTTACACGCAAGTGCAAGAGCAAAACATGAATTTCCGCGAAGAGGTCATCAGCATCTCCGGACTGGAATTGCCCTATTATAGTGTGCAACAAAAGTGAGTGGCCCGGGCGGGCGCGAAGCAATCGGTTGACCCTGTTTCCTGTCGGCGGTACAATCCGCGCGCTTGAGCCGCCGCGCCGGGGCTGTTCGGGCGAATGTTCTGCACGCGCGCCGCCAACGCGCACTAAGCCCACGCCAGACACCGTTCGCTTATACCAGACCGGCAAACTACCCGGCTGTGCATATCGCCCGCCGCCCGCACTTGGGGCCCGCGCCCGCAGCCAGCAACGAACCAAGCTTATGCCCCAACGACGCAAACTCTCCATCGCTTCTCATCTGCTCCGCCATTGGTACTGGGTGCTGGCGGTCGGACTGTCGCTTATTATCTGGGCGGTGCTAACGCTCGCTATGCGCCCGATGACGGACGCGAACGGCAAGTTCACCTCCTACTCTTACGGCCTGGTGACGAGCCTTGAAGAGTCCGGGTTGGATTTCCTATTCCAGATGCGTGATGTGCTGCACCCGGAGCAGCGCGAGCGCGGCTTGCAGCAACCGATCACGATTATCGGCGTGGACGAAGACACCATCCACGAGTCGAACGTGCGGCTGCAAAACTGGCCGCGCAGCTACTATGCACGGCTGATCGACCGCGCCAGTCAGGGCGGCGCAAGCGTCATCGGGGTGGACGTTTATTTCAGCGAACGAAGCGGCCTATCCGAGAACGACAAGGCGCTTGATCAGCAACTGATTGACTCGATTAATAACGCGGGCAACGTCGTCATCGTGAAGAAACTGGCGGAAGGTGGAATGAAGTCGGAAATCAAACCGCTGCCGGAATTCGTCGATGCGGTATCGGCTGTCGGCTTCTCTGATCTACCCTCCGACAGCGATGGCTTCCGCCGCACGGCTTATCTGGGGCACATCGCGCCCGACGGCACGGTGGACTCCAGTTTTGCCAGCAACATCGCACAGATTTACGCCGACAAGCCGGTGGAAGCGCAACCCGATCAGACGATCAAGTTTGGCGACAACGTAATCCCGTTGCGCAACGACGCGACGATGCAGATCGACTTTCGCAGTCGCACCCCCAGTTTCAAATATGTCTCGGCCGGCGACATTCTCTTCAAAGACAATGCGCAAATTCCTGCTGACTTATTCAAAGATCGCATCGTGCTGATCGGCGCGACCAACAACGACGCGCCCGACCTCTTTGCCACGCCCTACTACAAGCCGGGACTGATCTCCACCTTCTGGGCGCGGCTGCGCGGGCGACAGATCAATACCACGCCTGCGTTGATGCCCGGCGTCGAGATTCACGGCAACATCGCCGCCACGATGCTCTTCGGCCAGTATCTACGGCAACTTACTTTTCCGCCGCGCATCTTGATGTTGTTCGTTGTGATCGGACTAGTGGCGGCGGCCGTCTTCACGTTCCGCGCGTCGCTCGGCGCGCTCGTGGTGGTGGTAGTGGCCATCGGCATCCTCTCAATCTCGACGTGGGCGTTCAACCATCGCGGGCTGATCTTACCTGTGATGACTTCAGAAGTGGGCGTCGGTGTATTAGCGCTGTCCGGTTTCCTGCTGCGTTATGCGCACGAGCGCGCGATTCGTGAAGAGAAAGAGAACGAGCGGGCGCAGATTATGGATATCTTCTCGCGCTGCGTGTCGCCGGAAGTCGCCGATACGCTCTGGGATCAACGTGAGGCGCTCAGGCTCGGCGGTGAGCGCCGCACCGTCACGCTCATCTTTACAGACATACGCGGCTTCACCACCCTCTCCGAATCAGTCAACTCCGAAGTGGTTGTGATGTGGCTCAACGAATATTTCAGCCGCATGCACAAGGTCATCTCGTCATATGGCGGACACATCAACAAATACATCGGCGACGGGTTGATGATTGTGTTCGGTGCGCCTGTCGCCCGCGGCGACAATTTGGAGGCCAACGCGGCCGTCGCATGCGGGCTGGCGATGCTTGAAGAGGTTGACCAGATGAATCAGGAATGGCAGCGGCTTAACAAGGAAGAAGCGGCGACGCATCAAAACGGTGACTACGTCAAGCGGCCGACCTTCAAGATCGGTGTCGGCATCCACACGGGCGTCGCCACTTGCGGCGTGGTTGGCGCGGAGGGCCGGCTGGAATATACGATTATTGGCGACACCGTAAATCTGGCGGCGCGCCTTGAATCAACCACGAAGGAAAAGGGCGTGGACATCCTGATCAGCGACGGCACGGCCCAGATGATCGGGCGCGACTATGAGACCGAACCGCTCGGCAATGTGCAGGTCAAAGGCAAGACCCTTGAGACCACCGTCTATACAGTTAAAAAAGCTGAGAGCGGCCAGCGCGCGGCCGAACTGGCCGGAGTCGCATAAGCATAGCGTAAGGCCTAAACGCTGACCGGGCGCGGAGACCGCAATGCTCTCCGCGCCCGGTCAGTGTTTCCACCGCACTTACTTTTCCAGCAGCGCGCCTTCTTCATAAGCGCACACCAGTCGTTCAAGGGCGTCGAGGCGTTGGCGCATGGCTGCGCCCTCTTCGGTATCGGCGACGAGCCGGGGCCGCTCGTAGGCCCGCACGGTCGTTACTTTCGGCACGATGTCCGCGCCGGTGGTAATCGCCTCGGCGATGGACTCGAAGTGATGATGCTCCGCCAGCGCGACCCGTTCGGGCGCGAGGATGAGCGTGTAGCCCCGGTCGCCGTAAGCTTCGGAGAACGCGCCGTCAATCGTCACCGCGCCGCCGCCGGTCTTCACCGGCTCTTCGCCTTTCTCGATTTTCACCGGCACGTGCCCGTTCACGATCAACTCGTCCGCCATCACGCCGAACCCAGCCGCGAGCCGGCGACAAAACTCCGCGTCGTGGATGAGTTTGAAGTATGGATTCTTATTCTCTTTGCGGGCGGCCTTATCGGCCACGAAATATGTCTCAAACGTCGCCATCCGATCTTTGCCGAAGAGCGGCGAGCGCGGGCCCGTCCACAGATACCAGAGCCAGTCTGCGTCCTCGTCGATTGCTTGCGCGCCCTTGCGGAACGCGCGGCGCACCACCGAATCGAGTGCGTCGAATAAGTCGCGCCCGCCGCGTTCCTGGCCGCCCACACCGACCGCCAAGGCCGCGCCGCTCTCGTCCACCGGCACACAACCGTGGAAGATGAGCGTGTGGTCGCGTCGCAGCCACATCGCGCCATGCCGCACGATGAAGGACATGTGCTGCCACAGCCGGCTGCTCGACACGAACGATTGCCGCAAACGATCCATACACGTGCGCTCTTCCGCCGACAGCGCATAAGGGTCGGCGGGATCAATCGTCGGCAAGAATGAATCGAGCAATGGATACGTGTGGCCGTCTATCTCGATGTTTTTTTCCTCGAAGTTGATCCGGTGTAGCAGGTTGCGCGCTTCCATCTCCCACTCAGGATGCCGCCGACTGGTCTGCCCTTCGAGTTTGAACTGAATGATCGCAACCGCCTTTTGCATGCGCGCCATCAATAGATCATCGCGCAAGCCTGTGCCCTTTGTCTTAAAGCAGGTGGCCGGATCGTCGGCGTAAACCGTGCGTGCAAGTTTTTCGAGCGGCGTGATGATGAGCCCGTAGCCTTCTTCAAGTTGCGACAGGCGGCGATAACGCAAAGAGATGCGCAACACGGTTGCGATCAACGCCTCTTGCCCGAGGCACGCGCCCATCCAGGAGACATCGTGATTGCCCCACGTGAACGCGACGTGTGGCTGCTCCATCAGATAATCCAATACTTTATCGAGCCGTGGCCCCCGGTCGCCGAGATCGCCCGCGACGATGATCTCCGCGACCGAGAGATCGCGCACGAAGCGCGAGGCGGCGCGCACCGCCGCCAAATCCTGATTGTGGGCCGCTAAGGCGTCGAGCATAGCGTTGACATAAGCTTCGTCGCGGCCCGTAAACGGCTCGTCGTGCAACTCCGCGAACAGTTCCGCGAACTCAGGCGGGCGCAGGGCGGCTAGCTGTGCGCGGCGATAACTGTGCGCCAACGCGCGCACGATCTGGAATTGCTGCCGGAGCGTCCGGCGCACCCAGGCGCGGCGGCGTTCCGGCTCGCTCAGTTCCGCGTGCTCGTATTCCATGTACTCGCGCGGATAGTAGAGCACGGCGAGCAGATGTTTTTGTTCACCCTCTGACAGTTGATCTTTGAACAGCCGATTGACTAACGGGCGCAGCGAACCCGAAGCATTGTTGATGATGTGGCGCAGTTTCTTGTACTCGCCATGCACGTCGCTGACAATGTGGACAACCCCTTTGGGCAACGCGAGCGCGGCGTGCAACCCGGCCGCCTCGGCGAGCGCCGTGCTGGCAGTCGGATAATTCTGGGCAAGCGCGTTCAGCAACGTCATCTCCGCGCCGTTAAAAGATGCTGACATATCGTTCTTTCCCGTGGCTAACGCCGCCACTCGTCAATCAGCGAGGCGACGAGGCCCGTCCAGCCTGTCTGATGCGATGCGCCGAGGCCCATGCCGGTGTCGCCGTGGAAGTATTCGTAGAAGAGGACGAGATCGCGCCAGTGCGGATCGGTCTGGAATTTCTCGTACCAACCATGCGCGGGTCTGACACCTTTTTCGTCGCGCGTGAAGATCGAGATCATGCGGTCAGCGAAGCCGCGCGCCATCTCGTCGAGCGTGACCGCTGGCTCACCCGCCACGGGGCTGTCAATCGCCACCGCCGCGCCGAACGCTTTGCCGAGTTTGCGCAGCGATTCGATCATTAGAAAACTCGTGGGAAACCAGAGCGGCCCGCGCCAGTTCGAGTTGCCGCCCTTGAGCATCACGACGGATTCAGCCGGTTCGTACCCGACCTGATTGTCGCCGAACGAGAACGGATGCTGCTCGTGGAATTTCGACAAACTGCGCAGCCCGTATTCAGAACGAAACTCGTTCGGATCCCAGATGCGTTCGAGCAAATGGCGCATCTGTTCTTCGTTGACGATAGCCAGCACGTGGACGACACGGCCGTCTTCGCGGGTGACCGTCGTCACGCACCGCTGCACCAGGTCTTGCCGATTCTTCAAGAACCATTGCAGGTTCGAGTTGAATTCGGGGAACGGCTTGATCCAATCTTCTTCCAAGCGTTCAATCGCGTAGAGCGGAATCAAGCCCACGAGCGAGCGCACGCGAAACTTGTGGAACGTGCCATCGGCGTATCGCAACACATCGTAGAAGAAGCCGTCCTTCTCATCCCACAACTGATAGTTGCGGTTGCCCATATGTTTCATCGCCGCGCCGACATAGACGTAGTGTTGGAAGAACTTCGTCGCCAGCCCCTCGTAAGCCTTGTCCTCGTGCGCCAATTCGAGCGCGATACGCATCAGGTTCAGACAGAACATGCCCATCCAACCGGTCGCGTCCGATTGCTCCAACTTCGCGCCGTTCGGCAACGGCGTGCTGCGATCTACGACCGTGATGTTATCAAGGCCGAGGAAACCGCCCTCGAAAACGTTATTGCCCTCGCTATCTACTTTGTTAACCCACCACGCGAAATTGATCAGCAATTTGTGGAAACACTTTTCCAGAAACAGCCGGTCGCCCTTGCCTGTCTGCAAGCGATCCATGTTGTAGATGCGCCAGACGGCCCACGCATGCACCGGCGGGTTGAGATCGGAGAACTCCCACTCGTAGGCCGGTATCTGCCCGTTCGTGTGTTGGAACTGCTCGAAGAGCAAGAGCCACAATTGCTCCTTCGCAAACTCCGCATCAACGATTGCGAGTGGCACACAATGAAACGCCAAGTCCCAAGCCGCGAACCACGGATACTCCCATTTGTCCGGCATGGACAAAACGCGCATCGAGTTCAAATGCTTCCAGCGAAAATTACGTATCCGGCTGCGTGCTTCGGGTGGTGGAAAATTCGGGTCATCGCCTTCCAGCCACTTCTGCACGTCGTAAATATAAATCTGCTTGCTCCACAGCATCCCCGCGAACGCCTGCCGCTGCACGCGCCGTTCGTCAACGGTCGCCCGCGGCGGTTGGATCGCGGCATAAAACTCGTCCGCTTCAGCGCGGCGGCTGGTCACGATCTCATCAAAATCGCTGAGCGGCTTAGGCAGCACCTGATCCGTGAGGCGCAGTTGCACGACGACCGAGCCGCCGGCCGGCACGTTGCGTGTGTAGTGATAGCAAGCCTTCGTGCCAATGCGGTCTGGATTGACGGACGGCTCACCCGCGATAATGTGGTTATGGAAGGCGTCTTTGACGTAAGGCTTGCGGCTCTGCGCGCCCCAGCCCCAGATGCGCGGCCCGTTCGTCTCGTTATCGGTGAACAGCAGTTCCGCGCCTTCGCTCTGCCCGTAGAGGTAGCGCGGGCCGAGTTTGTATGCGAACGGTAGATTCGGCAACGGTTCGGCCCGCTCATCTGAGGCTTCGAGACTGAGCCAGCCGTCGCCCTGTGCCCCTGCTTTGATGATCGGCTCAGGCTTCGCATCAGGCCCCCAAGCTTGCGCGCCCCAACCCCACGTGTTGCGAAACCAGAGATGCGGCAGGATGTGGAGCGGCGCGTCCTGGGGGCCGCGATTGAACGCTTCGATGCGGATGCAGATGTCATCGGGGCCCGACTTTGCATACTCGACGAACACATCGAAGTACCGATCCTCATTGAACACGCCTGTGTCGAGCAACTCGAACTCCGGCTGGTTGCGCCCGGCCCGCGCGCGGTTCTCGCCAACTAATTGCCCGTAGGGAAACTGGGCTTGCGGATACTTGTACAGATACTTCATGTACGAGTGTGTCGGCGTCGAATCGAGATAGAAATAATACTCCTTCACGTCCTCGCCGTGATTCGACTCGCTGGAGACCGTCCCGTATAGACGCTCCTTCAAGATCGGATCGTGCTCGTTCCAGAGCGCAAGCGCAAAGGAGAGCAGTTGATAGCGGTCGCAAATGCCGGCTAAACCGTCCTCGCCCCAACGATAGGCGCGTGAGCGCGCATGGTCATGCGGGAAGTAGTCCCACGCATTGCCGTCCGCGCTGTAGTCTTCGCGCACCGTGCCCCACGCGCGCTCCGAGACGTAAGGCCCCCAGCGCCGCCACGGCGGGATCGGGGTCGTATACGGGGCGCGCAGTCGCTCTTGTTCTTTGGTTGGCATGCGTGTCTTCGTGAATGATCTGGTAAGTTTAACGGACAATTTACGCTTCGAGCAGCGCATGAAATTCGCTCATGCAAAGACGCAAAAGCGCAAAGAAAAGCTCGCGGTTTCCTTTGCGCCTTTGCGTCTTTGCGTGCGATTAGTCTGGGCGCATTTAGAGCAAACGGTTCAAATCCACTCTCACCGCGCATCATCCAGCGTCGTCAACTTATCGACGCGCTGTTGATGCCGGCCGCTCTCGAACTCGGTCTCCATGAAGACGCGGATCATGCGCGCAGCCAAGTCCGGTTCGATGAAGCGTGCCCCGATACAGAGCACGTTGGCGTCGTTGTGTTGCCGCGCCAGCCGTGCCGTCTCTTCATTCCAACAGAGCGCCGCGCGCACGCCGTGGACTTTATTGGCCGCAATCGAGATGCCGATGCCTGAGCCGCAGATGACGACGCCGCGATCCACTTCGCCATTGACGACTGCTTGACCGACGGCCGCGCCGAAGTCTGGATAATCCACGCTCTGTAGCCCGCTCGTGCCCTTGTCTTCAATTTCCAGCCCGAGCGACTCAATGTCGCGCTTCGCCTGTTCCTTCGCCTCAAAGCCGGCGTGGTCGCTGCCGATAGCAATGCGTTTTGGTTTCATAATCATTCTCAGGATACTGGTTATTGCAGCTTCGCCGTTGCCGCTTTGTCTGTGAACCATTCAAGCATGCCTGGCGTCGGCTTGATCAATTGCGAAGGCAAGCGCTCCGGCTCGCGCGGCCCATGCAGCACTTCGGGCAGGCGGTCGGCTTTGCCCGCGCCGGTGACGATAAACATGACGTGCGCGGCATGATTGATGGCGGGCGCGGTCAGCGTGATGCGGAAGGTGTTGAACTTCTCAACCCAGTTCGCCGTTACCCACGCGCCCTCCTCTTTGAGCGCGAGGCTGCCGGGAAAGAGCGACGCGGTGTGCCCATCGTCACCCATCCCAAGCATGATGAGATCGAACTCCGGCCACTGTGCGCCGTTGAAAAATTCTTGCAACTCTTCTTCATAGAGCCGCGCATTGGCCACCGCGTCGCCTTCGCCCTTCATGCGATGCACATTCTCCAACGGCAGCATAACATGCGCGAGTAGCGCCTCGCGCGCCATGCGATAATTACTCTCGTGATGATCGGGCGGCACGCTGCGCTCATCGCCAAAGAAGATATAGACGCGCGGCCAATCGAGTTGCCCGCTGAACTCTTCGGTCGCGAGCAGTTCATAGACGCGCTTCGGCGTCGAACCACCGGCCAACGCGACGCTGAAGCGCCCGCGCGCGGCAATGGCTGCGCGCGCTAGTTCGATGAACCGGCGCGTGGCGGCATGGGCGACATCTTCCGCATCGTCAAAGACGAGTATATTGGGGGCGGCTTCAGGAGTGGCCATCGCTTGTTGTCACCTGCTGTTATTGTTGAAGGCGCAACGGGCCGCGCCATAGAGTGCGGTCTTGTCGTCGAGGACGACGTGGACGGGAATCGCGCCGACGAGCGCGGACATGCGCCCTTTGTCTTGAAAGGCCGTCATGAAACTGCCGTCTTTCAACTTCTCGATGATCTTCGGCGCGACGCCGCCGCCGATGTAAAGCCCGCCGATTGATTTAAACGTCAGCGCCAGATTCCCGGCCGCTGCGCCATAGATCAGCACGAAGTAATCAAGCGCCTTGACCGCGATCTCAGCTTTATTGCCCAATGCGGCCTTCGAGACGGCCGCCGTTTTATCGCCGTTGGCGATCCCTTCAGCTAACCAGGCTGGCTCTTCCGCCCGCTTCGTGTCGCGCAAGAAACTGTAAATATTAAACAGTCCGGGGCCGGACAGCGCCCGCTCGTAGCTGACGTGGCCGTGGAATTTATCTGTCAGATAGCGCAGCAGTTCGATCTCCTCGACATTGCTCGGGGCGAAATCGGCGTGCCCACCTTCAGACGCAATCGGGCGATATTTTTGGCCGTCCCAGAAAATGCCGGCCATGCCGAGGCCTGTGCCCGCAGCGATCAAGGTGCGATGCCCTTCGCGCGCTTCGCCTGCGCTGAGCGTGTAGAGTTGCTCGTCCTTCAAACCCTCGATGCCATAGGCCGTTGCTTCGAGATCATTGATGAGCGCAACATGCTCGACGCCGATGGTGCGCGCGAGCGCGTCGCCGTCCACCGTCCACGCGAGGTTCGGCGTCTCGACGCGCCCGCCGACGACGGGGCCGGCGATCCCGAAGCAAGAGGCATGCACCTCGGCCGGGTTGGCCGCGACGTACTCCTCGATGATCGCGTTGAGCGAGTGGTATTGCTTACTCGGAAAGCTCTTTTGATTGATGGGCGTGCCGAGTTGTTGCGCGTCCTCTGCAAAGAGGGCGACGTTGGTTTTCGTGCCGCCGATGTCTCCAGCCAGAATCATGTTCTTCGCCTGTTGTGTGTTATTGTTCGACTGCGACTAACCACGTGGCAGCGCGGCCAGCATTTGCGCTGCTGCCGCCGCTGTCTGCTCGTAAACCTTATCGCGCACGAGCAGCCCCAACTCGCGGCTGAGCCGCTGCCCTTCGGTCTTTTGCTCGTAAGCTAAGACGCGCTCGATCTGGCGCGCATCGCTGACGTGCGCCTCCGTGCTGAGTTTCGTACCGGCTTCATTGATGGCAACGGAAAACTCGGCCGCCCCTGGTCCGGACTTTAGCGTGACAGACGCCAGCATGCCGTCGTGGCCTTCGCGGTCAAGCGCCGCGCGAAACTCGATGGTAATTTGCCGCCCGCCAAGACCCTGCGCGCTGATACGATGCACCGGGCCATCAACTGCCGCGCCCTCGGCGCTCACCATCCAACCAAGACGCGCGGCCAGCCAGCCCGTGATGAGCAAGGCTTGCGCCGCAATCTGTTCATGAGCAATGTCAGGTGGGTCGTATTCGATGACGACATTGTCGATCTGATCCAGCGACGCGCGATAGTCGGGCACGTCCCAGAAGCTGGCGAGCAGCGTGCGCCACGCCGTCATGCGCCCCCAGTTGATGTCGCTAACAGTCATGAATTGCGGCCGGTTGCGGATAATCTCGGCTAGCCGTTGTATATCTTCGTGTGGATGATCGAAGGCGAGCGAATCGATGACGACGCGGTCTGACAGATCGACCAGCCGATTGAAGAGCTTATCCTCATAGTGCGGAATGTCTTTCCACCACAGGAAGACCGGCACATCGGGCATCAGCAACGGCTCAATCGCCGTCGAGACGTTTTCCAGCACCGGCCCGCTTGCTTCAATCGTGATCTGTTCGCCGCAGACCTGTTTCACGCCTTTGCTCGATGTCTGACAACTGGTAGAGACATACGCTTCCAGTTTGGCATCGGCCCCGGCGCGGTCGGCGATGAGCAAGATGGCGCGGCTCGGCGTCTGCGCGGTTACATCTTCGAGCGCTTGATCAATCACCGCGCGATCTTCGTCCTGTCCAGCATAGACGATCAGATTTAACACGCACACGCGCGTCATGCCTGCTTCGTTAGCGGCCCCATCCGCGCCCTTAGCCGGCTGCCACATCGCGGCCAGTTCTTTTTCGAGTTTGCCAACGTCGATCCCTGCGACCGAGACAGCGCCGGCGCTTTCGTGAGTTTGTGTTTCCATGATGCCCGTTAAGTATTCAGTTCAGAATTTCGGTTGCTCTGTCAACCCCGTTCAAGCCGAAAGACTCTTACGGCCGCCGCCAACGGCGTCCGTCCTTTTCTAACATGTCATGGATCGCCTGCGGCCCCCACGAACCGGCTTCGTAGTTCGGGAACGGGGCATCGGCCTTCGTCGCGGCCCATTCTTCCAGGATCGGCATGACGATCTCCCAGCCGCGCTCGGTCATGTCGGTGCGGGCGTAGAGCGTCGGGTCGCCGAGGATACAGTCGAGCAACAGCCGCTCGTAAGCTTCGGCGAGTTGGACGCCAAAGGACGAGCCATAGCGGAAGTCCATGTTCACGTCACGAATGCGCGTGACCTGGCCGGGCACTTTCGCGCCGAAGCGCAGCGAGATACCTTCGTCCGGCTGCACACGGATGATCAATTGATTGGGCGCGACCTGCTCCATCATCTCGCGGCCGAAAAGCGGATGCGGCGCGTTCTTAAACTGGATGGCGATCTCGGTGACGCGCTTGGCCAGTCGTTTACCCGAACGAATGTAGAAGGGTACGCCCGACCACCGCCAGTTATCAAAGTACATGGGGACAAGCGCGAAGGTCTCGGTCGCACTATCAGGCGGCACGCCGCCCTCTTCCCGATAGCCGGGCACGGGCTTACCGTTGATCGAGCCGGGGCCGTATTGCCCGCGCACACATTCGTTGCGCACGCGCTCCGGCGTAAACGGCCGCACCGCCATCATCGCCTTGATCTTCTCGTCGCGCACCGACTCGGAGTTGAGGCTCGCGGGCGGCTCCATCGCGACAATCGAGAGCACTTGAAAGACGTGGTTCTGGATCATGTCGCGCACGACGCCCGCTTTGTCGTAGTAACCGCCGCGCCCTTCGACGCCCACCGTCTCGGCGTTCGTGATTTGCACGTGGTCGATGTACTGCCGATTCCAGAGCGGCTCGTAGATGCCGTTGGCGAAACGGAAGACGAGCAGATTCTGCACCGTCTCTTTGCCGAGATAATGATCGATGCGATAAATCTGCGACTCGTCAATGTGCTGGTGAATGTCTTTGTTCAGTTGCTGCGCGCTGGCCAGATCGGTGCCGAACGGCTTCTCGATGATGACGCGCCGCCAACCTTTGGACTGATCAACTAGCCCGGCTTCACCCAACTGTTTGACCGCCTCGGCATAAAGCGACGGCATGGTCGAGAGATAGTAGACGCGGTTGCCTTGCGTGCCGCGCTCGCGGTCGATCTGATCGAGCAGGTCGTTGAGCTTTTTATAATCTTCCGGCTGATCGATGTTGACGGCCGAGTAGTAAAGCCCCTGCGCGAAGGACGCCCAGACTTCTTCGTCCACGCTCTTCGCTTCGGAGAACTGGCCGATGGCTTCTTTCATCTTGCCGCGAAAGTCGTCGTGGCTCATCTCGGTGCGGGCTGCACCGACGATGGCGAACTCGCCGGGGATAAGGCGCTCTTGCACAAGGCGATAGAGCGCGGGCACGAGTTTGCGCTTGGTCAAGTCGCCGGTCGCGCCGAAGATGATCACGGTACACGGCTCGGCCGTGCGCTCAAGGCGCAATCCTTCGCGCAAAGGATTGTCCATCACGGTTGCTGCTGACATCACTGGTTCCTCGATGATGAATGGCTCAAAGAAATGACGAGTTCAACTGCGGCATTAAGCCCTGCGCCGGGCCAACTGCGTAAGCCGATCAGATATTTCAGACTGTTTCATTGATGACCGGCAAGCTTTCGCTCGACGCAGGGATACTGTCGCCGGCCGCGCGCGAACCGTTTGAGCGCCCACGCGCGGCCGACTGAATCGTTACTGCTTACCGAGTAGCTCTTCCCACTCGGTATGGATCATGCCACCGCCGGGCTTGTCCGTGCGCTCGTAGGTGTGCGAGCCGAAGAAGTCGCGTTGCGCCTGTGTCAGATTCAACGGCAACTCGGCCGCGCGGTACGAGTCGAAGTAACCGATGGAGGCCGACATGCCGGGCACGGGCACGCCGGTCGTGATGGCCGTAGCCACGGCCTTGCGCCAGTTCGGCTGCGCCTGTTCGACAAACGCATTGAAGTCGGGATCGACGAGCAGACTCGGCAGATCGGCGCGACGTTGATAAGCCTGTTTGATCTTGTCGAGGAACTGCGCGCGGATGATGCAACCACCCTTCCAGATGCGCGAGCATTCGCCCAGATCAACATTCCAATTCCAGGCTTGCGAGCCGGCGCGGATCAAGTTCATGCCCTGCGCATAAGAGCAAATCTTCGAGGCATACAGGGCATCATGGATGCATTGGATCATCTCTTTCTTGTCGCCCGCGTAGTTGCCGCGCTCCGGCCCCTTGATCTGCTTGCTCGCTTCGACGCGCTCCTCTTTGCGCGCTGACAGATTGCGTGTGTCCACGGCCGCGTCAATCGTCGGCGTCACGATGCCGAGGTCGAGCGCAATGTCGCTCGTCCACTTGCCCGTGCCCTTCTGTCCGGCTTTGTCGAGCACCAGATCAACGAGCGGCTTCCCTGTCTCCGGGTCTTTGACGCGCAAGATTTTCGCCGTGATCTCGATCAGGAACGATTCCAGATCGCCGCGATTCCACTCGTCGAACACGTCGGCCATCTCGTCGGCCGACATGCCGAGGATGCCGCGCATCATGTCGTAGGCTTCGGCGATGAGTTGCATGTCGCCGTACTCGATGCCGTTATGCACCATCTTGACGTAGTGGCCCGCGCCACCGGGGCCGATGTAGGTAACGCATGGGCCGTCGTCCACCTTCGCGGCAATCGCTTCCCAGATCGGCCGAATCTGTTCATAAGCGTCTTTGTCGCCGCCGGGCATAAGGGACGGGCCCCAGAGCGCGCCCTTCTCGCCGCCGGAGACGCCGGAGCCGATGAAGTTGAAGCCCTCGGCCTTCAACGCTTTCTCGCGCCGCTCGGTATCTTGAAAATAGGAATTGCCGCCGTCAATGATGATGTCGCCCTGATCCATGAAAGGCTTGATCTGGTCAATCGTCCAGTCCACAGCCTCGCCCGCTTTAACAAGCAGGATCATCTTCCGCGGCCGCTCAAGCGACTTGACGAACTCTTCCGGCGACTTCGTGCCGATCACTTGTTTGCCGGCCGCGCGGGCGACGAAATCGTCCACTTTCCCAGGGGCACGGTTATAGACGGCGATGGGAAAGCCATTGCGCTCGATGTTCATGGCGAGATTCTCGCCCATCACGGCGAGGCCGATCATGCCGATCTTCGCTGACTTAGGGGTCTGTTCCGGTGTGGCCATTGTCTTATCCTCAAATGAAATGATGAATGATGAACGCGGAACGATGAATGAAGAAATCAGTTTTCAGCTTATCATTCATCCTTCATCCTTCCGCGTTCCGCGTTTACTTCGCCGTTGCGCCCGCGACGGGCACGGCTGCGCCGATTAACTCTTGCAAGCGTTTGAGACCGGAGAGCACGTTCGCGCCGAGGTCAATGCGAATGGCGCGGCGGCCGCGCGACGCGAGCGAGCGGAAATCGCCGAGCGCCTGCGCCTGCTTCAGCGTGTTGAAGCTGTAAGGCTCGCCCGGAATCGGCACGTCGCGCGAGTCGGGCGCGGTGATCTGGATGAAGACGCCCGCATCCGAGCCGCCCTTGTGTAGCTGCCCGGTCGAATGCAGGAAGCGCGGGCCGTAGCCGGTCGTGGTCGCGCACTTCGTCGCATCGCGCAGATGCGTGCGGATCGCCTGAATCGCCGCCTCATGCTCCGGCGTCTCTTCGATGTAATCAAGCAACGCAATGTAATCACCCGGCTTGACGCGCGCGAGATGCGCCTTGATCGCGTCGGCGACAGACGACGAAGCGAGTTCGCCGCGCGTCTTGTCGTCGGCATAGATCGTGAGCGAGTCGTCTTTGGCCAGCACGCCCTGCTCCGTCAACTTGCCGTCGCGCGTGTAAGCTTCGAGCAACTCTTTGGTCGCGTCCTTCGACTCTTGCACGTTCGGTTGATCGAACGGATTGATGCCGATGCGCCAGCCCGCAAACGCCGTCGCGATCTCCCAGAGGAAGAACTCTTCGCCGAGATCATAGATGTCCGTTAGCGTGCGATAGACGACCGGATGCCCGGCCGCTTCGAGCGCCTTAAACTTCGCATCTACCTCGCTGTCGAGTTTGCCGACGGAGATCGAGACGAACAGCCGATCATCGCCGTAAACCGATGGCGTGCCCAAGGCTTCACCCGCGACCGGCACGATGCCCTTGCCATCCTTGCCCGTGCTTTCGGCCAACAACTGCTCGACCCACAGCCCGAACGAGCCGATCTTCGGATCGCAGATGATCGTGCATTTGTCGCGCCCCGCTTTGGCACACTCGCCCAGGATCGCGCCGAGTTTTGCGCCGGGATTATCGGCGGCCGGCACAACCGATGCGCACGAGTGGACAATGCGTTCAGCGCGGTCGAGCAACTTGCGCACGTCAATGCCAGCCAGCGCGGCCGGGACGAGACCGAAGTAAGAGAGGGCGGAATAGCGCCCGCCAATGTCGGCCGGGTTCAGGAAGATGCGTTTGAACTTGTCGCGCGTCGCGTCAGCTTCCATCTTCGTGCCCGGATCGGTGATGGCGATGAAGCACTCGCCAGGATTCTCTTTGCGCTTGGAGACCTGATCCCACCAGTATTTGTAGAAGACGGCCGGCTCGGTCGTCGTGCCTGACTTCGACGAGATGATGAACATGCAGTGCGTGATGTCGATCTGATCCGCAATGTCGGAGAAGGCATCGGGGTCGGTCGAATCTAGCACGAGCAGTTCGGGATAACCCTCCTGCTTGCCGAACGTCTGGCGCAGCACTTCAGGGCAAAGCGATGAGCCGCCCATACCGCAGACCATCACGTGTTTGAACTCGCGCACGTTGCGGATACGATCAGCGAACTCGACAAGGTCTTCTTCCGCGCCGATCATTTGATCGGGCACGGTCAACCAGCCGAGCGCGTTCTTAATAATCGCCTGGTGCGCTTCGTCCTCTTTCCAGAGTTTCGCATCCTTGCGCCAGATGCGCCGCATCACGTCGCCCTTGTCGGCTTCCTTGATGGCGGCACTGACGGCGTCAGCATGCTTTCCCAACGACGCGGTCAGCCTCTCGTTGATGCCGGACAACAACGCATCACGCTTCGATTCGATGGACTCGACAAGCGTATCGAACGAGGTGACAAATGAAGCCAGCCCGTCTTCCTGCAACTTTTGCGTCACGGCGGCAATATCAATGCCGACGCCTCTCAGATCGTCAAACAATGTGCGGCATTCCGCCAGACCCTCTGAGAGCGTCACCTTCGGCGTGCCGTGATCGCGGATCGCGGTATAGGTTGCGGGCGGGACAGTGTTGACCGTCTCCGGCCCGATCAGTTGATCCACATAGAGCACGTCCGAGTAGGCCGGGTTCTTCGTGCCGGTGGACGCCCATAGTTGTCGCTGCACTTGCGCGCCTTTGGCCAGGAGATCGGCGAAGCGCGGGCCGTGGAAGATTTCGTTGAAGCGGGCGTAGGCGAGTTTGGCGTTGGCAATCGCGGCCTTGCCGAGCAAACCTTCGAGCCGCGTCTTCTCTTCGGGCGTGGCGGCGTGGCGGGCCATGTACTCAAGGTCTTTATCAATCGCCGTATCCACGCGCGAGACGAAGAAACTGGCGACCGAGGCGATGTGATCGACGTTCTTGCCTGCGGCGGCCCGCCGTTCGAGACCTTTGATGAAGGCGTCCGCGACCTGCTCGTAGTTCTCCAGCGAGAAGATCATCGTGACGTTGATGTTGATGCCGCGCGAGATACACTCTTCGATGGCCGGCAAGCCCTCTTGCGACGCCGGAATCTTGATCATCACGTTCTTGCGACCCAAGCGATTGAACAAGCGGTCGGCCTGTTCAATCGTCTCGTCGGTCTTGAACGCCAGGCGTGGGTCAACTTCAAGGCTGATGTAGCCATCCACGCCGTCGGTCTTATCATAGACTGTTTTGAGTATGTCGGCGGCGTTACCGATGTCGTCAATCACGAGGTCTTCATAGATGTCCATCACGCTCTTGCCGGATTGGACAAGTTGGCGCATCTGCTCGTCGTAGTCGGTCGAGCCGGTAATGGCCTTTTCGATGATGGTCGGGTTCGAGGTAACGCCGCGCAGGTCGTCCTCTTTGATCTTCGTCGCCAGATCGCCGCTCGTCAGCATCGCCCGGCGGATGTTGTCGTACCAGATGGACTGGCCCGTCTTCATAATTTCAACTAGGGGATTACTCATTGTTTCACTCCTCGGTTGGAGATGGCAGATGAAAACCGTCGATTAACTGAGCGATAGCTTTCATCTGCCGTCAATATATAACTCTTAGCTCTTGAACTTTTCGATTTCGCGCTTGGCCGTGGCGACCACGTTTTCGAGCGTGAAGCCGAACTTCTTGGTCAATTCTTTGAGCGGGGCAGACGCGCCGAACGTCTTCATGGCGATGATGGCGTCGTTCGAGTTGACGTAACGCCGCCAACCGAACGTGCCCGCCTGTTCGACGGCGACGCGCGCACGCACCGCCGACGGAATGACGCTCTCACGATAAGCCTCATCCTGATGCTCGAAGAGTTCCCACGATGGCAGGCTGACGACGCGCGCCTTCACGCCTTCGCCGACGAGTTGCTCATAAGCCTCGACACACAAGCCGACTTCCGTGCCTGTGCCAAGCAAGATGACATCGGGCTGACCACCATTGGTCGAATCGGCCAAGACGTAGCCGCCGCGCTGCACACCCTCAACGCTCGCATACTTAGTGCGGTCGAGCGTCGGCATCGCCTGGCGACTCAGCACCAACACGACTGGCTCGTGTTTCAGTTTCATGATCAAGCGCCACGCTTCCGCGACCTCGTTGGGATCGCCAGGGCGCAGGACGATGAGACCGGGAATCGCGCGCATCGAAGCCAACTGCTCGATTGGTTGATGCGTCGGCCCATCTTCACCGACGCCAATGGAGTCGTGCGTGAAAATGTGGATGGTCGGGATTTCCATGATCGCGCCGAGCCGGATGCCGGCGCGGGCGTAATCGGAGAAGATCATGAAGCCCGAACCGTAGGGGCGAATCTTGGAGAGCGCGAGCCCATTCAGGATAGCTGACATCTCATGCTCGCGGATGCCGAAGTGGAAGTTGCGCCCCGCGCGATTGTCGGCGGTGAAATCGCCCGCGCCCTCGAACGTGAGCCGCGTCTTGGTTGACGGCGCAAGGTCGGCCGAGCCGCCGATGAGCCACGGCACGTTCGGCGCAATTGCGTTCAGCACCTTGGCTGACGCATCGCGCCCGGCCAGACCTTTCGCGTCGGTCGGGAAGACGGGAATATCTTTGTCCCAACCGTCGGGCAGTTCGCGCTTCTGCATCTTGACGAGTTGGTCGGCAAGTTCAGCATTGTCTTTGCGATACTCTTCGACTCTGGCGAACCACTCGTCGCGCGCTTTCTTGCCGCGTGCGCCGATGCCGTTCTTGAAATTGTCATAAACGCCGTCGGGCACGAGGAACTTAGCATCTTCAGGCCAGCCGTAGGCGCGCTTGGTCAGTTTGATCTCTTCTTCGCCGAGTGGCTCGCCGTGGGCGGCGTGCGTGTCCTGCTTGTTGGGTGCGCCCCAAGCGATGTGGCTATCGACGATAACAAGCGTCGGGCGCGAAGTCTCCTTACGCGCAACCTCGAAGGCACGGCGCAGCATGTCAAGATCGTTGGCGTCGCCGACGCGCGTCACGTTCCAGCCGTAGCCGATGAAGCGCGTGGCCACGTCTTCGCTAAACGCCCACGAAGTATTGCCTTCAATCGTGATTTTGTTGTTATCGTAAATCCAACAGAGGTTGTCGAGTTTGAGGTGGCCGGCGAGCGAGGCGGCTTCGTGCGAGATGCCTTCCATCATGCAACCGTCGCCGCAGAGCGCGTAGACGTTGAAGTTGAACATCTCGTGGTCGGGCTTATTGAAATAAGCCGCTTGCCACTTGGAAGCGATGGCCATGCCGACGCTCGTCGCGATGCCCTGCCCCAGCGGCCCGGTCGTTGTCTCGATGCCCGATGTCCAACGATATTCCGGATGACCGGGACAACGACTGTCGAGTTGGCGGAAGTTCTTGATGTCCTCAATGGTGACGGACGGATGGCCCGGCACTTCATATTCCGCGTTGACGGCCTTGACGCCCGTCAGATGCAGCATCGAATAGAGCAGCATCGAGGCGTGCCCCATCGAGAGGACGAAGCGGTCGCGGTTCGGCCAGATCGGATCGTCCGGATCGAAGCGCAGGATTTCGTTCCAGAGCAGGTAGGCGACCGGGGCCATGGCCATCGGTGTGCCCGGATGCCCGGAGTTGGCGGCTTGGACGGCGTCCATCGAGAGCGTGCGAATGGTGTTGACGCACAGATTTTCGATGTTGATGGGGGCGGGGGTCGCGGCGGTCGCTTCCATATATAATTTGACTCCTTACGGAAATTAGTTGGGCCGCCCCGTTGCCGTATAAGGGCGCTGCCGGGCGGTACGGCGCTGCGCAGTTTTGCAGCAGGCGGTTGGGCTGCTTGTGCCCCCTGACGTTTGACTTCAAGCGCAAGGGGAAGCGCTGACAGACCTACTTTCAGCCTGATGTCAGAGAACGAAAACCTAAGGGATGGCGGTCAGTCTGAAGACTTAACCGCACGGGTAAAGCAAGGATGAAAAACCGTGGGACAGCGTTTTGGGAAAATTGACACCCAGATAGTTCGAAGCGGCGGGATACTAACACAGAAGTTTTAAGTCGTCTATAACTTCGCGTTAATTCTTTCAAACCGGGCTAGGCCGGGGCGCGGGAAAGCGTTATCTTGGCCGCCGATTGCCATGTCATCCCTGATCGGCGCTACGCTCCTGAACTACCGCATCACCGAAAAACTCGGCGAGGGCGGGCAAGGCGCGGTTTATAAAGCCGTCAATACGAAGCTTGGTCGCACCGTTGTCATCAAGGTCTTGCCGCCGGAGTTGACCGGCAAAGAGGTCAACCTCCGGCGCTTCGAGCGCGAGGCCATGCTGGCTTCTTCGCTCGACCACCCGCACATCTGCACGATCTACGATCTCAACGAAGCGGCCGGGCTGCACTTCATCGCCATGCAGTATGTGGCTGGCCGCAACGTGCGCCAACTCGTCAACGGTCGCCCGCTCGAACTGCGCAGCGCCCTATCAATCGCCACACAGGTCGCCGATGCGCTTGTCGCTGCACACGCCCGCGGCATCATCCACCGCGACATCAAAGCGGGCAACGTAATGGTGACTGACACCGGACTGGTCAAGGTCTTGGACTTTGGTCTCGCCAAACTGTTGGACGAAGATGCGGCCCGGGTTGATCATACGCACCGGATCGACCTGACCGAGATCGGCGTGCCCTACGGCACGGCCACCTATGCCGCACCCGAACAGGCGCGCGGCGACCGCGTCGATCATCGCGCCGACATCTTCTCCACGGGCGTCCTGCTCTACGAGATGCTGACTGGCATCTGGCCCTTTCAAGGCAAAACGGCGGTGGACGTGCGCCATGCCGTGCTGCACGCCGCGCCCAAACCGCTCGCCCTCGCGCGCCCGGAAGCAACGCCGCCGCGCCTGCAAGCGATCCTTGACCGTGCGCTCGCAAAAGAACCGCGCGCACGCTATCAAACCGCCGCCGAGTTGCGCGCCGAACTGCGCGCGGTCTTGCACGAGTTGACGGCTGGTGCCGCGCTGCAATCCGGTGAGATTTTAGCGCCGACCGCCCCGCGTCATCTGGGCAGCGCGAATCCCATCGCCCGCGCCGTGCGCTGGCTAAGACGCGGACGCAGCAGCACGGACACGCACACATCAACCCACGTCACGACTTCCCAATCATCGCAGGACGTACACGTGACGCCGACAAATGTGGGCGGCGAACAGAAAAAGAGCGTCGCGGTCTTGCCGTTCCGAAATCTGAGCCACGATCCGGCGGTCAGTTTCTACGAGTTTGCGCTCGCCGATGCGGTCATCACGGAGTTGGCGCGAGTGCGCTCGCTGACGGTGCGCCCTAGTTCCGTCATCGCGCGCTATCAGGGCGCGGAGCACGACCCGCGCGCCGCGGGCCGCGAGTTGGCCGTGGGCGCGGTGCTGAGCGCAAGTTTTCTGCGCGCGGGCGACCGGCTGCGCGTCACCGCGCAGTTGCTCGACGTTGACACCGGCGATTTATTGTGGAGCGACCGCATTGATGCCGCCGCCGCCGACATCATCGCGCTACAGGACATGATCGCGCAGCGCATCGTGGACGGGCTGCGACTGGAACTAAGCCCGGACGAGCAGGCCGCCTTCGCGCAGCCCGCGACCAACAGCGCCGCCGCTTATGAAGAATATCTGCGCGGGCGCGACCTCTTCGGCCGCTTTATCTTCCGCACGCTCGCACCTGCCGACTGCGACGCCGCCATCGCACATTTCCAAACCGCCGTCGAACTCGATCCGTCGTTCGCGCTCGCGCACGACGGTCTCGGTGCTTGTTATGCCAACCGCGTCTTCAAAGGTTACGGCGGCGGCGACGATTACGAACGCGCCGAGGCCGCCTTCAATCAAGCACTCGCGCTCGATCCGCAAATTGTCGAAGCGCGCATGCTGTTGGTCTTCGTCTATCTCTGGCGCGGCGAAAAGCAGAAGGCGCGGGCCGAGGTGGCGCGTTATCAGAAACAAGCCGCGCACGAAGCAGTTGTTTATTTTGTGAAGGCTGTCTTGCATCGGCTCGATGGCGAGTACGACCGTGCGCTCCGCAGCCTCGACCGGCTTACGCGGCTCGATCCGGCCGCGCATGTCGTCGCCAGCTATCACCGTGCGCTGATACATCTCGCGCAACAGCACACGACCGAAGCGCAGCGCGAACTTGAGCAGGCGCGCGCATCCGCGGCCGACAGTCCGCTGCTCATGATTGCGGGCGCGCTCACGCAGTTCTACGCAGGCGCGCACGCACCGGCCGCCGCGTTGATGCGCGAACTTTTGGCCGCGCATCCGAACATGCACGGCGTCCGCCCGATCCTCGCCATGTGTCTGAGCAGGCAGGGTGCGCACGAAGCGGCCCGCGCCGAGTTGACCGAACAGGTGCAGACGAACGCCGACGCCGACGCCGACGCCGCCTACTGGCTGGCCTCCGCTTACGCCCTTCTAGGCGCACACAATGACGCGCTTGCATGGCTCGCCCGCGCCCTCGCGCTGGGCAACGAGCAGCGCGCCTGGTTCGCCACCGATCCCACATGGGCCACTCTGCACGACGCCCAGCAATTCAAAGAGCTACTCAGTTGAACGCGGTCAAAGACAAAAGCAGGGCTGAACCAAGCGGCTCAGCCCTGCTTAAATTTTGCCCCGACACTACCGGCGGTCAGAACTGCGCACCGCTCGCCGTGGCTGCCTGCGGGTTCTGGAAGTAGGTGTCATCCATCTTGATGCCGTAAGTAACGGTCAGGATGCGCGTCTCTTCCATCTGCTTATCGTTGGCGTAGAGCACGGTGCGATAGGGCACGAGCGTGCTTTGCGTGAAGCGATAGTCGTGGAACGTGCGCCGGTATTTGACCGGCTCGGTCGCGCCGGGCGCGGTCTCTTCGTATTCGAGCGAGAGCACGTGGCCCGTGCGCGAGCTTACAAAGTAGCGCGTTTGGTGCTTCTCTTTGTCGGTGAGGTCGACGATCCAGAGGTCGATATTCTTCTGCTTGTCTTTGTTGACAAAGGCGATGGTCGAGCCGTTCTCTTTGTAGCGGAGCAAGGCGTCGAGTCCGTGCCGCGTCTGCATGAGAAAACCGGCCGCCGCCTCCTGGCGGGGCGCGAAAGATGTGCCGTTGATGAGGCCCCAGAGTTGACCGCTGTTGTAGACGAGCGCGAACTCGTTGGCAGGTGTCTTTTGATCAAGCCGAATCTTATCCTTGTCGGCCGTCTCGCCCTGCACGAACCGCTGCTCATAAGTCACAGATTCGGTGCGCCCCTCGCCCGTTAGGCGCGCCACTTGCCCGCGCTCGACGCCGTTGTGCCGGATCTGTTTGAGTACCGCCCGCGCGTTGCTGGAGGGCGCGGTGGCAAAGATTACGGTTTCCGCCACTTGCTCGCCGGTCGGCGTCACCTTCGCCGGGTCGAGTTTGGGCTGGGCCTTCTTCTCTTCTTTGGGGATGTCTGCTTTATCCACCCGGCCGAGCGTCCGCGCGGGTGGCGTGGTCGGCGTATTGGGCGCGCTCGGGTTGGTTTGCGCGTGTAGATACGGGGCCAGGCTCGCTAACAAGCCGAGCACCGCAAACGCTGATAGGACGTTGAGACGTCGGATCACGAGGCAAATCTCCTTCTATTATAAAGCCTTATTCGATTGCGCTCGCCACCAGCACAAGGCGGGCGGGCACGGGTTACAGTGTCGGCGATTGTAGCACAGGTGTGCCCGCTCCGAAGGCTCAACCAGACCGGCGCGTGGCGCTCTTTATTGATGCCCGAACCGCCGCGCGTGGATGCCCGCGCACATTGACAACCGGGCTTGAGACAGGTAGGCTGCTCCGTTTTCAGCGAGTCGTAAATCGGCACCTGTGCAGCGTGAATAGCAAAATTTGATCTGTTTACGCCTGAGCGGTCACTAATTTGAAAGGGAGTTGAAAGCTGTGAAAAGAGTAGGCATTTTGGTCGGGCGCGAGAAGACGTTTCCGGCGGCATTGATTGAACGCGTCAACGAGCGCGGGCAGGGCGAGGTCATCGCCGAATTCGTCAAACTTGGCGGTGTCCGGCTCGACGAGGAGCGGCGCTACGACATCATCATTGACCGCATCTCGCACGAAGTTCCCTTCTATCGCGGTTTCCTTAAGCGCACCGCGCTCGAAGGCACGTACATTATCAACAATCCGTTCTGGTGGTCGGCGGACGACAAGTTCTTCAACTATTCGCTCGCCACCAAACTCGGCGTGGCCATTCCACGCACCGTGCTGCTGCCGCAGAAGGATTACATCGAAGGCATCACGAGCGAGTCGCTGCGCAATCTCGAATTTCCGCTCGACTGGCAGGGCGTCGTCGATTACGTCGGCTTGCCCGCGATCATCAAGCCGTTCGACGGCGGCGGCTGGAAGAACGTCTCGCGCGTGGATTCGCTCGAAGACCTCTGGCGCGTCTATGACACGACAGGCACGCTCTGCATGACCTTGCAGGAGTTCATCAACTTCGACCAGTTCGTGCGCTGCTATTGCATCGGGCAGGAAGAAGTCATGATCATGCCCTACGACCCGCGCAAGCCGTATCTGTCGGGCGAGCAATACGTCAACGATCCTAATTACCTCACGCCCGAACTCGCTGCGCGCGTGACCGACGACGTGCGCAAACTCTGCCGCGCGCTCGGCTACGATCTCAACACGGTCGAATTTGCGATCAAGGACGGCATTCCTTACGCGATTGATTTTATGAATCCTGCGCCGGATGCGGAGTTGATCTCGGTCGGCGAATTCTATCACAACTGGGTGACGAACGGCATGGTCGAGCTTATCTTCAAACGTCTGGCCGAAGCCCAACCCGCGCCGCGCTATCGTTGGGACGCGCTGCTCGACCCGCGCCCCATTGCTGCGCCGCAGCAGGCACTCGCCGCCGTCGCATCGGCGGCGGAACACGCGGCCCGCACGATTATCCCGCAACCTGTCCGCGACATTCCCGGCGACATCGCGGCCGGCGCAAGTGATCTGCTTAGCAGCGCGGCCCAGGCTGTCTCCGAACTGCTCAGCCCCGCCGAGTCGGCCGAACCGAAGGACGCGGCCAAGCCCACCCGCGCAAAGGCGAACAAAGAGCCGAAGGCAACGACTAAGAAGAGTGCCCCTGGCCGCGGCAAGAAGGCGGCCCCGGAGGCGTAAGGCGGTTAGCGAATGCAACCGCAAGGCAAGGCCGCAAAGAGCGCAAAGACTTAATGTCAGATTTAAGTTTTCAAATCTGAGATTGACAAGCACAAGGACTGCGCGCGCTTTGCGGTCTTTCTTTGCGGTCTTGGCGGTTTATGTCTTTCTGATAAAAACCAGCATGATCGAAATTTACGTCAGCACCGACGTTGAGACCGACGGCCCGATTCCAGGCCCGCACTCGATGCTCAGTTTCGCCTCGGCCGCTTATCTCGCCGACAAGACTTTGCTCGGCACGTTCTCCGCCAATCTATTAACCCTGCCCGACGCGACCGGACACCCCGACACAATGCGTTGGTGGAGGACGCAACCAGCGGCGTGGGCTGCTTGCCATGAAGATTTACAACCGCCGGAGCAAGCCATGAAGGCTTATGTCGCGTGGCTCAAAGCGTTACCGGGGCGGCCCATCTTCGTCGCCTATCCGGTCGTCTTCGATTACATGTTCGTGCAATGGTATCTGCACAAGTTCACTGGCGAAAGCCCCTTCTCCTTCATCGGGCTCGACATCAAGTCCTACGCGATGGCCCTGCTGAAAACCGACTTCAATGAAGTCGTCAAGGCCAACATGCCCAAACGCTGGTTCGACGACCTACCACACACGCACAAGGCGCTCGACGACGCGCTCGAACAGGGCGCGCTCTTTTGCAACATCCTCGCGGAAAACTCGGCAGCCTGAACAAGCGATGCAGTCGCCGCCTCGCGCAATTTAGCTTCAGGCATCACGCTGGGCTGTGCCTAACAGAACGTTTTCAAGGACGTTCCGTTGAGCAAGATGCTGTTCTGTTGGGCAAGCGCGGAAAACCTAGCGGCCGGTATGAAGGTGTGGCATACTCCCGCGCAAGGACGGTGATGGGCGACCGCTTCGTCGCCGGCTTTACCAACGACGAAGCGGGCCAACGCGCGCGGCAGATCGCCGACAACATGCCGCTCTACGTCTTCCCGACGCGCACCGGCAATCCCATCGGGCTCGGCAACAATCGCCAGGCCAATATCGTGGACATGCGCAACGGCTACTTCAGCAACAATCCCCTCGGCTTGTGGCTGCACACGTGGGTCAGCTACACCGACCGGGCCTTCAACACCGCCGACGGCAAGAAGACGCTGGCCGACCTACAGAAGCGGAACGGGCTGGCGCTCGACGGCACGCCGATCATTAAAACCTTGAGCGAACTCGACAATCTCTTCAGCAAGGGTTTCGCCGTGAAACGTTTCCGCAATCCGAGTGGCGCGGAAGGCCTGATGTACGGCATCTGCCCGGTCGTCAAAGACCCGACCGACGGCGGCATCCCTGCCGACCCGACGCTCTCTTACGTGCGTAAGGCTGACGGTTCGCCGCTCGAAGCGTACTTCGTGCAAAATTTCGATAGCCTGCGCTTCACCGGCCGTTGGGCCAACTAGCGCAGTGGTCTGAGTCGCCAGTCAGACACGAACGAACAAGCGTTAAGTACCAAAGAGCGCGCCGGCCGGTGCTTAGTCATGCACCAGCCGGCGCGCTCTTTAGATCGTAACAGTCTATTGGTCTGTTACTCCGCGTGCGCGTAAGTCAACTTTGTCAGTACCGCTTGCGCGGGCGGGCGGGTGTGCGCGCAACTGTATTACGTGCTGGCCGCCTATCATTGCTATCTGCCCGCGCGCAAGCGCTACTGGCAGGAGTCGCATTCTCAAGCCCCTAACGGCGTGGAATCATCGGCTAAAACTCAGAGCGCCCGAAGATCGAAAATGATCTGCGGGCGCTCTGAGTTTTTGTGGTTTAGCTCATTCCGTCAGGCGTTGGCGCGCATGGCGTAGCGCCCGAGTTTTAATTGGAGCCCGCGGCGGGTGATGCCGAGGTCGCGGGAGGCGCGCGAGATGTTGCCGCCGTGTTTGCGCAGGATGGCGGCGATCATGCTGCGTTCGAGTTCTTCGACCGCTTCGGGTAGCGTCATATCTTCGGGGATGCCATCGTCGCTCGTGCCGAACCGCGCACCGCCCACACCCAATGAGTGGGGCGCATAAGTACGCTGCAATTCGGGCGAGAGGTGCTCGGCGGTGATGAGCGTCTCATCCTCTGTGCGTGCGACGATGCGTTGAATTTCATTGATCAACTGGCGCACGTTGCCGGGCCAGTCGCAGACCATTAGCAAGTCCATCGCTTCAGGCGACACGCGGATGCTGGAACGACCAAACTTGGCGGCGTAGTGATTGACGTAGTAATTGACGATGGTCGGGATCTCCGAGCGGCGCTCGCGTAAGGGCGGCACGCGCAGCCGGATGACGTTCAACCGATAGTACAAATCTTCGCGGAAACGGCCGTCCTTGACCATCTCTTCCAAGTCTGTGTTCGTGGCCGCGATGATCCGCACGTCCACTTTGAGCGGGCGCTGCTCGCCGAGCGGTTGAATCTCGCCCTCTTGCAAAAAGCGTAACAGTTTCGGCTGAATGTCGAGCGGAAGATCGCCGATCTCGTCAAGAAATAATGTGCCGCCGGCCGCGGCGCGAATGACGCCCGGCGAATCTGAGACCGCGCCCGTGAATGCACCTCTGCGATAGCCGAACAAGTAAGCATCGGACAACTCTTTCGGCACGGCCGTGCAGTTGAAGGGCACGAACACTTTGCTGCGCCGCGATGAGAGTGCGTGGATGGCGCGGGCGACAAGTTCTTTGCCCGTGCCCGATTCGCCAGTGACGAGTACGGTCACGTCGGACGAGCGAATCTTATGCACCTCTTCGATGAGGCGCATCATCTCCGGGCTGGAATGAATAAAGCCGGGCATGACGCCTTGCACGCCGTCCTTTACCTGCTCCTGCCCGTCCCGCCCTTCTTGCTTTTGTGCGCGGAAAGCACACACGTCAAGACCAAGTTCGACCACGCGCAAGAGCGGATCAATCGAGACGCCACCGGGCAGCGTCGCCTGCTCGCGCGGGGCGACGACGAGCGTAACGGGCGCAGCTTGCGTTGTGTGCAGTGTGATGATCGAGGCGTCGTGCTGCGCGGCAAAACGCCCGCGCTCGCCTTCGCTGCGACTCAGCTTCTCGGCCAGATGCTCGCCTTCGGCCCGCGTCCAACCATGTGCGACGATGACGTGCGGGCGTTCGTCTGCGCCCGCCTCCAAGATCAAAATTCGACGCACGCTCGTCTCTTGATACAGCACGGCCGCGAGTTCGCGCAGCAGCAATTCGCGGGACGTGACCGCATCGGTCAGGCGCGACAGCACGAGATGCATCAGCGGCGAAGTGGCGGGCCGTTGCTGTTCGGGTGCGTTGCGGTCGAGCGCCGCGAGGGCGGCGTCCGCGCGTTCGGTGTCGCGCTGTGCGCCGAGCGCGCGAAAAGCTTGGGCGGCTTCTGTCAAAGACTCTTCAGCCCGTTCAGGTTGCACTTGCGTGTAAGCGCGGCCGAGTTCGTAGCGTGCGCGTGCGCTGCGGTAGCGGTCGCCGAGCGTCTCGAAGATAGACACGCTGCGCCCGAAGTGCTGTGCGGCCCGCACCGCATCGCCCTGCGCCAGCGCGCACAGACCTTGTATGCGCTGCTCGTCGCCGGCCACGCCCAGATCAGCATTGGCCGGGTCGCCCATCTCGTCCGCGAGCGTCTGTAGTTGTGCGGCGCATTCGGTCGTGTTGCCCATCAGCAGATTGGCTTCGGCAATCACGAGCCGCGAGTCGAGCACGGCCTGCCGGTCGCCAATGCGGTCGGCCAGTAGCAACGCCTGTTCGCCGCTCTCGCGTGCGTTCGTCGGCTCGTGCAAGGCCAGATAGCAACGGCCGAGCGTGCGCAAGGGCTGGCCGGCGTACCATTTGTTTGTGTCCTCTTGTGCGAGACGTACGGCGCGTTCGAGGTATTCACGCGATTCCGTCAACTCGCCGCGCAGCATGAGCAACTCGCCGAGCGAATCGAGAATCATCGGCACTCTGCGCCCGCGCTCGTCAATCTCCGTGGCGAGCGCGAGGGCGCGTTCCAGCGCGGACTGAGCACGCTCCCAATCGCCCATGAGCGTTAAATGCACGCCGAGATTGTTGTAGCCGTCGGCGGCGTTCACTTTATGCTCGGTGCGTTCGTAATAACTGATCGCTTTTTCGAGATGCCCGATGCCCTCGTGCGGGCGCTTGAGGAAGCCACACGCGCCGGCCATGTTGGTATAAATTTTGCCGAGCAGATAAGGCGCGGGATGATCACCGACGAGTTTGAGCGATTGCTCAAAGTTTTCCAGTGCGAGGTCCCAGCTACCCTCAAAGAAATCGGCGAGACCGATAGCGAAATAGGCTTCGGCAAGGCCGCGCCAATCGCCCGTGCCCCGGAAATGTTCGAGTGCCTGCTGCGCGTGATCGCGTGCGATGGTGTATTCGTTGATGGAACGATAGACACGCGCGAGCGCGAGATAGACCGCGCCGAGTTGGGCCGCATGGCCGCGCTCCTTCGCCTCGTCGAGCGTCGCGTTCAGGAACGCGATGGCTCTGGGATAATCGCCCGTCAGGATATAGCCCAATCCGATCTGCACGCCCAGGCAGGCCGCGGCTTCGCCTTCGAGTTGCTTGCGTTCGTTGGGGGCTTCGTACATGCGCACGGCTTCGAGCGACTCACTGTAGCGGCCCTGCATTTCCAGCGCGCTCGATAATGAGCAGCGCGCGCGGGCTAAAAGTGAAGCGTCCGCGCGCGGCATGCGCGTGATGCCGGCGACGCGCTTGATGACTTCAGATGACTGCCCCTGATCGAGCAACTGCCGCACCACTTCTAGCTCTTGCTCCAAGGCACGGCGTTGGGCCTGCGCACGGGCGCGCAGACGTGCGTCCACAAGGCGGCCCGTGCCCGCTTCGCCTTTATCCTTGCTCACGTCCCGGTGAGTTGTCGGCGGCTGCTTGTTCATCGGCTCGTGTTCAATATAGTTGGGAAACATATCGATCCTCAACAGGCTGCGGCAGCCCGGCGCTAGTGTGCATTAAATTGTGCGGGCGTTCTGCCCAAGTTTTTTTTAACTATGTGGGTGCAGAAATAGGGTGCGGTAACGACTGGTCGGTACGAAATCTGCGCGCAGATAGAAGTCACGCGCCCGCAAGTTCTGCTCGTTAGCCAATAGACAAAGCGCATCGGTGCGACTCAGCAATTCGCGGCTCAGTTGCGCCAGGCAGCGCAGTCCATAACCTTGGCCACGGACAGAAGGGTGAACATATACGCCTTCGATATAGCTCACCGCCGGCGTCTCCGAGACCACATCGCTTTTGAAGAGCAACGGGCCATCCTCAAGCCACACCCACACGCGCCCCTGTTCAATGCGCCGGATGGTGCGGGCACGCAGGCCCTCCGGGTCAGCTTCGAGCGAATTGACGCCACGCTCGCTGCGCAACAGATCAACGTGGGCGAGCAACACCGCGTCCAAATCAGCAACCGTCGCCGGCCGCAAGCCGTTGATGGGCGCGGATACTTCAGCCGGTCGCTGACGCAGCAGTAGCAATTCGTAGCAATCCTGCTGGGCCAGCCGCGCAGGGTCGGCGTAGTGCTGCCAGAAGCGCGCGATCTGGGACTCTTCGCCCATGATGAGGTACGCTTGCGGACACGCACGCGTCTGCGTCGCAAAGGCGGCGAGCGCAGCGTCTGTGCGGGCCTCAGCCAGCACTGTGCGCCCGATCAGGGCAATGCCAGTGAGCCGCCCGGCCGCGTCGCGGTAGCCGTAGAACGTGCCCCGGTTCAAGGGACTGTCGAGGCCGTTGTCGCGGATGCAGCTCGCCATCACGACGGTGTGAATGGGCCGCGCGTTGAGGAATGCCAGGGCCTCGCGCTCGCGCCCGCGCGCGAGCGGCTGCGGCGCGGATAGGTTGCAGGTGTCGGGTCGTTCGGCGTTCGCAGTCAGTTCAGTGAGCGTTCGGTTGCTGTGAGATTGAAACATAAATGAAAGGCTGGAACAGGTGCGCGGCACGCACAAACGCTTTTCTTTCTTCCTACCGCACTATTCACAACGGTCTATATTAGTAGCCAATGTGATCCGAGCCGCCATCGAGCACGACGGGCATAGCGGCGGTCGCTTCCCCGCCCGCCTCGGTCGTCTCTGCACGGGCGATGGCTTCGCTGACGAGTATACCCTCACTGACAAGGATACCATCGCTGCTAAGTATGCCTTCGCTGACGAGAATGCCGTGGCCTTCGACGGGCCGGTCGAGTGTGCGCCAGTCGAGCAGTTCGCGCGTGCCTACGTAAGCTGTGCCCTGGCCTAGCGCGCCGCCGTTGCTCGTATAGATCGTCTCGCTGACGAGGATGCCTTCGCTGACCAGTATTCCATCGCCGATGAGGATACCTTCGCTGACTAAGATGCCGTCGCTGAGCAGGAAGCCTGTGCCATAGACACGCTGGTAGGTGGTAATGAGATTTGGCCCGGTGGCGAAGCTGTAGTTCAGCACGATGCCCTGCGCCCAGGGGAATGTCTGCCCGGCAATCGTGGTGTGCTGATCGGGCGCTGGCCCTGTCAGCATCGGCGCACCGAGCGGAGTGTTATTGGTCAAATCGGTGCGGACAAGTCTGGCCAGCCTGACCGCGCCTTCGATGTTTAGTTCGCCCGCGCCCTGCTCGAAGATATTGAAGCCTGCGAGCGGTTGCGCCGAGTACATCAAGAGCGCTTTGATCATGTTCGGCGTGAGCGTTGGGTTGGCTTGCAGCAACAGGGCGGCTGCGCCGGCCACGATGGGCGCGGCCATCGACGTGCCGCTCAGCGTCATCATCTCACGGGGACTTGAGTTCGAGACGAACGCGCGGAGGTTGTGGGTAGTAGCTAGCAGATTCCCGCCGGCACAGGCTGCGATCAACTTGTTGCCGGGCGCGATCAAATCAGGCTTGATTAAGTTGTCGTAGTGCCGCACGCCGCCCGCGTCCAAGTAAAAACTGCGCGTCGGCCCGCGCGAACTATAGGAAGCGACGCCGTCGTCGCCGCGCGCATTCGTGCCGTAAGTGTTCGCTGCGCCAACCGTCAAAGCGGACGGCTCGTTCCCCGGCGAGTGAATCTGACCGTAAACTTTGCGCCCCTCACTGTCGCGCCCACTGTTGCCCGCCGCCGCGACGACCACGATGCCGGCGTCAACCAACCGGCGCACGGCGAGGCAGACCGGATCGTTGCGATAAGAATCAATCGCCGGTAGGCCAAGGCTCATGTTGACAACGCGAATGTTGTATCTGCTCTGGTTCGTCGGATTGCTGGTGCTGAGTGGTCGGGATGGATCGACCGGACTCATTATCCAGTTGAGCGCGTTCAAGAGGTAGGTGACGCGCCCTGAACCGGTGGCATCCAGCACACGCAAATTGATAATGTTCGCGTTGGGCGCGATGCCGATATATGCGGCGTTGGCGATGCGCCCGTTGCCGGCCGCGAGCGAAGCGACATGTGTGCCGTGGCCGTAGTCATCATCGGGGTTACCGTATTCGACAAAGTCTTGCTTAGCGACGATCCGCACGTCACTGCTGGTGGTGCGCCCATCGAGAAACGACTTGTGATTGTCTTCAATGCCCGAATCAAGAATAGCGATGCCGATGCCCGTGCCATCCAGACCGGGTGTAGCCTGATTACGCACAAGGTCTGCGCCCGTCGTCGCGGAGACGTGCCCGAGCGTGCGCACTTCCCGGTCAGGCGAAATGAATGTGACCTCATTGAAGGAAGACAGTTCGCCGACCACGCTCGCCGGCATCGAGGCGATCACGTAATTCAAATTCTGTAGGCTGTAATCAACATGCACGTTCGGGCGTTGGTAGATCGCGTTGACGCCCGCGCTCGGCGCAGCATTGAACCGGCAGACGACACGGAACGTGCCCCGCCGATTCATGCCTTTACCAAGCCGCGAAAAGAGGTCAGGCGATATTTTATCGGCGCGCGTACTCATTTTCTGGCCGCCGGCATTAACCGCGTCTACGCCGACTGGCTGCCCCTTAGCGGCCATGGCATCCACGTGCGCGGGAACGACCGCCTGTGCTTGTGGTACGTTGAATGGGACAACGGTAGGTGGCGTAAATACGACAGCCGGATGTACCTGCTTATCACGCCCTGCCTTGGTCTTAGTTTGCTTGTCGCGGCTGGCTACTGTCTGCTCGCGCGTTTGGGCGCTCAGTCCCGGCAGGCCGGCACAGCACAACGTCCACAGCAGTAGGCTGGCGACGCAAGATTTCAGGCTTAAGTATTTATAACTAAACATGTTGGTTATATGAATTATGTCGCGCCGCCCGTCACTGACAGGCTCAGACCTTAAGCGCCCGCAACCGACTCAAACCACGCGGGCGGCAATCAAGCAAGAAAACTTACGGGCTAAGAAAACTAAACCGAACGAGCGCCTTCGACAGACAAGCGTTTGACTATCGGAGCGTGCGAATCGTTGCAAACCAACCGGGCAAATACTTGCTATCTCAATTGTCCCCTTCACCGGTCATCCTTAAGAGAAATGCAATCATTGTGCCAGGCACCTGATACCTTAATAATAATTCTCGTCCGCACAGCGCCTCTGCCCGACGTTAAAGCTCTCGTAGGCGGAAACAATGGACAATCGGCGGGTCTAGCGCTAACGGCTCGCGTCCGAACCCCGTGCCGGGCATGCGTGGCCAGTGCTGTTCGCTGCCAGGATTCAACCCGCCGTCCTGTATATCCGATTCACACATGCTACCTGCTTCACACATTGAAGGCTAACCCAATGTTTATGTGGGTCAGACGGCGTTAACGTGGAGCGTCAGGCCCATACTGCGAATAGAGTACACATATTCAAGCCAACTCACCAGATCGGCTGCTGTTTAGAATCAATGCTGTTACGCTGAGCAGAAACCATAATTCCCTATCTCCCAACTGCATTTCCATCGTGGCATGGCGGTTGAACTAGCGTAGCAGCGGCAAGACTCGGAGGGCAGATCAGCATCATCGACATTTGCCCCAAGCAATTGCTGCAAGGCAGGGTTTAGCGCCTGTGCTCACTCACAAGCAGGCGCTGTTACAAAGCAATGATGAACACGAGGAGAATTAGCACAATGAATCGCCCGATCAACCAACTTCGCGCTTATGGCTTGCGCCTCGCCCTACTAGGCTTGACGCTTTGCGCCGGGCTGCTATCGCTGACCATCAGCCACGCCGCCGCCGCCAATAGCCAGCACACGCTGGCCGGCCCAAGCTATCTGTCTAGCGGCAGCGGCCGCGACGGTAATCCGACACCGTCGCCCTCGCCCACGGCATCCCCCTCGCCCACGGCGTCGCCCTCGCCTTCTCCTACAACATCGCCGTCGCCATCACCATCGCCATCTGCGTCACCGACACCGTCGCCCGCACCCGGCGTGGAGACGCGCGTGGAGATCGATCTTGTCGGCGCGTCACTCAATGGCACGACGCCACGAGGTGAAGTCGAATTGCGCCGTCGCGCGGACGGCAGCCGCGAATTCGAGGTCAAACTGCGGAACGTAAATCTGGCGGCCGGCACGCGCTTGAACGTGCTTGTGGACGGCCGGAAGGTCGGCGAGCTAACGCTAACGTCACAACTTGACGGTGAGTTTGAGTTGGATACGCGCGACGGGCAGACGTTGCCGCCGGTTGTGAGCGGGACGACTGTCTCGGTCACGAATCTGGCGGGCGCGACCATTGTGGCGGGCGCGTTCACCGTCACGCTGCCGCCGCCGGGGCCGACCCCGACACCCAGCCCAACGCCCGGCCCGACACCGACGCCGCAGCCCGGCGCGGAGACGCGCTTGCGCATCGCGCTCGTCGGCGCGGCTGTCAACGGCGTCATCCCGAAAGGACATGCGGATTTCCGTGTGCGCGCCGATGGGCGTAAGCAATTTGAGGTCGAAGTCGAAGACGTGAACCTGCCCGCGGGCACGCTCTTCACCGTGCTGGTTGATAGCGTGAACGTCGGGCAGATCGCGCTGGGGCAGTTCTTCAAGGGCGAGCTTGAATTAGAGGCTGAACATGGGCAAAGCGTGCCGGCGATCAATCCGGGTACGACCGTGGCGGTCATCAACAGCGCGGGCGCAACGCTGGTTATCGGCAGCTTCGGCACGCTCGCGTCAGCTTCCGTGCAAGTGAATCCGCTCGAAGACTCAAGCTTCTTCGTGCGCCAGCAGTACGTTGATTTTCTGAACCGTGCGCCGGACGAGGCGGGCTTCAACGCCTGGGTCGGCGTACTCAATCGTTGCGCGGAGAACGGCTACGGCACGACGCATCCTGAGTGCGACCGCGTGCAGATTTCCTCCGGCTTCTATCGCTCGCAGGAGTTTCTGGGGCGCGGCTACTTCATCTATCGCGCCTACGAAGCCGCACTAGGGCGGCTGCCCCACTACAACGAGTTTCTGCCCGAGCTTGGCCGCATCGGCCGCGCGCAGACTGAAGTTGAGCTTGAGGTTGAGAAGTCGGCTTATCTTGAAGACGTGCTGCATCGCGCCGAGTTCAACGAGCACTACGCCGGCCTGACTGACGCGGCGCACGCTGAAGATTTCGTTAATCGCCTGGAGCAAACAGCGGGCGTGCGGCTCTCGAATCACGCACTGTTGGTGGATGACATGCGGCGCGGGGCCCGGAGCGCAGCGCAAACCCTGCGGGCGTTCCTCGACAGCCGCGAAGTCAACGACCGCTTCGTCAATCGCGGCTTCGTCACGATGCAGTATTTTGGTTATCTGCGCCGCGACCCGGAACCGGCCGGCTGGAACGCATGGGTTGACATCATTACTAATGGGCGCGGCGAGATTCAACCCGGCGAATATCGCCCGCTCATCTTCGGTTTCGTTCACTCGCAAGAGTATCGTAACCGTTTCGGTCGCCCATAATGATTCAGGCCGGCGTCGTAACCAAAGCGACTAAAGGGTTCTCGTGCGCGGAGGCAGCCAGCGCCACCACGCTCGACAATTCAGCCGCATACTTGCAGGGCTGGCGGCTGGCACTGAAAGGCGATGCCCACATAATCCTGAAGGGGCTGGCGGCGCACAATGCGCCGCCAGCCCCATTTTCTTGGAAAACTCGTAGGTCAGTCCTTCTTTTCGGCAACCCGCTTTTGAACGGCCAATACATCCGCCGCGGAAGTCAAGATTTTTTGCAAGAGACCCTTGGGCTGCGGGTCAGAGGCGTGCAGCCCCAGCATGACATGCACAACCTTAGTGATCGAGAGCACGACCTGATCGACATCCTTCGTTGAATACCAGGGGCCGATGCCGACATGCACACGCCCCCGCTCGTCGCGCCAGGCTTCGATGTTCTCCAGGTCGACGGCGCGGGCGATCTCTTCCGTGTCAGTATCCGGCGGCAGTGCAAGGACGACCGATGAGCGATCTTCTTCCACCCAGTCGCAACCGATGCCGACTGTTTCACCCAGCCCCGCCTTAACATCTGTGGCGACGGCCTGCAACGCGGCCCGCGTCGCTGCGAGCAATCGTCTTTGCGCCTGCGGCACGCGCGAGCCCGTAGGGCCTGCGCTAGCGCCGCCCTGCGCGTTCGCGACCACAGACGGCGTGCGCCACGCCATCAACTTCGTCCCCCGCACGGGGGGCCCGCCGGTGGCGGCGAGTTCTCAATAACCTTCCCAGCGTCCACGCCAGCGACTCATTATGATCCCTCCTCTTTCGACTACTTAATCAATGCTCATGACTATGATGCAAGTGCGAATGCGAGTGTACCTCACCGGACTCGTGCCGGTGCCGGTGCGCATGGAGCAGGTTGGTCTGCCGGAGCAAAGGCTCGTCGCCTAAAAGCTCCTTTGGCGCGCCGGCCGCGACGACACGGCCATGCTGAAAGACGAAACAATGATCCGAGATGTCTGCGACGATGTCGAGGTCGTGCGTGGCCGTGATGACAGTTTTAGCCCCCCCGCCCCACTCGATAAGAAAATCAATCAGCCGGCTCTGGCTCTTTGGGTCAAGCGCGGCAGTCGGCTCGTCCAGCAACAGGACTTCCGGATCGAGGATGAGGACGGAGGCCAACGCGACGCGCTTCTTCTCGCCGCCCGACAGCCGGTGCGGCGAACGGTCTTTCAGGTGCGCGATCTCCATCAACTCAAGCGTCTCCGTCACGCGCCGCCGAATCTCAGCCTTCGGCCAGCGCAGTTGTAGTGGGCCGAAAGCTATTTCGTCGAAGACCGTCGGGTTGAAAAGCTGTACGTCCGCGTTCTGGAAGACCAGCGCGACGCGACGGCGAAAGGCGAAGGCAAACTCATCGTCTTGCAGGCTGTGTTCGGAGAGTGGCAGGTTGCAGAAATTGATCGTCCCGCGCTCCGGGAAATACAGCCCGTCGAGCAGGCGCAGCAGCGTGGACTTGCCGGAGCCGTTCGCGCCGAGGACGGCGATGCGCTGCCCGCGTTTGACTGCGAGCGTAAGCCCGGCGAGCGCCTGCACGTTGTCATAACGGTAAGTCACGTCCCGCACGTCAAAGACTGTTTCGTTCGTCATATCCATCGCTCGGCTGAACCCTGCCGACCATTCCTTAACCAGAGTGGCCTACCTGCCCGACCAGAAAAACGCCAGCGCAAGCAGCACGAACGTGGTTAAAGCTAGCCAATCGCGCGCACGCATTTGAAAATCGTCGAGCGTGGTGACCTCGCCGCGAAAGCCGCGCGCCTGCATCGCCAGATAAACTTCGCTACTGAGCTGAAAGCTTTTTGTCAACAACACGCCGACGCTCGCAGCGGCGAGTCGCCTGCGCTCGCGCCCGTCGAGGTGGCCGACCATGCGACTCCGCCGCGACTCAAACATGTCCTGTGCCGTTTGCAGCATCAGGAAGATGTAACGGTGCGTCATGCCCAAGATGACGATGAACACCACCGGCACGCCCAGCACCCGGAGCGCCTTGAGGACGTGCGTCCAGAGCGTCGTCAGGATCAGGAGCAGCGAAAGTGTGACCGCCGTCTCGACGCGCAGCAACAGGTAGAGCGCGCCGTGCAAACCTTGCGCAGTAATGGCCCAGTGGAGCAACGGCAGGCGCAAGGCAATCGCACCCGGTGTAATGAACAACGCCGGCAACGCAATGAAGCTCGTGAACACGAAGGCGCTCAGCCAGACGCGCAGGCAGAGCGTGCGCAATGGCACGCGCGAGAGCAACGCCAGCAGAAGCGCCAACGCTAAAATGCCGGCGATGGTTCGGGCGTTGCGCGCCAGCGCCGAGTCAAGTAACAGCAGCAGCAACCCGATAACCTTCACGCGCGGGTCAAGCCGCTGCAATAGGCCGTGCGCCTTCGCCAACTCTTCCGCATCAAGGGCGCGCTGCACCCGCCGCGCGAAACCGGCCAGCGAGCGCGCGATGAAATCGGAGCGCCGCTGCCGGGTCTGCGGCCGATGCGCCTGCGGGCCAGTGCTGAGTGATTGGTCTGCGACGGTATGCACCTCAGTCCGAACGTGGCTCAACTTTCATCAACACTTAGATTGCTGCGACGGTCGTCGCCTGCGGCGCGGGTCAGCCACCCGATAGCGAAGCAGACGAGTAGGATCAACCCCGTGCCGACCAATGCCGACATGACGTAGCCGAACGCCGCGCTCTTCAGAAACGGCGGCGCGTAGTCCGGTATCGGGGCCGTCCAGACGGAAGCGAGTCGCGCCAATCCTTGCGGCGGCGCGCCGGGCGGCGCTTGATTGCCGGAGGCGGCCGCAATCTCTGCCCGCCGCGCCGGATCAATGAAATCCTTTGCGCCCCACTCGCCCCACGCCGTGCCGGCGGCCAGCAAGCCCATAGGCGTAAGCACCATCAACAATGCCAGCCCGATCCATAGCGGTCTGGTCGCACGCCAGCCGCTTTCAACTTTGTCCGGTTCAATTCCCGCCCTGTCTCGCACTGAAGCCGGAGCCGTCAGTTTCAGGAGCGACACGTCCGTGCGTTGCAGGTAAGTCACAACGCCGCCCGTCACGATCAATTCGGCCAGCCCCGCGAAAGTCAGATGCCCGATCATCATCG
>JBBQGM010000012.1:0-64375 GCA_038322995.1 Pyrinomonadales bacterium
AACGTTGATAACAAGTGTTGGACGAAGTATCGTAGATTTGACAAACGAACAGGTAGATTTCAATCAGTAGGTTTTCCATGGTAAGAAAATTCTACTAATTCTGCCGTTTGTCTGTCTTTTCAACTACTGATTCGCATAAATTGCTCTTTCAATAGTTGACATACAGGTCCCCTCGTTAGCGCACCGCATGACGAGCAACCTCATCGCGACGAGAAGCGCGATCAGCCTCACCCAGCCCAAGCGCCTTTTCGTTATCGTGTCTCATCGTTACGCTTCGCTCGAAAGTCTTCATTCTTTTTCAAACTTATTGCGTCTCGCTATCGCATACAAGGCTAGGCCGTACAACTTCGGGTCAAGCCACCTCTGCTGCTGTTTAAGACGCGCAACACTAAAGTCCATATTATGAGAGAAATGAAAGCGGTAGAAGGCTCCAACCGTAAACTGAACTTGGTGTTCGGTCACCCGCCCATGCGGTAAGGCCGTGCCCTGTGTGAACAGAATTATAGGGATAAGCCATCTGAGATATGCTTTGAACTTCTTCCTCATGGACGCACTTTAAGGGAATGTTGTCAGCAGGATAACGGACAACCGACAAATTTTTATTCGGGCGCACGCCGCAAGCGCAGCACGGCGATCTCCGGCGGCGCGCCGAAGCGGAGGGGCAAGCCGACCGTACCTGTGCCGCGCGAGACGTAGAGTTGCGTTGCCGCGCGCCGGTAGTAGCCGCGTAAGTATTTGAACTCACCCGTGAAGCGCACGGGCGCGCCGATGAAGGGCAGACGCAGTTGCCCGCCGTGCGTGTGCCCGCTCAGGATCAGCGCCACGCCCGCGGTCTCCGGCAGGTCGAGCACGGTGGGCTGGTGTGATAACAGGAGTGTGGGCTGGCTCCTGCCCACGCCGTTGAAGGCGCGGGCGAAGTCGCTCTTGCCCCACGACCAATCATCTATGCCCACGAGTTGCAGCGTGTCGCCGCCGCGCGTGATCTGCGTGTGCGCGTTGTTGAGCACATTGATGTGTGCGTGTTCAAGCGCCCGCGTGGTCAACTCCGCGTCCGTGTAGTGATCGTGATTACCAAGCACGGCCCAGACCCCGTGGGGCGCGTGCAGCGTGCCCAACGCTTCAGCACAGGGCCAGATGTAGCTGGCCCGCGCCGTCGTGTAGTCGCCGGTGAGCGTGATCATGTCCGCGCCCGCCTTTTGCGCGAGCGCGACGACGCGCCCCAAGTCCACGTGCGGCACGAGCGGACTGTAATGCACGTCCGACACCTGCGCGATGCGAAAATTGTCGAAGGCGGGCGGCAAGTCGGCGATGAAGATGTCTGTCTCAGTCAGGTCATAAGCGCGCGGCTCAATGAGCGTAGCATAAGCGGAGGTCGCCGCCACGCCGCCGAGACCGACGGTCGCCAACCCGCGCATAAACTCTCTGCGTGTCCAGGCCATAGCGGGCGCGATTGTAACATCACCCGTCGGCCACGTTGCGCGCCGCACTGTAGCGCCTTGACTTTTCTCCGCAAGCGATTAGAGTTTCACCGGACGTTGCGAATAAGCCCGCCCCATGTTGTCCGGTCGAAGGAGTTCCCCCATGTGTCGCCGCATCTTAGCAAGTCTGAGCATACTCGCTTTACAGTTCAGCGCCGTGTGGCCGCCGCTGGTCGCTGTCGCACAGGGGCAGACGCAAGTGCCGCCCCTAGTTGCGCGGCCAGCAGCAGCCAGCGCGGACGCGAATCCAGCCCGCACCGATCTAGCCAAAGGGCAAGACCTGCTGCGCCGTAATCAGCCGGATCAAGCGTTGGTCTGGCTGACCAAGACGCTGCCCTTGCTCGAACAGGCGGGCGATGGGCAAGGCGCGGCGGCGGCGCACGCGGCGCTTGGCGATCTCTATACGCAATACGGGCAGTGGCGCACCGCGCTGTCGGAGTATCGGCGCGCCGAGGAACTGCTACGCACGGCCAACGACACTGTCAATGCCGATCTGATCAACGTGAAACTGGGCGGGCTTTATTACCTCAATGGCCAGACCACTGAAGCCGGTGCGGCCTTTGCGCGGATGAGTGCGCGCCAACGCGTTGTGGGCGGAGAGGTAAAGACGAGCGCGCCCAACGAAGCCAGCGCCAGTCCGGCACTGCCCATCGTGGCCGCCGCCAAAGATGAACAGCAAATCTTAGACCTGATTAACGGCGAACGCCGGACACGCGGGTTAAGCCCCTTACTCTGGGATAGTCAGCTAGCACAGATGGCGCGCCAGCACTCGGAGAATATGGCCCGTGCCGGCTTTTCCGGGCACGTCGATCAGAATGGACTCGGCACGCAGGCGCGGGCCGGCGCATTCGGGATTCGTTACGATGTACTGGCGGAAAACATCAGTGCCAATCGGGATGCGACCGACCCGATAGCCTTTGCGATTCAGTATTGGCTCAGTCACGACATACACCGCGATAATATTTTGAGCACGGAACTCACGCACACCGGCCTGGGCATAGTGAAAGCGGCGGACGGGCTGGTCTTGATCACGCAGGTGCTCATCACGCCCGCTAGCGGCAAGGATAGAGCGGTGCGGCCGGGCGCGGCTCAAGGGGCGGAGACGTATCGAACTTTTATTAGCTATGCCAGCAGTGAGTTTGGCCTGGCGCGGCTGGCTTATACCGCTGGCCGGCTGGACGAAGCCAAGCAGGGGTTTGAAAATCTGTTGACCGCCACCGCCGGCACCACACCGACAGGAAAACTTGCGGCGGCACGCCTCTTCCGCGTGGTCGCGTTGACCAGTCTGGGCGACATCGCGCTCCAGCGGGCTGATTACGTTGAAGCGTTACGGCTCTACGCGGCCGCCCGCCTGGACGCACGACCTGATCTGATGTGGGCGGCACAACGCGGCACCGGCCGCGCTTACTGGCTGTTGGCCGCGCGTGAGCCTGACCCCACCAAGGTGGCGGAACTACGGGTGGCCTCGTTAGCCGCTTACCAGCAGGCCATCAGCACCATCCAAGACTTTCTATTCGGTAGCATCCGCTCAGACGAAGCGCGCACAACTTTTCTCTCCCCGACCCAAGTGGTTTTCGACGAAGCCTCAAGCGCACAAGCTGAGATGGCGTTGGCGGCTGGCGCGCAGACTTCATCAGCCTTCCACCAACCCAGCCCGCTGCTTTACCGGCAAGCGGTCTTCGCCCAGCCGGCGAGCGCGCCGCCAATCGGGCCGACGACCACGGCTGTGCCTCAGGCTGTCGCCGCCTTCGAGGGTCTCGCCCTGACTTACGCAACGACCGCGCTCCAGACGGTGGAATCGGGCCGCGCCTGCGCCTTGCTCGACGTGCTGAGTGATGCCAGGGCCGAGTTGACCGACGACATCGCTCCCCCGCTGGTGCAGGAGAAGGCCGAGCTTCAGGCCCGCCAGCAGGAGATAGTGGCCCTGACGCGCGGCCTCAGGTTGGGCCTTGAAGCAACGCGCCCGGTCGCTCACTTGAGCGGAGCGCCGCCCACGAACCCGACCGGCCTCAAGTTGGGCGCTGAATTAACGTTGCCGGCCGCCGCCGCCCTCGACGCCGAAGCCGATAAGTTAGAAGTGCGCTACGGCAACGTAGAAAAGCAGATCAGACTGGCCAATCCACGCTACGCCGCGCTCACCAAACCGCAGGCGCTCTCGTTGCGCGATGTGCAGCAAGGCATTCTGGACGATGACACTGTGCTGCTCGAATACAATCTCGGTGCGGAAAACTCTTACCTGTGGGCCGCGACGCGCAACAGTCTCAGAGTCTTCAAACTGCCGGCGCGGGCGAGCATTGAGGCGAAAGCACGAGAGTTTAGAGCGCGCTTGCTCCCGGCCGCCCTCCGGCGTCCGTTGGCGAGCGATGAGGGTGTGGCGGCGCAGGCGCGCGGCCTCGGCGGCGAAGTGGCGCGGCCAGCAGCAACGGCCGTGCAGGACTATCTGACGGTCGCGCATGATCTCTACAATGTGTTGCTCGCCCCCGCCGCGCCCTACATCAATCAGAAACGCCTGCTCATCGTCGCGGCCGGCGCGCTCCACTTCATCCCCTTCGCGGCTCTGGTCAGCGATGACACCGGCGATAGCTACAGCACGCTCGCTTACCTCATCAAGTCACACGAGATCGTTTACGCCCCGTCGGCCTCCGTACTGACCGCAATTAGACGACAGGCGCATAGACCGGGTGGGCGCGGGCAGGTGTTCATTATGGCCGATCCGGTGTTTGATACCGCCGACCCGCGCGTACAGCAAACAACCGCGCGCCCGACACCATCGGGCAAACTCAGAAACGGCTATAGACTGCGCAGCGCGCTCGAAGATGTGACCGGCGCGGCGGTGGGCGAACTACATCTGCCCCGCCTGCGGGGCACGCGCATGGAAGCGGAGCAGATCGTCAAGGCCGCTGCGGCCGCCGGCAGTACGGCCGCGAGTATGCTTGACCTCACGGCCAGCGAGACAGCTTTAGGGCAGCAGAACTTGCGCCAATACGGCGTGCTTCATTTTGCTACCCACGGGATTCTTGATCCCGTGCGGCCGCAACTCACCGGACTGGCGCTTTCGCAGGTGGGCGATGACGACAACGATGGTTTTCTCCAGGTCGCCGAGATTTTCAATCTACGCTTACGCACGCCCCTGGTCATGCTCTCGGCCTGTGAGACGGGGTTGGGCGAGTTGCAGCACGGCGAAGGCGTGAGCGGACTGACACGCGGGTTCATGTACGCGGGTGCGCCCACGGTCGGGGTCACTCTATGGTCAATCTCTGATGACGCCACGGCCGAGTTGATGCCCGGCTTCTATCGCGAACTAATGGCACAGGAAGGCCCGCCGATCTCCGCTTCTTTGCGCACGGCCCAGTTGCAACTGATCACCGGCGGGCGCTACAGTGCCCCCTTTTACTGGGCACCCTTCATCCTCGTCGGTGATTGGCGTTAGGCTACAGCGGCGTGCGCTTGCGTGCGGCTATAACAGCGGATGGTGTCGCCGCGCGTTAGGTGATGCGCCCGGCGAGGTTGGCGACGACGGCGACTAACTCGGCCGGTTCGACCGGCTTCGGCAGGTGCGTCTGGAAACCGGCGCGGAGCACGCGCAGGCGGTCTTCCACTCTGGCATAAGCTGTCAGGGCCACGGCGGGTGTGCGGCCGCCCGCTTGGGCCGGCAGCGCCCGCACCTGTGCGATCAAAGAGTAACCATCTTCCTCCGGCATGCCGAGGTCGCTAATCAGCACGTCCGGGCGCAACTCTTTGAGCAGCGCGAACGCCTCCGCCGCCGAACTTGTCGCCGTCACCCGCGCGGCGCATTTCTCCAATATGGTCGTGACCAAATGGCGTGTGTCCGCTTCATCGTCCACAACGAGGATATGCACGCCATCAAGTTCCGGCCGACAGTGGAACGGCACACGCTCGCGGGCGGTCGGATGCACGCGCGCTTGCGCTTGCTCCGGCGCAAGTTCTCGCGCCCGCATGGCGATGAGCGGCAGTTTGACCGTGAAGGTCGCACCTTGCTCTGCGCCCGCGCTCTCTGCTTCGACTGTCCCGCCATGCATCTCCACCAGGTGGCGCACGATGGCGAGCCCCAGCCCCAGCCCGCCGTGCGCTCTCGTGCTGGTTGAGTCGGCTTGCCGGAAACGCTCGAAGATGAAGGGCAGGATGTCCGCCGCGATGCCTTGCCCGCTGTCGCTCACGACGATCTCCACGTGCGAGTTGACGCGCTCAAGCCGGACTTGCACGCGCCCGCCCTTCGGCGTGAACTTGATGGCATTCGTGAGCAGATTCCAGATCACTTGTTGCAAGCGCGCCGGGTCGCCTGACACCATGCTCGCGCCTGAATCAAGCACGCGCTGCAACCGAATCTCTTTGGCCGCCGCCGCCGGCAGCACGGCCTCCACCGCCGCTTCGATCACCGTCGCGAGATCGAGCGGGCGCACTTCGAGCCGCATCTTGCCCGAGATGACGCGCGAGACATCGAGTATGTCTTCGATTAGTTGCTGCTGCGCACGCGCGTTGCGCTCGATGGTTTCAAGGGCGCGTTGGCGATTGGCTTCGTCGATCTGGCCGGCGCTCAACATGTGTGTCCAGCCGAGGATGGCGGTGAGCGGCGTGCGTAGTTCGTGCGAGAGCGTGCTCAAGAATTCGTCCTTCATGCGGTTGGCGGCCTCGGCCTCTTTGCGTGCGTGCTGCTCGCTGCTTAAGAGTTGCGCGCGTTCCGTCTCGCCGCGCTTGCGCTCGATGCCGAGCGCGATAGCGTTCGCCACCGCCGCCAACGCTTGCAGCGTCGCGTCCGTCAGCGGCTTGCGCGCGAACAAGGCCACCACGCCGAGCAACTGTTCTTCGACGATCAATGGATAACCCGCGAAAGCCGTCATGCCCTCGCGCACAGCCCAGGCCTGATCACTCACCTGCGGATCGCCCACGACTTCGTTCGTCAAATGCGGCTGCCGCTCTGCGGCGATGCGCCCGATCTTGAACTGGCCGACGGGCACGCGCCCGTGCGGGCCATCAAGGTGTGTGTACATCCCTGCGCTGGCTTGTAGCTCCAACACGTCGGCCGCTTCGTTCAGCGTCCAGATACGGGCGAAGGCGGCGTCGAGATGTTCGACCATCGCCCCGGCACAACGGCGCAGCATGTTCGCTAAACTATCGTCCCCGATGAGCGCCTGCCCCACGTCCGCGTTGAGTTCCGCCAAGCGCGTGCGCTCGTAGAGCGCAGTCCGTTCGCGGCGCACCGCGTCAAACAGCCGGGCGTTGTCCATCGCGATGGCTGCCTGTGCGGCTAAGCCTTCGACGATGCGGGCCGCGCGTTCGGTGAAGACGCCCGCTTCCGCATGCCCGAAGAAGAGACCGCCGATCACTTCGCCTGAGCGCGAGGTGACGGGCACGGCCAGATAACTCGTCACCGGCAAGTGGCCTTCCGGCATGCCGTAGTAAGGCGAGTTGCGGCCGTAGCGTGGGTCTTGTTTGACATCGGCCAAGAGCAGTGTGCCCGCGCCCTGAAAAGTCGGGTTGAAGATGTCCGTGTTGCGCGGCATGGGGAAGTGTGCGAAGGCCGCGCGCGGCACGCCGGAAAGCGCGTAGAGCATGTAACTTTCGCCGCGCTCATCGATCAGGTTGTAGAAGAAGGCACCGAATTGCGCGCCCGTGATCTGTGTGGCTGCATCGGTGACGGCTTGCACCAACTTCTGCTGTTCTAGTTCCGCCGTGAGCATTTGCCCGACGCGGTTGACCGTCTCCAGCGTTTCGGACTGCTCGCGCAGATCGTTTTCCAGCAACTCGCGCGTCGTGTCGTCGCGCGCAATTTTCGCAAAGCCGCGCAGATCGCCCGCCTCATCATACAGCGCGGTCGTGACGCCGTTGGCGAAGAAGCGCGTGCCGTCTGGCCGCTCGTGCCAGCGCACGTCTTCGGCCCGGCCCGTGGCCGCCGCCTGTTTGAGTTCCTGTGCGGGTACGCCGTGTGCAACGTCTGCGGGCGTGAAGAGGAAGGCGAAAGGATTGCCGATAGCGTCTGCTGCCGTGTAAGCGAAGATGCGCTCTGCGCCCGGATTCCAACTGATGATGCGGCCCGCACGATCCAGCAAGATGATCGCGAAGTCTTTGATCTCTGCGACCAGCAGCTTGTAAGGATGCGCGCCGAAGATATCTTCCGCCATCGGGTGTGCGTCCATTATGCGTTCGTCGTCGGGGCAGTCTTAGCGCCTGTGCAGTTTGGCTAAGCGGGGCGCTCGTTTGTTACTGAATAGACCCGCGCCGGCGGCGCGCGTAAGTCCCACACTAGCCCCAGCCACGAAAGCACGCGCAGGGCGTAGTGCGCCATATCAATCTCCCACCAGTAGAAACCTTGCCGCTCTGAGGACGGATAGTGATGATGATTGTTGTGCCAGCCTTCGCCAAGCGTGATGAGCGCCACGAATAAATTATTCCGGCTATTGTCCGGGGTCTCAAAGCGCCGCCGCCCGAAGACGTGCGCCAGCGAGTTAACCGTGAACGTGCCGTGATAGAGCAGCACCGTGCTGATGAAGAAGCCCCAGACGAGCATCTGCCCGCCTGACGTGCCGAGGCCCGGCGCGTAGCGTTGGAGCAGCGCGCCCGCGCCATAAGTGGCGATGGCTAACAGGATGGGCGGCACTGAATAGAGCTTGTCCAGCACGCGCAGGTCGCGGTACTTGCTCAGATTGGTGATCAGCGCCGGGTCAATCGGCAGACTTTCGCGGGTGAGAAACCAGCCGGTGTGTGAGTGCCAGAAGCTACGCGCGATGGGCGAGTGCAGATCGCGCTCGGTGTCGGTGGTGAGATGATGCGCGCGATGCTGCGCCGACCACCAGAGCGGCCCCTTCTGATAGGCGCACGTGCCCAAGAACGCCAGCACAAACTGGAAGACCCGGCCTGTTTTGTACGTGCGATGCGCGAGCAGGCGGTGAAACCCGGCGGTGATGCCAAACATACGCACAACGTAGAGCGCGAGACACGTGCCGATGGCGACCGCGCTCACGCCCGTCTGGATGACGAGCAGACAAGCCATGTGCAGGCAGAGAAACTGTATGCAGGTCGAATAATGTAACCCGGCTAGTTTCTGTGTATTATCAATCTGGTAAAATTGCGCGCGTAAAGGTTGAGACATCAAACCGCCTTCTCTTAACTAAGCTATCATTAACTATAAAGCGTTTTCTCCGTAATGCAACTCTGGCTTAGCCCGCGTGGTGCGGCCCCCGGGACCGGCGGGCGCGTTTGACACCTGACCTGTTTACGCCCAAGATGAGTTTGAACCGAGTGTGGCTCGCTCCCTTCTCAGTCTTTCTGGACTTGGCCAGACCTTCTGAAGTCAACAGCTAAGCCTGACCCCAAGCACATATATTGTGCGTCCACTTTTCCGCCCGGCGCGAAAGGCAGTGGCACTTTAGACAGGAGAGGCCCGGTATGAATCAGCCCAGCAAAACCCTGCGCATGCTGCTCATGTTGGTGAGCGCGCTCAGCGCCCTTGTCGCCCTGTGGCAATTCTATCTGTTCGTGCAGTTCAAGAATGCGGCCGGCCGGCTCGACCCGCAGGGCGGCCCGATGCATCTCTGGCTGGCCATCTGCGCTGCTTTAATCGCCTGCATCGCCGGCGCTTACATCGCCTTCTCCGTGGTGAATCACGATAAGGATGAAGTGATTCACATCACTTCTTAGCTAAGCCAATCGGCCCGGCGCGCTACGCCGACGCAGTGTTCGCGCTGTCGTTCGCCGGGCGCATGGTCTGTTTAAGTATATTTTGCCGGATAGTATAAGTAATGAGCCAACCACAAAGAAGTAGCGCGCCGGAGACATGCGCGTTGTGCGCGGGGACGGGCAAACGCTCGTTCGCCGGCGGCTACGCGGTCTCGTGTCTGGTCTGCGGCGGCAAGGGCAAGGTCTTAGTGATGCAGCCCGCAACCCAATGCCAGCAATGTGCTGGCTCGGGCCGACGTAACCCAACTAATGCGTGTCTGATGTGCGCCGGCACAGGCTGGGCACATGCCGTCGGGTCAAGATAAAGCGGGCCACGTGCCTGATAGCACACCAAGCTAATGCGGGAGTTGAACTAACTTATGATTGAGACAGAGCTAACGACCAGCAACGACAACGGCGCGGATGACACCCTACGGTCGAAGACCGAATCACGGTTTCGCCTTATCATCGTGGCTTCTTTAAGAGCCAAGCAACTCCAGCGCGGCGCACACCCACGAATCGAAGCTGACGCGCAACGCCGCAGGAACACTAGCATCGCCCTCGAAGAGGTCAGACAGGGACTCGTGCCGTTTACGCTCACCCATAAAGTACCGGAAAAAAAAGCCGATAACACCTAAGCAGCCAGCGCTAACAGACATTGCTTCAGGGCTGCAAGGCGGCCATCCTAGCCTGAAGCAATGGGCCCCCAAGCCGCAACCGCTTTGTACGCCACCGCACGGCAGTGCTACACTCCAACCTAATTTGCTGCGGGAAGGTTGTTCAGTTTCGCTAACTCCCATCTTTCCCGTCGTCGATTAACTTCCATCAAGGTAGTAGCTAAAAACTAAAGCTAGTTTTACCTGCGAGCATCGTCGAGGGACTATGAAAATTCTACTGTACAACCCGGACAACGGGGTGACGCGCAACTTTATGCCGCATCTCTGGATGTTCCTGCTGCAAGCCTTGACCCCGCCGGAGCATGAGGTGTTGCTGATTGACGGTAACGCCCGCGCGATGAGCGATGCCGAACTGGTGGAGTTTGCGCGCGAGCAAAACATCGGCTTGGTCGGCATCGGCGCGATGACGCGGATGGTGGCGAAGGCTTATCGCGTCGCCGATGCGTTGCGCGCCGCCGGGATACCGGTCGTGATGGGCGGGCCGCACGTGACGGAAGTGCCGGATGAACCGTTGGGCCGCGCCGGCGGGCCGCGCCACGCCGATGCTATCGCGCTCGGCGAAGCTGACGAGACATGGGCCACCATCGTCGCGGATGCGGCGCGCGGCGAACTCAAGGAAGTGTATGCGCCGGTTGATGAAAAGGGGAAAGAGCGCAAACCAAATCTCGCACACTACCCGGAGATTCCGTGGGAGAAGCTTGATCTCGAACAGTTCAACGCCGTGCCCCGTTTCCTGCAATCGCTGCTCTCGAAGATCGGGCCCGGCTGGGGCACGTTTCGCATCATCCCGATTGAGTCGGGGCGTGGCTGTCCTTACGGTTGCGAATTCTGCACCGTCACCGGCTTCTTCGGCGATTCGATCCGCTTTCGCACGAATGAAAGCATCGTCGCCGAGTTGCTCAGTCTGAAGCAGCGGGCACGCGAAGAGGGCGGCCAGATCGCGGTCTTCTTCGTGGATGATAATTTTGCCATCAACATCAAACGCACGAAGTCGCTCTTGCGCGACATCATCGCGGCCGGCGCGATAGTGCCGTGGATCGCGCAGATCAGCGCGAACCTGTTGCGCGATGAAGAACTGGCGGACTTGATCGCGGCGGCCGGTTGTCGCGTGATCTTCATCGGCATGGAGTCAATCGATGTCGCCAACCTGGCCGACATGAACAAGAGTTTCAATAAGCCGAGCGAGTACGCGCCCGTGCTCGAACGCCTCGCCAAGCGCGACATCTACGCGATCACTTCTTTCATCTTCGGCATGGATAACGATACGGTGGGCGTGGCCGACCGCACGCTCGCGCAGATCAAGCAATGGCCGCCGGGCTTGCCCGTCTTCGGGCAACTCACGCCGTTCCCGGCCACGCCGCTCTACGACCGGCTGGCCGCAGCGGGACGGCTGACTCGCCCCACCCACTGGCTCGACTTCGCGCCCTATCAGATGGCCCACACGCCGCTGAAGATGACGATCCCGGAAGCGCATGCGGAACTCAATCACGCATGGCAAGCTTCTTACAGTCCAGAACGGATCGCCGAGGCGCTCGCTTCGATCAGTCACAAGTCGGTCGGCTGGCGCATCTTTCATTTCATTCTGCGGCTCTCGTTTCGCAGTATTTATTTTCCGCAGACCACCAAACGCGCGTGGCTCAAAGTCGTCTGGCAGAATCGGCGCACCGTCGCCGGGTTGACGAAGGAATTCTTTATCGATCTGCGCGCGGCGAAAAAGAAGAAGAAACTAAGCGTCGGCAGCGCGGCGGAGTCGGACGTGGTCATGAGTAAGCAGAAAGCTGCATGAACTAACGCAACACTTTCATCACCGGCACCGTAATATCGGCGCGCACTGTTAAGAGTAGCGCGCCGATGTTTTGTCTGATCTTGCGGGCCCGGCTCATTAGGTCATTTAGCAGACAGGATGTGTTCGTTTGCGCTAGGATGGCGGCACGATGACGGGACTTGAGCATTATACAGGACAGGTGTTGGACGAAAAGTATCGCCTTGAGCGGCTGCTCGGACAGGGCGGGATGGGCGCGGTCTATCTGGCCACGCATCTGGGCACGGAGCGGTACGTCGCGCTGAAGTTGATCACGCCGCAGTTTATGCGCAACGAGGAGTTTGTCGAACGCTTCAAGCGCGAGGCGCGGGCGGCCGGGCGCTTGCGCCATCCGAATGTGGTGGACGTGACCGACTTCGGGTTTGCGCGCGTGGGCGCGGAGCGCGTCGCCTATCTCGTGATGGAATATCTGGACGGCTGCACGCTCGGCGACGTGCTGGCCGAAGAGCAGCGCCTGCCGCTCGACTGGGTGGTGGACATACTCGAACAGGTCTGCTCCGCCGTGCATGAAGCGCATCAACAGGGCATCGTCCACCGCGACCTCAAACCCGACAACATCTGGCTCGAACCGACGCGCCTCGGCGGCTATCGCGTCAAGGTGCTCGACTTCGGCATCGCCAAACTGGCCGAGACAGACGCAGGCGAAAGCGGCACGCCGCCTACTGTCGCGGCCAACGAACAACTCCCCACCTTAATCAATACCCGCGCCGCTGTCGCGCCCGCCGCGCTGCTTGAATCAGACACCCTGCTGCAACCTGTCTTGCCGGGTAGTGAAGACGTTGGCGAACACGGGCGCGGCGCGGCGCAAACCATTGCGCGCACTGCGGCACACAATGACGGTGCGCACATGTTAGACGACGCGGGCGAGACGCGGTTGTTCATCGGCGCGCAGACCGCGCATCGGCATGCGGCGCAGACCGCGCCGGCCGCGCCGGCGACGCACGAGTTGGCCGACGACGGCGCGACGCGCATGCTCGATCAAGGCACGATGCGCCGGCCGGCCGGGCCGGCGACGGCCACACCCGCCACGTCGAACGCAAGCGCGGGGCTAACGCGCGTCGGCGCGATCATGGGCACGCCGCTCTACATGTCGCCCGAACAATGTCGCGGCCAACAACTCGATGCCCGCGCCGATATTTATAGTCTGGGCGTCATCGCCTACCAGATGCTCGCAGGCGCGACGCCGTTCACCGGCGATATGGTCACAGTCATGCGCGACCACATGGAAGCCGCGCCGCCGCCGTTGCATGAACAGCAGCAGAAACTGCCGCAGCGCGTGGCGCGCGTGGTCATGGCCGCGCTGGCGAAAGACCCAACCGAGCGGCCGCAGACGGCCGCCGCGTTCGCCAACACACTCCGCGCGCAGGCCGACGGCATCGGCGCGCTCTATCGCCACGCCTTCGCGCTCTACAGCGAATACTTCCCCAAGTTTCTACGCATGTCGCTCATCGCGCACATCCCGGTCATCGTCACGACGCTACTGCTGATCGCGCTGGAATTATCCGAGCGGTTCTGGCCGCACGGGCGCGGCTACAAGATTCTCTACGTCTGCCTGATCGCTTTATTTGCACTGCTACAGGTCGTGTCACACTTTTTGGCCGCCTCGACTATCTCCGGTATGACCGCCCTGATCGTCACACAGTTGAACGTCGCGCCGTTGCGTCCCGTCGAGTTGCGTACGGTCTTCGCCGTCCTGCGTCGCCGTTGGCGGCCATTCTTGCGCACGAGCGTCCGCATCGCGTTGCGCATGTTGTTGGGCTTCGTCCTCGGCGTCATTCCGTTCGTCGTCGTCTATATGCGCTATCTGCTCTATGCGCCGGTGGTGTTGATGGAAGGGTTGGAGAAGCGCGCGGCGATGCAACGCGCACGCGAGTTGGCGGCGCGCTCGTGGCGCACGCTCATCACGGTCGCCGTGCTGCAATTCGTCATCCCGATTGCGGTGAGCGCGCTGCTGGGCCGCTTCGCGCTGCATCGCTCAACCCACGGCCAGCTTTCGGTCGGCGCGTCCAGCCAGATCGGCCAGCAGTTGACGGGACTGGTGAACATCGTCATCGTGCCATTGATGTCCATCGTGCCGGCGCTACTCTATCTGAAGATGCGCCAGATGGGCGGCGAATCGCTGACCGAGACGATGGCGCAGTTCGAGGCCGCCGAACCGGTGCGCAGCGATTGGCAACAACGCATGCGCACGCGCCTGAGCATGCACACGCCGCAGAGCCGGCCTTAACTCGCCCGCTGCGTTTTGTGCGCCCGCATGGCACACGTTATGCTGCTGCCTGGCCCGCCGCCTGTGCCCGCGCCAAAGCGCGCAACGAAAACCGAGTTCGCACCAAATAATATGAGCTTGCCAAAACTTGCAATGTCTTTCTTGGTGGCGCTCGCGCTGCTCCACGCTTGTCCAGCACGGGCGCAAGACGCACCGGCGCGGGCACGCACACGCCAGCCCGCCGTGCGGAAAGTGGCTCCCCCCGATTGGCTTACTGAACCGCCGCAAGCGCCCGCGCCGCAAGACGCTTACGTTGCAGATGAGTTGCTGGTGCAGTTCGCCGACGCGCACGCGCGCCAAGCGGCGCGGACGTTCAACGCGCAAATGGGCGCGACGGTGCTGCGCGAGTTCACCTTCGCCGCGTGGCAACACGTGCGCTTGCCGAAAGGCTTGAGCGTCGGCGCGGCACAGGCGCGCTACCGGGCGACACCCGGCGTCGTGGCCGCGCAACCGAACTACCGCTACACCGTGGCGGCGACGCCGAACGACGCGCTCTTCGCACAACAATACGGCCCGCAAAAGATTCAAGCGCCGCTCGCGTGGGACACCACGACGGGCAGCGCCGCAGTCGTCGTCGCCATCATGGACACCGGCATCCGTTACACGCACGAAGACCTGGCCGCGAATATGTGGCGCAACCCCGGCGAGACGGGCACAGACGCGCAAGGACAGAACAAAGCTACGAACGGCATCGACGATGACGACAACGGCTACGTGGATGATGTTTACGGCATCGACACCGCGAACAACGACAGCGATCCGACAGACGAGTACGGTCATGGCACACACGTCGCCGGCATCGTCGGCGCGGTCGGCAACAATGGCGTCGGCGTCGCGGGCGCGAATTGGACAGTGCGTTTGATGGCGCTCAAGATATTCGACGCCGCCGGTGATGGCACGTCGGCGACAGTGATCGCGGCCTTCGACTACGTGGTAATGATGAAGCGGCGCGGCACGAACGTGCGCGTGACGAACAACAGTTACGGTGGCGCACCCGAAGCGCCCGCATTTGATCAAGCTTTGCGCGCCGCGTTCGATGCCGCCGGCCAAGCCGACATCCTCAACGCCTGCGCCGCCGGCAACGGTAACTCGAACAACGACGCCGCTGCGTTCTATCCCGCAAGCTATGATCTGCCCTCCATCATCTCGGTCGCCGCCTCGGACTCGGCGGACGCCCGCGCCGGCTTCTCGAACTACGGCGCGACGACGGTCGATCTGGCCGCGCCCGGCGTGAGTATTTTAAGCACGATCAATAGCTCTAATTCGGCCTACGGTAATCTGAGCGGCACGTCGATGGCCTCGCCGCTGGTCGCGGGCGCGGCGGCCCTCCTCGCGGCGCACGACGGCACGATGAGTGCGCTCGCCATCAAAGCGGCCTTGATGAATTCCGTGGACGTGCTGCCGCAGTGGACTGGACTTGTCGTCACGAACGGCCGGATGAACGTCGCCCGCGCGCTGCAAACGGCCATCACCTGTGCCTACAGCGCGACGCCAACAAGTGCGCTGTTCATCGAGAGCGGCGGCAATGGCAGCGTGAGCGTGACCGCGCAAACGGGTTGCAACTGGGGCGCGACGAGCAACGCGAGTTGGCTCACGATCAACGCGGGCGCATACGGTTACGGCAATGGCGTGGTGAGTTACACCGTCGCCGCCAACGCGGGCGCGGCGCGCACCGGTACGCTCGTCGTGGCGGATCAGATCATCACTGTCTCGCAGGCCGCGGGCGCACCGCCGCCCAACCCGACGCCCACGCCCGCTACCGCCGGTCAAGTTTTGATCAGCGAGTTTCGCATCGACGGCCCCAACGGCTCCGATGATGAGTTCGTCGAGCTTTACAACAACACCGATCAGCCTTTGAGCGTGCAAGCAGCCGACGCTTCGACCGGCTGGGCGCTCGTCTCCGCCACCGATGCGGGCGGCGCGCTTGCCGCACTCTGCGTCATCCCGAACGGCACGACTATCGCCGCGCATGGGCACTATCTCTACACAACCGCGCGCGGCTCCAGCCTGCTCACTTACGGCGGCCCGAACCAGGCCGCGGGCGACGCGACGGGGCGCGGCATCTATGCCCAAACACCCGCGCAGCCGTTCGCTGGTCTCGCCCTCTTTCGCTCGGCCGAGCCGTTGAACTGGACAGCCGTGAACCAACTCGACGCCGTCGGCGGCACGCAGGCCGCCGCGCTCTTGCGCGAAGGCGCGGGCGTGGCGCAAAACTTCGACTTCGTCTCGGACGCGCAATACAGTTGGGTGCGCAAGCTCACGACCGGCGTGCCGCAGGACACGAACGACAACGCGCAGGACTTCGCGCTTGTCTCGACGAAGGGCGGATTGCTCGGCGGCATACCCACAACTTTAGGCGCGCCGGGGCCGGAGAACGCGCAGAGTCCCATCCAACGCAACGCGCAACTCAAAGCCTCGCTCATCGACGCGGGCGCGGCCTCCACAGCCGCGCCGAATCGCGTGCGCGACACGACAGTCAACGTGTGCGGCGGCCCGAACTGCGCGCTCGGCACGCTCACCATCCGGCGCAAGTTCACGAACAAGACCGGCGCGCCCGTCACCCGTTTGCGCTTCCGCATCGTGGACATCACGACCGCGCCTGCGCCGGCGGGCACGGCCGATCTACGCGCGCTCACATCAGCGGACGCGAGTGTGCTGACAAGCGGCGGCGCGAGCGTCAGCGTCAAAGGCACGACCCTCGAACAACCGCCGACGCAGCTCCTCGGCGGTGGTCTCAACACGACTTATACGGTCGCGCTCGGCGGCACGCTCGCGCCCAACGCGCCCATCAACGTGCAATTCGTTCTCGGCGTGCAGCAAGGCGGCGGCTTCCGCTTCCTCATCAATGTCGAGGCGCTGCCGTAAAACCCGCTCCTATATTTGGCTATTAAGCGCCGCCGTTTGAGACTTCGGCCGCGAGCAGCTACACTGTGGGGTTTGAACCGCAGAGGAATTTTTGTGTAGAGGTCACTATGAGTACGCAGACAAATTTTGAGCAGTTGCTTCAGGCGCACGACGAAGCCGCGTGGGCGCGCGTCGGGCCTGAATTGTTGCCCGCCAGCCACGAAGTTGATCGCATCGCGACGCAAATCTGGTTCGCCTTCTTCCCGCTCGCGCTCTGGCGCGCACTAACAACCGCCGCCGATCCGGCGCGGCTCGCGCAGAAGCTATTGCTGCAAGGCAAATATTATCTAAAGGATCAGATCGACACATCGCACACCTTTCTCTACGGGCATCGCTTCTGGCCCGAGGTCAAAGCCGCAACGGTCGCGCACGCAGAGAATTTCCCAGCGGCGGACAAGCTATCGCTCGCTGAACAAATATGCGCTGTCGCTCGCTCCGTTGCCGTCGCGCGCAAGGTGGACGAGTCGCTGCTTGTCGGCATCACGGCGGTAGCGTTTATGACCGTGCAACAAGTAGGCTTGACTGCATTCAAAGCGACGCCGGGCGCGTTCACACTCGATAAGCAACAAACACGCCAATCGCCGGCGGATGTTTTGCGCACGCGCGCGAAGGACGATAGCCAGGGGCCGCTCGGTTTCCTGCGCACAACCGACAAGCGTTGGACGGTGATCTGGGATGAGCACAACCCGGCCGCGCGCTTTACGATGGTCACGGGGCAGGAGGTCGCATCGGCCGCCGCCACCGACAAGCGCGACTGGTGGCAGACCGATCCGCGTTGCACGATCAACGAGGGGCCGATCCCCGTGCAATGTCGCTCGGCTTCGTGCGGCACGTGCTGGGTCGGCGTGCTCGGCGGCGCGGAGAAACTTTCGGCCGTGGCTACGCGCGAGCGCAAGGCGATGCAATTGTTCGGCTACGTGGAGACCGACGAGCCGCAGCCCCTCATCCGGCTCTCGTGTCAGGCCCAGGGCGCGGGCGCGGTCTCAATTGTGATTCCACCGTGGAACGGCGTCTTCGGCAAACACGTGCGCGCGCAGGCTGAAGGGGCACAACAGCAGCAGAGTGAGCCGGTCGAGGCGCATGCTTAACGACGGGCGCGTTAGCGGGTTAATTAATCATGGCGAAGGTAGAGACAAACGCTCCGCCCGTTAGCGCGCAAGAACCACCGCCGCTCGTGCGTGATGCGCGCGGCGCGGTCGGGCCGGGCGCGTTAGCCGACGTGATCGAGTGGTTTCTCGACCACGACCGCCGGGTGAACATGATCCGGCATCCCAAGCTCGAAGCGGTCTTTCAATGGAAGCAGGCGACGGGGCGCGCAGCAGGCGAAGCGGTTTATAACTTCGACAACGCGGAAGCGCGGCTCGCCGTCGGCATCGTGCAAGCCGTCATGGCGCACGCGGACGAAGGCGCGCTGCACCAGTGGATCAGTCAATTGCTGAACGCGCTCGAAGAAGCGACGCGCACGAATGAAGAGCTCGCGCAGGCTTATCAACTCGACGCGGGCGCAGACTCGACCGTCGCGGAAGCGGCCAAGATTCCGACCGCGCGCGGGCGCGAAGTTTATCTGACTTGCTGTTGGCTCGAAGCGCTCTGCACCGCCGAATTGCGCGTGCTCGGTTGGGTCTATCAGCAGCTTTACGGCCGCGCTTTTCAGCCCGGCAATTTTTAATCGCCATGTACGCAGAGGTTTGGACTCATGCCCGAAAGACCGACTTATACGAATAACTCGCAGACCGTCGTGGTCGCGGCCGACGAATTCACGTTTGAGACCGTCGAGCAGGTGAACGGCCAGGCCACCGTCGTGCGCTTTCCCCTGCACAACCCGCAGGTGCGCCCCGGCGACGTGCTGCTCGTCCTCGCCGGCACGGACATACACTTCCACGGCATGATCGGCATCGTCAACGAAGACGGCTCCGCCATCGCCACCGACCGGCGCGGCTCGCTCTTGCCCGCGACCGTGCAATAGATTGCGGCCTGCGGACGCCTTAAATGCGGAATGCAGAAACAACTGTCTTTCGATCCGCAATCCGAAATCCGCATTCCGCAATCAGCTCATCCACTGCTCGCGCTTGTCGTAGTACACGGGTGAACCGGTCGGATGTATTTGCTTCCATTTCTTGTAGCGCACGAGCAGTCGTGCGTAGCGCACGTCGGATGATTTGAGCGTGCGGTGTGGAATCTCTTGCAGGTAGCGTTCGACGCGCCACACGTTGCGCCGCGCGAAGCGCCAATCGTAATTCCCCAGTGCAGCTAAATTGCCGAGCCCGTAGCCGGTGATGCGCCCCGTCAGATCGACGTACGGATCGAAATAACTCCACGCGAGTTGGCGCAGGGTACGGAAGACGGGCCGGCGGCCGTGCAAGCCCCGGTCGCGCGAGCGGGCGACTGCGCCCCACAAGCCGTGCCGTTGAAACACAAAGACGACGTGGTCGAGTTTGTCCTGCGATTCGAGGCTCAGCAAGAGCGGCGGATAACCATGCTGTTCGAGGATGACGGCCGCCGCGAGCGCGGCTTCAAGACAGTGCGCCGCATTGTGCCGCAACACCGCGCGGAACGAGCGCAACGTCGCGCCGCCCGGTTCGCGATTGTACGGTAGCGCCGTCAGAAACCGCTGCACTTGCGCCGGTGTCCGGTACAGTTCGACGGTCTGCCACTCGCGGCGCGTGAAGGCCGCGCGCTCAGGTTTGGTGTCCGGCATACGTCGCCATCTTAGCGCGCTTTGCTTTTGCCTGCCGCTTTCTGCCCGTTGCCTTTCGCGTTTGTTAACGGTAAAGTGCCCCGCCATAATGTCAGGCGTACAACTCGCCGTTGCTTAAGCCACAAGACTGTTAAGGAGTCCGAACGTTACATGTCAACCACCCTCCCGCTGTCAGGCGCGGCCGGCGCAGCGGCCGAGTTGCCGCTCTATCAGAATCTCGCCCCCGCCCAGATCGCACAGTTGAACGAACTGCTCGAAGACGTGACGTACAAAACGGACGAGACGATTTTCCACCAGCACGATCCGGGGGACGCCGCTTACATCATCCGCACCGGCGCAGTGCGGATTTGGACGCACGACGAAGACGCGAAAGAGGTGACGCTGGCCAAGCTTGGCCCCGGCGATTTCTTCGGTGAACTGGCCGCGCTCGACGGCGGCCCGCGTTCCGCCAGCGCGTCCGCCGCCGCGGATACGACGCTGGGCCGCTTGAGCAAAGCGCGGATGCACAAGTTTCTGCTGGCCCAACCGTCCGCCGCGCTCGTCATGATTCAGGAGATCGGCCGTCGCCTGCGGCAAACCAATAAGCTCGTCTCGCAACGCATCACGCGCAACATCAACGACGAGATGGACGAGCAGATGACCTTCGGCCAGAAGGTCGCCGACAAGGTCGCGTCCTTCGGCGGCTCGTGGTCGTTCATCTTCCTCTTCGTGGGCGTCTTGCTGACCTGGATCGGGATCAATGTATTCCTTGTTTGGCGGCATAGCGGCTACCCGTTCAACGGCGAAGGCTCCTTCGATCCGTATCCCTTCATCGCGCTGAACCTCATTCTGTCGATGACGGCCGCCTTTCAAGCGCCCATCATCATGATGTCGCAGAATCGCTCCGGCGAGAAAGACCGGCTCGCCGCCGAGAACGACTTCCGCATCAATCTCAAAAGCGAATTGATGCTCGAAGAGTTGACGCGCCGGATGGAGCGGCTGCAAAACGATCAGGTGGAAGAGTTGTTGCTGTTAACCCGCACGCTCAAAGAGATCGGCGCAAGTCAAGCCGCGCCCGACGCCGCCGGGGCGGTGCGCCCGACTTGATTCTCGCCCTCTGGATGATGTATGAAATCTCTTTAACGCGCCCATAAAAACTTCCGCCCGCGCCCGCGCCTGAAGCGTTAATCACGGCCGGCGCTAGACAACCGACGCGCCAGAGTTTGCCGGGCACGCGCTTGACCGCAACTGACCGCGCGACCGCGCACAACAGCAGCAGGAATAATTTTCGTGAGCAGAACCAGACGCACCACGCCCCCGCCGCCAACACAACGCTCAAACGCCGAGCAAGAGGCGCACGGGGCCGCCGAACGACTCAAAACACAGGTGGAGACCGCGCTCGCGGCCATGCCCCTACGCACCCCCGAAACGGCGGACGACCTAGACGATTACGCCGACCGGATCGAGCGCATCGCGCGCGATCTCTCGGTCGCCTTGCGCGAGTTGGCGCTGCAACGGCGGAACTCAAGCGATGAATGAAGACAACAGAGGTCAGAGGTTAGAGGTCAGTCAGGCTGCATTGCTCTACTGACCTCTGACCTCTGACCTCTCCTTTAAGGAGAAGCACATGGCAGCATCGGTGTTGACGAAAGAGGGCGGCGGCATGCAGGACAAAGGCCGCCGCCGCAGCGAACAGGGACTTGAAGCGCACGGCATCACGCAGGCTTCAAACGTCTACTGGAACTTGACCGCGCCGGAACTCTACGAAGAGATCGCGCGCCGGGGCGAGGGCGTCTTCTCCGCGCACGGCGCGCTGCTCGTGGACACCGGCGAGCACACGGGCCGCGCGGCCAAAGACAAGGCCATCGTGCGCGACGCCGAGAGCGTGGATAAAGTTTTCTGGGGCGAAGTGAACAAAGAGTTCACGGCGGAGAAGTTCAATGCTTTGCGCGACCGCATGCTGGCGCACACCGCCGGGCGCGACCTGTTCGTGCAAGACACTTACGCCGGGGCCGACCCGACCTATCAACTGCCCGTCCGCATCATCACCGAACTCGCGTGGCATTCGCTGTTTGCCCGCACCATGTTTATCAATAAACTGGATGACACGCAGAACTTCACGCCGGAGTTCACCGTCATCAACATTCCGAGTTTCAAAGCTGATCCGGCGCATGACGGCACGCGCTCGCCCACGTTCATCCTGATGGACTTTACGCAACGGCTCGTGCTGATCGGCGGCACATCTTACGCGGGTGAGACGAAGAAAAGCGTCTTCACGATCCTAAATTATCTCTTGCCGCAGCGCGGCGTCATGTCCATGCACTGCTCCGCGAACGTGGGCGACGCGGAGGACGTGGCCATCTTCTTCGGTCTCTCCGGCACAGGCAAGACGACGCTCTCGGCTGATCCCGAACGGCAACTCATCGGCGACGACGAGCATGGCTGGTCGCCCGACGGCGTGTTCAACTTCGAGGGCGGCTGCTACGCGAAAGTGATCAAGCTCTCGGCCGAAGCAGAGCCGGACATCTATCGCACCACGCGCATGTTCGGCACGGTGATGGAGAACGTTGTATTCGATCCTGCGACGCGCATCCCCGATCTCGACGATGCCTCGAAGACCGAGAACACGCGCGCTGCTTATCCGCTCACAAGCATCCCGAACATCATGCCCGCCGGCCACGCCGGGCATCCACGCAATATCATCATGCTGACGGCCGATGCCTTCGGCGTGCTGCCGCCGGTCGCGCGGCTCACGCCCGAACAGGCGATGTACCACTTCCTCTCCGGCTACACCGCCAAGGTGGCGGGTACGGAGCGCGGCGTCACTGAGCCGGAAGCCACCTTCTCGACCTGCTTCGGCGCGCCCTTCATGGTCTTGCATCCGGGCGTCTATGCAGACCTCCTGGGCAAACGTATGGGCGAGCACAACGCCGTCTGCTGGCTTGTCAACACCGGCTGGTCGGGCGGCCCCTACGGCACAGGCCAACGCATGAAGATCGCGCATACGCGCGCCATGATCCGCGCGATCTTAAATGGCTCGCTCGCCGACATCGAGACGCAACCCGACCCGGTCTTCGGCGTCAACGTGCCCGTCTCCTGTCCCGGCGTCCCACCTGAAGTGCTTACGCCGCGTAATACTTGGTCAGACCCGGAAGCCTACGACCGCAAGGCGAAAGAATTGGCCCAACGCTTCAACACGAACTTCAGGAAGTATGAGTCTGGTGTCTCTGAAGCCGTCCGCGCGGTTGCGCCGAAAGCTGATTGACGTAAAGCACGGCGGCCAAAACTTGTGGGCGACATTGCATTGGCAATGTCGCCCTTCTCTTTTGACGCGCTAGCAGGTGCAAATTTTTGTGGCCGGCGCGCTCGTATTTTGCTCTGGCCTTGCTGCTCTCCGTGTTAAGCGCGGCCCGTTTCGACTTGACCGCCAAGCCTTGCTCGCGTAGAAGATGGCTGGGCCCCGCGCCGTTGTTTTATTACCTGCCTGACAATGCGCCGGGCCGTATCCCCGACCACGGCCGCGATGAAGAAAAAAACAGTAGAGCGGAAGCGCGTCCTGCCGCGCCGTCCAACTGCGTCCACCGCTGCGATAGCTCCACAAGAGAGCGCGGCGGCATTGCGCACGGTCGTCGAGACGGTGCGCGGCATCATGCGCGCCGACACGGCAAGCGTGGCTAGTTTTTCTTTAGCCGAACAGACCGTCGCGTGGAAAGCGTTGAGCGGCTTTCGCACGCAGGCGCACGAAGTTGTCATGCCCTTCAACGGCGCGCTGGCCGAGCAGGCGGCGACGACTGCCGAGCCGTTGATCTTCGCAGGCATCGGTCAGCGCGCCGGGCTACCGGCTGAGCAGTTCCCGCTACACAGTGCGGAGGGTGTGTGCGACGTGGCGCTCGCGCCGTTGCGTGTGCGCGGCGAGACGTTGGGCGCGCTCGTCGTCGGCTACCGCACGGCGCATAGTTTTACGATTGAAGAACGACAGACGCTCGCCGGACTGGCCGAGATGGCCGCGCTGGCGCTCGACAACGCGCGCCTGCTGGAAACCGTCAGCGCGAGCAAGCGACTGTGGGAGCAGACCTTCGACGCGATCCCGGACGGTATCATCGTCCACGACGATGCGCACCGCATCACGCGCTGCAATGCGACGGCGGCCGAAGCATTGGATTTAGAACAGCCGAGCGCGGCCATCGGCATGTCGTGTGCCGAAGCTTTCGCGCGCCTGTTCGGCGAACGCGCCGCCGCTTATCACATGAACCAGGCAGTGGGCGCGGCCACCTCGTTCGAGATACAGGCCGAAGATCGGCGGCGCTATCTGGTTGCAGTTGCGCCGCTCGACACGCTGGCCGCAGGCGCGGGCGGCGCGGGTTGGAGCGTCATCACGTGGAACGACGTGACGGCATTGTCGGAGATACAGGAACAACTCGCGCGCTCGCGCCGGCTGGCGACAGTGGGCCAACTGGCGGCCGGTGTCGCGCACGAGATCAATAACCCGCTTGCCGCCGTCACCACTTGTGCTGAAGCGACGCTGCGCGATCTCAAACAAGCGCAAGCGGAAGTGCAAGCGTTCGCGGCCGAGCGCAACTGGCATTTTTATCTCGAAGAGATCGTGCGCCAGGCTTTGCGCTGCAAGGCCATCACGCGCGGCTTGCTCGATCTCTCGCGCCAGCGCCGCGCCCGCCGCGCGGCCTGCGACGTGAACGCGCTCGCCGCCCGCGCGGCCGTGCTCTACGCCCAACACGCGCTTGAACGTGAGATTGAACTCACGACAGAACTTGACGCGGAGGTTGGCCCGGTCGCCACGGACGAAGCGATGGTGCGCCAGGTGCTCGACAACTTGTTGACGAACGCGCTCGACGCGGCCGGGCGCGGCGGCCGGGTCACGGTTGCGACTGCCGCGCATGGCGAGCGTGTGCGCATCGAAGTCGCCGACACAGGCCCCGGCATCGCGCCCGACCTGCTGGCGCGCATCTTCGATCCGTTCTTCACGACGAAAGAGGCCGGGCAAGGCTCGGGCCTCGGTCTGGCCATTTCGAGCACGCTCGCCGAAGCGTTGGGCGGCGCGTTGACGGTCGAATCGAAACCCGGCGCGGGCAGTCGCTTCCGGCTCTGGCTGCCCAGGCGCGCGCCGGAAGAAAGGGATGAAGCATGAGGAAGACGCGCGTGCTTGTCGTGGACGATGATCAGTTGTTACGGCAACTCGTGACCGATCAGTTGGCGCGTTCAGGCTTCGAGTCGGCCGCGGCCGCGTCGGGCGAGGAGGCGTTGGCAACCTTGCAGGCGAACGACTACGACGTGGTGTTGCTCGACATACGCATGACGGGTATGTCGGGGCTCGCGGCGCTACGCGAGATTAGACAACTCGATGATCCGCCCGAAGTGATCATGCTGACCGCCGACACTTCGCTCGGCACGGGGCTCGAAGCGATGCGCTACGGCGCTTACGATTATTTGACGAAGCCCGCCACGCTCGACGAGATAGAAGCGTTGATTCGCAAGGCGGACGAGAAGCGGCGACTCGTCCGCCAGAATGCGGGCCTGCGCGCGGCCGTGCGTGCGCCGCAGGCGGAAGACGCGCTGCCCGCGCTCGTCTATGCGAGCAACGCTTTGCGTGGCGTCGTGACCTTAGCCGAGACCGCCGCGCCGCTTGATTCGACCGTCATCATCACCGGCGAGTCGGGCACGGGCAAAGACGTGCTCGCGCGTTTCATTCATCAGAAGGGCGCGCGGGCCGATGCGCCGATGATTACGGTCAACTGCGGCGCGCTGCCCGAAGCGTTGTTCGAGTCGGAATTCTTCGGCCACGAGCGCGGCGCATTCACCGGCGCGGCCGCCATGAAGCGCGGCCTCATCGAAGCGGCCGACGGTTCGACGCTCTTCCTCGATGAAGTGGGCGAGTTGCCCGCGTCCGCGCAGGTCAAGCTCTTGCACTTGCTGGAACAGGGCCGCTATCGCCGCGTCGGCTCGACGCGCGACCGCGCGGCGGACGTGCGCATCATCGCCGCCACCAATCGCAACCTCGCGCAGGAAGTTCAGCAACAACGTTTCCGGGCCGATCTCTTCTATCGCTTGAACGTCATCTCGCTGCACGTCCCACCCTTGCGCGAACGGCGCGAAGACATCCCCGTCCTCGTCGCCCACTTTCTCGCGCTCTACCGCACGCGCTTCAACCGGCCCGCGCTCGCCCTCACGCCGGCAGCACAACAGTGTCTCGCCGACTACGATTGGCCCGGCAACGTGCGCGAATTGCGCAACACGTTGGAGCGCGCCGCCGCACTGAGCAACAGCGACACGCTCGCCGTTGAGCAACTACTCCTGCCCATCGTCGCCCCGCCCCGCGCCCACGCGAGCGTAGCGACCCAGTCCGCTATGAACGCGCCATCAACGCTCGACGCACTTGAACGCCAACACATCCTGCACGTGCTCGCCGACGCCGGTCATAACCGCGAACGCGCCGCCGCCATCCTCGGCATCTCCGCCCGCACGCTCTATCGCAAGCTGCGCGAATATGAGAGCGGGCAGGAGATTGAGCGTAGAGACTAGTCTCCAGCTAAGCCTGCGTGTGCCGGCCGCCTCATAGTGGTCAAGCGCGGCCTATCAGGCTCGCCTGTCCCGGCTGACAATATGTCTGCCCGCCTGACATAACGTCAGCCCGTTTTGTCAGTCCTAGCCATAATCGAGCCGCTTGCGCTTACGTTTGTAACTAAAACCCAATGATTCGCCCGCTAATCTTCATCGCCCATCAACCTCGTCTGTCTGGTACGCCGCTTGTTAAGTAATTGCCGGACGAGCCTGTCGGGCGGCATTATTTTCGGGCAACAAACGAGCAAAAGCGAGATGGCGCGTGTGATGATCTGCGATGACGATCAGGAGTTGGCGATCCAGTTGGTTGCCGCGCTCGAAGCCGCCGGGCACGAGGCTGAGACCTGCGGGCACACGATGGACGTGCTGCGCGGGGCCGCGGCCGGCCGCTTCGATCTGATCGCGCTCGGACTCGACATGGCCGGCTTCGGCCGGGCGGGCGCAGTGGAAGCACTACACGAGATCGCGCCGCACGTGCCCCTCATCGCGTTGCATGAACGGCCCGGCGAGATCATGCACGCCGCCACGCAAGAGGCGCGCTTCGCCGCCGTCCTGCCGCGCTCGGCCGCCGTTAAGAATTTTATCTACGCCGTCACGTGCGCGCTCAACGAGGCGGGCACACGGCGCAACGTTCAGAGTCAGACCACCACCGTTACTACCCCCCGACGCCGCGCTCTCGGTTAAGAACTCACACAGATTGCTTGCCAACACACGGCCGCGTCGGCGGTCGTCAATGATTCGGAAGCGAAGGAGAAACGTTATGACGAAGTTGAGAAGTAAAGTTCGCGTGTTGCCCTTAGCCTTGCTGGCCCTGCTGGCCGTGGGCGGCGTGGGCGCGTTCGCGCAGCGCAACTATCTGGTGCGCGAGGCGGGCCGGCCCGAAGTGCGGATCGCGCTCGCGGGCGCGGTTGAGCGCGCGGGCAACCGCGTCGCGTTCGACAAGGCGGGCGAGGTGCGCTCCGGCGAAGTGCTCGACTGGACGATCACGTCCCTGAACGAAGGCACGGGCGCGGCGCGCGACTTCAAAGCCACCGGGCAGATTCCGCAGGGCACGACCATCATCGCGGGCAGCACCACGGCCGATGGCACAGCCAGCGTCACCTACAGCATCGACCATGGCAAAACGTTCGTGCCGCAGCCCACGATTGCCGCGCCCCAGGCGGACGGCACGGTGAAGCAAGTGCCCGCGCCGGTCGCGCTCTACACGCAGGTGCGTTACGAGTGGTCGGACGCGCTTGCGGCCGGCAGCAAGCTGACGGCGACCTACAAGGTGCGCGTCAAGTAACCCTTCCGCCATCCTACCGGACACAAACTCTACCTCGCGTCCTTCTCGCTGGTACGGCCGCTAACACCCAGACACAATTTTGATGAGGACGAACATGAGAACCCCTTTACACACACGCGTCACGGTCGGCGCGCTGCGCACGCTGGTCGTGCTGGCGGCGCTCCTGTGCGCGACCGGCTTGCAGCCCGCGCAGGCGCAACAGACCGCAGCCGACACGATCATCTCGAACACAGCGACCGCGACTTACACCGACGGCACGGGCGGCAGCCCGACTTATAACGCCACGTCGCAGACCGTGACCGTCATCGTCGCGCGCGTCGCCGGCTTAGCCATCACGCCGGACAACGGCACGGTGCCGAACGTCGTCGCAGGCCAGTCGAACGTGGACTTCACGTTCACCGTATCGAACACGAGCAACTTCTCGACGAACGTGCTGTTCTTGGCCAGCCGCGCCTCGATCACCGTGGGCGGCAGCGCGACTGTCGCCATGGCCGCGATTGACGCGAACGGCGACGGCCAGATCGACAGCAACAGCGACGGCAACGTGGACGCAGGCGACGTGGACATCAAGAACAACGCCGCCAACGTCTCTTACGGCCCGGTCGCGCGCAACACTTCGTTTCTCGTCATTGTCCGCCTGAACGTCGCGGCGGCCGCCGTCGCCGGCAGCAATATCACCGTCACGCTCGGCGACGCGCCCGTCAACGGCACGCCCGGCGACACGACGCACGACAACGTCAAGCCCGCCAACAACTCCGCCAGTGAAGTCCGCACCGACACAACGACCCTGCCCGCGCCCGTGGGCGGCGAATCGGAAGCGCGCGGTGACGCCCGCGCCACCGTCGATAACGACGCGCAACTGCGGCTCGCCATCAATGCGCCCGCCGGCCCTGTCGCGCGTGGCAGTGACATCACTTACACATGGACGCTCGACAACACGGGTTTGCGCGCCGCCAATGCGACCACGCTGCCCGTCGCCTCCGGCCCGGCCGCGGCCGGCGTCGGTGTCTTCGTCATCGTGCCCGTACCGAATAAGACTGTCTTCAAGAATCTCGGCGTGCTGCCGCCGGGCGTGGCCGCCGTGCTTTATTCGACCGTCGGCGGCACGTTCAATGCGGCCGGTGTCGAAACGAACCTGCCCGATCCGCTGACGGCCGCTTCGCTCTGGTCAACCACGGCACCGGTCGATCCGACCACCGTGCGCCGCATCGCTTACAACCTCGGCGCGACGCTCGCCGCCGGGGGCACGTTTGCCAACATACAGACGGTCGTCACCGTCTCCGCCACCGCCGACACCACGACGCCCATCTACGAGATCGGCGACGCCTTCGCCAAGAACAGCGTCAACGCGACGAACACGGATCAGTCCGGCGACGCGGTCGTCAACAAGGGCGACGGCAACGCGAACTACGACGAGCCGAAACTTTATCCCACGGGCCCGCCCGACCCGGTCAGCGCCACGCAGGGCTATCAAGTTCCGACGACGCTCTTGCAAGTCGGCGTGGTCTTCATTGGCCCCAGCGGCGCACCGCGCGCCGTCAACACGACCAACAACGACGACTTTACTAACCTGTCCACCTCGACCGGCATCAACCGGCCGCCGGGCAGCACGACGAACGCTATCGGCACGGTCACGTTTACCAACACGGTCGAGAACGCGGGCAATGCCAACGACACGTTCACGCTTACCGCGCCGACCGTGCCCGCCGGCTTCCTCGTCGAGATCAGCACGAACGGCGGCGCGGCTTACACCACCGTGTCGGGCGGCGGTTCGACCACCTTGGCCATCGCGTTCGGCGCAACGGCCAACATCCTGGTGCGCGTCACCGCGCCCGTCGGCGCAAACGTGCTGACCGGCTTCGGCAACACGATCCGCGCCACCTCCGGGCTGACCCCGGCCGCCACGAACGACACGGTTGACCGCGTCTATACCGGCTTCCTGTCGCTCAATAAAACGTCGCGCGTGCTCGATGCGCTGGGCGCGGTCGCACAGCCTGTCCCCGGCAACTTCATCGAGTACACCATCGCTTACAAAAACGAAGCGTCGGCCAACGTCGCCGGTAATCCTAATCTGACGGCCAACAACGTCGTCATCACCGAGAACGGCGCGGCCGGCACGAACAACTGGGCCACCTATTGCGACTATGTGCTCAACTCGGCGGTCGATGCGGGCGGCACTATCGCCGGCAACGCGGTCGGCTCAACTTCGTTGACCGACACGATTGTCACGGTCGCGCCGCAGGCGACGGGCACGTTCAAGTTCACCGTCAGGATCAAGTAAACCCGTGCGCCGTCGGGCCACCGCCCGGCGGCGCACTTAACCCGGTGCGGCGCGGCCCGCATGTTTCGTCCGGCGCTTTGCCCGCGCCCGCGAATTTGTTGGTCGCGCCGCATTGAAAAACTAATTGCCCGCTTAACTCACTCAAGTCCGATGACACACTGCCTGCACAGATTCGTCGTTGGTCTCAGCCTCGCGCTCGCGCTCGCTACGGTCGCAGGCGCGGGGCAACTGGCCGATAACGACCCGCGTACGCCCGCGGGCACAAGCATCTCGAATCAGGCCGAAGCCACCTACGCCGACGACACGGGCACGGGCTTCGCTACCGTCTCGGACACCGTCACTATCACCATCCTCCAGATCAACGCGCTTACCGTCGCGCCCGACGAGACCGCGCCTTCAGCCAACACAGGCCCGCGCGACCATATCACACGCCGCTTCACCGTCTGCAACACCGGCAACAGCACCGACCTCTACACCATCACGCGCGCCGACATCACCGCGCCCGCCACCTTCGCCAACCTCTACTTCGACACGGACGCGAGCGGCACCGTCACGAACGCCGACGCGCTCATCACGCTCAACACGACGATGAGCGGGCGCGTCGCCCCCGGCGCATGCCTCAATGTCCTCGCCGTCATAGACACGAACGACTTTCCCGCCAACTCGCTCTTAACCATCGGCTTGACCGCGCGCTCGAACGTCGCGGGCGGCGTCAACGGCCTCGCGCAAGACGACGGCACGATCATCAACGCGGTCGGCGCGGGCGCGCGACTCACCTCGCCGGTGGACGGCGAACTGCCGCCGATGAAACTCGTCGAGAATCAAGCGCGCGTCACGTCCGCGCCCGGTCAGACACTCAACTACGCCATCTCATTTCGCAATAGCGGCGACGTGACCGCGCGCCGTGTCGTCGTCAGCGACGAACTGCCCGCCGGTCTCGCCTACGTCGCCGGCTCGCTCCGTCTCGGTGATCGTGGCCTGACCGATCAAGATGATGCGGACGAAGGCCACGCTTTGCCGCCGCGCCAGCTTGAGATCAGACTTCCTGAAGTCGCGCCGGCCGAAATCGTGCGCGTGACGTTTCAAGCGCGCGTGACCGGCCAGATTCCCGCCGGCACAGGCGCGATTAATAGTGCGACCATCGGAGCCGACAATGCGCCACCGCGCCGCTCGACTGACACAGTCGCCATCGTCGATCCGTTCGGCACGGTCTATGCCGGTCGTTCGGGCGGCGCGCTCACCATTAACGGCGCACAGGTCACACTCGTCACCGACGAGCAGGCCACCGTGCCGCTCAACACCGCGTCGGACATCGGCTTCACGCCCAACGCGCGCAACGAGAATCCGTTCATCACGCAAGCGGGCGGACACTTCAACTTCGTCCTCACGCCCGCCCAACTCGGTGTGGCGCAACAACCCGTGCGCTACTTCCTGCACGTCGCCGCGCCCGGCTATCGCTCGCGCTTGCTCGAATTGTCAGTGCAACCCGCGAGCGTCGGTCTCTACAACACACGGGTGCGCGCCCTCGACGGTCAGCCCATCGCGCAGGCCGGCGGCTTCGATCTGACCGAGCAACCGATTGACCTGTCGAACCTCGCCGCGCTCGTCTTTAACGTGCCGCTCTTTGAGAACACCGCGCTCGAAGTCTCGAAGACGGCCGATCAGCAGCGCGCTGAGATCGGTGACGTAATCACGTATCGCGTCGAAGTGCATAACCCGACGGCCGGCGCAGTCAACGACGTGATCGTGCGCGACACGCTGCCCGCGTCATTCCATTTCGCGCAAGGCACGGCGCTCGTCGAACAGGGCGGCCCCGCGCAATCCATCACGCCTGAGATCGACGGCAACACGCTCACGTTCCACCTTGGCGCGCTCTCCGCCGGCGGCCGCGCGGCACTTACTTATCGCGTCCGCATCGGCGTCAATGCGCGCGAGGGCGAGAACATCAACTCGGCCGTCGTCGCAGGCGTATTGCTGCCCGGCGAGCGCGTGACGACCGCACCGGCGCACGCATCGATCATAGTCGGCAAAGGTATTTTCTCGACGCGGCAGATCATCATCGGGCGCGTGTTCGCGGATGCGAACGGCAACGGCGCGTTCGACGCGGGCGAGCGCGGCGTCGCAGACGTGCGTTTGTATCTGCCGAACGGGCAATCGATCATCACCGACAAGAACGGCATGTACAACGTGCCCGCCGTCAACGACGGCGCAATCGTCATTGCGCTCGATCCGACGACGCTACCCGTCGGCTTCGCGCTCACTGACGCCGACACGCGCGACGGGCGCAGTTGGACGCGCCTACTGCGCACCCCGCTCGGCGGCGGCGGCATGCTCCATCAAAACTTCGCCCTCCGCCCGCCGGCCAAACGCGACGACGATAAACAAACCGACGGCGCAGCAACACCCGGCCCACAGGCGCAAACAGAAGCGACCAGCAACGCGGCGCAGTTGCACGCCTCGCCGGCGCAAACGGCTGCCGTCAAGCAAGCGCGCCCGCTGTCATCGCCGCAACCGAACTTCGTCGCGGCAGTTGATAACAACGATAACGTCCGCGCCAGCAAGACGAGCGCGCCAGACCCAACGACAGCAAAGGTGCCCGCGACTGCGCCCGTGCCTGCGTTGGGGGCAAACGATGCGCTGCTTGCGCCGGGCACGTATGAGGTCGAGTCGAAGGAGTCGTTTGCGCCGGTCGTGCCGGGTGCGGTGCTATTAGTCTCGCCGGCGGCCGAAGAAGTGATCGGCACGACCGCGCTCAATCTTGAAGCGCGCGTGGCGGAGGATTGGACGGTCGCGGTCGAGGTTGAGCGCACGCGCGTGAGCGCCGCGAGCATTGGCGAGACGCGCGTCGATCATAAGAATAAGACGACGACCTACAGCTTTGTCGGCCTCAACCTGCGACCGGGGCCGAACCGTTTGCAGATCACGCCCGTCAGCCCTGAAGGCGTCGCGGGTCAACCCATCGAACGAATTGTCTATGGGCGCGGCCCCGCCGTGCGGCTCGTGGTCGCGGCGGACAGGAAAGAGTTGCAGGCCGACGGCCGCGATGCGACGCTCGTGCGCGTGCGCGCCTTCGACGCATGGAATCATCCGGCGGCCGACGCGCCCATTTCGGTTGAAGCTTCGGCCGGTCGGCTGCTGCCGATCTTCGAGCCGCGCAAGTTGGACGGAGCGAGCGGCGATACCTTGCATGTCTCGGCGCGCGACGTGCCAAACTTAAACAGCGCGAGCGAACAGAGCGCGGCGGCCACGCGGCAACAATTCATCTCGCTCGCGGGGGGCGAAGCGGTCGTCAAACTGATCGCGGCCAGCGCGGCCGGCGCGGCCGAGTTGCACGCCAGCGCGGGCACAATCGAGGCGCAGGGCGAGGTGCGCTTCACGCCGGAGCTTAGGCCTACACTGCTCGTCGGGTTGGCGGAAATGTCCGTCGGGCGCGCTGCGCCGGAGAACGAGTTGCGCGGCACGAATGAGACGGTGCGCAGCCACGTCGAATTGTTCTATCGCGGGCAGGTGTTCGGCCGGAATCTGCTCACGTTCGCCTACGACAGCCAACGCGCGCTCAACCGCACGGCCGGGCGCGACCGTCTGTTCCAACTCGATCCGCTTGAGCGCGCCTATCCACTCTTCGGCGACACCTCGACGCGCTACGAGGACGCGCAATCGAACTCGAAAGTTTACGCCCGGCTTGATCGCGCCCGCTCCTACGCCATGTTCGGCGACTTCGACACGGAGCAGAGCGACCTGGGGCTGACCGGCTACGGCCGCCGCCTGACGGGCGGCAAAGTACACGTCGAGAACGAAGGCGGCGACTTCATCGCCGTCACCGGCGCGCGGCCCGACACGGCGTTTACGCGCGACGTGTTCGCCGCCGGCCGGCTCGGCTTGATCCCGCTCACGCACAACGACATTCTGCCCGGCTCGGAACTCGTCACGCTCGAAGTGCGCGACCGGCGCAACCCCGAAGTCATCATTTCGCGCGAGACACTGCTCCGTTCGGTTGACTATAATCTCGACGCGACGACGGGCCTGCTCTTTATGCTGCGGCCCATCTCTGCCTTCGACTACGCATTGAACCTCGTGCAGATCGTCATCACCTACGAGCATCGCGCCACCGGCGCATCGTCGGCCATCTATACGGCGCGCGGCGTCAAGCACATCGCGCGCACGGGCACGCGGCTCGGCTTCTCGCTCGTCGATCAGCAACAGGATCAACTAGGCTCATACCTATTGGGCGGTCTCGACGGTGAACAGAAACTACCACACGGCGGGCGCTTGCAGTTTGCCTGGGCCAAGAGCCAAGGGCACGTAGCGACGAGCGGCAACCTGTTCGCCAACGGCGACGACACGCACGACGGCAACGCCTATCGGCTTGAGTTGCTGCAACCGCTCGGCTTCAAAGAGGGCGTGCTGCGCGCTTCTTACGCGCGGGCCGACGAAGGCTTCTTGAATCCGTTCGGCGCAACCGTCACGCCCGGCGCGCAACGCGCGAACATCTCGACCGAGTTCAAACTGCGCCCGCGCTCGCTCGTGCGGCTCGGCTTTACGGATGAGCGCAATCACACGGCGAACGTCAGCAACGAGCGCGCCACCGCCTCGCTCTTGTGGACGGAGACGATCACGGATCGTATCCACGCGACTTTTGGCTACGATTTCCGCAACTTCACGGACACGCTCAACAGCAAGCGCACGGCCTCGAATCTACTCTCGGTCGGCGTCGAATGGCAGGCGACGGACAAGCTGCAAGTTGCGGCGAAGCGCGAGCAGAATCTGGGCGATGCCGATCCGACCTATCCCGATCAAACGACGCTCGCCGCGACGTATCAATGGAACAGTTGGGCGCGGCTCTTCTTCACGCAGCGACTCGCCGCCGCGCCCATCGTGCCCATTAGCGATGCGGGCACGACCGGTTTCGCCGGCACTGGCGCGCGCCGCGAGACAGCCTTCGGCATCGAGACGAAACTCGCGCACAACACTGCGTTGAGCGGACGTTATCAACTTGAGAACGGCGCGAACGGGACGGACAGCTTCGCCGTCATCGGCTTGCAGAATCGGCTGCCCCTCAACAAGCAACTCGCCCTCGATTTCTCGTTCGAGCGCGGCTTCCACATGGCGGGCGCGGGCGAGAGTTTCACCGGCGGCGCGTTCGGCCTCTCGTATCTGCCGAACAAAGATTTGCGCACGGCGGCACGCTACGAGTTGCGCGAGCAGGCGGGCGGCATGAGCCAACTCTTCACCATCGGCGCGGCCGGCCGCATCAATGAAGGACTGACAACGCTCGCGCGCTTCCAATGGTCGCACGCAGACTTACAAGGGCGTGCCACCACATCGCTCACGGGCACGGCCGCCGTTGCCCTGCGGCCCGTCGAATCCGACAACAAGGGCCTACTCTTTAGCTACACGCATCGCGCGCTCACGCAAAGCGGCGTCGGGCTTAAAGGCTTGACGACTGATCGCGGCGACGTGATCTCATCAGACGGCTACTGGCAACCGCAGCAGCGCACCGAGCTGTTCGGCCGCTTCGCGCTCAAGTTCGGCAGCAACGGGCGCGAAGGTTTGATCTCGACCTCGGCGCTGACCTACATGGCGCAACTGCGCGCGGCCCGGCGCATTCGCCGTTCGCTCGACGCCGCCTTCGAGTATCGCTTCACGGCGCAGCCCGCGACGCGCACGCGCCGCACTTCGACCGGCGTCGAGCTTGGCTACTGGATGTTCGCCGACATACGCTTCGGCGTCGGCTACAATTTCACGACCGCCGTTGACCCCGGCGACGAACTGCTGCTCACCAAGCCACGCGGCTTCTACTTCACCATCTCGACGAAGCTCTCGAACATCTTCGATCTCTTCGGCACGGCGCAAGCCGGACTCGTCCCGTCAGATCAAACCAGCGCGCCGCCCGCAGATGCGCAGCAATTGAAGCCGCGGCCCGATGCCAGCACGCAAGCACCGCAGCCGGCCGGCACGGGAGGCTCGCACCCGTGACGAGCGCACGCACAATCAGCATGGGCACATACTTGCGCCGGCCGTTGGCGGCGCGCGGCGCGTGCTCTGCGCTCGCGGCAACGCTCTCGGTCGCGCTCATGCTCTGCTTTGCGGCGCAGGCAACACAGGCGCAAACGGTCTGCGCGACGGCGGGCAATGACGGCCCCAACGCTGCGCTCAGTGGCATTGTCAACACTTACTATCCCGGCGTCGGTACGGCTGCGGCCGGCGCGAACACGATCAGCGTCGGCGCACCCACCGGCGCGGGCACGACGATCTCGCCCGGCGACCTCCTGCTTGTTATCCAGATGCAGGATGCCGCGCTCAACACGAGCAACAGCGGCGCTTATGGCGACGGCGTGGCCGGCACGCCGGGCAGCGGCGCAATCGCGCCCATCACGGCCGGACTCTACGAGTATGTGGCCGCGGTCTCTTTCACCGGCGCGACCATCACCATTCGCGGCGCGAACGGCGCGAACCGGCTGATTAACACTTACACGAGCGCGGCCGCCACGGCCACACACGGACAGCAGACGTTTCAAGTCATCCGCGTGCCGCAGTATTCGAGCGCGACCGTTACCGGCACACTTACCGCCCCGGCGTGGAACGGTGCAACCGGCGGTGTCGTCGCCATTGATGTGGCGGGCGCGCTCACCTTGAGCGGAGCGGTCAACGTGGACGGCAAAGGCTTTCGCGGCGGCGGCGGACTCGGCACGGCCGGCGGCGGCACCGGCACCGGCACGCCAACAGCCACTGATTACCTGCTGCCCTCAAGTTTCAATCTCAACGGGCAGAAGGGCGAGGGCATCGCCGGCACGCCGCGCTATGTCTATGACGGCACGAGCGTCAGCGACACCGGCGTTGAAGGCTATCCCGGCGGCAGCACCGGGCGCGGCGCACCGGGCAACGCGGGCGGCGGCGGCACAGACGGCTCGACCACGGTGAATGAAGAGAACTCCGGCGGCGGCGGCGGCGGCAACGCCGGCACGGGCGGCATCGGCGGTCTGACGTGGCGCAGTCGGCTCAACATCGGCGGCTTCGGCGGCCTGATGTCGGTCGCCCCGGCCGCAACGCGCGTCGTCATGGGCGGCGGCGGCGGCGCAGGCTCGCGCAACAACTCTTCGACCATCGCCGCGAGCGGCGCGGTCGGCGGCGGCATCGTCATGCTCCGCGCCGCCACGTTAAGCGGTGCGGGCACAGTCACAGCGAACGGCGCGGACGCTTACAATCTCACGCTAAACGACGGCGGCGGCGGCGGCGGCGGCGGTGGCAGCATCATCGTTAGTCTGCCCGGCGCGGTTAACTACACCGGCGCGCTCTCGCTCAACGCACGCGGCGGGCGCGGCGGCGACGCATGGGCCTTACAGGCAGTCGGCACCATCTGCGGCTCCGCGCCTTGCGACACGGACAACCGGCACGGGCCCGGCGGCGGCGGCGGCGGCGGCTATGTCGCCACCATCTGGGGCGGCGCGGCCAACGTCGCGGGCGGCACGAACGGTACTACCACCAACGCCGGCGCGCCCACCAATGTCTATGGCGCAACGCCCGGCACAGCCGGCACAAGCACCACGCTCGCCGCCGCGATTCCCGGCGCGAGTTCCGGCGCACAATGCGTTCCCCTGCTGACCGTGACGAAGACGACCTCGACGCCCACGGTGCGCAACACGCCGACGGGCGTGACCGCGACCTACACGATCAACATCGCCAACGCCGCCAATCGCAGTGCGGCCACCGGCGTCGCGCTCTCCGATAATCTGCCGGCGCTGTTCACCTATGCTGCGACCGGCACGATCACACTCGGCGGCAGCGCGACGCGCCCGACTGTGACCACCCCCGCTGTCGGTGACGCCGTGCCCGTGTGGAGTTCGTTCACCATACCGGGCGGCGGCAGCGTTGCGCTCACGTTCACCGTTGACATCGCCTTCAACGTCGCGTCGGGCACGTATCAGAACCCGGCGACCGCCACCTATCTCGACCCCGCGCGCACGACCGTGAGCGGCACGACGACCGCAAGCTATAATTCCGCGTCCAGCACCGGCGAAGACGTGACCGTGACCGGCGCGCCGAAGATCGTCCTCGACAAAACTTGCACCAGCCCGGCGAACTGCCTCGACCCGACCGCCCGCCAAGTGCCCGGCACTGAACTGACCTATAGCATCACCTTCACGAATCAGGGCGGCGCGAACGCCGTCAACTTCATCATCTACGACATGATCCCGGCCAGCACCGTGTTCAAGGTTGGCTCGGTCACTTACAACGCGAACGGCAGCGGCATCCCCGCGCCCACGATTGACTACTCGCAGCAAGCCCGGAGCGGCGCGACCCCGCCCGCCCCGCCTGCGCCCTGGATCACCTACGCGCCGCCGGGCGCGGCCGGCACGTTCGACGCCACCGTCAATTGGGTGCGTTATAATTTCAATGCCAATCCGATTGCGCCGGGCAAGTCCGCCACCGTTACGCTCATCGTGCGTATCCAGTAGTGCCCGCGCAACAGGCCGACACGACTATCGCGCATGCCGGACGTGCGCCGCGATGCACGCTTGGATGGTGCGCCAGGGCGACGCGGCCGTCGTTTGTTGGTAATTGGCTAAGGTGGGTTTTAAGCGTGCGCTAGTGCTGACCTTGACACCATTGTCTAATGGAGCGGACAGCTTGCTCGAAGGATTGGTTAGAATCGTTAGCGATCTTAGATTGGTTATATTGCCTGGCATTGCCAGATAACAGGGAGAGGGTATAGGCAGCGAGGTTCTGCGTGGGCAGATATGCATCTACTACGTCCTGCGAACTTTGCGACCAGATCACCTCATAGATGTAGACTGACCCATCATTGCGTGCGGCCGCGGCCATTTTCTGTAGTTCGTTGTAAGCGCCGCCCTTGTCGCCGAGTTGCCAGTTGACGAGCGCCAGATTAAAGAACGAGTCGGCGAGCCACTTTGCGTTGGGACGGTAATAGGCGTCCGTGTAGTTCTTGAATTCCTGCCGCGCCGCCTTCAGTGATTCCCAATCATCCTTCCCCGACTTTTTGCGTTGGATATAAAACTTACGCTGGTAGAAGCTGGCGAGGAAATATCGGGCGGACTCAGCCTCCTGTGTGCCTTGATATTTCGGCGTCAGCAATGCTCTGAACTGCTGCTCCGTTTTAGGACTGATGTCGTCGTGGTTGTAGGCGTAAACAGCGGCAGAGAGTAGCTGCTTCGCGCTTGTCGCTTGCCCCGCACTCGATGGCGCGGGGCGCGTACTACGTGATTGCTGCTGCTGTTGCTGCTGTGCCGGGGCGGTCGGGGGCGCTAGCAGGCAACCGGCCGCGATGGCGGCGAGCAAATAGTGCGTGGTCGTGCGCACGTATGCGCTGAAGATGCTAGACATTGGTTATCCTTCTGCCTATTTTGCCGCGCCGCTCTTGCTGTCCTCGCCCCTGACGGCCTTATACCAGCCGAGGAAAAGCTGTAAGCCGGCCAGCGCCCCGACCAAGCCGATGAATAGCATCGCCAGCGGGTTGTCATACGAGCCGGAAACGGTAAAACCTTTAATTTCGATCTTCCCGATGAAGGCGAGCAACGCGACCAATAGCCCGAAAACCACCGTGTAGGTAATGAACCGCATCAATTCGCCGCGCGTAATCTGTTTTTTCCAGACCATGAACTCCAGCACGTACCTAGCTATCGCACCGATGAGCAGCCCGACCAGGACTGCGCCGAACAAGACCTGCGTGCGCGGCGCGATACTAACCGGCGCGTAGGCTTCAAAGCCGGTGATGGGCGGGCGATGATTACCGTCGTTGTAGCGGGCAGTGATCTTCAAGCGCGGCGCGGTCGCCAGTCCTTTGACCATATTGCGTAGCGTGAGCGGCTCAACGATAAACGTGCGCGTGATTTCCTGGACATCTCCGGGCCCGATGAGCAAATTCGGATTTTGCTCATCCGGCTCTTTGCTGCTTTCGATCAAGCCGGGCGGCATTGAGTCCAGCGCCAGAGCTTCAATCGTCACCGTGTAATCGTTGAAATTATTCTTGAGAGATAATTTATAGGTACATTGCACGCGGGCAAAGAAGCCGGCTTCGCACGTTTGTGCCTCACTCCCTTCCGCGGCTTTGACCAGTTCAAGTTTACCGGTCTTTGAGCCGACGTTGAGCGCGAAGTATCTGGTGCTATCCTCATCCTCATAATTCAATTGCAGTTTAACTTTGTGCCCGTGCGGGTCGGCATCCGCGGGGATACTGACATCGTACAAATACTCCACGCCCAGCGCCCCGCCGTCGTCCGTCGGGGCCGGGGTCAGGTTAGATGTCAGCAGCGTGAACTTGAACCGGGCGGCGGCGGCACTCGGGTCATCGACCTCCGGCAGGGCTGTTATTTTCAAGAAGCTTTGTTTGGCCGACTGCGTCGTTATTTTGACCCTCAAGTTCACACTGTTTTCGACCATTGCCTGCGAACGCTCATAAATCGCCTCGATGTTGAAGACGCCGCCGCGCGTTCTAACCGGCTCGATATTCCTGTCGGTGTAAGCCGCAGCCGTCGGCGGCCAGCTAAAGATGGCGAGCAGGCTGAAACTAAGGAGTGTGAGTTTCTTAGGCATAATAAACCTCGTAAGCTGGACAGCGCAGTGAGGCCGCCATAGTACAAGCAACTTCGGCAGACAGGCAACATAAATCGGCGCGCTCAATGTATGGCGCGCGGGGCCATACGGACGGCCACAGTCTAATGCGGGTCAGGTAAGCTCCGGCAGGCAAACGCGGTCTGCTATGGCCCGCAAGCCTTAGTCAGCGCGCAGTTAAACCGAAAAGGCCACGGCGCAAACAGCCCCGTGGCCTTTTCGCATTCAAGCCGCGAAACCTTGTGTGCTAGATTAACCGGCAGATGGCGAACGACGACGAACGACGTTTGAGCGAACTGACAGTAGCGGATGCGCGGCGCATTCTTGTGTATGGCGTCGTGGTCGTGCTTGCGGTCGCGCTGTTCGCGTTGCTCGTCGGTCAGGTGCTTGTAGCGTTGCTCGTCGGCGTGGTCGCAGGTGTTTACCTGCTGCCCGTGCAGGTGTGGTTGGAGCGGCGGCTGCACGCGCGTGCGGGCAGCGCGCTCATCACGATGGCGCTCATCGTCGTGCCATTGTGCATCCTCGTCGGTTATGCGTGGCACGAATTGGCGGGCTATTCGGATTACGTCAATAAACGGCAGCCGGAGATCATCGAAGCGATCAGCCGCGCGGTCGAACAGTATGTGCCGGTCAGCCGGCAAGGCCTACGGACAGGTTTGCAGACGGCGTTCAGCGAAGGCATCACACGCTCGGCCGAAGTGGTGCGGGAGTTTCGCCAACGCGCGCCGCTCTTGCTGGTTTCGACCGCCCTCTTCTTCTTCACGGTCTTCTACGTGTTAACGCAGCGCCAACGCATCGCCACCTATCTCAAGGTGCGCGTGCCCGGCGAATATCTCCCGTTCTACGATAAACTCGGCCAGAACGTCGGCGGCGCACTGCGCGGCGCGCTGCAAGCGGTCATCATCGATCAGACGTTGAAGGCGTTGCTCGTGCTTGTCCTCAACATTGTCTTCGGAGTGCCGCTCGCGGTCGTGCTGGCCATCGTCACATTTCTTGTCGGCTTCTTTCCCTTGCTCGGCGAGTGGGCCGTCTATCTGCCCGTCTGCATCTACCTGCTCGCCTTCCGCCACAACCCCGGCGCGGCGGCCCTCTACTTCGGCGTGGGCGTGTTGATGACCATCGGCTCAACGCTCGTGCTGCGTCCGCGCCTGGCGGCGCACGGCGCAGGACAATTCAATTCTTATTGGATGCTGATCGCGCTGATCGCGGGCGTCTACACGTTCGGCATCCCCGGCATCGTGCTCGGCCCCGCCATCCTCGGCTTCATCAAAGCGGTCTTCGACACGCTGCTCGGCAACATCAAATATGAAACGTCACTGCTGAAGACGCAACGCGAGCAACAGGCCGAAGCGGATGGGCCGCGCCTGCGCCCGGCCCGCGGCGGCGGCGGCGAGTAAGATGCGCCGTAAGGTCAACCACGCAAGTTCAGTTCAAGTTAACTAATTGTTATGCCATCCAAGAAAACAGTTCCCACACGCCTGCTCGCGCTCCTGCTGCTGTGCTCGCTCAGCCCGCCCGCGCTCATCCGGCCGGCGCACGCGCAGAACACGCCGCAACGCGAGCGCAGAGCCACGCCGTCTGTGCCCGCGCAGCCGCCCACGCCGACGACCACACCGCAAGCGACTCCGACGCCGCAGGCCACGCCGTCCGCACCTGCGCCGCGCACGCTCGCAGAGTTGCGCACGCGCCTGCAAGAGATCATTGAGCAACCGCAACTCGCGCCTGCGTTCCTTGCCGCCAAGGTCGCCTCGCTCGATACGGGGCGCGTGCTGTTCGAGACGAACGCGGGCAAGCTGATGATGCCCGCGTCGAACATGAAACTCTACACGGTCGCCGCCGCGCTCGACCGCCTCGGCCCCGACTTTCGGTTCACCACCTCCGTCTATGCCAAAGAGCAGCCCGACAAGACGGGCCGCATAAGCGGCGACCTCATCATCTACGGGCGCGGCGATCCGACCTACGCCACGCGCTTCAATGGCGGCGACTACTACAAAGCGATTGACGACCTCGCCGCGCGCATCACAGCGACCGGCGTCAAGAACGTAGGTGGCGGGCTTGTCGGCGACGAAGATTATTTTACCGGCCCGCCGCTCGGCCCCGGTTGGGAGTGGGACGACTTGCAGTGGTACTACGGCGCAGAGGTGAGCGCGCTGACGGTTAACGATAACGCCCTCGACATCATGGTTAAACCGGGCGCGAACGTTGGGGCGCAGGGTTTGGTCACGAGCGGGCCTGTTGTGCCGGGCTTCATTCAAATCCTTAACGGCCCGATCTCCGCCCTGCTGCTCGTGAATGTGATAAATCAGACGACTACAGTCGCACGCGGCTTGCCGCGCAACATCAGCATCTACCGTCCGCTCAACGACAACCTCATCACCGTGACCGGACAAATTCCGCAGGATGATCCCGGTTATAGTGCCAGCGTTGCCATCGCGCGCCCGGCCCAGTTGTTCCTCCACATGCTACGTGCTGCCCTCGAACAACGCGGTGTCGAACTCAATCGGCCGATCCGCACAAGCAATAATACAAACACGGCGCGGCTCGTTGAAATCGTCCGCCGCGAGTCGCCGCCGTTCAGCGAGGTGGCGGCGCAGACGTTGAAGCCGAGTCAGAATTTGTATGCGGAGTTGATTTTGCGCACGCTTGGCAAGCAGTTCCCCGCGAGCGATCCGAAACTGACAACGGCGGAGGCGGGCAGCGCGGTTGTGCGCGCGTTCTTGCGCGAAGCGGGCGTGCAGCCGGAGCATTTGAGTTTCTTCGACGGCTCTGGCCTCGCGCGCAGCGATTTGATCACGGCCGATGCGACCGTGCAACTACTCACATACATGAATCGCCATCGCCACGCGCAAGTGTGGCGCGACGCGCTGCCAATTGCGGGCGTTGATGGCACGTTGCGCAATCGTTTGAAAAATACGCCCGCTGCCAATAATCTGCGCGCCAAGACCGGCACGCTCAACAACGTTGCTTCGCTCTCCGGTTATGTGACAAGCGCGGCCGGCGAGCATCTGGTTTTCGCGCTCATCGTCAATCATTATCCGGAAGACGCGGACGCGCGGCGCACTTATCTCGACGCCGTCGCCGTGCTGCTCGCCTCGTTCGCGGGCCGTTCATAGACACGTCAAATCTTTTATCGCCTTCATCACGGTTATGCGCTTCGTTAAATTTCACGGCTACGGCAACGACTACATCGTCTGCAAGGCGCGTGAGATAAACGTCGAGGCGGCGGCGCTGCCCGACTTTGTCCGCCGCGTCTGCGACCGGCACTACGGCGCGGGCGCGGACGGCATCGCCACTGTCGCACGGCTCGCCGATGACAGCACGGCCGATTTTGCCCTGCGCATCTTCAACCCCGACGGCTCAGAGGCCGCGATGTCCGGCAACGGCTCGCGCGCGGCCGCCGCGTTCCTCTATCACGAAGGCTTGTGGACTGCGCCGGATTTGCGCCTGGCCACGCGCGCCGGCAGCAAGCTCTATCAACTGCTTGCACAGGACGAGCATGGGCGTTATCGCTTCGCCGCCGAGATCGGCACGCCGCGCTTTACGAGTGCAGAGATTCCGCTGCTGACCGACGAACCACTCGTGCGCGTCGTCAACTATCCGCTTGATCTAGGTGACGGCGAGACGGTCGCGGTGACGGCGCTAGAGATGTGCAATCCAAACTGCTGCGTGCTAGTCGCAGACTTCGACGCGGTGGACTGGCGACGCTGGGGCCGCATCATCGAAACGCACCCGCGCTTTCCCGCGCGCACGAACGTCGAGTTCATTCGTGTGCTGGATCGGACGAACGTCGAAGCGCGCGTGTGGGAGCGCGGCGTCGGCGAGACGCTCTCATCCGGCACGGGCGCGTGCGCCGTGGCTGTGGCCGCCTGCCTGAACGAGTTGACCGACCGGCGCGTCAGCGTCCACATGCCCGGCGGCCGGCTCGAAGTCGAATGGCGCACAGACGGCGAAGTTGTCCTGACCGGCGCGGCCGCAGTCATCTATCGCGGCGAGTGGCTGAGAGAGACGACCGGCCAAGTTTAACGCCGGGGCCCTTTATCCTATCTGCCCTGCTGGACTCAGTTTGCGGGGTATGTTAGGCTCTAAAACATAAAGCAAGCGAACGATCCCGTCGATCCAGTTCGCTTGCTTTTGTTTTAGTAACTCTTTCAGTTTTTGGCGCAACAAGGATGTAAGTCCCCACTCCGGGCCGGCATTTGTTTGCCTCCTGAGACCCGGAAGACGAGTCCCCGAACTCTGCATAAGGCTCGCGCGCCGCTGAGAGACTATTTCGGTACAGGAGACCCGAACAGATATGGCTAAATCCCTCTTCGGCGGCAGCGCCGCGCTAACCGGCGCACTGCTGCTCGGTTCATTGTTCTTTCACCCAAACCCGTCAATCGCGGAAGACCTCGCACAGACCAAGCAGGAGATACAAACCAGGCATGAAGCGGCGGGCGCGAGTTTGCCCACCGAGCCGACGCAGCAAATTGCGTTTGCGGCCAAAGCGGCACCACCCGCCGCACTCATTGTGGTTGAGACTGTGCCGGGGCTGCCCCCGCTTGAAACAAAGCAGACAGCGCCACGCACGCCGCACGCCGCCGGGCAACTATTCACCGCGACCGCCTACTCGCTGCGTGGTCGCACGGCCAGCGGGCGCTTCGTGACGCGCGGGTTGATCGCGGCCGACCGGTGCGTGCTGCCGTTGGGCACGCGCGTGCGGCTCGAAGCCGGCGCATATAGCGGCGAGTACCTCGTCGCGGATCGCGGCGGTGTAGTGCATGGGCGCAAGATCGACATCTGGGTGCCCAGTACGAGCGAGGCCCTGCGCTTCGGTCGCCGGCCCGTCAAGCTAACGATCTTGCCGGTAGGCACGGCCCGCACGCCGGCCACACAAAACAGCGCCAGCCATTAACGCAAAGTAGCGCAGACGCAAAACAAGGGCCCGATCATCTTTGATCGGGCCCTTGTTTGTTATCTGTGCTGTATTCGGCGCGGCACTCAAGCCCGCCCGCCGCTACGGTCGTTTCGCTTTCGCCGGTGTGCCCGGCAACGCGCCGCCGCTGCCCTTGGCGAAGTAGCCCTGCCGGTAAGTGAGCCGCAGATTCTCTTTGCGCAACTCAGGATTGGTGATCTCAAGTTTGACCTGCCGAAACTGGTTATCGCGCGTCTTATTGGTCGGCGAGTAGGCGACGAGATATTGCGAGCGTAACTCCTGTTGAATTTGCGCAAAGGCCGCGCGCAGGTCTTCTTCGTTCTTCGGGAAATAAGCGCGGCCGCCCGTCTGTTCAGAAATATTACGCAGTTTGCCCTCTTCCACTCCGTAGGCGTAAGCGTCGCCGATGCCGATGGCATAGATGACCGCATCAGCCTTGAGCGCGCTGGTGATCGCATCGGGGATGCGCCAATGGCTCGATGTGTCCTCACCATCCGTGATCAAGATCATCGCGCGCCGGGTCTTGTCTGAGGTCTGCTGAAAAATCTCATCGCTCGTCGCCATGATAGCGTCCCAGATTGCGGTTGAGCCGGCGAGCTGCGAATTCGTCCCGGAGATCGGCGGCGTGCCCACCACCGTGCCCCCACCGACGTAGCCAGCGGGCGGCACGAACTCGACGCGATCAATCGCGCGCCGGATGCGTTGCGTGCTGCCCGTCATGCCCTGCTCCAGCGTCGATTCGCCGGTGAACGAGATGACCGCGACCTCGTCCTTACTCGCCCGCACGATTTGATCGACGAACTCGCGCGCCGCGTTTTTCTCATCCGGTAACGTGCGCTCCTGCGAAATGCTTGTGTCGATGAGAATGGCCAACGAGAGCGGGCGTTCGGTCTCGCGCTGGAAGGTGAAGATCGTCTGCGGCGCGCCGTCTTCCAGGATACGCACATCTTCCTGCCGGAGCGTGGTGATGAAACGTTTGTTCTTGTCCACGGCCGTGAACAAAACGGTGGTCAGATCAGTATTAACGCGCTCGACCTCGTCATCCTGTTGCAGCGTAATCTCGTCCCGCTCCTTCGGCGCGGACTTCGCGGGCACATTCGGCTGTTGCGGCGGCGCGTCGTCGGCCCGGCGCGGCCGACCCGTTTGCTCTTGCGTCGGACTCGCCGCCGGCTGTTGCGCGTGCGTGCCGCTGCCAAGCAGCCCGCCGCACATCAAGCCGCCTGCCAGCACAAACGCGAGCCCGCGAACAGACCAACCACGCTCAGACATAAACTTCAACAAAGCATTCAACCCTTTACTTAATCGTATCGTCCGTTGCCGTATAGCCCTTGCGTGTGCGGACTTCAAGCCCCTTGCGGCTGCTATCGGCCAACTTAACTTCGATCTGCCGCCGGCTGCCGTCGAACGGCCGCGTCGGTTTATACGTCAGCAGATACTGCGAGCGCAGTTCGCGCGCCACTTGCGTGAACGAGCGCTCAAGCGCGACCTGGTCGCCGGTGAAAAATGCTTTGCCGCCGGTCTCGGCGCACAAACGATCAAGTTCACGGTCGTTGGCGTTTTTCACCTGTCCGCCTTCGACGCCGGGCACAGTGCCGGAGAAACCCGCTTTGGTCGAGATGGCAAAGACGACCGTTTCGGTGCGCTGCGCCATCTCAATCGCATCCTTGAGTTGTGCGCGACTATTCGTGTCTACCCCATCGGTGATGACGACGAGGACGCGCCGCCCACTGATGCTGCGCATCTTCTCATCGCACATCAACCAGACGGCATCGTAGAGCGATGTTTTATCGCCCGGTTTTTTCACGCTGTCCACGGCCTTATCGAGCAGATCGAGTTTGTCGGTGAAGTCTTGCAAGAGATGCACATCATCGTCGAACGTGGCGAAGGCGGCCTTGTCTTTGCGCAGGCGCACAACCGTGTAGATAAAATCTTTGGCCGCTTGCTGCTCAAAGCGTAGCTGCCCCACTGTCGAGGAAGACGTATCGATCAAGACCGCGACGTAGATCGGCAACGCCGCCTGCTCATCGAAGAAGCCTTCGATCTTTTGCGGCTGCTTGTCTTCCAGAATAATGAAGTCATTGAGCGTAAGCCCGGAGATCGGCTGCCGCTTATTGTCGAGCACAGTCACGGGTAGGCGCACAATGCGCACGTTGACGCGCTCGCTACCCTCGCCTTGCGGCAGCGGCGTCGGGGTCGGCTGCGCCCGTTTCTGCGCAAACACGCTCGCGCCAATGACACAAGCCAACAGGGTCAACGACAATGTACGGACTAGTATGCTCATAAATTCAGACGAAAGTGACAGCGGGTAACAGCTTGCAATCTACTAGCTTCCGACGACGTGTGTTCGATGCCGTAGGCGTAAGCTCTCGTTGCCTTTGCGGACACGGTTTGCGTGCTGCGCCAGTATAGCAATTGCGGAGGTGAAAGGAATAACAACAGAGGCCGGGCTTAGCTTTATACCTGGGCCAACGTGTCGAGCAAGTGCGTCAACTCCGCGGGCAGCGGCGCGGTGAAGGACAAGGCTTCGTCCGTTTGCGGATGGCGAAAGCCGAGCCGTTCGGCGTGCAGGAACTGCCGGCCCATAACCTTGATGGCGGCGCGCAGTTTCGGCTCAGGCACGTTGCCGTTGCGCCCGCCGTCGTACACCTTATCGCCGACCACGGGATGCTTCAGCCACGCCAGATGCACTCTAATCTGATGCGTGCGCCCGGTCTTGATCTGCACGTCGAGCAGCGTGACCCGTGCGTAGCGTTGGCGCACGCGATAGAGCGACAAGGCGGGACGGCCCGCGCGCACCACGCCCATGCGCGTGCGATGGCGCGGGTCGCGCGCCAATGGCTGATCGATCCGCCCGCGCTCTTCGCGCAATAGTCCATGCACCAGCGCGACGTAAGACTTGAAGACTTCGCGCGCCCGAAACTGATCCGCCAGATGCTCGTGCGCCGCCTCTGTCTTGGCGACGACCATCAGCCCCGACGTGTCACGGTCGAGCCGATGCACGATGCCCGGGCGCAACGCGCCGCCGCGCACAGAGAGTTGTTGCAAATGAAACGCGAGCGCGTTGGCCAGTGTGCCGTTGGGCGCGCCCGCGGCCGGATGCACGACCATGCCCGCCGGTTTATTGACGACCACGAGCGCGTCGTCTTCGTAAACGATGTCGAGCGGAATATCTTCCGGTTGAAATTCATTGACCGGCGGCGCGGGTGTCTCAAGCTCGATAGTCTCGCCCGCATGCAGCTTATACGAAGGCTTGACGACGAGGCCCGCGACCAGCACATCGCCGTCCTCGATCACATGCTTGAGACGTGTGCGGCTGACCGTGCTGAGATGCGCGGCAAGGTAAGCGTCGAGGCGCGTGCCCGCGTCTTCGAGCGCAACCGTGAAGCTGAGCGGCGGCGCTTCCGGCTCAACGTCGAATGCTGCATCGGTTTGCTCGCTCATGCGCGAGCCGCGCGCGGCGCGGGCGTGGCTTGTTCGTTGGTGTCGGCGGCGGCGTGCGTCGCCCGTCGCCAACGCACGATGAGCAGGACGAGGCTGGCCACGCCGATAGCGAGCGCGATCATCTGCGACGTTGACAGCCCGATGTGCGTCGTCAGCCCGAAGATGTCGCCGCGCGGGTCGTCGCGGAAAAACTCGATGGTGAAACGCATCACGGCGTAGAGGACGGCGTAGGTGAGTATGACCTGCCCGCGAAAGCGTCTGTGCCGGTGCAGCCAGAGCAGCGCGAGGAAGAAGATGAACGTGGCGAACGATTCATAAAGCTGCGTCGGGTGCAGATGGACGCCCAAAGGTACGCCCGTGATCTCGTGCGCGCGTTCGGTGAACGCGACGCCCCACGGCAAGTTGGTCGGCTTGCCCCAACAGCAACCGGCGGCGAAGCAACCCTGTCGCCCGATGGCATTGCCGAGCGCAATCGCGGGCGCGCAAGCATCCGCCGTCTGCCACCAAGGCAACTTGTAGCGCCGCACCAGCACATAAGCCGTCGCCACCGCCGCGATGAAACCGCCATAGAAGACGCCGCCTGAGCGCAGAAAATCAAGCGACAACAAATTCAACGGATGCGCGCGATACTCCGGCTCAACCAACAGCAGCATCACCTTCGACCCGACAATCGCCGCCAGCAGCAGCCACAACCCAAGATCGTAAATGCGCTCGCGCGGCAACCCGTCCCGCGCGCCCAGACGCGCCGCCACCACCAACGCCAACAGAAACGCCGTCGCCAACAGCACGCCGTAAGTGTTGAGGGGAAAACTACCGATGCGGAAAAGTTCTGGATACATCTTGTCAGGTTAGGTGTCAGTCAATAAAAGTTCGTTGTCTTTAAGCAACTTCACATGGGAATTGTAGTTAACTACCGATTCAGGCCCATTTCTCGACTTCGCAATTTCAACTTCCACAGCTCTTCCATTTTTATGATGTCTTTCTGTGTCGCGGCAGTTCCCACGACTTCTAAGACTGATACTTGATAGTCACTGGCATCCCGGCTCTTGAGGGCAACGTTACCACCGTGTCCCGTTTGGGCATATTCTTGCCAACGACTCCAGAAACCACCATCGCCAGTGGCAGAGCCAACATACTGCTCTTTTGTTTTGGGGCATGTAAGCAAATAGATTCCTTTAGAAGATTGGAGGGCAGTTATCCAATCTTTTGGAAGTTTGCCCATCCTTGAAAGCGGCTCAATGAAATTAAGGAATCCGGGGAACTCAGGTTCCTTGAACTCGGTGCGTAATTCTATAATGCGCTTATTCTGATTATCGGCACGTTGAATCCTTGCTATATATCCTAATCCCCAATCTATAACCAGCTTGCCAATCAGGTCATCAAGTCTCGGCTCTAATGCAAGATCGTAAACATGGCAACTGCCCGCCTCGTCCTCACCATCCATCTGAGGTTTTGGGATATCCTGTTCTAATAACCTCTTGTTCATTACGTGATAGATTCCAACAAATAACGTCTCATCACTAGGCGTACCTACAAAAGATGCCCAGTATGATGCTCTCAGCTTACTCTCGTCTTTTACGCTTTGAGTTGCTTGATATAGATCAAACTGCTGACGATTATCGCGCCATAATTCATAAGGGGTGCGTCCTTTCGCAGCGCGATTATCCTTGTGCCGGAGAAGACGAATATCACTCACATTGAAATCAGCCGCCTGCAAAATCGTATTGAGCATTATAGGCATACGCTTCTTCATTCGCGAGAATGCAAAATCAGTAAGCCGCACATCCAAACTTACTGACTACTGACCAATGCCTTTTGTCGCGCACGTCTGCCCTCCATAAACAGATCGAGCGCGAGGAGGAATGCGCCGGTGCAGATGGCGGCGTCGGCGATGTTGAAGGTCGGCCAGTAATGATTGCCGGCGTGCAGCAGGATGAAGTCTATGACGTGGCCGAGGCGGATGCGATCCACGAGGTTGCCGGTGATGCCGGCGAGCAGCAGGGCGCACGCGCCTAGCACGCGGTCGTCGGCGCGCGCGGTGCGGAAGAAGTAGACCAGCACGGCGACGACGGCGGCGCAGGCGAGCGCGGCGAGCATCCAGCGCGTGAAGTTGCCGCCCTGTTGCAACTGCGAGAAGGCGATGCCCGTGTTCTCCGCGTAGCTGAAGTCGAGCGCGCCGGGAATGACCGTCACGTCGCGCCCATGCCGTAGCGCACGCACCGCCCACGCCTTCGACATCTGATCCGTCAGGAAGAGGCCACCCGCCGCGAGCAAGTAGCCCGCGCGCCAACCCAGACCGCGCGCCGTCCTCATCCCTGTCACGCCGCCGCTCCTTCCGCTTCGATCTCGCCGAGCGCCGCGATGCAACGCTCGCACACCGTCGGGTAGCGATTGAACTTGCCGACCTCCGTCGAATAGTTCCAGCAGCGTTCGCACTTCTGCCCGTCCGCCCGCGCGACCATGATGCGCAGCGGCGGCGCGCTCGCATCGTCCGTCTTCATCACGCCGACCTGCGAGACGATGAAGACGAAGCGCAACTCCTCCGCTTTGTACTCGGCGAGCAAACTATAAACCGGCTCGCGCGCGATGATCTCGACGCGCGCTTCAAGGCCGCTGCCGATCAACTTCGCCACGCGCGCCTCTTCCAACGCGCGCAGCACTTCATCGCGCACGTCAAACAACCCCGCCCAACGCGCCCGCAACTCTTCATCGCGCCGGCCGCTGATAACGACCGGAAAATCCGCGAGATGCACGGACGGCAAGCGGCCGACCTGTGCGTCACCATGGCCGGCCACAACGGGCGGTAAGTTCTCCCAAATCTCATCCGCCGTGAAGACGAGGATCGGTGCGAGCAGGCGCGCGAGCGCGTCGGCGATCTCGTAGAGCGCGGTCTGCGCCGAACGGCGCGAATGCGAGCGCGGCGCGGCCGTGTAGAGCCTGTCCTTGATGATGTCGAAGTAGCGCGCCGAGAGCGTCACGGTGCAGAAGTTGTAGAGCGCGTGATAGACCGTATGAAACTCGTAAGCCTTGTAGCCCGCGAGCGCGCGTTCGATCACGGCGTCCAATTCCGCCAACGCCCAACGGTCGATCTCGGGCAACTCGTTTTGCGGCACAAGGTCGCGCGCCGGGTCGAAGCCCGCGAGATTGCCGAGCGCGAAGCGCGCCGTGTTGCGCAGCTTGCGATAGGCGTCCGCGACGCGCTGCAAGATTTCATCCGACGCGCGCACGTCCTCTTGATAATCTGAAGCTGCCACCCACAGGCGCAGGATTTCCGCGCCGGAATCTTTCACCACCTCGTTCGGCGAAATGCCCGTCCCTTCGGACTTGCTCATCTTCGCGCCCTGCACGTTGATGACCCAACCATGCGTGATGACCGTGCGATACGGCGCACGATCATGCGCGACGAGACCCACCATCAGCGATGAGTTGAACCAGCCGCGATACTGATCGCCGCCTTCAAGATACACGTCCGCCGGCCAGCGCAACTCAGGATAATGCTCAAGCACGGCGACGGACGACGAGCCGCTGTCGAACCACACGTCGAGAATGTCGGTCTCCTTCGTGAACTCCGCGCCGTTGCAACCCGGACAGGTGAAACCTTCGGGCAACAGTTCCTTTGCCTCGCGCGTGTACCAGGCGTCCGCCGTCTCGCGCTCAAAGATGTCGGCCACGCGCCGGATAACTGCCCCGTCTGCGATCTCCGTATTGCAACTCGCGCAATAGAAGACGGGGATCGGCACGCCCCATACACGTTGCCGCGACACGCACCAATCGGGCCGCCCGCGCTGCATGTTCCGCATCCGCGTCTCGCCCCACGCCGGCAACCACTCAACGCGCCCGACCGCATCAAGCGCAGCGGCCCGCAAAGATTGGGGCACGGCCGTTTCGTTCTCCGTGAAGTTGCTCAGATCACGCCCGTCTTCATCCTGTTCGACCGCCGGCTCCGCCGCCTTCGCGTCGAGCGAGATGAACCACTGCGGCGTGGCGCGGAAGATGACCGGATTCTTGCAGCGCCAGCAATGCGGATAGCGATGCGTGTAGGCTTCGCTGAAAACCAATGCGCCACGTTCGCGCATAAACTCGACGATCCGCGGATTCGCGTCGAACACGCGCTCGCCCGCGAAATGCTCGACTTCCGACGTGAAGCGGCCGGCATTATCAACAGGACAATAAATCTCCAAGCCGTAACTTTTGCCGATCACGAAATCGTCGTGCCCGTGCCCCGGCGCAGTATGCACCAGCCCCGTGCCCGCCTTGCCGGTCACGCTCCGCTCGCGCGCCTCGCTCACGTCCAATTCCGTCTCCGCGTCCGCCTCGCCGCCGAGCGTCACGTGCGCGCCGAGCAGCAAGAGCGACGAACGATCAAGCCACGCATGCCGCGCCGTCAAACGATCAAGCCGCGCACCGGGAAAGCGCGCCAGCACATGCGCCGCGCTCAAGCCACACTTTGCGGCGACCACATCAACAAGTTCGGCCGCGACGATATAAACTTCGCTGCCGCTCTCGATGGCCGCGTATTCATAGTTCGGATTGACCGCGATGCCTAAGTTTGCGGGCAGCGTCCACGGCGTCGTCGTCCAGATGAGAAAGAAGATCGTGCGCGGGTCATCTTCGCTCCCCAGCACTTCGCGTTTGAACGCCTTGCCGTCAATCGTCTCTTCCGACAGCGGAAACTTCACATAGACGCTTGGACTCGTATGCTCTCTGTACTCGACCTCTGCTTCCGCGAGCGCGGTCTGATCGTGGATGCACCAGTAGACCGGCCGCAGCCCTTTATAAGCATAGCCGCGCTCGACGAAGCGCCCGAACAAACGCGCCGTCTCCGCCTCGTATTGATTCGACATCGTGAGATACGGGTTCTCCCACAAGCCCGTGATGCCGAGCCGTTGGAAGTCGCGCGTCTGCCGTTTGAGCGCGTCGCTCGCGTGTTCGCGGCAGGCGCGGCGGAAACTGACCACGCCAAGGTCGTTCTTCTTCTTGCCCTTCTTTGCAAGCGCCCGCTCGACGTGCTGCTCGATAGGCAGCCCGTGGCAATCGTAGCCGGGCACGTAAGGCGCGTCGTAGCCCATCATCGTGCGCGATTTGACGACAAAATCTTTGAGCAGTTTGTTGAGCGCCGTGCCGAGGTGTATGTCCGCATTGGCGTAGGGCGGGCCGTCGTGCAGGATGAACGGCTCCGCGCCCGCGCGGGCCGCGCGGATCGCGTGATACAGATTCAGCTCCGTCCATTTTTTCAGCCGGGCCGGTTCGGCTTGGCCCAGATTGGCTTTCTGCGCGAAGTTTGTCTTCGGCAGGTTGATCGTCTGCTTCAATTCAAGCGGTGTTTCGGTAGACATAATGGTTCGACTCTAAAACAGAGAGCTTAATTTTCTGCGGCCTGAAACTCAAAGTCCCAAGTCCAAAGCCGGACTTGGGACTTTGGGCATGCGCGGCTCGGTTGTTCAACCGATGAACAACTCTTCTTCGCTGTATGTTTGATCAATCTCTTTCGGACGTGGTGCGGTCAATACTTCCAAGCCCCGCCGCACGCCCGCCATAATCGCGGACAACTCGCGCGCCGGCTCGATCAGTTTCGTGTGGATGAAATAGGTCGTGGCGGAGAATTGGCGTTGCGCCTTATCAATCGAGCGGCTGACGCTCACGATCTTGTCGCGCGCTGTCGTCGCCGAGTAGCCGACAAGCTGCTTCAACTCATGCACTTCTTCTTTGATGAGCGCGGCCGACTCGGAGAAGTGCTGCGTCGCGGTCGAGAGATGATCCGAGATCGTCGTCACCTGCTCGGCCACTTCGCGCCCCTCGGACGCGATCTGATTGACCCGCGCGCTCAAGGCCGTTACCTGATCAAGCAATGGCTCGGCGCGTCGTTCCAGATTGTTCACCGTGCGCGCGACGCGCGCGACGACCACCGCGATGGCGATCATCGCCACCGCAACGATAACGAACGCGGCCGCCACGATCACCAGCACCCAAAAGGCCGGATCGCGCGTGCTCATTTGTAACGCCAATAGGTGCATTGCGGATTGCGGATTGCGGATTGCGGATTGCGGATTAACAGATTGAAGCGGCGCTCATCGCGCTGTGTTTTCAATCCACAATCCGAATTCCGCAATCGTCAAGATTTGCTCGCGTCCTTAATCTCTTCGTAGTAGGTCGGCGCTTGTTCGAGCATGCCCGACGTTTCGGTGCGTCGTTTCTCATCAGCGTAGGCGCGTTTGCCTGCGTCGATGGCGGTCTGGAAAATTTCGCCGCGCCGCGCCGCCGCCTCGCGCGCCGTGTTGGCCAACTCGCCCGCGCGATCCGCAGCGGTGTTGTAGAACTCGGTCGCGCGCTCGCGCCCGACTTCGTAATACTCGCCGGCTTTATCGCGCGCTGTGTCCACGCCCACACGCGTCGCGTCGGCGATGTCCGAGCGCAACTCGCGACCCGACTTCGGCGCGAACAGCAGCGCCGCGGCCGCGCCGAGCAAGCCGCCAAGCAGCAGATAGCCCACGCGCCCGCCGCCCGTGCCCCTGTCATCACGCCGCGCCAGCGGCATCGGTCTGTTCTGCGTCATTTGAGACCTCTCTTCCGCGACCTTGAGGTTACTCGACTCTGGTTGATCAGTGGTTAAAAACCCACGCCTGTAACTCGTCTGGCACTATAACAAAAGCGCGTGAAGCGACGCAAGAAACTTAAAAACAGTGCCGAGTGACAAATGACAAGCAAAGACAAAGTTTTAACTTGTCACTCGTCACTCGGCACTGTTTTTATAGTCGAGCAGCTTGCGGTAGAGCGTCTTGCGACCGATACCGAGGGCGCGGGCGGCGCGCGTCTTGTCGTTGCCGGTGTAGACGAGCGTGGCTTCGATGGCGCGGCGCTCGATCTCCGCGAGCGGGGCGGGCAAATCGAACTCAAGTTTGATGGCGCGGTCTACACCGTGGGCGGCGCGTGTGCGCGCGGAAGGGCGCGGGTTGTGGGCGCGTTCCGCGAGCGCAGCGCGGCTGATCGCTTCGGGCAAATCTTCTAACTCGATCTGTCGGCCCGACGCGATGATGATCGCGCGCTCGATGGCATTCTCCAATTCGCGCACGTTACCCGGCCACTCGTAGCCCACGAGCGCCGCCAGCGCTTCCTGCGAGATGCCGGAGACGAAGCGGCCGGTCTTCTGTTTGTAGTGCTCAAGAAAATGTATGACGAGCGGATGAATGTCCGCGCGCCGCTCGCGCAACGGCGGCAGCGTGATGGGAAAGACCGAGAGGCGGTAGAACAGATCGCGGCGAAAACTCCCTTGCTCGACTGCGCGCTCAAGATCGACGTTCGACGCGGCGATGACGCGCACGTCCACCTTTAACACTTCGTTCCCGCCCACGCGCGTGAACTCGCCGTCCTGCAACACGCGTAGCAGACGCACCTGCGCCGACAGACTCATCTCGCCAATCTCATCAAGAAAGAGCGTGCCGCCGTCCGCCTCTTCAAACTTACCGCGCCGCCGCGCCCGCGCGTCCGTGAACGCGCCGCGCTCGTGCCCGAACAACTCGGATTCGAGCAGCGTCTCAGGGATCGCGCCGCAGTTGAGTTTGATGTATGTGCGCTCGCGGCGCTGCGAGTTGTAGTGGATCAGGTTGGCGAGCAACTCTTTGCCCGTGCCCGACTCGCCCTGAATCAGCACCGACGTTTGCGTGTCAGCGACGTTCAAGGCCAACTCGATGGCGCGCCGGATGACGAGCGTCTGCCCGATGATGCGATCCTCCGCGTGCCGCTCGTGCAAGACGGAGCGCAGGCGCATCACTTCGGCGGAAAGTTGATCGCGCTCAAGGGCCGTGCCGATCTGATCGGCGATGCCTTCGACGAGCGCGGTGTCGTGTTCGTCGAAGCCCGCGCGCTCTTCGCTCCACACAAGCCCGAGCAGACCGAAGGTCTGGTCGCCACCGATACGCACGGGCGCGACGAGCGCGGCGTGGCCGCCGAGTATCTCGTTGAACATGCCGCGCAGCGGCTGCGGCAGATCAGCGTCGAGCAGCCTGAGCGTCTTTGGCTCTTTGAAGAGATCGATCACGGCCGGAAACTCGGCGATATTGATCGACTGCCCGTGCGTCTCGATCAGCCCGCGCACGCCTGCGGTCGGAGCGCGCGGCGCGGACTTGAAGGCGGCGAGATTGATCGCGTGCCCCGTCGGGTCGAGTACGCCGAGCGCGCAATAGTCTGCGCCGACGAGCGCGAGCGCGCGTTCCAACACGAATGACGTAACATCATTGAAATCTGAGCGCGCGTTCAAGGCGTTGGCGATGTCGAGCAATGCTTCGGTGCGGTGTCCCTCCCGCTGCTGGTTCGTGTAGAGGCGCGCGTACTGATAGCCGACCGCGATCTGCCGCGCGATGGATTGCAGGAACGAGACCTCTTCGTCGAGCCATTTGCGCGGGGCGCGCGTCGTGTGCAAGCCCAACAAACCGAGCACGTCGCCGCTTAAGACAACCGGCACGATCAGCAGCGAGCGCGTGTTGAGGCTTGCGGGCAGCAGATGGATTTTCGGATCAAGGTTAGGCGCGGAAGTGTCGTCTATGCGCACGGGGCGCGTGAGGTCGAAGCGCCCGACGAGTTGGCGTAAGTCAATGGGAATAGTCGTGCCGAGACTCGAAGGCACATCGTCGTCCACGCGCCACTCGTGGCTGATGCGCAGTTCGCCGCCCTGCGCGAGTTGGATCACGTCGCAGCGATCCACGTCCATCATCCGGCCCAGTTCGCTGACGATGGCTTGCAGAAACTTGTCGAGGTCAATCTCGGATTGGAGCGTCGGCGCGAGCCGGTTGATGATCGCTTCGCGCGCTTCGTACATCCGGCTCTTGCGTTCGAGCGAGAGAGCTTGCGCGCTCGGGTTGGACATGGGCTGCACAGACAAATTGGTGACACCGCTCCTTAACGTAGTTGTGCGCGCGTGAGAGAGTGCGGGCTTCGATTGATCCAGCCTGACCGCGCGGCCTGCGAGAGGGCTTTGTATTAGGGGACGATGATAACGAAGCGCGCGGGCCGGCCGCAAGGCTAGGAGAAAAGAAGCGCGGCGCATTGAAAGATAATTACTTTCAATGCGCCGCGCGTTAACACGTGTCCATTGCTTTAATTTATGCGCGCGATCTCTTGCGCGGTCGCCTGCGTGAGACGGAACTGGACGAGTGCCTGTGCGGGCGTCAGGAGCGGGTGATAGGTCTGCCCGTAGCGCCCGATGATGCTGCGCACGTAGTTCTGCGTCTCGCCGTAGGGCGGGATGCCGTCGTACTTATCCACCGAGCCTTCGCCCGCGTTGTAGCCGGCGAGCGCAAGCGCCACATCGCCGTCGAACCGCTCCAACAACCAGCGCAGGTACTTCGCGCCGGCCGCGACGTTCGCTTGCGGCTCGAATGCGTTATCGCAGTTGAAGCGTTTGGCGGTGGCCGGGATCATCTGCATCAACCCTTGCGCGCCCGCGCCGGACTTCGCGTCCGGTTTGTAGCGCGACTCCTGCCAGATGACGGCGTGCAGTAGGCGTGGGTCAAGCCCGTTCTGCGCGGCCGCATGCAGGATGATCAGATCGATGTCGTGATCGCCGGACGTGGGCACGTCGGCCGGGATGTAATTCGGATCGAGCGCACTGGCGGCCGCGTCGGTTGTCGGCGCAGAGGCTTTGGTCGTGACGTTGGTGAAACTGGCAAACAGGGAAAGTCCGAAGACGAAGAAAAACGCGAGCTTGAAAGAGCGAAACAGGGGAACGGTTCTAGTAAAGGGCATTCAGTTCTTTCTCCATGTGAGCTAGGCCTAGCCGACCTGCGTTAATCAGATTTCACGCACGCGGCGCAAAGGTCTTGGGGGCTACGCATGGAAACGACCACTGATCAAAGAGCAGTAAATCGAGACCGGGTTTAAGATGGGTGAAATGTAACGTCAGTTGCTTGTAATGCAATGAAAATGCGAGACTTATAGCATGCGCCGTGTGACTTTAGTGCAGTCGGATAAGTACCTGTTTAGTGGCTACTTACACCTGCTCGCGATGGTTGCGAAAGACATAGTCTGTCAGTCTGCGCGGCTTTCGTCTTGAAGTGCTGCAATGAAATTATCATCGAAAGTAAATTAATTATTCTCGCCTTGCCCAGTGTTACAGTCATTTTGCGTGGAGCCTGCATCAAACGAACGCACGGTTGCCACACGATTGTTACGGTTCGTATAATCAACTGCGGATTTAACCTATTAACGACAGGATTTTTTAGCAGGAGCAGATAAGCCTTATGCCGATTTACGAGTACACCTGTCAGAAGTGCAAAGCGCACATTGAGATTTTGCAGAAACTCGGCGACAAACCGCTCACGCGCTGCAAGAAGTGCGGCGGCAAACTCGAAAAGCAATGGTCTGCCTCCGGCATACAATTCAAGGGCGCGGGTTGGTACGTGACCGACTATGCGAGCAAGAAGCCGGACGCGCAAGAGCCGAAGGGTGAGAGCAAAAGCGAACCGAAAGCTGAGACCAAGCCGGACGCCAAAACGGGCGGCGACGAGAAGAAAACCCCCACCACAGCGGCGAAAACTCCGAGCGGCGACTAACGACGAATCATGCGCACGCGGGATCAGTTCATACTAGCTGCGACTTTGTTGTGCGCGGTGTGCGCGGTGGCCATGAGCCAAGCGGGGCGCAGACCCGTCCCGGCGGCCGAGCGCATGACACTCTTAAACGTCACGGCCACACGCGAGGACGGCACGAGCGCGCCCATCACGAGCAAAGAGATCGGTCTCTACGACGACGGCGTCGAACAATCCATCCAGAGTTTCAAACCTGATCTCTCACCCGCACGCATCGTCCTGCTCGTCGATAACTCCAAATCCTTACGCACGGACGTGCCGAAGCTCGCGCAGATGGCGCGCGAGTTCGTCTACGAAATCTTCGAGGGCGATCAATTGCTCATCGTCGGCTACGACGAACAGGCCGAGATCGTCACCGACTGGACGGACAACCCCAAACAAGTCGAAAGCTCGCTCAACATGCTGCGCAAGCAGGGCGAGCCGCATCTGTTCGACGCCATCAGCGCCGTCATAGACGAAGGCTTGCGCCCACTGACCGGCGCGGGCCGCAAGCGCGCCATCGTGCTTATCGGCGACGGACTGGATCGCGGCAGCAAGAGCAAGTTCAAGACTGCGCTCGCCGAGTTGCAGACGGAAGATATCGCCGTCTATGCCTTACAGATTCCCGACCGCACGGGCGGCGCGCTCCGGCGCGATCAACCGAAGCCCGCGCAGGTCGTCGAACAACTGGCCGAGGCGACGGGCGGGCGCGTCCTGCCGCTCAACGACCCGCAGGCCGCCGCCCGCGCCATCTGCGACGAACTGCGCCGCAACCGCTACGTGCTCGCCTACAATTCAACTGCCTTCTCCTCCTACGACGCCCGCCGCCTGCTCGTCACCGGTAACCCCGGCATCAACGTCCGCTTCAAGGCCGCGCAACCGCCGAAGTGACTAGTTACCAGCGAACCAACTTGGACTAAAGGTAACTGAAGGGGAAGCCTCGTCTGTGTTGCTTTATCTGCCCGTACCAAAGGCAGAGCGGGTACAGGAGCGCGAGACCGCCGAGCCACGCTGCATAGACCATCCACAAAGGGAAGCCGGCATCGGGCGGCGCGGCAGTGGCCGAGGCGGGGAAGTTCAAGAAAAAGTAGCCGACGCCCTTGCCCGCTAAATAGTTGAGCAAGACGCCGAAACCGTGTGCGACGAACATCTGCAAAATGAAATAGAACAATGGGACGCGGCCGAACGTAATAAACGTCCGCCTCAAAAAACCGGTCTTCGGCGCGCCCTCAGCCCAGGCCAACAGCAACGCCGCGACGCCAAGCGTCATCAGCAGAAAGAGTAAGGACGCCGGATACTTCGTCGTGTTGAGAAAAGACAAGACGGTGAAAACGGCCGTCGGCTGCGTCGTCCAAGGCTGCGGATCGCCGTAAATGTTTAGCGCCCGCAGCAAGACGAACAGACCGAGCAGACCGAGGCCCAAGCGGAACAGAAACTTGCGCCGCCGCTCAGCCGCCCAACCATAAACTGCACCGAGCGCGTAGCCCGCCGCCATCACGCCGACCCACGGCACGAGCGGATACGCGACGAACAACTTGACCCCTTGAAACAACGGCACGAGGCCCGGCTGGTGCAAGAACAGCCACAGCTTTTGCGGCGCGGCGAGCGCAGGCGGCCCCGTCATCGCCATCGCCATCGCGGGCGGGACTGAAAATTTGTCCAACAAGTTGTGCAGCGCAATCGTCGCAATGCCAAGCGCGGCGACGACGCGCACGGGCAGAAAGATGAGCGCGGCAAGCACGATCATCGAAACGCCGAACACCCAGATCACTTCCGCCAAGCCTAAGAAGGTGTAATCGACGTTGAAAAAGATGGCGAACCTGACAACCGTAAACTCCAGCACGATCAGCCACAGCCCGCGCGTCAGCAGGAATTTTGCCAACCCGGTGCGGCTCTTACCGCGCAGCAGTTGTAGATGAATGCTCGTCCCGGCGAGGAGGACGAACGTCGGGGCGCACAAGTGCGTGACCCAACGGGTGCAGAAGAGCAGGACGCTCGTTTTAGATAAGTCGGTCGGGCTGAAGCGGAATGCGTCGGCGTGGACGTACTCGCGCGTGTGGTCGAGCAACATGATGACCATGACCAGCCCGCGCACGAGATCGACCGCATCAACGCGGCGATAGATTTTGGGAGCGGCTTCCGACATAAATTTTACAGCGACCCCGGTTGCGCGAGTTGTGCGCCGGCTATTATTTCCGCACCATCTGGCTGCCGCGATAGGTGAGTGTGTCGCCGGGCTTCATCTCGTAAAAGGGAATCTTCAGACGCTTGAGCGCGGCGGCGAATTCGTCGGCCGTTTGCGCGATGCCGGGGAAGGTGGCGTAGTGTTGCGGCACGGCCAGTTTGGCGCGGACGGCTTGCGCGGCCCGAGCCGCCATGCGCGGCTCCATCCCGAAATGACCGCCGATGTTGAGTAGCGCTAGATCAATCTGATACTCCTCGCCGATAGTCTCCATGTCTTTGAAGTACGCCGTGTCGCCGGAGTGGTAGATGGTCGGGCCGCCTTTGATGCGCAGAACGAACCCGGCGGGGTTGCCGCCGTAAGCTCGCTCCGGTTCGGTCGCGCCGGCTTTCGGATTAAACACGCTGCTCGAATGGACGGCCGGCGTCATGGCGACCGTGACCTCGCCGTCGGCGAGTTGAATTTCGCCACCGATGCCCATGATCGCGTCGGTGTCAGCCTGTTTGACGGGGAAGTCGGCCAGTTTGACTAAATTAATGGCCAATTCGGAATTGCAGATAAGAACAGCCCCCGTCTTTTTGGCTATCTCGACCGCGTCACCGACGTGATCGCGGTGCCCGTGCGTCAGCAGGATGTAGTCAACTTTCGGGACGGCGGCTAACGGGTCTTTACCGTTTTTCACGTCGGGGTTCAACGGATTGTTCAGCCACGGGTCAAGCAAAAACACTTTGCCCTTCGGGGTGGTGACCGAAAAGGCCGCGTGCCCGAACCACCTGATCTTCGTCTCCTGCGCCGCCGCCCGGTCGGCAGAAATGGCCGCCAGCATAAACAAGGCGGCCAACAATCCGCATATCTTCATACTCAGCTCCTCATCATCGTCAGTGGAATAGCTTTAAGACATTATAGCCGGCCTTTCTGCCATTCCTTGTCTCACTCAACCGTTTCATTCGCCCGCGCGTCAGTGTGCGTGCCAGGTGCGCCGGCCGGCGAGACGCCGTGCGCGGTTATCTCATGACTGAGGTGGCGGGCCATGACGCTATGCTTGCGCCCGTAGCCGAAGTAGATCACGAAGCCGATGAGCAGCCAGACGGCGAGGCGCAGCCAGTTCTCCGCCGGCAGCGAGAACATCAACAGCAGACACGTGAGGATGCCGAGGACGGGGACGAGCGGCACGAACGGTGCGCGGAACGGTCGCCGTGCGCCGGGGTTCGTCCGCCGCATGATGAGCACCGCTGCGCAGACGATGACGAACGCGAGCAGTGTGCCGATGTTGATGAGATCGGAGAGCACCCGCAAAGGCAGGAGCGACGAGAGCAGTGCGGCGAAGACGCCTGTCAGGATCGTGGACTTGTGGGGCGTGCGAAACTTCGCGTGAACCGCGCCGAAGAACCCGACTGGCAGCAGCCCGTCGCGCGCCATCGCTAAGAGTATCCGCGCCTGCGAGAGCATCGTCACAAGCACGACCGAAGTGATCCCGATGAGCGCGCCGAGCGAGATGACGGCTTGCGCCCACGTTAAGCCCACCTGCCGGAAGGCGTCCGAGACGGGCGCATTGATGCTGATCTTGTTGTAAGGCACCATCCCCGTGAGCACCGCGCCGACGCCCATGTAGAGCACCGTGCAGATCAGGAGCGACGCGATGATGGCGGCGGGCACGTCGCGCTCCGGCTTGCGCGCTTCTTCCGAGTGGGTCGAGACCGAGTCAAAGCCGATGTAGGCGAAGAAGATGATCGCCGCGCCCGCGAGCATGCCCAGCGGCTGCCCGCCCGCGTCCTTCATGCCGAGCAGGGTCTTGCCGAAGAAGTTGACGCCCGTGTAGCCGTAGGGCGCGAACGGATGCCAGTTCGCGGGGCGGACGTAGAACGCGCCGAGCACGATGACGAAGATGACGATGGCGACCTTCAGGATGACCATCGCGGCGTTGAACGTTGCGCTCTCGCGGATGCCGACGACGAGGACGCACGTCACAGCGGCAACGATCAGCATCGCCGGGAGATCGAAATACTTTCCCGTCGCGACCAACTGCCCGAGCGCGGGGTTATAGTCGAACGGCGCGTCGGTGAGCGCGTCGGGCAGGTGCAGGTTGAAGATGCCGATCAGGTCTTGAAAGTAGTGGGACGCGCCGTGTGCGACCGCGCCCGCGGTGACGGCGTATTCGAGAATGATGTCCCAGCCGATGATCCAAGCGAAGAGTTCGCCGAGCGTGGCGTAGGCGTAAGTGTAGGCAGAGCCTGCCACGGGGGCCATCGAAGCGAACTCCGCGTAGCAGAGCGCGGCGAGAGCGCAGGCGACGCCGGCGACGACGAACGAGAGCATCATCGCGGGGCCAGCCCGCTCGTGCGCGGCCACGCCGGTCAACACGAAGATGCCCGTGCCGATGACCGCGCCGACGCCGAGGCTCGTCAGTTGCACCGGCCCCAGCACGCGCCGCAGGCGATTATCGCCTGCCATCTCTTCAAGCAACAGCTTGAGCGGCTTCCTTGCGAATAGTTGCCTGCTCATAGCCCGCGCCTCCGTCCAACAGTCTGCGTGAGAACGCGGCGACTATAGGCGCGGCCCAATTTTGCGGCCAACAACTTTGGCACGAACGCGCAGAATCAGGGCGTGAACGTATGTCTGAGCGGCACGAATAGCGCGTGTTGCGTGAGTGCGTTAGAGCGGGTTTGCAAATGACTGTACGGCTGCGCGCATGTCAGTACCGCCTGCGGTATCGGGCGGGTCAGACTCTCGTTACACACCCGCCCGCTACCGCAGGCGGTACTGACCCAGACACGCAAGCGCAAACTGTGCTAGAGACTACTGCCAAGCAGATCGGTGAGGCGTTTGCGGCAACTGCGGCTCAACATCAGTTGCGTGCCGTCGCGCAAGATGACGCGATACTCATGATTGAACCACGGCTGTAGCTCGCGCACGCGGTCTATGTTGACGATGGCCGAGCGGTGTATGCGCAGAAACATTTTCGCATCGAGTTGGGCTTCGATGCTGCCGATGGCTTCGCGCAGCAGGTAGGATTCGCGGCCGACGTAGAGGCGCACATACTTTCCTTCCGCCTCGATCCAATCGATCTCA
>JBBQGM010000013.1:0-64242 GCA_038322995.1 Pyrinomonadales bacterium
AGTATAATCAAGGCAGCGCCTTCAGAGTCCTCAGCGACATCGGCAGCGTCCCCTACGACACCTACACGCACGTCGCCCTGACTTACGGCGGCTCAGTCAATCGCCTCTACCTCAACGGCAATCTGGTGGCGACGAGCGGCGGCCACACCGAGACGTTCAACAACCCGCTCCAGCTAGGTCATTCGTTCAACAACTTCAACGCCCGCTTCGGCGGGCAGATCGATGAAGTCGAAATCTTCAGCCGCGCGTTGTCGCAGACCGAGATTCGCGGCATCGTCAACGCCGACACTGTAGGTAAGTGCAAACCGGGCGCTTGCCCCATCATCACCCTCAACCCTTCGTCGCTGCCGAACGGCGCGGTCGGCTCGCCCTACAACCAGACCATCACGGCCAGCGGCGGCACAGGCCCCTACACCTTCTCAGTCAGCGGCTCGCTGCCGCCGGGTCTGACGCTCAACTCGGCAACGGGTGGAATCTCCGGCACACCTGCGCAGGCCGGCACCTTCAACTTCACCATCACTGCCACCGACTCGAACAATTTCTGCACCGGCAGTCGTGCCTACTCAATCACGATTGACGCCGCGCCGACGCCAACACCAACACCAACACCAACTCCTACGCCGACGCCGACGCCTGTCATCGTCGCCGCCGGCTCAGCCATCGTCAACGAGAGTTGCCCGCCCGCCAACGGCGCGATTGATCCGGGTGAAACCGATACCGTCAACCTGAGGTTGATGAACACGGGCGGGGCTAGTACCAACAATCTCGTGGCCACCTTGCAACCCAACGCCAACGTGCTCGCGCCTTCGGAGAAGCAAAGCTATGGCGCTATCGCTCCGGGCGATATGGCCGGACGCAACTTCACGTTCACCGCCAGCGGCAGCAGCGGTAGTGCTATCACCCTCACGCTGCAACTACAGGATGGCGCGAACAACCTCGGTGCCGTCACTTACACGTTCGTGTTGGGGAACAACACGGCCTGTGCGGGCGCACCGCGCATCAGCACCTCGACGGCGCTCTCGTGCAACGGCAACAACGAGGTCGCCACCATCACGATCACCAATAGCGGCACCGGCACCGCCAACAACGTCGTGTTGACCACCGCCACGCTCGGCGGCATCAGCGGCACGCCGCTGCCGCTGACCGTCGGCACGCTCGCGCCGGGCGCTTCGTCCGTCAAGGTCGTGACCTTCAGCGGCGCGCCCAGTGGCATAACGACGCTGCAAGTCGGCGGCACGTTCACCGGCGGCACCTATACCAGCAACCGTAAGGTGAACGCACCCGCGTGCAGCACGGGTCTGCTGACCCCAACGCTGCCCTACCTGCCATCGCTTCCAGCTTTGCTGGCGGCGGTGGTTTCCCCCTCAGGCCTGACGGGCCGCTAACCAAAGGAGTAAGACAACCAATGAGATGCAAACACTTGATGCTCGCGCTGGTGGCGGTCGCCGCCCTGGCCCTCGTACCGTCGTCGGCCCGTGCTGACAACGTCAGTTTCGCGTTCACGCCGAACACGTACACGGCGGCGGCCGGTTCGGTCGTGACCTTGATGGGCACGTTCCAGAACGGGGCGGGGGCCATCACGTTCAGCGGCTACAGCGCCAGCTTGCAAGCGGGGCTGTCGCTGTCGGGGGCGACGCAGCCGTTCGACGCCTTGGTCGGGCTGAGCAGCAATCAGACGCTCGGGCCGGTCGCGTTGTTCAACGTGCTGATTGCGCCGGGCACGGCTAATGGGACGGTGTTCACGTTCGCCTTCAACCAGTTCCTGATTTTCTATGACCCGACGACGCCGGGGAGTCCGGACGAAGCGGCGGCGAACTTCTCCATCGTGGTACGGAATCAGGCACCGGGCGTGCCGGAGCCGACGACGATGGTGTTGTTGGGGACGGGCTTAGCGGGCGCGGCGCTGGCCAAGCGGCGCAGACGCTGCTAAGCGTTGTGACTTTAACCACGCTCGGCCGCGCCCGCCACGACCGTCTTCATCAGCGACAACAACAGTGCGGCGAACGTGGCGAATCCCATTGACTTGGCGCTGTTCTTCGTCCAGATGCATTACCTTACTTCTTCAATCATACGGACGAGTCGGCGGGCTTCAACGATTGGCTCACCTACTTGAACGCGCATCCGACCGATTACCGCACGATGGTCAATGGCTTCGTCAACTCCATCGAATATCGCAAACGCTTTGGCAAACCGTAGTGAAGAACTCACGATAGAAATGTTCAGCCAGCGCTGCGTAGGCGGTGGCGGAGAGACCGGGTAAGCGGCCTTTCCGCCACCGCCTACGCGGTGCTGACTTACCGCCCGCCGGCCGGCTGTTCCTCCCGGCCTTGACCCGCCCTGCCCGAGTCGCAACAGGAAATCAACCCGCGCCCGAAAAAATCTTCGCCCGCCCTGTCAGTTTCCGTCGCCCGGTCTCGCGTATGTGGGCAGAGGCAAAAGTCAGTACCGCAGCAACTCAGGAGATGAAGACCATGTTTAAGCTCACCATATTCGGACATGTGCTCGCAGCCGTGCTGCTGCTCATGGCCTGTACAGCGACGGTCGCACAGAACTGGACTAGCCACCAGGACCCGCTCGGTTTTTCCATCGAGCTACCGACAGACTGGCAGGTGCGAAACGAGGCGGGGCGCGTCACGGTCGCCGGGCCCAACATGGCGCGTGTGACGATCATGCCGCTCCGGCTCGAAGGGCAGCTTGACACGCGGCGCGCACAGGGCGTGCTGGTGGGTCTCTCCGGTCAGCTTTGGCCACAGCAGCGCTGGGGCATGCCGCAGAGCGGTTGGCAGTTCGGTGCGAACGGAGTGCGAGCCGTCGGGACGGATGAGCGCGCGCTTCGGGAGACGACCGCGCTCTGGTGGGCGAACACGCCGCAGGGCGCAAGCCTCTTCTTCTACGCGGTCGCCGGACAGCCCGCGCACTTTCAAGCGCTTGAGCCTGTCTTCGCGCGCATCCTGAGCAGCTTCCGCGTGACGCAGGCCGGCAACGGCGGCAGCGGCGGCCGCCCCGGCGCTTTTGATCCTCTGGCCGGGTTGCGGTTTGGACGCTGGATTGACCCGACCGAGCGCGCTTTCAGCGCCGAAGTGCCCGCGGACTGGCGCGTGTATGGGGGCATCCGCCGCCTCAGCCCCACGCGCCGGGTCGATGAAATCGTCGCGCAGTCGCCGGACGGTCAGGTGCTGGTGCGCAGCGGAGATGTCAACGTGCCCACGCAATACGTCGAGCCAAACGCGACCTTGATTAGTTTGGGGAGCCGCGTCGGGCAGATGGTCGCAGGCGGCTATTTGATGATCCCCTTCATGCCGGGGGTGGCCTTTGCGAGCAACTACGTCGAGATGACTGCGGGGCGAAGCTGCGGCAACCTCCGGTGGCTGCGCCAGACGGATCGGGCCGACTATGTCCGGACTCTGGCCGCACAGGGGCTTCTGCTCCAGGGCAATCACTACACGGCGGGCGAGGTGATTTATACCTGTCAGGCCAACGATCAGACTTATGTGGGCTACGTGTTCGCGGAAACCTCCCTGAATCCCAATCCGGGCGTCGGAAATGTCTGGAGTCTGCAACGACTCTACGGCTTCAGCGCGCCCGTCAATCGCGCCACGCAGGCGGACGCCGTCCTGCAAAGGATGCAGGCTACCTTCAGCATCAACCCGCAATGGTGGGCCGCCGAGGTGGGCGGCGACGCGCGGATCGCGGAGAATTTCCGGCGCTATCGTGAATTCTCCGCGAACCTCCAACAGCAGACGCAAGCCGAGCGTTGGGCTGCGTGGGAGCGCCGCACCGAGCAGGTGGGCGACATCTTGCAGAACGTAACGCGCGTCGTTGACCCGCAGACCGGTCAGCCCTACAAAGTGCAGGGCGGCAGCAACTACTACTGGCTCGACCCGACCCGCGACGTGATCGCCGGCACCAACATCCCCTACAAACCGACGTGGGACTTCAGGGAATTGGTTCAGACCTACCGTTGACGCGAAAAAACCAGGCGAGCCATCTGACAACTCCGGCGCTGACTCGCCCTCATCGCCTTTTTAAGGAGGCACAAAACAAAATGAAAAGTCGCAACTTAGCCGATCTAGCAGTATTGGAATACCCCACCAACCCAATCGCAGGAGAGAAGTGTGATAAGTGCGAGGGCAATGGTCTGTGCCATGTTTGTGGCGGCACAGGCGTTTACATGGTTGCGCAGGAGTTTGTGGCAGTAATAGGCCACGAACCGACAAGAAAGTAAGCAACTTCAAAGGCGGCTCTGAGCTAACGTGGAGGCAGCCATGCAGCGGCCAACGCGCCGGGGCAGAAGTCAAAAGCGGTGTGCGTGCAATCCGCGCCCACACCATGATGCAGCCGCGCGTACTAAGCAAGGCTGAGAAAACCACAAAGACATAAAGGTCACAAGGAAAGCTTGCAATCCTTGTGACCTTTATGTCTTTGTGGTGAGGTTTGTTAGCTGCTCTTAAAGCCGCGCCGCTCTTTCGTCGCCCCACCTTAGCGAACGCGCGCCCGCGCGTTACTTGACCACACATGCGCAGATGATAGTGGGCGGGCTTTGCTGTATGCTGCCCCCTACCGGCTTAATTATTTCGACATGATGCCACGCAAGCGCGAACCACATCGCTTGCTGGCAAACCACTAACGACGCAAATGAAACAGGGGGCTTCAATGGCTAAGGGCAGACAGAAAAAGACGGGCGCGATGGTAAACGAGAAGATCAATGATCTCGCCAGCGATACGGAAAACGGCGCGGGTGAATTTCTCACGACCAATCAGGGCGTGCGCGTCAACGACAACCAGAACTCGCTCAAAGCGGGCGAGCGCGGCGCGACGCTCTTAGAGGATTTCATCCTGCGCGAGAAGATCACGCACTTCGATCACGAGCGCATCCCTGAGCGCATCGTCCACGCGCGCGGCGCGGCGGCACACGGGTTCTTTCAAGTCTATGAATCGCAAGCTGAACTGACAAAGGCTAACTTTCTGCAAGACCCGCAGGTCAAGACGCCCGTCTTCGTGCGCTTCTCAACCGTCGCTGGCTCGCGCGGCTCAACCGATCTCGCACGCGATGTGCGTGGCTTCGCCGTCAAGTTCTATACGCAAGAAGGCGTCTATGATCTGGTCGGCAACAACATGCCCGTCTTCTTTATTCAAGACGCGATCAAATTTCCTGATCTGATCCACGCCGTCAAGCCTGAACAGCACAACGAGATTCCGCAGGCGGCCAGCGCGCACGACACGTTCTGGGACTTCATCTCGCTCATGCCCGAAGCAATGCACATGATTATGTGGGTGATGTCGGATCGCGCTATCCCGCGCAGCTATCGCATGATAGAAGGCTTCGGCGTCCACACCTTTCGCTTCATCAACGCAGCGGGCAAAGCGCGCTTCGTGAAGTTTCACTGGAAGCCGCTACTCGGCGTCCATTCGGTCGTCTGGAACGAGGCGCTCAAGATTTCCGGCAACGACCCTGATTTCCACCGGCGCGATCTGTGGGAAGCGATTGAGCATGGCGACTATCCCGAATGGGAATTCGGCGTGCAGATCGTGGAGGAGAAAGACGAGCATAAGTTCGACTTCGACTTGCTCGACCCGACCAAGATCATTCCCGAAGAAGTCGTGCCCGTGCAACGGATCGGCAAGTTGACGCTCAATCGCAATCCCGACAACTTCTTCGCGGAGACGGAGCAGGTTGCTTTTCACCCCGGCCACATCGTGCCCGGTATTGATTTCACCAACGACCCGCTGTTGCAAGGACGGCTGTTCTCTTACACCGACACGCAACTGTCGCGGCTGGGCAGTCCGAACTTTCACGAGATTCCGATCAATCGCTCGCTCGCGCCCGTGCATAACAATCAGCGCGACGGGCACATGCGCCAGACAATCAATCAAGGGCGCGTCGCGTATGAACCGAACACGCTCGGCGGCGGGTGCCCGATGCAAGCGGGCCGCGACATGGGTGGCTTCACGAGTTATGCCGAGAAGCTTGACGCGCGCAAAGTGCGCGCCCGCAGCGCGAGTTTCTTCGATCACTTCAGTCAGGCGACGCTGTTCTTCAACAGTCAGTCCGCGCCGGAGCAAGCGCACATCGTCAAGGCGCTGCGCTTCGAGTTGGGCAAGGTGGAGACGCTCGCCATCAGAGAACGCATGCTTTATCTGTTGGCGCAGGTGGATAAGACGCTGGCGCAGAATGTGGCGGCCGGCCTCGGCATGAGCGTGCCCAATAAACTCGACACGCCTTTGAACATGAGCATCCCGGCAGACGGCGACCCTAAGAAGTTTCAGCCGAAGCGCGGCAACAAAGAGGTGGGCACGTCGCCCGCACTCAGCATGGCAAATACCGTTAAGGACTCGATCAAGACGCGCAAGATCGCTGTACTTGTTGCCGACGGCTTCGACGATGTTGCGCTCGCGGGCATGACGAAGGCCTTAACGGCCGCCGGCGCGATGGTGAAGATCGTTGCGCCCCGACTCGGCCAACTCAAAGGGGCAAACGGCACGGAGATCAAGATTGATTTCAGCTTGCTCACCACGGCCTCAGTCCTGTTCGACGCCGTCTATGTGCCCGGCGGTGACAGGAGCGTCGCCGCGCTCAAGCTGGAACCAGATGCGCTCCACTTCGTCAACGAAGCGTACAAACACTGCAAGGCGATTGCCGCCACGGGCGCAGGCGTCGAATTGCTGGCCGCTTCATCTGTGGGTGAGCCGCCGGTTACAGGAACGCAGGCGGAAGGGAAGCAAGTCGTCGTTAACGAAGGGGTCGTCAGCAGTCGTGCTGCCCGGCCCGAGCAAGTGGCCACGAAATTTATTAACGCCATCGCGCAGCATCGCCACTGGGAGCGCGAACCGAAAGATCAAGTGCCGGCTTAACACGCTTGCGGGTGGAATGGCGGCCGGCGGGCATCTACCCGTCGGCCGCCATTCCGCCCGCAAGCGACTTTGCTAACCAGCGACTACTTAGCGAAGTTCGCCTGTCCCTTCGTGTCTTTGTTGACGATGACGCTACAGGTCAAGGCAGTGCCGGCGCAATCGCCAGTCCAGTTGACGAAATGAAAGCCGGCCGGCGCGGCCGCCGTGAGCGCGACCGCCGTCCCTTGGGTGACCTTGGTCGAATAGGTCTTGCCGCAATCAATTCCTGCCGCCGCACCCGTGACCGTGCCCGATCCGCTGCGTGCAATCGACAGCGTGAACTGCTGAGGGGGTGCCACCACCACCACCACCGCCGCCGGTCGGGGGCGCGGCAAACGTCGCCGTGACGTTCAAGCTATCGGCCACGGTCACGGTGCAGGTCAGTTGCGCGCCGGTGCATGCGCCGCTCCAACCGGCAAAGATTGATTTGCTATCGGGCTTGGCCGTCAGCGTCACCACCGTCCCGCGATCATACCCGGCCGCGCATTTGCTGCCGCAGCTAATTAACCTATCGGTGGACGACACAGTGCCGCCGCCAACGCCGGCCTTGGCGACTGTCACCGCTGGCACGACCACATTCGCTGCCGTCATCTGCGCGCCGATAAACTCGCCCACCTCGCCATCGGCCGGGGCGTTGCACAACCCCTCGACACAGAGCGCTTCGGGCGTGACCGGATCATACGCGCCGGTGAAGCGGTAGCTCTCATGACGACGCAGCACCGAACGTGTGTTGAGGTTCAAACTCCCCTGATTGCGCCATCGTTGCCGGCCATTTGCGTTTCTGTTGCTGGCCGGCTCGGCCTGCACGATCTCCCCTGCGACCGCCGCTTGCGCCGCATCCTGCGGCACGATGGCGTTGTCGCTGATCAACTCTTCCAATGCAACCTCGCGCGCCATTAGTCCCGTATGAATCGCTCTGTGGTGTGTCCCGGTGCGGTCGGTTATGCTGCGAGGTGCGCGGTGGGCGCGTGCATTTGTTAATTCAGGGGGGCGACGAACAAAGATGAAGCAGTGTGGTGTGTGTGGCAAAGAGTATGCGGCGGATGCGCGTTTCTGCGGGGAGGATGGGACGCCGTTGAGCGAGGCTAATCCGACGCCGGGTGGGCCGGAAGCCTCCGCGTTCGAGGCGTTGGCGCGTAACTCGCGGCTGAGCAATGGCGCGCGGGCGGAACTGGATGTGTTGTGGGGCGCGACCTATCGGCTGCCGTCGTGGCTGTTTCTCTCACGCGGCGACAGTATGTTGCCGATTGTGTGCCCGATTGACGGGCGCAGTTCGGTCATGGCTTTTACCGATCATCATGCGGTGCAGCGTTTCGTCAAGTTGCAGCAGTATGGCCCGGATGACGACATCGCGACGATGGTGCTGAGCATCGAGGGCGCGTCCGAGATGTTGTTGGGTTTGCGCGCACGCGGGGTCGAGACATTATTGTTCAATCACGGCGGCGAAGGCTACTCGCTGCCGCTCGCCAACCTGCCCGGCCTCTACCATTATTTCAAGGGGCGCGAGTTGCCTTGCATCGAGCGCGTCCAACACAATGACCGAGTCTAATTGTTCCCCGGACTGGCCGGTAGCGGGGTGGCGATGAGCAGCGGGTTGACTTCGAGTTCACGCCGGTAGAAGACGCGCGGTCGTTGCCCGTTGCGCCGCTCCATGCCCATCCCGCGTTCCTGTTCCGCGAACGAAAGTTCTAAGCCGCGTGCGCCGGCTTGTTTCATCTGATCGAGTTGCACCAGCGGCACGCGGCTCGTCGCGTAGTCGAGCCACTCGCGCACCATGACGTGCCCGTCTTTCGGTTCGGCATCAGCCGCGGCCCGCTTCAGTCCTTCGTCTAATAGCACAAAGGTCAACAGCCCGTGCCCGACGAGCGAGACTTCCTGCGCGGCCTGAAAGCTCTGTGCGGCGGTCAGGATGTACATGCCTTTGTCGTAAGCGAGTTGCGCCAGTCCTTTCGAGTTCATCGGCCCGCGCCCGTCGCGCTCACCGCCGAGTGCCTGGCCCGAGTTGCAGGCGTCAATGATCATCATGATCTGGCCGCTGTCCACGCCCTCGAACGCTTTCTCTAGCTCGCGGTCGGAGATGCCGCGCGCTTGGAGCATCGCCGCCAACAGAGCCGGCCCCTGCGTTGCTTCCGGCGGCGGTGGCGCAGTGCCCAAGTCCTGTGGGATTAAATAGAATTGTCCACCTTGCGCCAGCCCGTGCCCGGCGTAGTAGATGATGACCGTGTCTTCCGGTTGCACTTTCGCGGCCAACTGCGTGAGCGCCGCGCCGATATTCGCTTTCGTGGCCGCCGCGTCCGCCAGTTTGATGACTTCGACGCGCTCATATAGTCCAAGCCGCTCCTGCTGCGTCTTCACTTCGGCGGCGAAACTATCCGCATCCGCCACCGCATATTTCAAACTGCGGAAGAACGGATTGGGCGCATACTGATTCACGCCCACCGCCATGATGTAAGCCGTGCCCTTGCGGCGCAAGCTCTCGGCCCCGTTGAGCAAGAGCGTCGCATCCGCGCTCTTGATGTTGTCGTGATTGAAAGCGTAGGCCGTCAGTTGGTTGACTCCGGCGACGATGGGCAGCGTCGTCTCTAGCGTCATGCTCTGTTGCCCGTGCAAGACATCGCCGGGCCAGAGTTTGACCAGCGAGCCGTTACGAAACAGGCGCACGTCTTGCGCGCCCGCAGGCGACTCGGCGATTTGAATTTGCACTTTCACGTTGCGCGTAGCGATGGGCGCGGACGTGGTTGACGCGGCGGTCGTGGTGAGTTTGAGTTGCGGTTGGCGGCGGTCGCGTCGGGTGATGTCCTGTGTCGCTTTGGGGCGCTGCCCGGCGAAGATGTCGGCGAGCAGGTTGGGATAGTAGAACTCATTGAAGAAGATTTCGACCGGGGCCACATCGCGGAGTTGCGGCGAGAAGCGCCAGATGATTTGGCCCCACGCAACGGGCGAGCCGTCGAACAAGCCATCAGGTGTGACGACGAGCCAATCGTTCGCGCCCGACGCGATCAGCGTGGCCAACTCCGCGCCGGTCATCACGTCCCACAGTTTAATCGTGCGATCCCAACTGCTGCTGACGAGCAATTTGCCGTCTTTGCTAAAGACGGCGGAGCGCACCAAATCGGTGTGCCCTGTCAAGGCGTGCAATACCGTCAACGTGCTGGCGTCTAACAAGCTGATTGTGCCGGCCCGGAATTGCATGCCGCCCCCGGCCGCAATCGTCTTCCCATCGGGACTATAGTTGAGCGCATAGATGAAGCCGCTGGCGGGCAGCGCGACTTCATGCAGCAGCCGGCCGCTGGCGACATCCCAGAGCTTGACCTGCCCGTCGCCGCCATACGTGTTACTGCGGCTGCCACTCGCCAGCGTCTTACCGTCGGGGCTGAACGCGAGCGACCACACGTTGGTAAAGCCGGTGAGTCGCTGCAATGCTTGCCCCGTCTCTATGTTCCAGAGTTGCACCGTCTGCCCGCCGAGAACCGCCAGCAACTTGCCGTCGGGGCTACACGTCAACCACGACGCACCGGGCACGCTGCCTTGAAACTGCCGTATCTCTACGCCTGTGTTTACGTCCAACAGGCTCACGGTCGTCTGTTCGGCTTTAGTTCGGAAGCTGAAGAGGAATTTGCCGTCATCGCTCATGCTTAAGTTCAGCCCGGCCGGTTGTTTGAGCGTGTGGAGCAGTTGCCCGGTCGCTGTATCCCAACGCCCAAACGTGTCGCCGTTGTTGTCGCCGACTATGGTCTGACCATCGGCGCTAAAGACAACCGTATGCACGGCACTCACTTTGGGATTTATCGTGCTGACACCCTTGCCCGAAGTTAGGTCCCACACTTTGATCGTGCCGGTGGTACTGTCGCCAGCGCCGCTGGCCAGCCGCTTGCCGTCATTGCTCAGGGCCACCACGTTCACCACTTCGGACGTTGTCTGTAAGACGCGCAACTCTCTGCCGCTGGCGGCATCCCACAAGCGCACCGTGTTGTCGTTGCCGCCACTCGCGATCAGTTTGCCGTCCGCGCTCCACGCATTGCACGTCACTTCATTTGTGTGTCCGCGCAAGACGAGGCGCACTTTGCGCGTGATCATGTCGAACAACTCGATGTCGTTCTTATTCCCGCGCAGCAGCGTCTTTTGGTCGGGGCTGAAACTGTTGATGATAGGGCTGAATAGCTCCTTCCCGCGCACTGACTTTAGTTCCGTGCCCGTGGCCACATCCCATATCTTGATCGTCTGCGCCTCGTCCCCATTGTCGCTGCCGCTCACCAGTTGTGTGCCGTCATCGTTGAGGCTGATTTGCATCATGTGGGATTGGCTGGTGAAGGTGTTGACCTCTGCGCCCGTGGCCACGTCCCACACTTTGAGGTCCGTGCCGGAACTAGCAGCGAGGCGGCGGCCGTCCGTGCTAAAGGTGACATCGGATACAAAGCCCTTGGCACCCCGCAGCACGCGCAATTGAATGCCGGTGGCCACATCCCACAGCCGGATCGTGCCGTCGAACATGCCGCCGCTGGCGAGCGTCTGCCCGTCCGGGCTAAAGCACACCGCCGTCACCTCGGTGGGATGGCCGGATTGCACGACCAGTTGCGGGCGCTGACTGTCGGCGGCCCGGCCCGGCCCGGCGAGCAGCGCGATAAGACAAAGCAAGAGCGGGAGCGAAGTTCGGCGGAGCGAGGTATGGTTCATTGTTGGTGGTCGGGCCGCGCCTAACAAAATGACTGGCCGGCACACGCGCAGCTAATCCATGCTCAAAGCACAACGGAGAGCAAGTAGAATGACATGTTAAGTAAAATCAAGCCGCACCAACCATAAGTCCAGTTGCGACTGAAGCCGTGGCAGCGCAAGCGACGATACAACACCACGCCCATCAGCGCCACGCTAAACAGCACGTTGAGCGCGGAGGCCAGCAACGGCGGTTGCCGCAGCAGCAGGTTCAACGCCGCCGCCGGTAAGAGCGCGGCCGAACCGAGCAGGCAGACGAGGCCAAGTTGTGTCCAGAAGATGATGCGCCGCTCGCGCTCGAACGCGAGCGTGGATAGGATGAGCAACGCCGTCCACGTGAAGCACGGGATGAGCAGACCCTTGAGCAACACTTCCGCCCACGATTGGCTATCGAAGAATATTTTCAGCGACGCAGAGAAGAGCGCCGTAACGAGGAACGACAGCGCAAAGAGAATGATGGCCGGAGTGTAAGAGGCTCGGTTGTCGATCTGCCGCAAAAGTGTTTGACGCTCGTTTCGTTAACCGATGAATGCAGCAGCGATGATATTAGCGCAGACCGGGGAACACAAACGCGCTTGGCCGCTTCACCTATTACTCATGCTCACGATGTCGTCATTCGCCTGCTCGTTGGCGGTGGAGATGCCGGCGAGGCGCATGCGGAACTCGTCCGGGTTGGTTGCGCCGCGCAATGCTTCCTCCATCGAGATGAGACCTGATTGATGTAGATTGAAGAGCGACTGATCAAACGTCTGCATGCCGTACTGCGACGTGCCGGCGGCGATGGCGTCGCGGATCATCGGCGTCTTCTCTTCGTTCGAGATGTACTCGCGGATGAGCGCGGTCGAGACCATGACCTCGGCGGCAGGTACGCGCCCCATGCCATTCAGCGAGCGCACCAGACGCATCGAGACGACGGCGCGCAAGATGCCGGCGAGTTGCAGCCGCACACTCTTTTGTTGATGTGGTGGGAAGGAAGAGACGATGCGCGTGATGGTCTCGGTCGCATCGAGCGTGTGCAGGGTGGAGAGGACTAGGTGCCCGGTCTCAGCAGCGGTGAGCGCGGTCTCAATCGTCTCGTGGTCGCGCATTTCGCCGACGAGGATTACGTCCGGGTCTTGGCGGAGCGCGCCGCGCAAAGCTTCAGCGAACGAGCGCGTGTCCACGTCTACTTCGCGCTGCGTGATAAAGGATTTGCGGTCGCGGTGCAGAAATTCTATCGGGTCTTCGATGGTGATGATGTGGCCGCCCCGTGTGGCGTTGATATGATCGATCATCGCGGCGAGTGTCGAGGATTTACCGGAGCCGGTCGCGCCGGTGACGAGGATGAGTCCGCGTTGCTCGTCGGCGACACGCTCGGTCAAAGGCGGCAGCCCAAGCTCGTTCATGGTCTTGACGCGGTCGGGAATGACACGCAGGACGATGGAGACAGAGCCACGTTGCTGGAAGACGTTCGCGCGGAAACGGCCCACGCCCGTCAATCCGTAGGCGATGTCTACCTCATTAATTTCCTTGAAACGTTGTTTCTGCCGGTTCGACATCATCGAGAAGGCCATGTCTAACGTGTCTTCTTGGGAGAGGCGCAGGGCGTCGAAGACGGGATGCAGTTCGCCGTCCACGCGCATAACGGGGAACGAGCCGGCCTTGATGTGCAGGTCAGACGCGCCCTGTGTGGAAGCGGTGCGCAGAAGATCGTCAATCTTAATCGGCATAAGGGGAAAAGTTTCGTGCGTGAACAAGTGCGCGGCGGTCGGGCGCGCACAGGCGCGGACTCGTGTGCTGTGAATCAAACTGGCACGGGAAACGTTGGGCGCGTTGGCGGGCGGAACTCGCGGGCTGCTTCAACCGGTACCTGGCCGGAAAGATGAAAGCCCAGAGACACCATAAACATACTAGCCTGCACGCTCAAAGCACGTCAACGATATTCTGGCGTCCGGGTATCTGTTGCGGGCTACCTTGCACATAGCTTGGGGACAGGGGCGCGCAGCAAGATACCAAACTAGCCGGTCACTTGTGCGCCAACGCGAAAAATACTTGCTTGCCCGCAACGGCCGGGTCGAATGTCCCGGCCCTGTGCATCATTATCTTAGGACAAATGTCCCGCCCTAAAGCGTACTTATGACACCGGAATGTCCTGGTAATAAAGGTTCATCCAACACGCGCGGGGTTTTGCCGATCTCGGTATAAGAAGAGTATGCAGATAGGTTCGATTTGAGCTGGCCGTTGCGAGTGTAAAGCTTCTGCTTGTCAGATCGAGATATCTGTTGCTAACAAACAGTTAAAGCTCAAACTGGATATACCTCGCGGTTTCCTTCCAGTGCCACTGTTAGCTCAGCTCTGAAGACAAGTGGTATCGGTGCGAAATAATTTCTGCAAGAGATTAGCCAGTCTTAATTCCAAGGGTTCAAGCAGAATTTAGCAGGAGTGGTGTACAAGGAGCAGTTTGCCGGTGCGGCGGCTGTTAAGTTCATCGGCCTGGTGGTCTGTCCAATTCGCTGGAGTTGGCGGCCCAAATTCTAGGCAGCACTGCTGTTTTTATGCCCCACCTCAGCGCAAACATTGCCATCCGGCGGCAATGCGAACAATTGATGATGGTTAGCTTAAACCCATTTCCAGCAGGCATTAGGCGCGGCCCGATGGCCCCGCTGGTCACCCCCTTCCCAGCCGATAGAGGAGAAGATTATGACTCATCGTTCACGCCGGATCGCCCTAAGTATCGCGTTATTGGCGATTGGCGGTCTGTTCGTCACATTTCTACCCCGCATAAGCGCACTTGCACAGGGCAACGGTAAATCCGCTCAGCCGCTGCAAGCGACGCCTGCGCTGACCCATGGTTCCAGTCAAGAAATAGATAAAGAGAAAGTACCTGCGGGTGTCATCTCCGGTGCTTCGTATCACAACGACACCACACCGAACCTGCGCGATATGAAACAAATAGCCATGCCTATCGGGCGTGGGGTCGAGAATGAGGCGAATGAAAACCCAAAGGTGCCTCATAAACATAAAGATAGCCCCGACCAGGTCATCCAGAAAGACTTCGTCCGCCTGCAAGGCTTGACGGAACTGGATATTCCCAGCCCGATCCTCAACTTTGACGGCATCGTTTTCCCCGGCGTCGGCTGCAACTGCGCGCCGCCCGACACCAATGGCGAAGTTGGTCAGACGCAATACGTCCAGATGGTCAACGAAGGCTACCAGGTCTTTAACAAGACCACGGGCGTGTCGCAGTTAGGGCCGGCGAGCATCTCTTCGCTCTGGGCTGGCTTTGGCGGCGTTTGCGAGACCACTGGCGATGGCGACCCCGTCGTGATCTATGACCAGATCGCCAACCGCTGGGTCATCACCCAGTTCGCAGGTGCCCCTGTTCCAACCACCGAGTGCATTGCCGTGTCCACCACAAGCGATGCCACTGGCTCGTACAATCGCTATGGCTTCCTCCTCGGTACCAACTTTTTCGATTATCCGCACCTGAGCGTCTGGCCCAATGCCTACTACATGAGCATGAACGTGTTCAACTCAGCAGGCACGGCCTTCCTCGGCCCGCAACCCTTCGCCTTCGACCGCGCGAAGATGCTTCTCGGTCAGCCGGCCACGTTCGTCAGCACCGGGATCACCAACGGCCCCAATGAGGACACTTATCTGCCCGCCGACCTCGATGGCTCGACGCAGCCTCCGGCTAATGCCCCGGGCACGTTTGTGGAAGCGCCATTCACCAACACCTATAGAGTCTTCCACTTCGCACCTGATTTCGTCACCCCGGCCAACTCGACTTTCACGCTCTTCGCTGCCCCGCCGGCGGCAGGCTTTGCCGAACTCTGCCCGACCACCCGTGCCTGCGTGCCTCAGTTAGGCTCGACCAGCAACTTGGACGGCATTGGCGACCGCTTGATGTTCCGCCTGGCCACACGCTTCCTCCCGGGCCGCGAATCAACCGTGGGTAATTTTTCCGTCAGTGCGGGCGGGGTCTCAGGTGTGCGCTGGTTTGAACTGCGCAACGTGACGGCCGGCCCCGTAACGGTCTTTCAGGAAAGCACCTACCAGCCGGATACGACCTGGCGCTGGATGGGCAGTGCGGCGATGGATCAGGGCGGCAACATGGCCGTCGGCTTTAGCGCCTCAAGTTCCGCCATCAATCCCCAGATTCGCTACGCGGGGCGGCTGGCGACCGATCCCATCAACACGCTGGCTCAGGGTGAGGCCACTCTGTTTGCCGGCACCGGCAGCCAGACCGGCACCGGCAATCGCTGGGGCGATTATAGCGACTTGACGATTGACCCGGTGGACGACTGCACCTTCTGGTACACGCAGGAGTATTATTCCACCACTAGCTCGTTCAACTGGCGCACGCGTATCGGCAACTTCAAGTTTACGCAGTGCTCGAGCGTGCCGACACCGGTCATCGTCCCGGCCGGCTCAACCCTCGTCAACGAGAGTTGCCCGCCGACCAACGGCGCGATTGATCCGGGCGAGACCGTGACCGTCCGGCTCAATTTGATGAATGCCGGCACGGGCCCCACGACCAATCTGGTCGCGACCTTGCAGCCCAACGCTAACGTGCTCGCGCCTTCCGCGCCGCAGAACTACGGCGCGATCCCGATCAACGGCACGGTCGGACGTGACTTCACGTTCACCGCCGCCGGCAACTGCGGCGATACCATCACGCTGACGCTGCAACTGCAAGACGGGGCGAACAACCTCGGCACCGTGACCTTTACGCGGCAACTCGGCACGACGGTTGTCAGTTCGGCCTTCAGCGAGAACTTCGACGGCGTGACCGCGCCGGCCTTGCCCGCTGGTTGGACAACGACGGCCACAGGCGTGGAAGTGCCGTGGGTGACTTCGACGACCAATCCTAGCAGTGCCCCGAACGACGCCTTCGCGCCCGACCCCAGCAACATCGGCAACACCGAGTTGGTCTCCCCGTCATTCGCAGTGGCGGCCGGCGGCGGACAGTTGACGTTCAGGAACCTCTACAACATGGAGAGTACGTTCGACGGCATGGTGCTGGAGATCAGCATCAACGGCGGCGCATTTGCCGACATCACCGCAGGTGGCGGCAGTTTCGCCAGTGGCGGTTATAACGGCACGATCTCTGCCAACTTCGGTAGTCCGATAGCTGGCCGCCCGGCTTGGACGGGTCTCTCCGGCGGCACGACCGCTGCGCCGACCTACATCACCACAGTCGCCAATTTACCGGCGGCAGCAGCCGGACAGAACGTGCGGTTGAAGTGGCGCGCGGCAACCGATAACAGCGTGTCTGCGGCGGGTGCGGCGGGTGTACGGGTTGATACCATCTCGGTCACTAGCACGAGCTTCGCGTGCAACACGGCCTGTGCTGGCGCACCGCGCATCAGCACCTCGACGGTGCTCTCGTGCAGCGGTGGCAACACGGTCGCCACCATCACGATCACCAATAGCGGCACCGGCACCGCCAACAACGTCGTGCTGACCACGGCCACGCTCGGCGGCATCAGCGGCACGCCGCTGCCGCAGACCGTCGGCACGCTCGCGCCGGGCGCGTCCAGCGTCAAGGTCGTGACCTTCAGCGGCGCGCCCAGTGGCATAACGACGCTGCAAGTCGGCGGCACGTTCACCGGCGGCACCTATAGCAGCAACCGTAGGGTGAACGCACCCGCGTGCAGCACGGGTCTGCTGACCCCAACGCTGCCCTACCTGCCATCGCTGCCAGCTCTGCTGGCGGCGGTGGTTTCCCCCTCAGGCCTGACGGGCCGCTAACCAAAGGAGTAAGACAACCAATGAGATGCAAACACTTGATGCTCGCGCTGGTGGCGGTCACCGCCCTGGCCCTCGTACCGTCGTCGGCCCGTGCTGACAACGTCAGCTTCGCGTTCACGCCGAACACGTACACGGCGGCCGCCGGTTCGGTCGTGACCTTGATGGGCACGTTCCAGAATGGGACGGGGGCGATCACGTTCAGCGGCTACAGCGCCAGCTTGCAGGCAGGCTTATCATTATCGCCCAACGGCAATCCCGGCAGTCAGCCGTTCGACGCCTTGGTCGGGCTGGCGAGCAATCAGACGCTCGGGCCGGTCGCGTTGTTCAACATACTGATTGCGCCGGGCACGGCTGATGGGACGGTGTTCACGTTCGCCTTCAACCAGTTCCAGATCTTCTATGATCCGTCGACGCCGGGGAGTGCGGACGAAGCGGCGGCGAACTTCTCCATCGTGGTACGGAATCAGGCACCGGGCGTGCCGGAGCCGACGACGATGGTGTTGTTGGGGACGGGCTTGGTTGGCGCGGCGCTGGCCAAGCGGCGCAAACGGCGGCTGAGCGTTAGCGGCTAACCCCCACTGCACGATTAGCATGCCCCGTCAGGCTTAAAGCACTGCGCGGGGTGGGTGGCCGGAAATTGCCGGCCACCCACCCGTCCCTAGTGTCCTAACTTCAGGGAAACCCATAGTCAGCTTTGCGTAGTGACCTGAATTAAGTGTGCTTATGCAATACAGATTTCAATTGCCAGCTTTGCTGCGAGCGGCACACATTCCGTACCCTAAATTAAAGCTATTTCGGAGCCTGCGCTTGCCCCGCGTCCTTCCGATCCGTAGCCAACTCTATGCAAGTCTTAGTGCGGCGAGTCTTGCGCTCCCATCTGTAGTGTCATCTAAACCCAAGCAACAGGAGGCTTCTATGTCCCACATAAATAAACTATAGGACTTACGCAGTTGGACGAAGAATCAACAACTTACGAGAATAAGCGTTTTCGCTAAGTCCTTTGTTTTCAACAAGGCTCTGTTTCAACTGCGTAAGTCCTAAACTACTCTTCTCGCTCGTCGCGCTGATTTGCAGCTCCGACCATAAAAGCAGCGCCCACCCAATGCGACGTCGTGCCCGGCAACCTCGTGGTCAACTGCGGCTTTGAGACGGGTACCTTCGCCGGATGGACTCTATCCGGCAATACAGGTGCCAACAGCTTCACCGGCATAGGCTCTAACACTGTCGCACATAGCGGAAATTTTGGAGCGTTCTTCGGACCACTGACAAACCTTGAATTCCTTTCGCAGAATATCGCGACAGTTGCGGGTCAAAGCTACACAGTGAGCTTCTGGTTAGGCAACCCGGGTGGGGGGACACCAAACGAATTCATAGCGTCCTTTGGTGGCACACAGCTTACGCATCTAACAAATGCGGCACCATTCGGCTATACGATGTTCAGCTTCACTACCGTTGCCACTGGGGCGCTGACTCAATTGCAGTTTGCGTTTCGCCACGACCCTGATTTTTGGTTGCTTGACGATGTCGTCGTGACCAGACAAAACGCCCCCGTGCCTGAACCCGCGACGATGCTGTTGCTCGGCACAGGCCTGGCCGGAATCGCCGCGAAGATTCGCCGCCGCCGCAAAGCGCAGGCGTGAGCTATAGCAACACCGCCAACAACGGGCCAAGGAAAAAGCCTTGTCCACGCGCACCACACGAAGCTCCACGAAAAGAACACGAACTTTTTTCGTGCTGTTTCTCTTCGTGTCGGTTAGTGTGAATTCGTGGCTAGTTTTTTAGTTCTGTCCCAATGGCACGTGGTTCGATTTAGAGATTAGACCAAGCAACAGGCAAGCCCCGCAAGCTGACGTTGCCCTTGCCCTGATCGGCTCAGTTCTTCAGCGTTGCTGCGAGCGGCACACATTCTGCACCCTTTAATTAATGGACTTAAGCCTTCCGTCCACATTCGCAACATCCGGCCGGTCTCTGACATTTACCGGACGCTAAATCTATTGAGGTGGTGCAGCCTGTCTGTGCGGGCGCATGGTCGCCGCCCCCGCGGGCCAGCAGGCCGCTACATACACTTGACGATGCGTGGCCTTTGGCCGCGCGTGACCGTGTAAGTGCCGACGACTTCCTGCGTGTCTGTGAGTGTGACGGTGAGTGTCATCTTCTGGCCTGCGACAGTGCCGGTGTAATGCGCCGGCTGACCATCGTTCTCGTCGCCCCTGCGCAGCGGCCCGCCGCGCTCTTTCGCGTGCGTTCCATTAGCGACAAACCTGCCGCCTTGATCGGGACTGATTGGCTCATCAATCGTTCCATGGGCGCAGTCATAGTTAAGCCGCGCGCCATGCTCAGTAATTTCCACGCCGATGTGCGCGCCGCCCCACGTGCCCGGTTGCAATCTATTCATCACAGCTTTTGGTGCCCGGTGTCTTTTTCTCTGATGTTGACCCGTGCCGCTCTGCCAGACGGTTAGCAGGAGGAGCGATAGCGCGATAAGGCTGAAGCAGCTTTTAAGTTTCATGGCATGACAGCCTAACAATAACAGCGCGCAAGTGCCAGCGGCAGCGGGCGGGCTGTTATTGTTAGGCTGCCATTGCGCGCCCGCCGAACACTTTAGTCAGTTGCTATTGCCTGATACTCGCTTTTGGTTTCGCTCGCCTGCTCGGCTGCCCCGGCCCGGCGGGCCTGAGCTACGCCGTAGCCGTTATGGCCTGCTTCCACGGCCTGCGCTTGCTCGCTCACATAGGTGAGCCAGGGGCCCGGTGCAGGGCGCTCGCCTTTGGTGATCTGAAAGTATGTCTGCTGGATGCGGCGCGTGATCTCGCCGCGCCGGCCCGTGCCGATCTCGATTTTGTCCACCGAGCGGATCGGTGTGACCTCGGCGGCCGTGCCGGTGAAGAACAATTCGTCGGCCACGTAGAGCGCGGCGCGTTGGAGACCGGTCTCTTGCACCGGAATTTCCAACTCGCGACAAATCTGGATGACACTGTCGCGCGTGATGCCGGGCAGGATCGACGAAGAGAGCGGCGGGGTGATGACCTTGCCGTCGTGGACGAGGAAAATATTCTCGCCCGACCCTTCCGAGACGAAGCCGCGATCATCGAGCGCAATGCCTTCAGAATAGCCGTTCTTGATCGCCTCCATCTTGATTAGTTGCGAGTTCATGTAGTTCGCGCCCGACTTCGCCATCACCGGCATCGAGTTCGGCGACAAACGATTCCACGAAGAGACACACACGTCCACGCCGAGTTCGATGGCTTCGTCGCCGAGATACTTGCCCCAATCCCATGCGCCGATATAGCACGACAGCGGATTCGGGAACGGGTTGACGCCAAACGCGGGCCGCGCTTCGTCCAGACTGCGGAAGATGATCGGGCGCAGATAACATTGCGGCAAGCCACCGCGCGCCACGAGGCCGACCGCCGCCGCGCACAACTCGTCAAGCGAGATGCCATGCTCCATGCGATAAATCTTCGCCGAGTTCAACAGCCGTTGCATGTGCTCGCGCAGCCGGAAGATGGCGGGGCCGCGCTCGGTGTGGTAGCAGCGGATGCCCTCGAAGACGCTGGAACCGTAGTGCAGCACATGCGACATGACATGCACGCGCGCGTCGTCCCATTTGATGAATTCGCCGTTGTGCCAAACTTCGGGTACGATGGCGGGTGTCCGCACGTCCTTGCTCGGTGCATCGTCTGCAAACATGATGTGACTTGCTCCTTCGCGATTAGCTTTCAACTCGAAATAAACTCCGCACCCAACAGGTTGTCTCTCTGACACGTAACTGATTTCGCGGAATTGTGTACGCGCGTGGCTGACTCGTGGTTAAGTAAATCGCACGATAACTCACCGGCGCGGGCCTTGGCAAGCGACGCTTGCTGCTTGCCGCGCGGCCCACGCGCGACGTACCATCGGCGGCGCAATCACGAACTTAATAAACGTGCAATCACGCACATAATTCAGATGATGCGCCGCGCCCACATGTGCTTTGCTCTCCTGTTGCTCGGCGGCGCGCTTGTCCTCCTGCTCGCTTGTAAAGGTGCGCGCATGTCGTCAAACAACGAACAAACAAACACCGCACCGCCCGTCATTGATAGCATGCCGGCCGCCGCTGACCCTTCGACCATTCACCGCCGCGCCATCGTCATGGACATGCACGCCGACACCGTGCAGCGCATGCTTGACGAAGGCACGGACATTAACAAACGGCTCGCCGATGGCCACTTCGACGCCGTGCGCGCGAAAGAAGGCGGCCTCGACGCGCAATTCTTCTCCATCTGGGTCGAGCCGGCATACTTCGGCGTGGGCGGTCGAAAGGCGGTTGAGCGGGCCGATCAACAGATCGCCGCCGTCCGCGCGCTCACCGCACAACACCCGGAGACGTGGGAGTTGGCGACTACGGCCGCGGATGTGCGCCGCATTGCGGGCGCGGGCAAACTAGCTGCGCTCATGGGTCTGGAAGGTGGCTATGCAATTGATGAAAGAATTGAGCACGTCGAGAAGTATTACCGCCTGGGCGTGCGTTACATGTCGCCCGCGTGGTCTGTTTCGACGAGTTGGGCCGGCTCAAGCGGCGACGCGGTGGGCGCGACGCGCGGGTTGAATGATTTCGGCCGCGCCGTCATCCGCGAGATGAACCGGCTCGGCATGATGGTCGATGTCTCGCACGTCTCCGACAAAGCTTTCTGGGACATCATCGCGACCTCAACGAAGCCGGTCGTGGCCACGCATTCGGGCGTGCGCGCCCTGGTCAACGCGCCGCGCAACCTGACCGACGAACAACTCCGCGCGCTCGCGCAGACCGGCGGCGTCTGCTGCGTCATCTTCTATCCCGCCTTCATCGAGCCGGGCTGGAGAGACGCACAACGCCGCGTTGACGCAGAGATCGCGCCGCTCGTCGCCGTCGCATCGAGCAAAGCCCAGGGCACGCCCGCGCAACGCAAACTCGTGCGCGACCGTGTGCGCGAGCGCGAGTATCTCACGCGCCTGCCGCCCGTCTCCGTCGCGCGCCTCGTCGATCACATTGACTACATCGTCAAACTCGTCGGTGTCGAACACGTCGGCATCGGCTCAGACTTCGACGGCACGCAAGCCGTCCCGCGCGACCTTGCCTCTGTCGCGGATTTACCGAACCTGACGAAAGAACTGCTGCGGCGCGGTTACAGCGAAGCGGACGTGGCCAAGATTCTCGGCGGCAACATGCTGCGCGTCATGGCGGAGGTCGAGCGCGACACTGGGCAGGGAGCAGATCGGCTATAACGAGCGCGCCCCTTCGACGTGTTGCGCACGTTCGTGTGCGGCGCTGCGGTAGCCTGGCTTGCGCTGCTGCCGCGCAAGTCAACATGGGCGTGAATCTGCGCGGCCCCAGGTATTGAGCTATGATGAGTGCCCGTGTGGCCGCATTAGCTTCGTTGCCAGCGGCTCGCTCGACCGGAGACTTCAGAACATCCAATTGGAGGAACAAATGAGAAAGATATTTGGCATCAGCCTGTTATTGTTGCTTGGCCTGTCGGGGGCGGCGGTGGCGCAGGAGACGAAGGTGGCCACGCCTACGCCGACGGCCGTAGGCGTCGCCGCCGCGTTGAAGGTTGGACAGACCGCGCCGGACTTCACGCTTGAGGATGTCGAGGGGCATAAGGTGTCGTTGGCGGACACGCGCGGGCAGGCACCGACGCTCATCTACTTTTTTCGCGGCTGGTGGTGACCGTTCTGCGCTCGGCAGTTAGCCGAGATGCGGACGTTGCTCAGACCGACGGACAAGGTGCGGATTCTAGCGATCAGTATTGACGACCATGAGAAAAGTAAAGGACTGGCCGCCAAGATCGCGGGCGATGGCAAGGGCGCGCTCATGTTCCCGATCCTCGCAGATCCCGGCTCGAAGGTGATCAACCTGTACGGCTTGCAGGATCATCGCTACGACGGTAAGTCGTATGATAATGGCAACATTCAATTGAACGGGCTGCCCTACGATTCGTTCTATCTGATCGACAAGCACGGCAAGATCGTCTGGACGGCCATCGAAGAGGATTACAAGGTGCATCCGACGAACGCGGAACTACGCGCGGAGTTCGACAAACTGAAATAGCCAGCGCGCAGTCTCGCGCACGGCCCGACGAGCATGCTGGCAAAAAGCGCAGCTCCTGAGTTAATATGAGTTGCGCTTTTTGCCAGTTGAAGCGACGATTCGATGATGTTGTTACACCCACATACGAAACTCCTCCTTACGGTGCCGCTCAACGCCCGCGCTTGAGATGCGCGCGGACGCTTGCGGCGGCGACACTCCAACACGCGACAGAGAAATAATGTAGCAGCCGTTAATGCGGTAGGTAGTCTCGTGGCTTGCCTTGCGCAGCAACGGTCGGTGAAGATGTGGAGTGAAGGATGGGTAGAGAGGTGTTGAGTGATGGACGAAAAATATTTTCCGGAGAAGATCGAAGCAGAGTGGCAGCAGTTCTGGGCCGAGACGGGCGCGTTCGAGGTTGAGCCGGACGCGGCGCGGCCGAAGTTTTATTGTTTGGAGATGCTGCCATACCCATCGGGTAATCTGCACATGGGGCACGTGCGCAATTACGCCATCGGCGACGCGCTGGCGTGGCACAAGCGTTTGCAAGGCTACAACGTGCTGCACCCGATTGGCTGGGACAGCTTCGGGCAGCCGGCCGAGCAAGCAGCGATCAAACGCGGCGTGATGCCGGGCGAATGGACGGAGCAGAACATCACGCATATGCGCGGGCAGTACAAGTTGATGGGTCTGAGCTACGACTGGCGGCGCGAGACCGCGGCGCACACGCCCGCTTACTACAAGTGGGATCAATGGTTCTTCTTGCAGTTTTTGGCGAAGGGGTTGATCTATCGCAAGTCGGCGGCGGTGAACTGGTGTCCGCAGGAACAGACGGTGTTGTCGAACGAGCAATCGTCGGGCGGGGTCTGCTGGCGGTGCGGCGCTGCGGTGGAGAAGCGCGATCTGGAACAGTGGTTCATCCGCACGAGCGATTACGCGGAGCAATTGTTGGCCGATATGTCGGAGATCGAAGCGGGCTGGCCCGAGCGTGTGCTGACGATGCAGCGCAACTGGATTGGCAAGAGCGTGGGCGCGTTCGTTGATTTTCAGATCAAGGACACGGACGAGCATGTGCGCGTCTTTACCACCCGCGTGGACACGATCTACGGCGCGAACGCCATCGTCGTCGCGCCGGATCATCCGTTGCTGGCGAAGCTGTTGGCGGAGTCCGCGTTGAAGGATGATGTCGAACAGTTCGCGGCGCGTGTGCGCGCGAGTCGCTCGGTGTCGGCGAAGCAGCCGGGCGCGGAGGAGGCGAAAGAAGGCGTGAACACGGGCTTATTTGCCCTCAATCCGTTTAGCGGCGAGCAGATTCCCGTCTGGGCGGCGAACTATGTGCTGACCGAATACGGCACGGGCGCGGTCATGTCCGTGCCCGCGCACGACGAGCGCGATTTCGAGTTTGCGCAGACATATAGCTTGCCCATCCGCCGCGTGATCGAGCGCGTCTCGCACGAGCAGGAGCAGATCGAGCACGACCCGACGAGCGAGGATCAGTCGGTGGCGATGCCGCATGCGTTCACGGACTACGGCATCGTGGTCAACAGCGGCGATTGGAGTGGCAAGCTCTCAACCGACGCGATGCACGAGATGGCGGAGCATGCCAAAACGCAGGGCTTCGGCGAGCCGGCGGTGACGTATCGCCTGCGCGATTGGGGCATTTCGCGGCAACGCTTCTGGGGTGCGCCGATTCCGATCATCTATTGTGCTAGTTGCGGCGCAGTGCCCGTGCCGGAAAAAGATTTGCCGGTGCTGTTGCCTGAGCGCGCGGAGTTCACGGGCGCGGGGCAGTCGCCGCTGGCGGGTGTCGCGGAGTTCGTCAACACGACCTGCCCAAAGTGCAACGAGCCGGCGCGGCGCGAGACCGACACGATGGACACGTTCGTTGATTCGTCTTGGTACTTCTTTCGCTACTGCGATCCGACGAATGACAGTGCGCCATTCAGCAAAGAGGCCGCCGCATATTGGACGCCCGTGGATCAATACATCGGCGGCATCGAGCACGCGGTCATGCACCTGCTGTACACGCGCTGCTGGACAAAGATGATGCGCGACATCGGCTTGGTCGCATTCAACGAGCCGATCAAAAAACTGTTGACGCAGGGGATGGTGACGAACCTCGTCGGCGAGACGGGCGAGTGGAAGGCGATGTCGAAGTCGGCGGGCAACGGCGTTGACCCCGACGAGATGATCGGGATTTACGGCGCGGACGCCGTGCGTCTGTTTATCCTGTTCGCCGCGCCGCCGGACAACGAACTGCGCTGGCAGGAGACCGGCATCGAAGGCGCGGTGCGCTTTCTGCGGCGCGTCTATAACGCGGTCTATCGTTGGCGCGAGCGCGTGCAGGCTGCGCCGCGCGCTGTGCCGCCAGAGTTCGGCGACGCGGCGCGGGCGTTGCGGCGCAAGACGCACCAGACGATTGCGCGCGTCACGAACGACTTCGCGGAGTTGCACTTCAACACCAGCATCGCCGCGTTGATGGAGTTGCTGAACGAGTTGGGCGACGCCGGTCTCGTGCCGGACACGGCTGCAAAGGGTGATGTCTTCGCCGTGCGCGAGGCGTTGGAAGCGTTGGTCTTGCTGCTCGCGCCGTTCACGCCGCACATCGCGGAAGAGATGTGGGCGGGCTTGGGGCACGCGGGCGGGTTGCGCAAGAGCGGCGCGCGTTGGCCGCAGGCGGAGCAGGCATTGGCGCGCAAAGAGGAACTGGAAATTCCCGTCCAGATCAATGGCAAACTGCGGGCCCGCATACGCACTGTGCCCGACACGTCCGAAGCCGACTTGCAAGCGACGGCCTTGGCCGACGATAAAGTGCGGACACACATCGCGGGGCGCGAGATTGTTAAAGTGATCGTCGTGCCAGATCGATTGGTCAACATCGTGGTGCGTTGAGTGTCTGTGAAGAATAGATGTTAGCTGCTGGTGGAAGATCAGCTTTAACACAGCAGGCACAGAGGGCACAGAGTTTATTTGAGCGCAAATTTCAAATCTGAGATTGCTTGTCTCTTTGGCCTTTGCGCTGCCGCTGTGTTCTCTGTGTTAAGACAGTCTTGCCGCACACGCAACTTTGCTTCGATCTATCAACTTTGCAACCGTGCCTTGATGCTTTAGTCTAGGCCCTGAATTAGACCGGCGTTAGAGGAACTTAAATGACCATGACCCCTGCACCGACACCGCGCTCCGCGCGCATCTGGACGAGCCAACGCATTACGCTCACGCTCGTCGTCTTTGCGCTGTTGAGCGTCGCGCTGTCTTCGAGTTGTAACAACGAAGCGAACTACGAGGCGTCGAACAACGCGCCGGCCACGCCCGGCACGCGCCCGAGCACGCCGCCGCCAGCGGCCGCCACCGCTACTACTACTGCGCTGCCGGCCGGGTTGGAACAGACCGAGATGAAGACGATAGACGGCAAGCCGCTCAAGTTGGCTGACTATAGCGGCAAGGTGCTGGTGCTTGATCTGTGGGCGACGTGGTGCGGGCCGTGTCGTTATGAGATTCCTGATCTGGTGGCGTTGCACAAGGAGTATCAGGGGCGCGGGGTCGAGGTGGTCGGACTAACAATTGAGGGGTTGACCGAAGACGACCAGCAGCAGAAGACGGCGGCCGTGCATCAATTCGCCAGCCAGTTCAAGATTTCTTACACCGTCGGTTGGGCGGACAGAGGCTTGGCGGTGGCACTGCTCTCGCCCTCCGGCTCGATCCCGCAGACCTACGTCATCGGGCGCGATGGGCGCGTCGTCGACCACTTCACCGGCTACGATCCGCGTGGCAGCACTGCCGCCCGCATCCGCGAGGCCGTGGAGCAAGCGTTGGCCGGCACATAAGGAAATGTGGATTTCGGAATGCGGATTGCGGGTTGATAGACAGAAACGTGTGCGCCTTCTGCTTCTTTAATCCGCATTCCACATTCCGAACTCGTCATTGCTGTTCAAGTTCGCGCTCAGCCTCGGCTTGCAACTCCCGGCCTTCGCGTTCCAACTCTTTATCCTGTAGCCCTTGCGCGACGCCTTCTTTGGCGTGCCCTTCGATGCGTTTCATCTCGGCCTGCACGCGCCCTTCCACCTGATCAATCGGCGCGTCTTCGCCTGTCTCTTCCTGTGTCACAATCTTATCCAGATCGATCTCCATCAGCACCTCCCACGTTCCCGGCTGGCTTGACTTGATGTGCCGTTATGGTCGCACTGTCAGCGCGGCGCGGTCAAATCGCGGCGTGGCGGGGGCACCGTTATAACCCCCGTAAAATAATTTGCGACGGCGGCTTGACTCTATAGTCCACTACAGAGTTTGGAATGGCAGCATGACGAAAGCAGAGGCACGAACAGAGCGACCAAATGGCGGGCGCTATCTGCGCATTGGCGAGGTGGCGGAGCGATCTGGCGTAAGCGTGGAGGCGTTGCGCTTCTACGAGCGGCGCGGGTTGTTGGGCCGGCCGGCCCGCACGGGCAGCGGTTATCGCGTCTATGAACCGGCCGTGCTCGAACGGCTGGCCTTCATCAAACGGGCGCAGGCTATCGGTTTCTCACTCGACGAGATCACGGAAATCTTGGGTATCCGCGCCGACGGGGAATCGCCCTGTCATCATGTGCGCACGCTAGCCCGGCACAAACTCACTGAACTGGACGAGCGGCTACGCGCCCTGCGGCGTTATCGCCGGGAGTTGGCCAAACTCTTGCACGAGTGGGATGCGCGCGGCACGGCCGAGGGCCAGTTCTGCGGCCTGATCGAGCACAGTCATCTGCACGGCTCTGACGAACAGGCAGCAGGGCGGCGCAGTCTAAAGAAGAAAGGGAAAAGCTCGTGAGTGCGAAGATTAAAACGACAGCAACCAGTGTGCTTCGGCCTGCGGACGAGCGCGTCACGTTGCCGCTCACGGGCATGACCTGTGCGGCGTGCGCGCGCCGCATTGAACGCAAATTATCGAGCGCGCCGGGCGTCCGGCAGGCTAACGTCAACTTCGCCACCGCGCGGGCGACTGTCGAATATGATCCGCAACAGACAGGTGTCAATAACTTGATCGAGTCTGTGCGCGCCATCGGCTATGACGCGGCGGTCGAGCAGGATCAGGCGGCGGCGCAAGCAGATGAGCAGCAAGATTTGTGGCGGCGCTTCATTGTCGCGGCCGTGCTGTCCGCGCCCGGGTTGCTGATTGCCATGACGCACGGGCGCAGCGCACTCTTTAATGTCTGGTGGATCAATTGGGTGCAACTTGCCTTAACGCTGCCCGTCGTCGGCTACAGCGGTTGGCCCTTTTATCGCGGGGCGTGGGCCGCTTTGCGGCATCGCGCAGCGGACATGAACACACTGATCGCGACGGGCACAGGCGCAGCTTTTCTCTATTCGTTTGTCGCCACGGTCGCGCCGCAACTCGTCGCCACGGCGCACGCAGCGATGCCCGGCATGAGCGGTGTAACAAGCGCGCCGGTCTATTTTGAAGCGGCGAGCGTCATCATCGCGCTCATCCTCTTGGGGCGTTTGCTCGAAGCCCGCGCGCGGGGCAAGACGAACAGTCTGCGCCTGCGTCGCTTTCGGATGGATCGATAACTTTAGCGCGCTTGCTTCGCGCCTTTGCGGCTTTGCGTGAGATTCTTGCACTCGAAAGGATAACCTCACGCAAAGCCGCAAAGCCGCAAAAATGAAGATGCAGGGAGAGCAAAGGCGGAAAGATCATGGACACAACTGAACTTATCGTGCTCGTCGGGGGCGTGGGTTTGATCGCGCTCGTCATCTGGTACTTCTTTATGGGCGCGGGCACGCGCGCGGCGGCCGTGGTCGGCGCGGCGGGCGTGCAACAGATCAAGGTGACAGTTAAAGGCGGCTATGTGCCGGACGTGATCGTGATAAAGAAGGGCGTGCCCGTCGAGTTGGACTTTTATCGGGCCGAGGCATCGTCCTGCACCGAGCAAGTTGTCTTCGGCGACTTCGGCATCAGCCGCACGTTGCCCGCGTTTCAGACGACGCCCGTCACGTTCACGCCCGCCCAGACCGGCGAATTCACGTTCACTTGCGGCATGAACATGGTGCGCGGGAAACTGATCGTCGAGGACTGAGCCGCGCGCGGCCGCACGTGGGCTAAATGCTGGAGATTAGCGGCATGCGCGGCGCGCCTGTTAGAGTGGCGACAACCGTTAGACGACGGTGGGGCATCAAAGTAGCACGATTTATGCGCCGTTTGTTAACAATTTATGGGTTGGTTTGCGCGCTCGCGCTGGGCGCGTCGTGGAGCCGTCTGCTAACCGCCGATGTGTGCGCGTACGCCGCCGCCGCTAACGCAACGCAAGACGATGCCTGTTGTCCAGCGCACGTCAAACAGCATAATCACCACAATGCCGCCGCGCTGCACACACCCGCACTTGCGCCCGCAACGTCGTGTTGTGATGGGCAACTCGCGGCCAGCGCACAAGTAGCCTTTCAACTAGCTGCCGCCTGCGCACATTGCTTGAGTCGCTCTATGCCCGCGCCTTTGCTCACTGGCATGCGCGCCGCACAGCCGACGACACGCGCCGCTAGCGGGCCCGCGCTCCTCGTCCGGCAATTGGCCGCGCCCGAGCCGGTACGCGCCTCAGTTATCATGCCACCGCAACACGCGCCGCCCGCAGGCGAGTGCCGCCATCTGCTGTTAAGTACCTTTCTAATTTAGCTCCCTTTTGTGTGGCAACGGGCACATGACCCTTGCTGTGCATCTCTGTGCGTCAATTCCAACTAACATAACGGGCACATTTTCGCCCGCCGCAATAGCAGACGATTAGGGAGAGTCATAATGAACAGCACACTGCATAACGATCCGACCTGGCGCGCTATCTTCTCCGCGCTGGTCTTAATGGTCTTATTCGTGGGTCTCGGCGCGGCAGCCCACGCGCAGCACGAAGGGCACAACATGCCGGGCATGAGCGAGCCGAAGCCGAAACCGACGCCGCGCAAACCGACAGCGCAAAACCGGCCGGCCACCCCGCAGCCGTCGCCCACGCCAACGCAGACGCATGATGTGCACGACATGCCCGGCATGGCGCAGCCCACGCCCACGGCGGCCGCACCGGTCAATGCGAACGAACAGAGCGCACCCGCCACGCCGATGAAGATGGACGAGCAGTCTGCGCCAAGTCCAACGTCAAACGTAGCGCCGGCCGCTGCGCCGGCCGGGCCTGATCCACACGCCGGGCATAACATGAATGCGATGCCCGGCATGAGTGCGGATGGTAGTATGACCAACATGTCGGACGCGGACGTGCGGGAGTTGATGGTCATGTCGGGCAACGAGATGGGCATCCGCGTCGGCGCGAGCGCGCACAACGTCACGGCAATGGGCCAGATGGGCTCGGGCACGTCGTGGCAACCGTCCGCGTCGCCGATGAACATGCTGCACAAGGTTAAGGGCGATTGGCTGTTGATGTTCCACTACAATGCTATCGGCACGATCAATCATCAGGGTGGGCCGCGCGGCGTGACCAAACTCGACTCGATGAACTGGTTCATGCCGATGGCGTACCGGCGTATTGGAAAAGGGACGTTGCAACTGCGCGGCATGTTCAGCCTTGAGCCGTTCACGTTCCCGCCGGGTGGCTCGCCCTTGCTCTTCCAGACCGGCGAGACGTACAAAGGACAGCCGTTGATCGACAAGCAACATCCGCACGATCTGTTTATGGAATTATCAGCACAATACACCGTGCCCATCGGCGAGCGTGCGACGTGGTTCGGCTATTTCGGTTATCCGGGCGAGCCTGCGCTCGGGCCCGTCGCCTTCATGCACCGCGCGTCCGCGGCGGAGAATCCAAGCGCGACGCTCGCGCATCACCTGCAAGACTCAACGCATATCTCGTTTGGCGTCGCCACCACCGGCGTCACGTATCGTTGGTTCAAACTCGAAGGCTCGATCTTCAACGGGCGCGAGCCGGACGAGCATCGCTACGGCTTCGAGGCGCACCCGTGGAACTCGCGCTCGGCGCGGTTGAGTATCGCGCCGAACAACCGTTGGACGTTTCAAGTCAGCCACGGCCTGCTGCGGCAGCCGGAAGAACTTGAGCCGGGCGACACGCGGCGCACGACCGCCTCTGTGCAGTACAACCGGCCGTTCGCGCATGGCAATCTAGCGGCCGCCGTTATCTGGGGCCGCAATCACCAGAACCATTTCGACGATGGCACAATCTCGAACCTGAACGGTTATACGGGCGAGGCGACGGTCAATTTCCTTACCCGGAATTACGTTTACACGCGGCTCGAACTCGTGGACAAAAACGAGTTGTTGCGCCCGGCGGATCGCGCCTTGCTGGGCATCACGGACGAGCACGCGAGCTTTCGCATCGGCGCGTACACATTTGGCTACGTGCGCGATGTGAAGGACACGGGCAAGCTGTTGATCGGCGTGGGCGGCGACATGACGTTCTACTCGAAGCCGGCCGCGCTCGATCCGCTTTACGGTAACAATCCGACCTCGTACAAGTTCTTCATCCGCTTCCGGCCCAGCCGCATGCAGATGGACGACCACGCCGGCCACGCCATGCACGGCCAGCCATAACGGCCGAAAGCGGCGCGCGCGCGCGTGGCCCGCGCCGCTTTCAGCCCAACGAAGAAAGAGAGTGATAGCAGCATGAAAAAATCTTTGATCAGCGTCGGTGCCGGCATCACTTTGGTCGCGGCAGTCGCGCTGGCGTCAGCCTGCGGCGACAGTAGTCAGACTGAAGTGCGCCCGACGACAACGGCGGCCACACCGGCCGGCAACAGCGCGCCGACCGCCACGCCGTCAAGCGCGTTGGCGCATGATGGCGCGCTGCATGACGGCATGACGCACAATGGCGCGGCGCAGATACCGGCGCACTACGAGTCGGCGCGGGACGTGCCGAAGTTGGAGCCGACGCTTGCGCCCGCACAGTTCTCCGGGCAGGCCCGGCTCGCCTATCAAGCGGCCAGAGAGATACCGCAGACCATTGCGCAACTGCCTTGTTACTGTCACTGCGACGTGGGCTTCGGACACAAAAGCCTGCACAGTTGTTTCGTGGACGACCACGCGGCGCACTGTGCCGTTTGCGTCGAAGAGGCGCTCGTGGCCGCGCGCTTGCAAAGGGAAGAGAAGTTGACGCCCGCGCAGATACGCGACCGCATCATCGCGCAGTACGGCGACGCGCACTGACCGTTTGCGCATCGCCATGCACGCGCCTGCTGTATCCGGCGCGTGCATTGCGCTAAGATGTGGCTGTTCATTGCGAACTGAATTCCCCCGCTTGCTTCCCCCACGTCGCGGCCATGCTGTTCGTTCTCCCTGCACGCCGCTTAAATTTTTGCAGGTTGACCACATCGGAGGTGGGAAGATATGAGACAGAGTTTGACACGTAAGATCACAAGCACGCTCGGCGCGTTGTTGTTGGTGTGCGGCGCAAGTTTTAACGCGGTCGCGGAGAAGAGTTACACGAAGGCCAGCGCCGACGCGCGCAAGCAGACGGCGAAGGCGGCACAGGCTTTCAAACAGATTATGTCCGTGCCCGATAAGGGTATCCCGAAAGCAGTGCTTGATAAGGCCGAGGCCGTCGCGGTCTGCCCCGACGTGATCAAGGCCGGCATTTTGTTGGTCGGTGGGCGCGGCGGCCGTTGCGTCATCAGCCGGCGCATCGCGGGCGGTTGGAGCGCGCCCGCGTTCTTCAATCTCGGCGGCGGCAGCATCGGCCCGCAGATCGGCGCGTCGTCCACCGACTTCGTGCTGCTCTTTATGAACGAGGGCGCATTGAATGGATTGTTGGAAGATAAGTTCGAGATCGGCGGCGAGGTGGGCGTCGCGGCCGGCCCCATCGGGCGCACGGCCGCAGCTTCGACCGACGCGCAGTTGAAGGCCGGCATCCTAACCTATTCGCGCAGCAAGGGCGCGTTTATCGGCGCGGAGTTGAAAGGCGTCGTGATCAATCCGGACAACAACGACAACGAAGGCGTCTATGGCGTGAAGGCGAACGAAGTCCTGTCGGGCAAGCCGATCCAGCGTAAGGGCAAGCCGTGGCTCCCGCAAAGCGTCAGGATTTTTCCGTTGACGCTCGCGCGCTATTCGCTCAGGTAAAGGCGCAGGGTAATGCGCGCGGAGAATTTTTAGGGGGGGGGCAGGACTTCAGCCGCGACCCGCTTGTTTCGCATCCAAGCGGATAACGACAAAGTTCGCCCCCCGTTTTTTTAAGTTTAAAGGAGAGAATTTACATGAAGCGTTCGCCGCACAGCCTCGTCTGTCTTTCACTCGTCAGCGCGTTTGCCTTTTGTCTCACCGGCCGGCCCGCACGCGCGCAGGACGCGCCCACGACGCAACCGGCGCAACGCGAGCGGCGCGTGGGTACACCCGACGCGAACGCGGAGCCATTGGACGCGAAGAAAGAGGACGAGGCGGCGCGCAAGGCCGAAGCCGCGGCGCGCGTCTTCAATCAGATTATGAAGGCGCGCGACAACGCGATCCCGAAAGAGTTGATTGAGCGCGCAGAGGCGGTGGCGGTCTTTCCGGGCGTGTTCAAGGCGGGCTTCATCGTGGGCGGGCGCGGCGGCAGCGGCGTGATCAGCCGGCGCGTAAAAGGTGGTTGGACTGCGCCCGCGTTCTTCAACATGGGCGGCGGCAGTTTCGGCGCACAGATCGGCGCGGCCAAGACTGACTTCGTGTTGCTGTTTATGAACGAGGGCGCGATTCAGGGTCTGTTAGAGGACAAGTTCGAGATGGGCGGCGAGGCGAGCGCGGCCGCCGGCCCCGTCGGCCGCACCGCCGCCGCAACAACGAATCTGACGCTCGACGCCGGCATCCTCTCCTACTCGCGCAGCAAAGGTCTCTTTGCCGGGCTGGAACTCAAAGGCGCGGTCATCAATCCGGACAATAAACTCAACCAAGCCATCTACGGGATGAAGGCCGACACGCTGCTGAATAACGTGGATCGCGTTGACTTGAACAAAGTGCCGTCCGTTGTCCGCATCTTCCCCGTCACGCTCGCACGCTATTCGCGCAAGTAGCTTGACGCTCTGGCAGGTGCGACATAGAATCCATGCACCCGATAGGCAACTTCATAATCAGCCCGCTCGCCTGACGGGGAGGAGTCCGCAATGATGCAACCGCGCACGCACCGGCAAAAAGAGATACTCGACTACATCACGCACTTCATCGAGCGGCACGGCTATGAACCGTCTTACGCGCAGATCGCGCGCCACTTCCAGGTCTCGTCGAAGGCGACTATCGCCAAGCACATTGAAGCGTTGGAGAAGCGCGGCCTGATCTCACGCCGGCGCGCGAACGGCTCGTTTGCGCTCGCGGTGCAGGTGGAAGAACCCAACAGCGACGCGCTGTGCGAAGTGCCCCTGTTGGGCCGCATCGCGGCAGGCGCGCCGATTGAAGTTGTGGGCGAAGGCGCGGACAAGGTCAGCGTGCCGCGCTTCCTGTTGGGCCGGACGCGGCCCGAACATGTCTATGCGCTGCGCGTTGAAGGCGACTCGATGATTGACGAACACATCTGCGACGGCGACCTCGCGCTCATCGAGAATCGCACGGAGGCCCGCGACGGCGAGATCGTCGTCGCGCTCGTCGGCGGCAGCGCCGCGACATTGAAGCGGCTGCACCGTCTGGGCCACGAAATTGAGCTACGTCCCGCCAATTCAAACCACGCCCCGATCCGCGTGCCGGCCGACCAGGTGCTGGTGCAAGGTATCTTCCGTGGTCTCCTCCGGCCCGTGACCTAAAGCCAAACAAGACAGTACCGCCTGCATAACGGGCCTTTGCCTACGTAGCCCATACCCGCCCGTACACACGCGCACACAGCGGTCTAACTACTGCTTCGTATGCGGACAGTCTGCTTCCTTCCCGTACGGCGGGCCATGCCGTTCGTCAACCGTCTTGCCCCAAACGCGCGGGTGTTAACCAACTAATCTGCTGGCACACGTCTTGCCCGTTTTTCTCTGCATTAAGCTAAATTCGCTATCTGGCCGACGCTCGTCGGCCATTGAAGACAGCCGGACATCTGTAGGCAAGGGAGTGTGAATTGATGGTTGACAATCAGACTAATGCGCCGAAGAAGGTGGCGCTCTTGATCGAGAGTCAAGTTGAGGACGTGGAGTTTCTCGTACCGTACACGGCGCTCAAGGAAGCGGGCGCGGAAGTGATCGTGCTTGGCTCACGCATGAACGAAAAGTACGTGGGCAAACAGGGCAAGCTCACGCGCGAAGCGGACGCGACGACGACCGATGCGCGCCCCGAAGATTTCGACGCGGTGATCATTCCCGGCGGCGCAGCGCCCGACCGCATGCGCACCAATATGAAGACCGTGCGTTTCGTTGAACGCGCCGTGGAATTGGGCAAACTCGTCGCTGCCGTCTGCCACGGCCCGCAGGTCTTAATCGAAGGCGATTTGCTGAAAGGCAAACGCGCGACCGGCTTTCGCGCCATCCGCAAGGACATGCAGAACGCCGGGGCGAACTATGAAGACGCGCCCGTCGTCACCGACGGCAACTTGCTCACGTCGCGCCGGCCCGGCGACCTGCCGCTATTCACGACCGCGATTTTGCGGCAACTCGGTTTGCGCCTGAAGGGGCCGGATTTGCCGCAGACGAGCGACGAAAACTTCGATTGGTGGCGGTTGGGCGAACAATGGGGCGGCTCGACGCAGGCCGAGATCGTCGACGGCCTGAACACGGCCATCCGGGGCGAACGCTACGCGGGCGAAGCGTTTCAACAATATGCGGACAAGGCGACGGACGCGGACATTAAATCGGTCTTCAAAGAAATTCAGGCGAGCAAAGCGCAGCACGTTGCGCTACTCGAAGCACGGCTCGCGGCGGTCGGCGGCAAGGAAGGCATGCAGGCGGCTGGCAGCGGCGCATGGGCCACGCTCAAGAGTTGGTTTCAGTCGAGCGATGACACCGCGCTGTTACAACGTGCGCTCGGCGATCTGCAAACCGGCGTCGTGGATGCCTTCAATCTAAGCGTCAAGTTCACCGACCCGGCCACATGCGCCGTCTTTGACGAGATCGAAATCGCGCTCGCCAAACACGAGACGCGCGTTGCCGACCTCTATCACGCACGTAGTAGCGACAAGGATGCTAAACCGGCCCAGCCGACCACCGGCGCGGCCGTGAACGCGTAAAGCAAGACGCAAGACCGGGCGCGGTGCTTAACCGCGCGGGCCACAAAAGCGAGGGCGCGCAAGCGGCAGAGAATAATCTCTGCGCGCTTGCGCGCCCTCGCCGCCGGGTCTACGGTGCTTAAATTTTGCTGCGCAACAATCTGTTTCATTTGGCGCATGCTCGGTCTATAATCCCCGCTCGCATTATCGCTTCACCGCGAAGCGCCCGCTGCGGGGCCGTCTGAGCCAATGCCATGAAACTCTGTCCTACCTGCCAGCATACATACGAAGCCAAGAACACATATTGCCCGAACGACGGCACGGCGTTGCAATCGAGTGTCGCGCCGCTGAGCGGCCAAGTGTTGGATGGGCAGTATGAGATCAAGACGTTACTCGCGCAGGGCCGCACCGGCACGATCTATCACGCGCGCCGTCTGCTGCTCGGCGACCGCGTGGTAATAAAAATCTTCAAACCTGAACTGGCGCGCGCGGCCGACTGGCTAGGTCGCTTCCAACGCGCCGCAGCCCAAGCCGCGCGCCGTTTCCGCCATCCGAACGCGGTCATCGTCTATGACATGCGCGCCCACCCCGACGGGCTCACCTACGTGGTGATGGAATACGCCGATGGGCACACGCTCGATAAAGAGCTACAGCAGCGGGTTCGTCTCCCTGCTAACGAGACATTAGAAGTGTTGACACAAATCGCGCAGGCGCTTGATGCCTGCCACTCGGCGGGCATGAGCTATAATCCGTTAAAGCCGACGGACATGCTGCTCACCCGCCCGCCCGCTGGTCGCCCGTTAGTCAAGCTACTACCCCCAGACTTTGAGCATTTAGCTGCCAGCGCTGAGCGCGCCGCCACGGCAACTTTGGCCGGCGTGAGCATACAACTCACCGGCTTGCCCTATATGGCACCGGAACTCTGGCGCGGTGAGACGCCAGACGAGCAGGACGGGGGCGCAGACATCTATAGTCTGGCCGCGCTTTGTTATGAATTGCTGTCGGGACGCAAGGCCTTCACTGGCCAGACGCTAAACGAACTGGCTGTGCAGCATCTAACCGGCCAACCGCAATCATTAGCTACGCTTGTAAACGATGTATTGCCTGCCGTGGGCCTGACGGTTAACCGTGCGCTAGCTAAAGATCGAGCCGCGCGTCCGGCCACTGCTGTAAGTTTTGTCGAAGAATTGCGGCGCAGTCTGGGGCCGGGGCCGCCGGCATCCGCGTCAACCCTAGAGGAGCCGCCTGCGCCGGCGCAAGCTCCGGCCGGCGAGCTTGCCAGTGCTCTCGTTGTCGAGGCGGCTGCGCCCTTGCAGTCGCCCGACAATTCTCCACCGCCAAACCTTGAGTCGGCCGAGCGGCCGCTGTACGCGGACGAGAACGTGCAGTTCACCGTCTATCAACCGGAGGCGCTTGCGCCCGCGCGTTGGTACACACTGTTGGCGTTCGCGCATCTGGCGCAGCGGCGACCGGATGCGCCGCCGGACGAGCCTGAGCCGCTGGCGGAAGTGCAGCGCCTCGCCGCGCGTGTGCTGGCGGAGCAGCCGGCGGCGTATGACGCGGTCAAGCAGCACAGCTTACATGCCGTGCCGCATAAGAGCGAGATTACGTTTGTGCCGCTGCTTGAGGGGTGCGAGTTCAATCCGCCGAGCCAGAGCTTCTTGTGGCAGAAGAGCGTGCATAAGGTCGAGTTTGAACTGCGCGCGGCGGCCGCATTGGATGGGCAGATGGCGCGTGGGCGGCTGACGGTTTTCCTCGGCAGTCGCATTCTGGCCGACGTGCCGTTGGCGATCCGCGTGGACAGCGCGAGCAGCCCCGCGCCCCGCCAGCCGCCGACCGTGCCCGTGTCGGCTGAACCGTATCGCAAAATCTTCCCCTCCTACTCGCACAAAGATCGCGCAGTCGTCGAACAGATCGAGCAGCACGTACATGCGCTCGGCGACAAGTATCTGCGCGACGTGACAGAACTGCGCGCGGGACAGGACTGGCAACGCTGGATGCGCGACGCGATCTACGAGGCGGACGTGTTTCAACTGTTCTGGTCGCACAACTCGATGCGCTCCGAGTACGTGCGGCAAGAGTGGGAGTACGCCTTATCGCTCGGTCGGCCACACTTCGTCCGGCCGACTTATTGGGAGACGCCGCTACCTGAGAGCCGGGCCGATAATCTCCCCCCCGCCGAGTTGCGGCAACTCCATTTTCAACAATTGCGACCGAGCAGCAGCACACATCCATCTGCCAGAACGACGGGCGCGTTGTTGCCGCCGCCGGTAGTAGCTCCAAGCCCGGCGGCGGTAGCATCACCGGCAGCCCAGACCGGCGCGAGTTGCGCCCGGTGCGGCGCACTAAACAGAGTAGAAGCGACCTTCTGCCGGCGTTGCGGCGGTGCGTTGCGCAGGCAAGCAGCGGCGCAAACATGGACACCGCCTCAAATCGGCGCGCCGCCGCTGCCTTACGCGTCGCCCGCATCGGGGATAATGGCCGCGCCAACCTTAGAATCGATGATGCCGGGGGCGGCGGGCGCAGTCGCATATCCGCAGGATGCGCCGACCGCGCCACTGGCCATGCCGATGAGCCGGCCGCCATCGACAAAGTCTGCAAATCTATTTGCGCTGTTAGTTCTCTTGGGCCTGCTGTTGTTGGCCGGGCTTGTGCTTATTATCTACTTCAGCACACGTTGAGCAGGGCCCGTACAAGTTGCGGGTGAGGACACAGGACACGTATGAATGATGGGCGGCAAGCGGCGGGCGCGCAAACGCTTTTGGCCTCGTCGCGCACGGCGGCGATGGCGGGCGGCTTGCCGGCGTTGATGGCGCTATGGCAAGCGCACGACCCGGATGAGTGGGGGCGCGAAGCGGAATTATTCCGCCTGCTGGGCACGCGCGCACTCAAGTTGGGCGAGCCGATCTTCGCCTACGACGTTGTGTCCGAGGGCCGGCAAGCGTGGCCGGCGGATGTGCGTCTGCGCCAGTTGCAGGCGCACGCGCTGTCGCGCAGTGGTGCGCGCGCACGCGCTGCCGCGCTGCTCACGCAATTGGTCGCGGATGGACACAGCGACGAAGAGACGCTGGGGATGCTGGCCCGCACATACAAGGATGGTTGGTTGCGGGCGACCGACGCTGAGACACGCGCGCAGCAATTGCGGCTCGCACGCGATGCCTATCTCAAGGCCTACGAGTTGAACAATGGTTACTGGCCGGCGATCAACGCGGCGACGTTGTCGCTGATCATGGCCGACACCGCCCGCGCGCAAGACCTGGCGCGGGCAGTGCGCGCCGCCTGTTTGCAAGAACTGACGAGCAGGCAGCACAGTGATGAAGCGCGTTACTGGCCGCTGGCGACGCTCGGCGAAGCCGCCTTGATCCTGAATGAACTTGACGAAGCGGCCGCGCATTATTGCGCGGCCGCCGAAGCCAGCAACAATTACGGCGAAGTGGCTTCAACCCGGCGCAACGCCCGAATGCTCATCGCGCATTTGCAAGTCGATGGCGCGCGGATTGAAGCGTGCTTGCGGCTGCCGCGCGTCGTTGTCTGCGCGGGGCACATGCTCGATCCACCGGCGCGCACACAACCGCGCTTTCCAGCGCAACTCGAAGCTGCTGTGCGCGAACAGTTGCGGGCGACCCTCAAACGTTTGGACGCGGGCATCGGCTATGCTTCGGCCGCGTGCGGCACGGATATTCTGTTTCTCGAAACGCTGCACGAACTTGGCGGCGAGACAAATATCGTGTTGCCTTACAATCGCGCCGAGTTCATCAAGGATAGTGTCGAGTTGCTGCCGGGCGCAGGCTGGCGGGCGCGGTTCGAGGGGGCGCTGGCGCGGGCGGCGAGCGTCGTCGTCGCGTCGGAGCAGCGGATCGGCGCGGGCGGGCTATCGTATGAGTATTGCAACCTGATGTTACAAGGCTTGGGCACGATTCGCGCCGAGCAGTTGGACACAGGCGTGACGCCGCTCGCCGTGTGGGACGGGCGCGCGGGCGACGGGCATGGTGGCACGGCCAGCTTCGTCGCGCAGTGGCGCGCGACGGGGCGTGAGGTTGAAGTGATCGATGCTGCCGCGCTGCTGCGCGCGTCCGCGCCGGTGGCGGACACGAAAGCTGCGGGCGATGACGAAGTTGAACAAGTCAACGCCGTACCTGCTGCTGACTCGGGCGCGACGACGCAGGCGCATGAGCGCGTGGAGTTCGAGCCGCAAATCAAGGCGTTGCTGTTTGCCGACGCGGTGCATTTCTCGAAACTCGCCGAGAGGCAGATACCACTCTTCCTGCGTTATTTTCTTGAGCCTATAGGGCAGTTGCTCGACCGGCCGGAGTTCACGCCCGACGGCAAGAACACGTGGGGCGACGGTCTCTATTTCGTGTTCGACACGGTCGAGCGCGCTGGGCTGTTCGCGCTGGAGTTGTGCGCGTGGTTGAATCGCACGGACTTCACCCAGCACGGGTTGCCGGATGAGTTGAACCTACGCATCGCGCTGCACGCGGGGCCGGTCTATGCTTGTACCGACCCGATCACACGCCGCACGAGCTACACCGGCACACACGTCAGCCGCGCGGCCCGCATTGAGCCGATCACGCCGCCCGGCCAGGTCTACGCGAGCCAGGCGTTCGCCGCGCTGGCCTACGCGCAGGCGACGCGCGCTATCACCTGCGAGTACGTCGGGCGCACCCCGCACGCCAAAGGCTACGGTACGTTCCCGACCTACCTCGTGCGCCGGCGTGGCAGCGCCTGAACTTTTTCAAGCACCGCACAAGCAACCCATGCCCGTGGTCTGCGGGCGAACGCAACGTGCCTGCGAGCACGGGCGGGAGGAGACCAACAACGTGATGCAACCAAACTCATCGGACGCCGCCCGCACGGGCCTTGCGCCGACAGACATGCCGCACGTGCCGGACAACGTCAAGGATATGGACGACGAGGTCGAGGTGGCGCAGGAGTGGCCGCCCAGCCCGCCGCTGCTGGCCGCAATCGCCTACTGTCAGGCGACGCTCAAGCCCGCTTACGACGGGGCGAACACGCTGGCCCTCGCGCATCAGAAAAAGCACCAGCGCCTCACGGTCTTCGCCGCGCTGGCGGGCGGCATCGCCGTCATCTTCGCCATCATGGAGTTGACGCCGCTCGAACTATGGTTTGAGCAACAGCCGAAGGCGCTGGCCGTGGCCGAAGTGCTGGCCGCGCTGGCGGCGGGGGCGGCCGTCTGGTGGGGCGTGCGCGCGGCCTTTCACGACCACTGGTTGCTCGAACGGCACAGGGCCGAGCGCATCCGCCTGCTGAAGTTCTGCGCATTGCGCGAGCCGACGCTCTTAGAGGCGCAGGATGCGGACATCACCGCATGGCGCACATGGCTCGACGCGCAACTCGCGCAACTCGCACAACTGGACAAGCACGCGATGGAGCATTGGGTGGAGAGCGAGCCGTTCGTCGAAGTGCCGCACGGGTGGGCACGCATGCAGGTGACGGACGGCACTCTGCTGGCCCTGATCAAGTATTACCAGTTGAAACGGCTCGGCGTGCAATACAATTTCTTTACCGACCGGGCGGCGCGCAACCTAAAGCTGAATCGTGAGACGGGCTGGCTACCGCGTCTGTTCTTCTTCGCCAGCGTCGGCGCGGCGCTGCTCCACTTCGTGCTCGACTTAGTCGAAAACTATCTGCACCTTGATCTGCTCGCGCCCTTCGCCAGCGCGTCCGACGCCGTGGCCGCAGGGCATGAGGTCGGCGCGCACTGGTGGCAGATTTTTCTCCACGAGCCGCATTGGTGGGTGCTGGTGTTGTTGGCGGCGGCCCTGCCCGTCGCTGGCGCGGCCATGCGCACCGTCCGTTCAGCCAACGAGTTCTCGCGCCACGGCGTCCGCTACCGCGCCAAAGCCATCGGTCTCGCCTTTCACGCGCACCAGTTGAAGGACGAGGCGCAGAAACTCAAACCCGTCGCCGAGCGGCCCGTGCCGGCCGCCGCCGCCGAGCGCATCCTGCTCGATTTGTGGGGCAGCGAGCAGATCATGGAGTCGGAGCATCGCGAATGGTTGCGCCTGATGATGGAAGCCGAATGGTTTGGCTGAAGCGAGGATTGAGCGATGGCCAAAGTTCGTGCGGTTGCGCCGACCGGCGTGTTGAAGCAGTGCTGCCGCTGCAAAAGCATTAAAGACACGAGCGAGTTTCATCGCTCCGCGCCCAGAAAAGATGGATTGCAATTGTATTGTCGTGCGTGCAAACGGTTAATCGACAGCGCGCACAATCAAAGAAACCCGCGCCGTAATTATGGGCACCGACGTGAATATGCCTTGCGCAATCAGAGATGGCTAAATCAGTATCTAAAAACGAAACAGTGTGAGTGGGAGGGGTGCGCTGTAAATGATCCCGACATGCTTGTCTTCGATCACTTGAACTCAGCGGAAAAGCGAGATCACGTAAGTACGATGGCGCATAATTCCTTTGGCTTAAAAAGCATTCAAGCGGAGGTCGCGAAATGTCGCGTGTTATGCGCCAACCAGCACCAGAAGCACACCATTCAGCAGTTCGGCTATAAGAAGTGGTTGGTCGAAGATTGAGGGGCAAAGAAAATTACCGTATAACTGCGGGCAGTTATACGGTAAAAGTGAAGCCACCTTGCGGACTTGAACCGCAGACCTACTGATTACGAATCAGTTGCTCTACCAACTGAGCTAAGGTGGCTTAGCATTAGCAAAAAGAAGATTACGCAGCAGGGCAGCGCGTTGTCAAGCGAGCCGCCTTTGATGACACAAGAGAGGGACACGAGTATGCCAAAAGACCCGGCCCGCAATCAGCCGAACTACAAGATCGGCGGCGGGCAGTTGAACGAATTCGAGTTCGCGCAGAATCAGGGCGCGATGACGACGGCCGAACATGAACGCTTTCAGCGCCAACAGACTGAGCAAGCGACGGGTGAGGGCGCACGGAAAGCAGCGCGTTAATCTGTAGCATGACAAGGAGGCTTAACCGATGAACGAGGAAACTGCGCATGGCCGCAAGTCGGCTGCTGCTGGTGAGCTGAAAGGTGCGGACACGGCGCAGGCTGAGCGCGAGGCTGATCTGCAAGCCGAACAGGACTCGGCCGCAGCGATGAACGCGGACGTGCCGCAGCCGACGGATGATGAGCCGCCGGCTGATGGACAAGCCGGCTGAAACCGCCACATACGACTGAACCGATGAAGGGCGACTGGCGTAAGTAGGCGCGGTCGCCTTTCGTGCCTGTCGCGCTGCGATGAAATCGGTTAAGATGCGCCGTGCTTGCCGCCGCGTCTCCCCAGACCTTGCGCACGGCGCATGTCCAACGTGAACAGTCCAATGGTTCTATCTCTTGTAAGCCTAGCGCTGCGCGCAGCATCAGCGCGGCGCGGGCGTGCGGGCCTCATGTTGCTGCTCGTCGGCGCGGCCTGCACGCCTGCGTTTGCGCAAGTCGCCCGCACTGAACAGGCGCGTAAGCTGCCTGCGCCGGAGCGCATCGTCGCCGATTACGTGAAGGCCGTGGGCGGGAAACAAAAACTGCGTGCGCTGCAAGACGCAACCTACGAATGGCGCGTGCAACTACCGGCGCAAGCGGAGGGACACGCGCGGACGATCAGGAAAGCGCCGGACGCGACGCGCACAGACGTTTTTCTCAACGACCACGAGACCAACGTGGCGGTCAACGCGCGCACTGCCTGGCGGCGCGCGGCGGATGGCAGCCTGCGCACGCTGACCGGCGGCGACGCGCAAGCTGCCAAACTGCAAGCCGCGCTCGAAGCGAGCCGCCTGCTCGAGCTGAAAAAGCGCGACGTGCTGGCCCGCACACTCGCGTACGAGCGCGCGGCTGCTGCCACCGCGGCCGTCTATGTCGTCGAGTTCTCGCGGCGCGACGGCGCGCGTGTGCGTTGCCGTTTCGGCGTGGAGAGCAAACTGCTCGTGCAAGTCGCGGACGAAGCGCATGGGGTGGTTGTTAATTACAACGACTATCGCGCGGCGAGTGGCGTGCTTGAGCCGCATCGCGTCGAGATCGTAATGCCGGGTGCGCCGCCGCTCGTCTTCACGCTGCAAAGCGTGCGCTACAACACGGGCGTGGCCGATGCTTTGTTCGAGCCGCCGGGCGATAGTTCTTTGAACGTGATCGCATTGCTGCGCGAGGTCGCGCAGCATCAAGAGGAGATCGAGCAGCGCGTTAGCGATTATACGTTCACGCGCCGCGAGGTCGAGCGCGAGTTCGACGACCACGGCGCGATCAAGAAAGAAAAGACGACCGTGCATGAGGTCTATCCACTAGTGGGCGGCGGGCGCGTGTTGAAACTCATTAGTGAAGACGGCGTGGCGCTCGCGGCTGAACGCACGGCGCGGGAAGAGAAGCGCGTGACGGAGGAGATTGAAAAGGCGACGCGCGAGTATGAGCAACGCAAAGCGAAGCGCGAGCGCGAGCGGGCGCAGAAAGCAGGCGAGCAAAAAGCCGAAAGTGATGACGCAGAACTCGGCGGCTTGGGCGCGTTCGTGCGCGTGTGCGAGTTTGTCGCGCCGCGCCGCGAGCGGTTTCAAGACCGCGACGTTATCGTCTTCGACTTCCATGCCCGCCCCGGTTATAAGCCCAGAAACCGCACCGAGTCGGCGATAGCCAAACTGATCGGTGTCGCATGGATCGATCCGGCCGACAAACAGATCATGCGGCTCGACGCGCGTTTCCCCGAAGGCTTCAAGATCGGTGGCGGCTTGGTCGCCTCGTTGCGGCCCGGCTCCGCTTTCATGTTTGAGCAGACGCGCGTGGCCGATGGTGTCTGGTTGCCCCACGTGTCGCAGATCAACATGGCTGTCAAGGTTTTCCTTGTCGCCGGCATCAACCAAAACACCACCCGCGAGTACAGCAACTACAAACGATTCGTGACCAACGTCGGCGACGCGACTGTCGCCGCACCGACGCCCACCCCACCCCGATAATGAAGGATTTCCGGTAATGAACTCGCACTCCCGCGTGAGCTTACGCCTCTTCGCCGCGAAACTGCCGGCACAACCCGTGCGCCCGTGGCTCATGTTGATCTGTGGCGCGTTCTGGGTCTGTCAGATGGCTCCATTTGCGCACGGGCAGCAGACCAGTCCGACTACGCCGACAACACAGCCGATGGCAATGAGCGGCGCGCCCACCGCGCATGATGCGCCGCCGCCGGCTATCTCCGCATTTATCCGCGCGGTGGCGCAGAGCGAGCACGCAATGCAGCCGCGCCGGTTCGAGTACACATGGACGACGAAGATTACAGACCGCGAGGTGAACAAGCGCGGCGAGGTGACGAAAGAGACGGTTAAGGTGTACGAAGTCTATCCGGTGAAGGGCGAGTTTGTGCGCAAACTCGTGAGCGAGAACGGCGTGCCCGTGTCGCCGGAGAAGGCGGAAGAGCAACTCAAGCGCGCGGTGGCGAAGTTGGAGAAGGCCGGGCGCACAGAGCAGAAGCAAACGGACAGCAACGCGCCGTCGTCTGCGCCGGCTGATCCGTCGGGCATCCCGTCGTTCGGTTTTACCGCCGGCTTCAAGTTTAGAGAGAACTTCAGCACCGGCGAGTTTTACTTTACGCCCGCGCGCATCATGCGGGCGGGCGAGTTTGTTAATCCGCGCCACGAGCGTTTGCGCGAACGCGATGTGCTCGTGCTCGACTTCCGTCCGCGCGCAGATTTCCAACCCGCGAATGATCTGCAAAAGCCCTATGCCAAACTCGCTGGCCGCATCTGGCTCGATGTGGCTGATAAGACGGTGGCGCGGCTGGAAGCGTGGCCCCTTGCGGCGGCTGTTGTGGGTAATACGTCAGGCGTGGTGCGGCCGGTTGAGCCGGCCATCGTCTATGAAGAGACGCGCTTGCCCGACGGCATGTGGCTGGAAAGTCTCGTGCGCATCAACACCACCGGGAATAAACCTGTCTTCAACGGGGTGGATGTAAACTCGACGAAAGAAGCGGGCGACTTCAAACGCTTTGAGACGAACACCGGCGACGCGAAGGTTGAGACGGCCAAGCCGCCGCAATCGTAACGCGCAGCCGAAAGTTGAGCTAGAATCCTCTCCTGAACTGACGCGAGTGACTATAGTGAACAATTCAAGCGACATCGTTGTGATCGGCGGCGGCTTTGCCGGCGTTGAAGCCGCCTGGCAGGCGGCAGAAGCGGGCGCGCATGTGCGCCTCTACGAGATGCGGCCCGTGCGGCAGACGCCCGCGCATCACACGGATAAGCTGGCGGAGATCGTCTGCTCGAACTCCTTAAAGTCGGACGAGCCTGGCACTGCGCCTTACTTGTTGAAGGAGGAATTGCGGCGTGGGCGCTCGCTCGTGCTGGCGGTCGCGGCTGAGACGCGCGTGCCGGCAGGTGCGGCGCTCGCGGTTGATCGTCATCGCTTCGCGCAGTTGATCACGGAGCGCATCGAAGCGCACCCGCGCATCACGGTTGTGCGCGAAGAATTGACGCAGGTGCCGGATGATACGGTCACGATCATCGCCGCCGGCCCGCTCTGCTCGGATGCACTGGCGGAAGAGATCATGCGGTTGACGGGCGATGATCAGCTTTACTTTTATGACGCGATTGCGCCCATCGTCGCCGCCGATTCGATTGATCACACCGTCGCTTATCGCGCCGCGCGTTATGACAAAGGCGGCGATGATTATCTGAACTGTCCGTTCGATGAAGAACAGTACCGGCGTTTCTACGAAGCGTTGACCACGGCCAACAGCGTGCCGCTGCAAAGGTTCGAGGAGACGCGCTGGTTCGAGGCTTGTCTGCCGATTGAAGAACTGGCGCGGCGCGGCTACGACACGTTGCGCTACGGGCCGATGAAGCCGGTGGGCTTGCGCCATCCGCGCACGGGCCGCGAAGCGTTCGCTGTCGTGCAACTGCGGCAAGAGAACTTGATGGCGGACGCCTACAACCTCGTCGGCTTTCAAAATCATCTACGCTATGGCGAGCAGGCGCGCGTGCTGCGTTTGATCCCCGGTCTGGAGCGGGCAGAATTCTTGCAATACGGGCAGATTCATCGTAATACTTATATCAGAGCGCCGCGCGTACTCGCCCCGACCATGCAAATGCGCGCCCAGCCTGAAGTTTTCTTTGCCGGACAGATTAGCGGTGTCGAGGGCTATGTCGAATCAGTGGCGACAGGCTGGCTCGCCGGCCTGAACGCGGCGCGCTTGCTGAGCGGGCACGAATTGATCACCGCGCCGCCCGCAACCGCGATTGGTGCGCTGGCGCGCTACGTCTCGACGGCGCAGACGGACAACTACCAGCCGGTCAACATCACCTTCGCGCTGCTTGAGCCGCTCGCCGAAACGGAGCGCAAGCGCCTGCGCCAGAAGCGCGCACGGCATGAGCATCAAGTGGCCCTTGCCTTAACGGCATGGGATGACTGGCTGCGGGTTATTCAACCAGACGCAACCGTAGCGCGCGGTGCGATTGGCTGAAGCACAGATAAAAGCAATGAAATTACGAAATCACACGAAGCCGCACGAAGCCGATCTGCGCGGGCGCGTTCGTCTCTCTTCGTGTGACTTCGTGGCGCATGTCCTCTTGAGCTTGCTCTTACTCGTGCCTGGCTCGCTCAACGCGCAATCAGGCCGCAAGCGACCCGACCCCGCGCCCCCGCCGCAGACGCCGAACGCGCAACGTCCGCAGCACGCTGGCACACCGCCAGCGCCCAACCCCCAACGCACAGACTTGCCCGGCCAGCCCGCCACGCCCGACGAACAACGCGGCGTGCCCGCACCCACCCCCAGCCCCGTTGTGCTGTCGACGAATGATCCTACGACCGGACAGGTGGTTGTGATCGACCCGGACGAAGTTATCCGCGTCAACTCAAATCTAGTGCCGATCCCTGCGTCCGTCGTCGATGATCAGGGCCGCGCCGTGAGCGATCTTGAGGTCAAAGATTTTGAGTTGCTCGTGGACGGCCAGCCGCGCCCTATCGGTGATGTGAGTCGCGCCGAAACGCCCGTCCGGCTTGCGCTCCTGTTCGACAACAGCTTGAGCCTACATGCCGCCCGCGAACTTGAGAAACAGTCCGCCATGAGATTCTTTCGCACTGTTATCCGGCCTGTGGATCAAGCTGCGATCTTCTCCATCTGGACTGAGCCAGTGCTGGAACAGCCGCTCACGAGCGACGTGAATAAACTCGTGAGCGTCATAGACCGCTACGGCGAGCCGGACGGCGCGACCGCGCTCTTTGATACTGTTGTGCAGGCGGCCGATTACCTGCGCCCGCAGACCGGGCGCAAAGTGATCGTCATCGTTTCAGACGGTATTGAGACAGCTAGTCAATTGCAGGAGTTCAACCAAGTGCTGCGGCGCGTGCAAGCGGCAGATATACAAGTTTATGTTGTGCAGAGTGAATTTGACGCAACTGCGAACCTACGTCAACTAGTAGCCGAACAGCGCATGAAGGAGTTAACCGCGCAGACGGGCGGTGCGGTTTTTAATCCGAAGACGACGAGCGAGCTACCGGCCGCGTTCGCACAAATCTCCGCCGACCTCGCGCAGCAGTACGTCCTTAGCTACTATCCCGAAGATGATCGGCGCGACGCCCGCTATCGCGTGATCTCGTTGCGCGTCAAGACGCGCACCAATGTGCGTGTGCGAGCGCGGCGAGGCTACTATCCTCATCGCAACGAGCAGACAGGCGCGCAGGCGCGCTATACCTACAACCCGACCGCGCCGGAAGCGACCGCGCTGACAAACATAAGCGATGCGCTGCCGGACGCCGCACACAGGTCGTTGCCTACTACCAGCCAGCCGCTCGGGCCCACAGTGGGGCCGTCATATGGCAGCAAGAATTTGAACCCGGATGGCGACGACGTGCCAGGTCGTCGCGTTGCGCCGCAGTTGAGCGTCGGTTTAGAGCCGGCGCAGCTAATTGAGCGCGTTGCAACCACAACCCCGCCCGCGCCGACAGTCGCCCCGTTGCTAGCGCCCGACAGACCGCCGCCGGCGGCGACCGAACCAGTTGCGCCAGCAGCGACATCCGACCTGACAACTGCCCACAGCGAAACCAGCGCGGGAACAGAGAAGTCAACCACGGCTGCAAAGTCGTCGGCACCACCGCCGCCGGCGCAGGCGAGCGCGACGACAACGGCGGCTGCGCCGCCCGTCTCCGGCGTCTTACTCAACGGGCGCGCACGCAAACTACCGCCGCCGCTCTACCCGGAGACGGCCATCCGCATGCGCATCACGGGTGCGGTTAGCATCGCGGTTACGGTTGACGAGAATGGTAAAGTGATCGCGGCCCGAGCCGTCAGCGGGCACATGCTGCTGCGCGAGGCGGCCATTAGTGCAGCCCGCCAGGCCGTCTTCGCGCCCACGCTCTTGCACGACAAGCCCGTGCAGGTCACAGGCGTGATCGTGTACAAGTTTAATCAGTAGGAAATAAATGCAGCATGATGAATGATGAATAAAGCCCTGGCTGGCATTCATCATTGAAAGCGGTATGGAGCAATTACTCGCCCAATTCTTTGAGCATTTACGGTATGAGCGCAACGTGAGCGAGCATACGCTGCGCAACTACCGGATCGATCTGGGCCAGTTCTACGAACATCTTGCGCCCGCCGATGCACAGACCGGCGCACGGCGCGAGTTCGACATCAAGCAGATCGATCACATCACGATCCGCGAATGGCTCGCGCAACTGCACGCCGCGCAAAAACAGAAGACTTCCATCGCGCGCAAACTTGCTACCCTCCGCACCTTCTTCCAGTTCCTACTGCGCGAAGGCGTCGTCGAGATGAACCCGGCGAAACTCGTGGCCACGCCGCGCTTGGAGAAGAAATTACCGAATCATCTATCGCTCGAAGACACCGTCCGCTTCATTGAGATGCCCGACATCGAGACCGATCTGGGCAAGCGCGACCGCGCCATCCTGGAGATGCTTTACGGGACGGGCATGCGCGTCTCCGAGTTGGTCAAACTCGATCTGCGCGACGTGGATTTTCAGAACAAGATGGCGCGCGTCATGGGCAAGCGGCGCAAGCAGCGCGTCGTGCCGTTTGGCGAGCCGGCCAAGCACGCGCTCTTGCACTATCTCACCGTGCGGAGCGCCTTGCTCCATAACGCGCCGCTCGCAGAGCGCGACACGCAGGCCGTCTTCCTCAACTATCAAGGCACGCGTATCACCACCCGCTCGGTCGGGCGCATGGTGGACAAATACATCCTGCTCTGCGCAAATATACACAACATCAGCCCGCATAGCTTACGCCACTCATTCGCCACGCATCTGCTCGATAGCGGCGCGGATTTGCGCCACATCCAGGAGTTACTCGGCCACGCGCGCATCTCGACCACGCAAATCTATACACACGTATCAATGGAAAAATTGATCGAGGTCTATGATAAGTCCCACCCGAAAGCGTAGCGGTCAAAGGTCAGAGGTGAGTAAAAAATGTGTGACTTGAACCATGAGTTGGCGGTGACGGCCACTTGATGGTTCCATTTTGGCACCGCTACCTGATGCTTCCAGCAAGTACAATAGCAGCGCTTGTGGCTAGACATTGATGCCGAGTTCGCGCTTCGCTTCACGATACACGGCTCGCCCTTCTTCATGGGCCATGAAGTAAGGAGCGGACAACGCACTTTCGACACGACACTGCGAAGGGTAGATGCCTTCAGCGTGCAGCCGCGCCACCACTTGCCTGATTTCCTGATAAGCCGCCTCTCTTTTCGCCGCCGCCCGCCGGGCCAGATCTTCGAGCCGCCGCGCCGCGAGTCGTTGGCACAATGCAGGCGCGTGTCTGTAAAGGGTGGTGAGGCAGCGGTGGGTCCGGCGGGCGAGTTGCCGGACTGAGGGCGGTGGCTCTTCCGTCAGTGCGGCTTCGAGCGCCGCGCGCATCTGCAGCGTCGCCGCGCGCCGAAAGTCCCGGTAGCGCACGACGATGGCATGACAAAGTTCTCGCTGTTGGTACTTCAACGTCCCCTCTGCTCTGATGCCCAGCCGCAGTTGCACTGTCCTGAAGGTCGGCGGCGGCTCTTCCGTGAGCGCCGCCTGCAAGCTGGCTTTCGTCTCTTCGGCTTTCTCTCGCAAGTACGTCGCCCGCTGCTCTCGCAGCGCTTGATAAAGATCGGGAGCGCGCTGCTTGAGCGTCGCGGCATACTTATAGCCGCGACGTTCGGCGAGTGTTTGCAACGCAGGCGCAGGCGTCTCCGGCAACGCGGCTTGTAAGGCCGCCCGCAAAGCGCGGTCGTCATACAGGCGGACTCGGTGGAAAGACAAAGTCTCCCGCACCGCCCGGTGTCGGGCACAGATCGCTTGGCAGAGTTCGGGGTAGAGTCCGCGCAACAACACCTCTCGCTTGTACCCCAGGCGGCCAGCGAGTTCGGCGAGCGTGGGACAAGCCGGGTCTGTCAGCGCCGCCTTCAGGAAGCTTTCGACCCCGGCTCTCTTGGGCGGCAAGTAGATGTCGCGCTGCGCAGGCCGGAGGACCGCCGCCGGCTGACCGCTGAAGAAGTCCGGCACTGTGAGTTGCAGCCGTCGCAGCAGATGGATCAGGACGTCGAGCGTCGGGAGATTCGCGCCCGACTTGAGTTGGCGCACCTTCTGGTAATCGCTGCCGATGAAGTGGGCGAAGGCGGCGACGTTACCCTTCGTCAGTTGCCCGATGTAGCCGGAGAGTCGTGCGCCGAAGGTCTGTTGTGTGAGCGCCTGCGAGCCTTCAAGTTGCGCTGCCAGCGAGAGAACCTCTCCCACCAGTGCGGCGACTTGGATGTGCTGTGAAAGGTCGGCCTCCGGTGGAACGCCCCGGTGCGCGGCGGATGAAGTAACAGTCCCCAGCCAACCCTGACAGCGGAAGCAATGTCCGGCGCGCGCCTGATTGGTCAGCCACGGAGATGAACGGCAACTCCGGCAACAGTTCTTCCGTGATCTCGCGCTCGACGCGCTGTAGGAGCGTGGTCTTGCCGACTCCGGCAGGACCGGAGACGAGAATGAGCGACCCCGGCGCGGCATCGCGGATGGCGCACCGCAGCTCTTCGTAAGCGGCACGGAGCGCTGGGTGTCCGATGGTCAACGCCCTGAAGTAAGCGCGCCGTGCCGCGCTTGGCTGTGTGAGTAAGTCCGCCGGAAAGAGATGCTCCACGGCCATCATCAGAACTCCCCGTAAGTCTCAAGCGGAGAGTCCCGCAGGTCAGCTATCTGATGAACGGTGGCGACGGACGGCTTGGCTTCAGCGTTGACAGCCGGAAGGCTCGGTGGTCTCGCGTCATCCCTCTTCATCTGCCGTAAGTTGTGCGCTTCGTGGTCGGCGAGCCGCTGCCGCAACCAGACCTCTTCGGCCTCGACCGAGGCGAGGAACTGCGCCAGCTTCGCCGCCGTCATGGTGAAGTGCGTCGCGTGTTGCCCGTGCCGCCGTCGCAACTCTTCGCTGGCTAACATCAGTTCTCGTTCCGAACGCCCGTGAAAGACGCTGTAATGTTCCGAGTAGCAAGTGACCCACTGGTGCCCCACGTAGGCGTAAGCCACACCCGCGTCATACGGGTCGAAGCGGACTTCAATCTGCGTCCCTTCTACCTCCGGGTTGCGCAACGCTTCCGCCCAGTAGTAGAGGTGGTTGATCTTCACCCCGCAACCCGGCACCACTTTCGCCGTGCCCTTGCGCGTCGTCGGCAGGGTAAAGAGGCGGAACTGTTCGTCGTATGGGAGCAACCGATGCCGGCGCTCACCGCCCCGCTCCATTCCGATGGCGAATGTCTCGCGTGGGCTGGCCCCAGCGTCGGGTGCTCCCGCGTGTCGTAGACCTCGTAAGCCCATTCGCAGAGATACTCGTAAAGCTTCGCGAGCCTCCACACGGCGTGCTGTCGAGGGTCGACCGCTTTCGTCACTTGCCGCACATTGCGCATGATCTGATACCAAGTTGCAGTCAAAACTGAGATTAGAGATGTCCGTAAGTCGCTGAACGCGAAACGTTCAGCGGAAAACTCAACCTCATTTAGTTTTGCAACTTGGTATGAGATATTGCAAGGTAGGCGCGCAGATGCGCGTCAATGAAAAGAATGGAAGCATCTGATGGCGGTCATCTCGTACTCACCGCCGCCTGATGCTTCCATTCTGTACTGACCGCCGGTTGATGCTTCCAATGTGCGGTGAAGGCATCGCGCTAAATCATTGAAGAGCCATGGCAGCTACCGCCAGCGGATGCTTCCAATCACCGCCAACTCATCCTTCAAGTAACAAAAAACTCCGACCTAACCTCCGCCCTTTAGCCGCTGTTTTATAGCGTTGGCGGATCGTCTGTATCTTGCTCGGCTTCGATCATGGTCTGGCAGGCGGCGTCGTGGCGGGCGGTGGGCAGGGCATCGAGGCGCGCTTCGGGGATAGCTTGGCCGCAACGGCCGCAGATGCCGTAACTACCTTCATCCATCCGCAGCAAGGCTTGATCTATGTCGGCGACAAGTTGTGATTGCCGTTCGCCGAGGCGCAACTCGATCTCCTGATTCACGTCCATGACCGACATGTCCACGGTGTCTTTCACGCCGTCGTCGGTCGCGGCCATCTCCAGCGCGGCGGCTTGGCTGTCGCGCACCTGCTCAGTCTGCTGATGTAGTTGCGCGGTCAGGATGCTGCGATAGTGGGCCAGTTTCTCTGCGTCCATTAATGCTCCCTCTGATATGGCACGAAGTAGGGGCATGGTGCCGAATTTCGTCTTGTTTGAACGCACGGAGTATAACACATTTGCGCGTTGCCTCCGGTATGCACTTGCGCGCACAGACCAATACCTGAGCCGCGCGCACAAACACGAAGAGCAGCAGTTGACAGGGCTGAAGGCGTTAAGTATATTGCGTGTGAAATTGAAATCGGATTTCAATTTCACACCGATTGGCGCTTTCCCTGTCTTCCACAAATTTGTTTCTGCAAGGATGGACTTGCTACGTCATGTTTAGAGCATCAGCCTTTGGTTTATTGGTCATACTAGCTTTAAGTTTTAGCAGCGCCGTGTGCGCACAGAGCACGCAGGTGAAGCAAGCAGAGGTGCCGGAAATGATAGCCGCTTGGCCCGGCGTGCCGGTTGCACAACCGACGCAAGGCAGCGGGCAGACCGAGGTCGAACGGTTGCGTGGCGAGGTGCAACAGTTACGCGACGAGTTGGGGCGTTTACGCGCCCTTGTTGAACGCAACGAAAGCATAGGCGCGGCGCAAACTGTCGCGCCCACGTCGCCGGTGGCGACCGCGCAGCCGCGCGTGCTACGAGACTTGAGCAATTCCACCGCGCCAACAATTGCCGCACCGGACGATCCGCGTGTGGCCATTGCGACGAAGGCGCAGGGCGGCGATCTTTCCGGCGCAGGCAATCTCTTGCGCACGGATCGGCTCACGATTGGCGGCTATGGCGACGCGCAGTTTCGCGGCTCCGGCGTCAACGAGCGCGCTGAAGGCGGCGGTACGCCTTCGTTCGTCAATCCGCGCGTCGTGCTTGGCGTTGCCGCTGTGCTCTCGGAGAAGCACAACATCTTTTTCAATTCGGAGTTGGAGTATGAGTTCGCAGGCCACGAGGTCGAGGTCGAGCAGGCCTTTCTGGAATGGAAGGTGCGGCCCGAGTTTGGCTTCCGGGGCGGCATCTTCGTGCCCCCGCTCGGTCGCTTCAACGTCTTCCACGATTCGAACCTGAACCTGACGGCGATCCGCCCGCTCATCAATCAGTTCATCGTCCCGACCGCGTACTCCGACACGGGGGTGGGCGTGCGCGGCCGCTTCAAGCTCTCGCGTAAGATGAAACTCAGTTACGAATTCGACGTGGTGAACGGGATGCGCGCCACGGGTGAGGCGGAAGAAGAAGGCGGCGCGCCGCCGTTCTCGCGCCTGACGGGGCAGGCGAAGGCAGCCGAGATCGGCGCGCTCGCGGCGCAAGATAACAACCGCAACAAGGCAGTGATCGGGCGCATCGGCTTCGCACCGCTGGGCGGTTTAGAGTTTGGCGTCTCCGGTTATCGCGGGCGCATCTCGGACGACGACGAAGCTCGCGCTTACGCCAACATCTTCTTCTTCGACGCATCGTTGCGGCGCGGCAACTTTCTCTTCAACGCCGAATACGGCCGCTCGAACATCGTCGGCGCAGGCATCCCGCGCCGCAGTCCCGCACCGCCGGCCTTCAATCCGAACGACGAGAAGAGTGTCGCAGAGTTGGCCGAATTTCTCGCCGGGCGCACGCCGGGGCAGGACGGCTTCTACCTCGAAGGCTCATACCAGTTCCGCCCGCGCTTCGTCAGCGCGCACTTTGACGAGGGCGGTTACATCGCGCCCGTCGTGCGCTACGAGGCAGTGCAGCTCGACCGCACCATTAAAAATTTCTTCCTCAATCGCGCACGCACGACCGTGGGGCTAAACGTTGCGCCTTCGGCGAGCGTCATCTTCAAGGTGAACTATCTGTTCAATCACACTTCAGGCCCAGTGCCGCGACTGGCGGGCGAACTTGAAGAGGAATTCGGTCTGCGCATCCTCCCCTTCAAGGGCTACGGGCGCAATGGCTTCAGCAGTTCCTTCACCTATGTCTTCTAAAGGGGAGCTTTATGTCCAAGCGGGTAAAACTAATTGCTTGCGGCTTCTTGCTCGCGCTCGTGGCGGGCGTAGTGCTGAGCGCGCGCACGGTTGCGGCGAAGCCCGCCTACATGGATCGCTACAACCGCGACCCGTTGGCGAAGGTAGCGTTGCGCGGCAAGTGTACGGTCTGTCACCTCGGGCGCGGCGGCGGCGAGCGTAACGACTTTGGCGAGGCGTTCGAGGACACCGGCTACCGCATCACACCAAAACTGCGCGAGCAGTTTCCCGCCAAGTTCCAACGCGAGGCGGCGGAAAAATATTAACCACGAAAGCACACGAAGCGACACGAACAATGATGCGCACCTTATGTCGCTTGTTCGTGTTGTTTCGTGTTGCTTCGTGGTTAGCTCTGCCTGCGCACGGCGCAGTCGCGCGGGTCGCTTTAGACAGTGTTCGCGCCACAAAGGATTTCCGCCGCGAGCAATGGGAGCATCAACTCGTGATGGCCTGTGATTGAGTAGCCGCGCCCCGCGCCATCGCTGACAGGGCGGCGCACGACGTTCGTGAGCGGGCGATAGGATTGGATGAAATCGAAGTTAGCGGTGGTGAAATCGGCGAGCGAGTGGCCGAGGTTGCGGACGAGCGTGACGGTCTTTAGAAAAACTTCTGGCAGGATGACGGCCGAGCCGATGTTGAGATAGACGCCGCCGCCGTCGAGTCGGCGTACCAACTCGGCGAGCAGACGAAAGTCAGTGTGCGAAGTTGCGCCGAGACTCGCGCCGTCCACGCTTGGATGAAAGTGCGCGATGTCCGTGCCGATGGACAAGTGCGCGGTGAAAGGCACGCGCGCCGCGTAAGCCGCACACAACAGCGAGAGATGCGCGTGCGGCGGATTCATTTCCGTCAGCTTACGCCCTAACGCTTCGCCCAATCCGATGTGCGCCTGCTTGCCCGCTAGCGCCGCCTCATTCAGCAACCGGCCCGTCTCTTCCGCCGCGCCAAACGCGCCCGCGCCAAGCGTCGCATCGACATCTTCAGAGGTCGAGCCAACCAGCGCGATCTCTAAATCGTGTACCAGCACCGAGCCGTTGCCCGCGATGGCGGAGACGTAGCCACGCCGCATGAGGTCGATGATGACGGGCGCGAGGCCGGTCTTGACCACATGCCCACCGATGCCCCAGATGATCGGCTTCCGCAACGCGCGCGCGCGCCGCACTTGCGCGGCGACTGCGCGCAAAGATTGCACCGCGAGAATGTTCGGCAGGGTGCGGAGGAAATCTTTGAGCGAGGCGTCGGCCGCGAAGGGCTGAGCGAAGTCGGCGGCAGCGACTTTGCTCGGTCGCGCGGCGAGCGGATAAGTGTTGACGGCGGCGAGGTCGAGGGGGCGCACGTCATCATTATAAATGGACACGGTTAGGCGACGCTCCTTGCAGGCTGAATGGCTTGTTTTCGGCTTCGTCGCGGCAGCGCCGCATAGGGCCGCTTAACTTCGATGCTGTTGCTAATAATAGCTGAGATGTGTTCGCGCAAGGTTATGTTTACGTGCTGCGAGCTACCGCCGACTATTTATGCCCTAACTTCCGTTTGATGTCCGGCCAAAATTCTCTGAGGAGGATGTTCTGGAGCATGGTGAAGCCGACATCTGTGCCGAAGCGGCGGAAGGTGGGGCCGACGCCGATGCGGTCATGGCCGGGCGTGCTGCGCTCCCAGATGTTGGCGAGGGCACTAGCCGATAGACTGCCGCCCAGTCGCGAATAGTTCGGCAGCTTGCGGCCGTCGTCGCCATAAGCGACGAAGACGCGACTCGCCGCGTAGAGGGCGCGGGGGCCGAAGCCATGCTTGCCCGACGGTCTGTAGCGCGGGTCTTGCTTGAGTAGCACGGCGTAGAGTCCATCGCCGAGCAGCGTGTCGGCGCTGAGCGTGCCGAAGTTGATGGCGAAGCGCGAGAAGCCGTCGGCCACGCGGTCATCTGTGGACTTCTGCGGCTGCCGCCGCTCGTGCGCCTCGGTGATGGCGGCCGTGATACCGGCGAAGGCATACCCACCGGGACTGAGGAAGGCCACCTTGAACGCGCGCCGCATCTTCTCAGCGGCGGTCAGTGTGGCCGGGGTCATCCCGGCTTGACCGGTATTACTGCTGTTGGCTGCACCTTGTTTGAGCAAAAGCAGGGAGGCTGGGGCCGCTGCGCACGCGCGTTGTTTACCATTGCCAGCCGGCGATGTGCGCGCCATTACGATTGTCTGCGCGCAGCCCGGGCTGCGCGCACATGTATATGCAATTACGACGAACAGCACGACAATTGCCGACTTGCGCCATGACTTCAGCATTATTCACAACCTCCGTGAGATATTGGCCAGCTACTTATGCTACCGCTTGGGCTGAGCCTGAGTTGCACCAGCTAGATGCGTCATGCTAACCGCCCGCGTGTAGTTATTCAAGCGTTTTTCTTGCGAGCGCGGCGCGGCCCGTGCTGTCCGTTCGTTGCTGGTTTGGGCGCGTCGCCGTTCTGTGCGGCGTGCCCGTTAAGTAGGGGCTTCAATGCCTGCCCGGTGTGTGACCGACGAACGCGCGCGATTTCTTCGGGCGTGCCAGCGGCGACAATGCGTCCGCCGCCCGCACCGCCTTCGGGGCCGAGATCGATCACATAATCGGCTGATTTGATCACATCGAGATTATGTTCGATGACGATGACAGTGTTGCCTAGAGAGGCGAGCCGTTGCAACACATCGAGCAGTTTGTGTACGTCGGCGAAGTGAAGACCGGTGGTCGGCTCATCAAGGATATAGATGGTGCGGCCCGTGGCGCGTTTCGATAACTCGCGCGCGAGCTTGATGCGTTGGGCCTCGCCGCCGGAGAGCGTGGTCGCGGACTGACCGAGCTTGATGTAGCCGAGTCCAACGTCTAAGAGTGTCTGCAATTTCTGTTTGATTTGCGGAATGTTCTCCAAGATCGGCAGCGCCTCTTCAACGGTCGTGGCCAGCAATTCCGCAATGGACTTGCCTTTGTATTTGACCGAAAGCGTCTCGCGGTTGTAACGCGCGCCCCGGCACACGTCGCAGAGCACGTACACGTCGGGCAGAAAATTCATCTCGATACGTTTTAGCCCGTCGCCCTCGCAGCCTTCACAGCGTCCACCCTTGACGTTGAACGAAAAGCGGCCCGGCTTATAACCACGCTCGCGCGATTCGGGCAGCATGGCGTACAACTCGCGGAGCGGCGTGAATAGACCCGTATAGGTCGCCGGGTTCGAGCGCGGCGTGCGGCCGATGGGCGACTGATCGATCTCGATCACTTTGTCCACATGCTCAAGCCCTTCAATCGTATCGTATGCGCCCGGTTCGGTGAGCGAGCCGTAGAGGTGGCGGGCGAGCGCGCGATACAAGATGTCGTCAATCAGCGTGGACTTGCCTGAGCCGGAGACGCCGGTGACGACTGTGAGCAAGCCGAGCGGGAATTTAACTTCGATGTCTTTCAGATTGTGTTCACGCGCGCCGCGCACGACGACGTTGTGCCCGTTCGGCGTGCGCCGCACCTGCGGCACCTCGATTCGTTGCGCGCCGGAGATGTAGAGACCCGTGACGGATTGCGGATTAGCTGCAACTTCGGCGGGCGTGCCGACAGCTACGATCTCGCCGCCATGCGCGCCCGCCGCAGGGCCGAGATCGACGACGAAATCGGCGCGCCGGATCGTCTCCTCATCATGTTCGACGACCAGCACCGTGTTGCCGAGGTCGCGCAATTGGCAGAGTGTGGCGAGCAGTTGTTGATTGTCGCGCGGGTGCAAGCCGATGGATGGCTCGTCCAGCACGTACAGGACGCCGCGCAGTTGCGAGCCGATCTGCGTGGCGAGACGTATGCGCTGGCCTTCGCCGCCGGAGAGCGAGGCCGACGGGCGGTCGAGCGTGATGTAGTTGAGACCGACCTTGTTGAGGAAGCGCAGGCGCTCGCGGATTTCGCGCAAGACGCGCCCGGCGATTTGTTCCTCGCGCACGTTGAGTGTCAAACGATCAAAGGCCGCGATAGTCTCTTCAATGGGCAGCGCCGTGTAGTCCGCGATCCCTAAGTCGCCGACGCGCACGGCCAGCGATTCCGGTTGTAGGCGTTGGCCTTTGCACTCAGGACACTCGACGGGCGAGACCAACTCTTCGAGCGCGAGCCGGACTTTCTCCGATGGCGCGTCGTTGATGCGCTCGCGCAGGTGGCGAATCGCGCCCTTCCAATCGCTTTGATAGGTGTACTGCCCCTGCCGGAAAGTGATCTGCCCATTGAGGCCGTGAAAGAATGCATCGCGCACTTGCTTCGGTAACGCGGAGAAGGGGACGGCTCCATCTGCGCCGAAGTGGGCGACGACGGCGAGCAGCGCGTTCTTCAAGTAGGCAGAGCCTTGCTTGTCAGCCGCGCCGAGAAAAATTTGCTTGTCCACGCGCTCGTGCGGTTCGATAATCAGTTTGGCCGGATCGACTTCTAACACCGTGCCCAGACCGTGACAGCGTTTGCATGCGCCGTAAGCCGAGTTGAACGAGAACGAGCGCGGCTCAAGCGGCGGGATGTTAATGCCGCAATTGACGCACGCCATTTTCTCCGAATAAAGCTTCTCTTCGCCGTCAACGACAGAGACGAGCACCGCACCACCTGTCAGCTTCAAAGCCGTGCGGACGGACTCGGTCAATCTTTCCTTGATCCCTGGCTTGATGAGCAGGCGATCCACGACCGCATCAATCGTGTGGTTGCGCCGCTTGTCGAGTTTGATCTCTGCGTCGAGCGAGACAAGTTCGCCGTCCACGCGGGCGCGTAGGAAACCATCCTTCGCCAGCTTCTCAAGCTCTTTCTTAAACTCGCCTTTGCGCCCGCGCACGACCGGCGCGAGGATCATCACGCGCTCGCCTTCGGGCAAGGCGAGGACGCTAAAGACGATCTGCTCCACGCTCTGCCGCGTGATTTGCGCGCTGCATTGATGACAGTGCGGCTGCCCGATAGACGAAAAGAGCAGGCGCAGATAATCGTAAACTTCCGTCACCGTGCCGACGGTTGAGCGCGGGCTGCGCGAGACGGTCTTCTGTTCGATGGAGATGGCGGGCGAGAGACCATCGACTGAATCCACGTCGGGGCGTTCGAGTTGATCGAGAAACTGGCGCGCGTAAGCCGAGAGCGATTCGACGTAGCGGCGTTGCCCTTCGGCGTAGATCGTGTCGAAGGCGAGCGACGACTTGCCCGAACCTGACAGCCCCGTGATGACCGTCAGCCGATTGCGCGGTATCTCGACGTTAACGTTCTTTAGATTGTGCTGGCGCGCACCGCGCACCGTAATACGATCAATTGCCATTGCTAAATTATGCCCACGTCGCCACAGATGAAAATCCGGCGCAGAGTTGAAACGTACATTTTACGCGTGCTGTCGGCGCGGCACAAGCAGGGGCGCGGGAAAGTGATTCCTTGACACCTCTGATCCGTGACTCCTACACTGCGCACGCCTGTTCGCGTTCGTTGCGGAGCGTTCCATGTTTGTGGAATTGAGGCGGAATTGCAGGGAGTGAGAAGTCTAAACTTACCGAACGCGCTGACGTTATCGCGCATCTTCGTCGTGCCGCTGCTGGTCGTGGTGCTGCTCACGCCGTTCTCTGAACATTGGTTCGGCGTGCCGCGCCACATCCTCGGCGTCGTCCTCTTCCTCGGCGCGGCCATCACTGATTACCTCGACGGGCACATCGCGCGCCGCCGCGATCAAGTCACGTCATTCGGCAAACTACTCGATCCGATTGCGGATAAACTCCTCATCTCGGCCGCACTCATCTCGCTCGTCGAGAACCGGCTCGCGCCCGCGTGGGCGGTCGTGATCATCGTCGGGCGCGAGTTCGCTGTGTCGGGTTTGCGTTCGATTGCGGCGACGGAAGGGTTCGTGATTGCGGCGTCGCGGATGGGCAAATTTAAGATGGGCGCGCAGGTGGCGGCGGTCGCATTGTTGATCTTGGCGAGCGTGCGCGGCGCGCCGCCAGTGGCGAACTTCGGGCGAGCGTTTCCCGCGATCCAGTTTTGGACTGTCCCGGAGTTGCGCGCCGCCCTCCATCACATGTTCGGCGCGGGCGCGGCAACGGCGACCGATTGGCAGGTTTTACTCTACACGGCGGGGCGCGCGATGTTGTGGGTCGTGGTACTCTCGGCGTGCCTGTCGATGTACGAATATTTCCGCGTCTTCTATGTCTCAATGAGCGGGCGGGCCGCCGCCCGCCGCGCTGCCGCGCAGGCGACTGTGCCGCCGGCCGCACGGCAAATCATTCGTTAGCGCGCGGCGAAGAATTAATCGCCGCGCGCGCAGAACACAAAGGGCACAGAGATACACTCTCTGCGCCCTTTACGTTTTTCTTTGCGCCCGTTGCGGTTGGACTCGCCGGCTTGCGCTATTGAATCTCGACGTAGTCGCCTGTATGCACTTCCTGGGCGACGCGCGTGATGATGGCGGTGGCCGTACGTTGCTGCACGTCAAGGATTACCAGCTCACCAACCATCTTGCGCGGGAGGGGCGGACGACTGCGCTTGATCTTCGGTGTCGTGATCATCGGGCCGCGGATGCCGTTGCTGCTTGGATTCTGCACACGCTGTGCCTTGATGGAGAATTTGCCGCCGCGGAAGCGTTCGCTCTCGAAGCCGTAGTTGGCGGAGGGCGTGATTTCTTCGTCGCGATAGCGCGAGATGTTGCCTTGGCCGACGGGGCGGAAGATCGCCAGGCGGTCGCCCTCTTTAACGCTGTCCTCACGTCCCAGATCGATATAAACGACCTGTCTGACCGACGGCATCTCCAGCCCGTCGCGCGCCAGCACGATGCGGCCTTGCTGCTTGCCGCTCGGCGCAGCGAAGCGATCAAAGACGGCGTCAACCGGCACAACCGGCGCAACGCGCGCGGGCACGCCGCGGAGCAAGTCGCCTAGCAGGATCATGTCGCAGGCATCTGTGACCTGCGCGACCGAAGTCTCCGCCTGCACGCGGGTCACGCGCAGTCGCGCGATCTCTTGCGTATAGACCCCAAGCCCGCCCTTCTTCTGCGTCCACTTTGAGGTGAACTGTCCGCGCGGGCGCACAACCGAATACTCCGCGCCCTCACGCACGTTCTGCTGCACGCCCGCATTAATATAAACGAAGTCGCCTACGGCATATATGGTCTGCTCCTGCTCCTGTTCGCCGCCGACGACTTGCAGATAGTTTGGCGCAGGTGCGTACTCGATGAAACCGGCGCAGTGCAACTCGGCCGGCCGGGCGGCGGGCGCGATGGTTGGTCTATTCGGCCCCGCGCTTTGTGCGCTCGTCTGTTCGGCGCGGCCGGTCATGGTCTGGGCGCTGACGGTAGTCAGGCACAAGAGCGCCAACAGGGTGCTAGCGAGAAACTGAAGCGGAAGCAGGTTACGAGTACGCACAAAAGTCTCCTTCAATTGAGTCGGGACGGGGAAAACGGGCTGATAGGCGTGCGGCCATGGGTGGCATAGGCCAGACGACGGGGTAAAGGGTTTGAGAAATAAGATGCAGCGCGCTCGTTCGTCCCGCCGCACCGGGGCCACTTCAATCCTACCGATTAGCCGCTCGATACGTCAATGAAATTCTGCGCCGGGCCAGTAAACCGGCAGTTTTCCGCGTCAATGTTCTCAGCGACTTGCGTTTTCTAAAAGCTATTGTTAGTATTCGCGTTTTGTCGGATGAGCGCGGAGCTGTCCGTGTTGAGCCGGCGTAGCTCAGTTGGTAGAGCATCTGATTTGTAATCAGAGGGTCGGGGGTTCAAGTCCCTTCGCCGGCTCCACTCATCAAGTTTGACAACACGGGCAGGGGTGGTCGAGTGGTTAATGGCACCGGGCTGTAAACCCGGCGGGCTAACGCCCTACGTAGGTTCAAATCCTACCCCCTGCACCAGCGAAATGATGAACGCGGAACGATGAATGATAAAGCCGAGCGGCTTTTTAATCCATCATTTCGCCTGCATCGTTCATCATTTTTCCGGGCGGGAGTAGCTCAGTTGGTAGAGCATCAGCCTTCCAAGCTGAGGGTCGCGAGTTCGAGCCTCGTCTCCCGCTTCCCGTTCTGCCGCGCGGTAGGACGCACGAACCGTTCGCGCCCGCGTAGCTCAGGGGTAGAGCGCCTCCTTGGTAAGGAGGAGGTCATGAGTTCAAATCTCATCGCGGGCTTTTCAGGGTACTGAACCACACACAAATTAAAGAGGCGATTAACGCAATGGCGAAGGAGAAGTTTGACCGGTCGAAGCCGCACGTGAACATTGGCACGATTGGGCACGTGGATCATGGCAAGACGACGTTGACGGCGGCGATCACGAAGGTCTTAGCCAAGCATAACCCGAAGATCACGGTGCGCGC